>NZ_JBFAYI010000021.1:71924-149294 GCF_040681245.1 Lentzea sp. NPDC051838
GGCGGACGCGGAGCCGGCGGACGCGGAGCCGGCGGACGCGGAGCCGGCGGACGCGGAGCCGGCGGACGCGGAGCCGGCGGACGCGGAGCCGGCGGACGCGGAGCCGGCGGAGGTGGGGATGGCGGGCAGGGAACCGGCGGGCGTGGGAGCGGCCGATGTGTGAGCGGCAGGCGTTGAGCCCGGCGACGTTGAGCCCGGCGGCGTGCGAGCGGCAGACGGCGCGGGAGCGGCAGACGGCGTCGCGACAGACGGCGTGGGGGCAGACGGCGTGGGGGTGGAGTCGGTGGGTGGTGGGGCGAACGACTCGCGTAGTCGGATGCGCAGGCGCAGGACTTCCAGCTCCAGCGAGTTCTCCGGCCAGCGGCGGGTCAGGCCCTCCCAGTTGGCGCCGAGCAGGTCGGCGTTGCCTCGGGCCAGCAGGACGGCGGGTGGGCGGCCTGTGCGCCAGCGCGGGTCCGGGAGGGCGGCGTAGCGGTGCAGCAGCGCTCTGGTGGTTTCTGGTGACCACGGGGCTGGGAGTTGGGCGCAGGCGTGGTCGAGGAGGTCGTAGTGCCAGTTCACGGAGACGGCTACGACCGCCTGCTCGGCCACCGAGGCGGGGAGGGCGGCCAGCATTTCCAGCTGTTCCATGCCTGTCAGCGTTTCGGCGGCGGCCACTGCCCAGGGGCGGGGGTCGGTCGCCGCGGCCAGTTGGTCGGCGATGCCTCGTAGCAGTGCGCCTGCCCATGGGCCCTTGCGCAGGACCCTGGCCGCGCCTCGGTCGTCGGTTTCCAGGCGGGCGGTCCAGTAGGACGGTGGGACGCTCGCCGCGGCGGCTCGGATTCGGCCTGCCACGCCCTTTTCGGAGCCGTCGCGCATGAGGTCGCGCTGCTCGTCCGCCTCGGGCTGGGTGGTCCAGAGTTCTTCGGTCTGGACGTCGAAGCCGTCGTCGGTGCGCCACAGGCCCCGGCCTAGGCGGTCGGCGGCTCGGGCGGCCAGGGCTGAGGTCGGGAGTTTGCGGAGCAGCCTGAGGGCCTCGTCGTGGACGGACGAGGCCTTGTCGTCGAGCGCCGCTTCCAGGAGGGCTTCGTCGGCCGGGCTCAGCGCCGTTTCGAGGGCGCTGATCAGGACCTGCCGGTCGGCTGAACGACGGGACGCCTCGAACTCGGCGGTGATGAAGGCTCTCACCGTCGCGGGGTCGGACCTGCGTTTGCGGCGCAGGGCTCGGACGCGTTGGGCGCTGGGCAGGTCGAGGACCTCGTCGAGCGGGACCTCGTCCACCAGGGGTGTGGTGCCGGACGCCCAGGACCAGCCAGGACGGGTGTTCGCGAGCCAGCGGCCGCGGACGCCCAGGACCTCGACGACCGCGGCACGAAGGCCTGGGCGAGCGGTGCCGAGGCCCAGCAGAGCCGGGAGCATGCGGTGGTCCGCGACGACGTTGTTGGCCTTGGCCAGGGCGCACCACTCGGTGAGGAGCACCTCGTCGTCGACGCTCATGATCGCTTCGAGGACCGCGCGGGCGGCCGGGCGCGGGAGGTGGCTGGGCTCGGGAGGTGACGGTGGGAGCGGCTCGGCCGAAACCTCCTGCGGGAGCGTGGCACCGAACGCGGCCACGCCCAGCGCGGCGCAGTCGGACAAGAGCGCTGTCGGGTCGCCGCCGCCTCGCGACGTGCCGATGAGGAGGTCCTGGACGGTCTTGGACCACTCGGCTTTGGCGCTCTGAGTGGACCGTGGAGGCGTTGTGGTCACGCGACCACCTCCAGGGTCCCGGCCACCGTCACAGCGCCCAGGCGGAGAGCGTGGCCGTCCCAAAGACCCCACGCGTCGAACGGTTCGCCGCCGGTGAGCGCCAGAGCCATGTCCAGACCTCCGTCGTCGCGGACTGGAAGTCCGTGACCCGACGAGTCGACCAGGGACGTGCCGCACAGCCGGACCGAGGCGCAGCCGACCGGGAACAGCCGCTGCCACGGGTCGGCCATCAGCATCGGTTCCAGCAAAGCCAACGACGAACGCCACACCGAGGGCGCCGGCACGGGATCAGGCGCACGGGAACCGGCGAGCTCGCCCAACGCCACTCGGTCCGAGCCGGGATACGGGTGCACCAGCGCCGAGGACTCCTGACCGTGCGGGAGCAGCGGAACGGGAGCGCCGACCGCGGAATGCCGGATCGCCACCACCCAGCGACCGGTCTGACGGCCCCAGCACCACTGCCGGACGGTCCGGACCCGGCCGTCGTCGGTTTCCAGGCGCAGCAGGGCGACCCAGCGATCCGACACGCCAGGAGCGGCGCGCACCGTCTCCTCCGGGATCGTCACGCCGAGACGCGAGCGCGGCTGCACGAAGCACAACAGGTGCAGGCCGCCGAGACGGTCGGCCACGTCGGACGTCCAGCGAGGACCCGAGCGACCAACGATCTCCTGGATCTCGGACACCGCCGCCGCCACGCCGGGCACCTGCGCGTCGATCATGCGCGCCACGAACGCCTGCCACCACGAAGCGGGACGGCCGGGCAGCGACGCGATTCCCGCGGAAGCCACGTCGAGCAGCCAGTCGCGCAGGCCGTCGATGCCCGAGGACATCGCGGCGGCACGACGATCCGCTGTCTTCTCCCTCGCCCGCAGACGACGAGCCACGGCCTCCGGAGAGGAATCCAGCTCGCGAACAGCTCGGCGCGTGGTCCACTCGGAAACCCAGTCCGGCGGCAGAGCGTCCGGGATGTCGAGCTCCTGCAGCGAGACGGCGTGCTTGCAGGGGAACTTGCGGGACGGGCACGTGCACTTCGCGGAGCCCGCCGCCAGGTCGACGCACACGCGGTACGGCACGGAGCCCGAGCCCGAGTAGAGGCCCCACAGCACCGGCAGGGCCTTGCCCAGGCCCTGCCAGCGCATCGGAACGGCTCGTGTCCTCACAGAACCAAACTAGCGAGGACCTCCGACAAAAAATCAGGCCGGACCGCGACGGGCCCACGTCCACGCGTAAGCCGGGTCCTCACAGGCCTCCGCCGCCTCGCCCAGCTCCAGCGGACGGAACGTGTCGACCATGACCGCGGTCTCGTCGAAGTAGTCCACGCCCAGCGACGCTTCCACCGCACCCGGCTGCGGACCGTGCGTGCAGCCCGACGGGTGCAGCGACATCGATCCGATGCCGATGCCCGAACCCTTGCGCGCCTCGTAGTTGCCGCCCACGTAGAACATCAGCTCGTCCGAGTCGACGTTCGCGTGGTTGTACGGCACCGGCACGGCCAGCGGGTGGTAGTCGACCTTGCGCGGGCAGAACGAGCACACGACGAAGTTCGGGCCCTCGAACGTCTGGTGCACGGGCGGCGGCTGGTGCACGCGGCCGGTGATCGGCTCGAAGTCGCGGATGTTGAACACCCACGGGTACAGGTGCCCGTCCCAGCCGACGACGTCGAACGGGTGGTGCGCGTAGGTGAACTTGGTCAGCCCGGCCCGGTGCCGCACGATCACGTCGACATCGGTGCCCTCGACCAGCAACGGCTCCGAAGGGCCGCGGATGTCCCGCTCGCAGTACGGCGAGTGCTCCAGGAACTGGCCGGCCTTGGACAGGTACCGCTTCGGCGGCCCGATGTGCCCGGTCGCCTCCAGCACCAGGATCGACATCGGCGACGACGGCACCACCCGGTACGTGCACGAGGTCGGGATCACGACGTAGTCGCCGTCACCGACCGAAAGAGCACCGTAGATCGTCTCGATGACACCCGAGCCACCTTGCACGTACAGCAGCTCGTCACCGAAAGCGTTGCGGTACAACGGCGAAGGCACCGAAGCGACGACGAACCCGATGGTCACGTCCGGGTTCCCGAAGAGCTTCCGGCGACCGGTGACGGCGTCGACCTCGTCAGAAGCCCAGGTCAGGTCCTGCGTCTTGAACGCCCGAGGCTTCAACGGCAGGTTCGGCGCGACACCTCCGCGCTCGTCCTTCACCGTCTCCGCGTTCACGATCGCGGTGGGCAGGTGCCGGTGGTAGAGCAGCGCCGAATCGGCCGAGAACCCCTCGACTCCCATCAGCTCTTCCGCGTAGAGCCCACCGTCCGGTTTGCGGAACTGGGTGTGGCGCTTTCGGGGGATCTCCCCGACCTGGCGGTAGTAGGCCATGACGTCTCCGGAGGCGTTCGACTATCGGACATCTTTGTTCACTTACCGATACCCAGCTAGCGTGTCAGCCGTGTCAAGCGCTGTCGAACTCCGTGCGCCCGGTCCGCGCGGTACTCCGCCCCTGCTCGCGAGGCTTGTGGACGATGCCGCGCTGTTCCCTCCGGGGAACGCGTCGATGCCCGACGCGGTGCGCGGTCACCTCGACGGAAGAGTCGGCGAGTGGTCCGGTGTCATGGGACTTTTCCTGTGCCCGGCGTCCCGTCTCGCCGAGCTGATCACCGAACTGATCAAGGTCAAGCCACCGAAGCCGATCGCGCTGAGCCTCGTGATCGACACGGGCCTCGGCGGCGTGCCGAAGGCCGTGTCCATCGTCGAGAGCCGAAGTGAGCTCCTGGCACTGCGCATGGTCGAGATGCCCGCACCGTCCGATGTGGACGAGGTGTGGCTCGAGCGCGTGTCCGAGTTCGTACCCGAGGACGTCATCCGCGTCGTGGAGCCCCGCCGCGGCGGCCCCGAGTGGCTCGACGGCGTCCGCAGGGTGATCGAGCACGGCAGCTGGCCCAAGCTGCGCTGCGGCGGTCTCTCCCAGGAGAACTTCCCGAGCGTCGACGAGGTCGCGGACTTCCTGTCCGTCGTCAGCGGTGGCGGTGTCGCGTTCAAGGCGACCGCGGGCCTGCACAAGGCCGTCCGCTACACCGACGAGCAGGGCTTCACCCACCACGGCTTCCTGAACCTCCTCGTGGCCACCGCTCGCAGCCTGAGCGGCCGCGACGTCCGCGAGGCACTGGCGAGCACCGACGCCGAGGCGCTCACCGCCGAGGCCAAGGCGCTCAGCGACCAGGCCGCCCACGCGGTCCGCGGCGTCTTCGCGAGCTACGGCTCGTGCTCGCTCGCCGAACCGATCGAGGACCTTGAAGGGCTGGGGCTGCTGTGAGCTGGATCAGCGACCCGAACTTCACCGAGGACCAGCCGTTCGGACCGCAGACCCTCCCCTACGGCGTCGTCGACGGGGGTGTGGCCGTCCGCGTCGGCGACCAGGCTCTGCTGCTCAACACCCTCGCGCTGGGCAAGTGCAGCGAGTACGTCCAGGGAGACTCGCTCGACCCGCTGCTCAAAGCGGGCCGTCCGGTCTGGAGTGCCCTGCGCGCCAAGCTCAAGGAGATCGTCACCGCGACCTCCGCGCCGAAGGGTGCCGAGCTGACGGGCATCGAGTCCGCCAAGCTGCCGTTCACGGTCGGCGACTACGTGGACTTCTACTCGAGCAGGCACCACGCCGAGAACGTCGGCAAGATGTTCCGCCCGGACGGTGACGCGCTCACCCCGAACTGGACGCACCTCCCGATCGGCTACCACGGCCGCGCGGGCACGGTGTACGTCTCGGGCACCGAGATCGTCCGCCCGAACGGCCAGAAGCGCGGCAGCGAAGGCCCCAAGTTCGGGCCGTCCGAGCGCCTCGACATCGAGGCCGAGGTCGGGTTCGTCTGCGGCGGTCCACAGGCGGCGAACGTGTCCACGAGCAGGGCCGCCGAGCACGTATTCGGCGTCGCTCTGGTCAACGACTGGTCCGCCCGCGACATCCAGGCGTGGGAGTACCAGCCGCTCGGCCCGTTCCTCGCCAAGTCGTTCGCCACGTCGATCGGCGCGTGGATCACGCCCCTCGAAGCGTTCTCAGTTGCACGCGTTCCGACGCCGCCGCTGCCGAACAAGATCCACGACTACCTGAGCACCGATCAGCCCTGGGGCCTGGACATAACGATCACCGTCGAGCTGAACGACACGATCGTCGCGCGGCCTCCGTTCCGGGAGATGTCGTGGTCATTTGTGCAACAGCTGGCGCACATGACGGTCAACGGGGCTACCGTTCGCCCTGGTGATCTGTTCGCCTCGGGCACGGTCTCGGGACCGGAGAAGGACGAGCGGGGCTCGTTCCTCGAGCTCAGCTGGGGCGGCAAGGAACCGTTCAAGCTCGACGACGGCTCCACGAGGTCCTTCCTGGAGGACGGCGACACGGTCAGGCTGACCGCGACCGCTCCCGGTGAAGGCGGCAGCGTGGTCGGTCTCGCCGAGGTGGTGGGAACAGTTCGGAGTGCGTGATGGTCGGAGCGACGAAGGAGAGTTCGCTGACCCTGGAACGGGGTCTGGCGCTCCTCCAGGCTGTCGCTGAGGCGGAGTCCGAGGCACCGTCGATCTCGGAGCTCGCCAACGCCATCGGCGCGTCCAGAGCCGCGGTCTACCGGCTTCTCGTGCCGCTCCAGGCGCGCGGTCTCGTGCGCAGGGAGGGTTCGAAGGTCCGGCTGGGCCTCGGCGTGCTGCGGCTCGCCTCCAACGTCCTCCCCCAGCTGCGGATGGCGGCCAACCCGGCGCTGCGAGAGCTCGCCGAGAAGGTCGGCGCCACCGCACACCTGACGGTCGCGGACGGCAGCGAGGCCCAGGCCGTCGCGGTCGTCGAACCGTCGTGGACCGCTTTCCACGTGGCGTACCGGGTGGGTTCCCGCCACCCGGTGCACCGCGGGGCGGCCGGCAAGGCCATCGCGCACCCTTCGGAATCGTGGGTCGTCTCCGCCGGAGAGCTGCAGCCGAACGCTTTCGGTGTAGCGGCACCGGTTCGCGGCGTCCCAGGTCTGCGCGCTTCCGTTGGCGTTGTTGCGCTTGAGAAGCTCGACGCGGACATCGTCGGCCCACACGTCGTGCGTGCGGCCGAAGAAGTGGCGGCGGCTCTCAAATGAGCGAAGAACGGCTCCGGCGCTGGAGGCTTCTCCTCGGCCCGAGCGCGGAAGACGTCGCGCAGCTCGGAGATGACGACCAACGGCGTGATGGCGCGCTGACGGGTCTCTACGGCGGTGGCGGCGACCGGGGCGCGGGTCTGGGCGCGAGCTCACCCCAGCTGCACCGGTGGCTCGGCGACGTCCGCAAGTACTTCCCCACCTCCGTCGTCCAGGTCATGCAACGCGACGCCGTCGAGAAGCTCGGCCTCAAGCAGCTGCTGCTCGAACCCGAACTGCTGCAAGCGGTCGAGCCGGACGTCAACCTCGTCAGCACGCTGCTGCAACTCTCGCGCGCCATCCCCGCGCGCACCCGCGACACCGCGAAAGCCGTGGTGCGCCAGGTGGTCGAGGACATCGAGAAGCGACTCAAGGATCGACTCGTCGAAGCCGTGCGAGGAGCGGTCGACCGGTCGAGGCGCACCAGAAGGCCGCAGCTGCAGGACGTCGACTGGGCCACGACGATCAAGGCGAACCTCAAGAACTACCAGCCGCAGCACAAAACCGTCATCGTCGAGGACCTGATCGGCCACCGCCGGCGCAGTCGCACGGCGGCGATGCGGGACGTGATCCTGCTCGTCGACCAGTCCGGCTCGATGGCGGACTCGTTGGTGCACGCGGCGGTTCTGGGTTCGGCGCTGGCGTCCATCCGCTCGATCTCGACGCGGCTGGTCGTGTTCGACACCGAGGTCGCGGACCTGACCGACCAGCTCAGCGACCCGGTCGATCTGCTCTTCAGCGCCCAGCTCGGCGGCGGCACGGACATCAACCGCGCGGTCGCCTACGCGCAAACCCAGGTGCGCAGGCCCACCGACACGGTGGTCGTGATCATCAGCGACCTCTACGAAGGCGGGTCGGAAGCCGAGTTGCAGCGCCGCGTCCGCGAACTGGTCGCGAGTGGCGTCACGGTCGTGAACCTGTTGGCGCTCAGCGACTCCGGCACTCCGGCCTACGACCACGAGCTGGCGGCCAAGCTGCACGCTCTCGGCGCCCCCGCGTTCGCCTGCACCCCGGACAAGTTCCCCGAACTGCTGGCGGCCGCACTGCGCAAGGACGACCTCACGCAGTGGGCGGAGTCCGAAGGCATCGCAACGGGCCGTTAGCGGTCGACGACCCGTCCACGCGTCAGGAACGCCAAACCTCGCGTCATCACCACGAGCCTGCCGCGTTCGTCCGGCCCGGCGATCCACACCCGGCCCGTGTGCCGCACCAGCACCCGCGCGCGTTCCGGCAGCTCGGGCAGCCGCAGGTTCTTCTCCGACTCGTGCACCTTCAGGTACGCGGTCCGCCCGATCCTGCGGCCGGGCACGAAGCTCGCCGACACCGGACGGAACGGGAACCGGTCGATCAGCTGCAGGGTCTTGCGGCGCGTGATGAAGTGCCGCAACCCCGGCGCCGCGAGCTCCAGCGCCACCGGAACCGCCAGCACGGTGAGCCACAACCAGCCGACCACCAGCACGGCGCCGAACGCCACCACGGCGAACAGGATGTGCCCGACAGCCCGCCGATCCGCCCGCGCCAGGCAGGTCTCGGTCCAGTTCTCCACGCCGATCTTGGGGATCATCTCTGCACACGCGCCGGAATCAGCTGCGGCACCCCGCGAAACGTGACCACGGTGTTCCCGGCCGAGTCCGGCGGCACGAACCACACGCGCCTGTGGCGAGCGATGCGTCCGCGCAGGAAAGGACCGACGCGCAAGGTCAGCAGAAGCGGCGGTGACGACAACACGACCAGACGCCCTCCTTCCCACTGCACATGAGCGAAATGCCACGGTTCACCTTCCGGTAAACGCACCGGACGGCGACGTGTCACCACCCACAGCACGGCCGCGGCGAAGAAGAGCAGGACCAGCGCCACCGGTGAGGACCACGACCACACAAGTACCAGGACGAACTGGAGGAGGAAGGCCGACGCGGCGAGAACGGTCCACATCAGGGCACGACGACTCGATCGGTCGACGCAGTGCCGGGTCCACCGATCGTCCAACGCCGTCACCTCGGTGGAAGGCTTGTTTGGCACGACCACCTGTCAACCGTACAGGTGAACCTTCCCATCAGGAGCGGAGCTAAGTTAGGCTTGCCTAACCTTCGAGGAGGTGGACGGTGACCGACACCCAGACCAAGCGCCCACCGGCGCCGCACGCCGCCGAGCGCGCTCGCACGATCGCGGCTCGCGGTGGTCACGCCGCACTGCTTCCTCAGGCCGGGAACCGCACCAGCCCGTTGTTCCACCACGTGCACCCCTGTGGCACCACGATCTTGCTGCTGGCCGACGAACATCCGCTGGTCGGGCAGCTGTGGCAGACGCCGCGGGCCGAGGTGACGGCGATGCTGGAGATCGCTGACCAGGCGCCGGTGCCGTTGCGGGAGCCCGTGCGCGGCCTGCTGTGGCTCACCGGGTGGGTGACGGCGCTCGACGGCGAGGAGGCGCGCGACGAGATCCTCGCGGTCGCCGACGTGCGACCCGATCACCGGCTGCTGGACGCGGGTCACGGGGCTTCCGTGCTGAGGCTCACACCGGCGTCGATGGTGATCGCGGACGCCGAGGGCACGTCGTCGATCCGGACCGAGCAGTTCGCGAACGCCACGCCGGACCCGTTCTGCCGCAACGAGGACCACTGGCTGCGGCACCTGGAGGCCGCGCACCGCGACGTCGTCGGTCAGCTCGCCCGGCACCTGCCGGAGGAGCTGCAGGGCGGGCACGTGCGGCCGCTCGGGCTCGACCGGTTCGGGTTGCGGCTGCGGGTCGAGGACGAGCGCGAGGACCACGACGTGCGGATCGCGTTCTCGAAGCCGGTCAGCACTCCCCAGGAACTCGCCGCCGAACTGCGACGCTTGATGGGCTGCCCGTTCCTGTCCCAGAGGTAGCCTCGCGCGGGTGACCTTGATTCCCGCTGACGAGAAGCGCGGCTACCAGCTGGAACTGCTGATCGTCTTCAGCATGACGCTGGGATTGTCCGGCCTGCGCAGCCTCGTGCGGCTGATCGACAGCCTGTTGCAGCCAGTCCCGCTGAACCAGCAGTCGGTCGCGATCAACGTCCCGCAGGCCAGGGCCGACCTGCTGGACCTGATCGCCCAGCTGCTCGGCGTGCTGCAGCTCGCCGCGTGGGGCGGGATCGGCCTGTACCTGTTGTGGCGCACGGGGATCAAGCTCAAGGTCATCGGCCTGGACGGGACGCGCAAACGAGCGGACGCACTGGGCGCGCTGGGGCTGGCCGCGATCATCGGCATCCCCGGCCTGGCCTTCTACTTCGCCGCGTGGGGCCTCGGACTGAACCTCGCCGTGCAGCCGTCCACTTTGGACAGCCAGTGGTGGATGAGCGTGGCGTTGATCCTCGCCGCCGCCGGCAACGCGTGGGCGGAGGAGGTGCTCGTCGTCGGGTACCTGATCACCCGACTGGAACAGCTCGGCTGGCGGAAGTACACGGCGTTGTTCGCGGCGGCCGTGCTGCGCGGGTCGTACCACCTCTACCAGGGCTTCGGCGGGTTCGTCGGCAACCTGGTCATGGGCCTGGTGTTCGGCTTCTACTGGCAGCGGACGAAACGACTCTGGCCGCTGGTGATCGCTCACACGATCCTCGATGTTGTCGCGTTCGTCGGTTACACAATATTGCGTGGCAAAGTCAGCTGGTTGCCTTAACGATTCGACTGCACCAGCGAATATTCCGCACCATTCGTTGCAGATTTGGGCTCAGCAGCGGCGATTTGTGCTGTTCAGGGTTACGCTCGTCCGGTGACTGCGCACACGATCGCCGAGACGGAAGCACTCCCCGACGCTTCGCCCCGCGTGGACAGCGAAGTCGGCCCCCTGCGCACGGTGCTGCTGCACCGGCCGGGCAACGAGCTCAAGAGGCTCACCCCGCGCAACAACGACCAGCTGCTGTTCGACGGCGTGCCGTGGGTCGGCCGCGCCCAGGAGGAGCACGACGCGTTCGCCGCGACGCTCACCGCGCGCGGCGTCGAGGTGCTGCTGCTGGCGGACGTGCTGACGCAGGCGCTGGAGGACAACCGGGCGCGCATCGCGGGCATCCACAGCGCGGTCAACGAGCGGCGGCTCGGCATCGACCTGGCCGACGCGCTGCGCAGCCACCTCACCTCGCTGCCGGCTCCGCAGCTGGCGCAGGCGTTGATGACCGGCATGACGTTCGAGGAGCTGCCGGCCGCCGAGGGCGCGTCGCTGGTGCGCAAGATGCACCTGCCGATCGACTTCGCCGTCGACCCGCTGCCGAACCTGCTCTTCACGCGTGACTCGTCGGTGTGGGTCGGCGACCGCGTGGCCATCACGTCGCTCGCCCTGCCCGCCCGCGACCGCGAGACGACGCTGACGGACCTGATCTACGCCTACCACCCGCGCTTCCGCCGCACGGGCCGCGCGTACGGGGCCCACTCGGCTCCGCTGGAGGGCGGCGACGTGCTGCTGCTCGCGCCGGGCGTGATCGCCATCGGTGTCGGCGAGCGCACCACCCCGGCGGGCGCGGAGTCGTTCGCCCGTTCCGCGCTCGCCGACGGTCTCGCGCACACGGTGCTGGCGGTGCCGATCGCGCAGGAACGCGCCACGATGCACCTCGACACCGTCTGCACGATGGTCGACCGCGACGCCGTGGTCATGTACCCGGCCATCAGCGACGCGCTGATCGCCTACGCGGTCCGGTCCGACGGCAACGGCGGCGTGAACATCGACGGCCCGGCGCCGTTCCTGGAGGCGGCGGCCGAGGCGATGGGCATCGAACGCCTGCGCGTGATCGACACGGGCCTCGACGCGGTCACCGCCGAGCGCGAGCAGTGGGACGACGGCAACAACACGCTCGCGGTCGGCCCCGGTCTGGTCGTGGCGTACGAGCGCAACGTCGAGACGAACGAGCGCCTGGAGGCCGCCGGCATCGAGGTGCTGCGGATCGCCGGCTCGGAGCTGGGTTCGGGCCGCGGCGGTCCCCGGTGCATGTCGTGCCCGATTGACCGCGCCCCATTGGTGTGACCGTTAGGAATGCCTAACCTTTGTTTGGTTCACCTTTCCAAACAAAGGTTAGCTTTTCCTGGAATGCGACCATGAACGTTTTGGGCTAACGTACTCCCCATGGCCTCGAACGTGAAGAAGATTGCCCCGAAGAAGTCGAAGTTCCACGAGCTCCTGCAGGCTCAGGTCGGCAACGAGTTCTCCGCTTCGCAGCAGTACATCGCCCTCGCCGTGTGGTTCGACAACGAGGACCTCCCTCGCCTCGCGTCGCACTTCTACAAGCAGGCTCTCGAAGAGCGCAACCACGCGATGATGATCGTGCAGTTCCTCATGGACAACGACATCGCGGTCGCCATTCCCGGCACCGACAACCCGCTCAACGAGTTCAAGACGCCGCGCGACCTCGTCGACCTCGCCCTGCGCCAGGAGCAGCAGGTCACGGACCAGATCGTCGCGCTCGCCAGGGCCGCCCGCGAGGAGAGCGACTACATCGGCGAGCAGTTCATGCAGTGGTTCCTCAAGGAGCAGGTCGAGGAGGTCTCCTCGATGAAGACGCTGCTCACGATCATGGACCGCGCCGACGGCAACATGTTCTACGTGGAGACGTTCCTGACCCGCGAAAGCGTGGGTGACGGCGGCGGCGACGCCGGTGCCCCCACCGCCGCGGGTGGCGCGCTCTGAGGTTTTTCTTCGCACGCTCGAGTGCCTGAAATACGGGCCCGCCTCACCTTCACGGGTGCGGCGGGCCTTTTCGGTTGAGCCGGGCCGCCTGGCGCGTGAGGTATTCCCGCTCGGCGAGGTTCGACGCTTTCCCGGCAGCCTCGACGTAGAGCCGCGCGGCCGTTTGCTCGTCGCCATCGCGCTCGTGGAGGTAGGCGGCCACAGCCGTGTAGCGGGGCAGTTCCGCGTCCAGTTCGGCGAGTGCTTTCAACCCGGCCCGCGGCCCGTCCGCCTCGGCCACGGCGACCGCGCGGTTGAGCCGCACGATCGGGCTGTCGGTCAGCTGGGTCAGCTCGTCGTACCACTCGACGATCTGCACCCAGTCGGTCTCCTCGGCCTCGGGCGCGTCGGCGTGCAGGGCCGCGATCGCCGCCTGCGCCTGGAACTCGCCGAGCCGGTCCTTCGCCAACGCGTTCTGCAGGATCTCGACGCCTTCCGCGATCAACCTCGTGTCCCACTTCGCCCGGTCCTGGTCGGCGAGCGCGATGAGGCTGCCGTCTGGAGCCGTGCGGCTGGCCCGGCGGGCGTGGTGCAGGAGCATGAGAGCGAGCAGGCCGGCCACCTCGGGGTGGTCGATCGCACCGGAGAGCTGCCGGGTGAGCCTGATCGCTTCGGCCGCGAGGTCGACGTCGCCCGAGTAGCCCTCGTTGAAGACCAGGTAGAGGACACGCAGCACGGTCGCGACGTCGCCGGGCTGGTCGAACCGCACGTCGCCGACCGTCTTCTTGGCACGACTGATCCGTTGGGCCATCGTCGCTTCCGGCACGAGGTAGGCCTGGGCGATCTGGCGGGTGGTCAGGCCGCCGACCGCCCGCAACGTGAGCGCGACGGCCGACGACGGCGTCAGTTTCGGGTGCGCGCAGAGGAAGTAGAGCTGAAGCGTGTCGTCGGTGTCGCTGACGGGACCCGGTTCCGGCTCGGTGTTCTCCTCACGGCGTTTTCGAGCGGTCTCCGCTCTCGTCGCGTCGATGAACTTGCGCCAGGCAGCCGTGACGAGCCAGCCCTTCGGATCCCGCGGCGGATCTTCGGGCCACACCCGGAGCGCCTCGATCAACGCGTCCTGCACCGCGTCCTCGGCCGCCGCGAAGTCAGCTCCGCGGCGGACGAGGACACCGAGCACAGCCGGGGTGAGGCTCCTGACCAGCGCCTCGTCCATGGTCACTCCGTGATGGTCGGCGGGTTGCCGTAGAACGGGCGGACCTCGAGCCACTCGTGAATCGGCTTGCCGTCCTTGCCCGGTGCCGCCGACAGCTCACCCGCGAGCTCGATCGCCCGGTCGTAGCTGTCGACGTCGATGATCATCCACCCCGCGATGAGGTCCTTCGTCTCCGCGAACGGTCCGTCGGTGACCGGCGGCTTGCCCTCACCGTCGTAACGGACCCAGGCACCCGCCATCTCGAGCGCCTGGCCGTCCACGAACTCGCCGGTGTCCTTGAGCTTGTCGGCGAAGTCGTTCATGTACTGGATGTGGGCCGAGATCTCGTCCTGGGTCCACTGGTCCATCGGCACGTTGTTCACCGGTGCAGGGGCGCCGCGGTAGTGCTTGAGCAGCAGGTACTTGGCCATCTCGGGTGTCTCCCTCGGTGCTGGTGCGACCCATCTTGGCCGCTTCCACCACGGGGACGGAGCCGTTCCCTGCTTCTCGACATCGCGTCTCGAGATTTTTCGACTAGTTGTGGCAGTCCTGGTCCCTGAGGTCGAGGAACGCCGTCCAGACCTTGCCGTCACGCACCCCGAAGATGAACTCCGCGGCCGGGTTGTTGTCGGCTTTCGCCCGGTAGCTGTAGTTGGGGCCGATGGGCTCGAGGTTCGTGTACTCGGCCTTGAGCGTCGCCTCGGTGGCGCCCTCACCCACGCCGTCGGACGCCATCGCCGAGGTGAAGTTGATGGTCGCGAGCCCCTTCGCCTTGGACACCCACACGTGCTTGCCGGTGCCGAGGATTTCGTGGGACGTGCAGGTGGCCTCCGGGACGTTGGTCCGGTCCGGGCCGATCATCCCCGTGGCCAACGCCTGCTGGAGCGTCATGCCCAGCTTGAGCTTGCCGTAGCCGGACGAGCCGATCACCGGCTTCTCCGGTGCCGGAGGCGGGTTCGTGACGGTCTGGGTCACGACCTCGGTGACCACCGCGGCGGCGGGCGTGGGTGCCGGCTCGGAGGTGCCGGTGGGCGTGGGCGCTGCGGTGGACGTGCAGGCGGCCAGGCCGAGAGTTGCGGTGGCAACGACGAGCAGGATCGAGCGGTTCATTTCTGTTTCCCCCAGGAGTTTTCGGATTAGAAGACAGCCGCCATGCAGGCGAGCTGGCGCTTGAAGAGCTTGATCTTGGTGACCTTGTCGGTCAGCTTGCGAGGCGTGAGGGTGTCGCTGGTCTCGAAGAGCAGGCGCGCGTCACCGGGGATCTCCACGGCGTACCCGAGGGACTCCTCCGCGACGCTCGGGTAGGCCTTCTTGACCTCTTCGAGGGTCGCGCCCACGCCGATGCCGGCCGAGGTCTTGGCGTCCTTCGGGAACACGATCCGCTCGACGCCGTTCGTCGACACGGTGATGTTCTCGTTGTAGCTGCACTGGCCGCCGTTGGCGACGTGGAGGTCGCCGCCCGCGAGACCGGTCGCCTTGGCCTCGTCGAGCGTCATGCCGAGCTTCAGCGCGCCGTAGCCGAGGCGGCTGTCGGCGGGTGGCTTGGGCGGGTTCGTGACCGTGTTGGTCACGACCTCGGTGACCACCGGCACGGTGGGCGTGGGCGCCGGCTTGCTGTCCGGAGTGGACGTGCAGGCGGACAGGGCGAGAGCGGCGCCGAGGACGACGAGGACAAGCGAGCGGTTCATGGTGGTTCCCCAGTGCTTGGTGTTTCGGATTGGTCAGCGGAGGTCGGACATCGCGCAGTCGGCGCCGTTCGCGAGGATCTTGATGGCGACGATCTCGTCGTTGTCCGCGAAGAACATGCTGTTGGTCTTGCTGATGCTGAGGAACGCGAGACTGGCGTCTGCGCCCAACTTCGTCTCGAAGCCGTCGCGGTACTCCTTGGCTTCGGGGTAGGACTTCTTCACGTCGGCGACGGTCGAGCCGACACCGATTCCGGCGGAGGTTCTGGCGTCGGCGGGAAGCTTGATCAAAACCAGGCCGAGCTTCTTCGAGACCACGACCTCCCTGCTCACCCAGCACCCCAGACGTTCTTCCGCACCGAAGTCCGCGGGCGCCATGCCGGTGGCCTTGACCTCGTCGAGCGTCATGCCCAGCTTCAGCGGGCCGTAACCGAGGCGGTTGTCGGTCTGCACCACGGCGTCCGGCTTGGGCGGGTTGGTGACGGTCTGGGTCACCATCTCGGTCACCACGACCGGCGGCGGCGTGGACGTGGACTCGGGCGTGGACGTCGGTGCCGGGCTGCTGTCCGGAGTGGACGTGCAGGCGGACAGGACGAGGGCCGCGGCGGCGGCCACGAGGACGAGCGAGCGGTTCATTTCGGTTCCCCCCCAGGAACTTGGTTTCTCGGACTTCACAACGGTGGGGGTCGTACCCGCCTCACCCCCCAGCGAGGCGGGTACGACCAGTTCAGAGCAGGTACATCGCGCAGTCGGCGCCGGTCGCGCCGAGCTTGATGACCTGGACCTCGTTGGCATCGCTGCCGGGCTCGCCGACGAACGAGTAGTAGGCGGTGTCGCTCGCCTTCGCCGACCAGCCGCCGCGGTACTCGGAGGCGTCCGCGTAGGCGCGCTTCACGTCGCCGAACGTCGAGCCGACGCCGATCCCCTTGGGCGTCTTCGCGTCGGCGGCCAGCGTGATGCGGACGACGCCGTACTTCTTCGAGAAGGAGACCTTGCCGTCGCCGACGCACGTGCCGTCGCCGTCGCTGTCCCAGGTGAGGTCGGTCAGACCGGCGGCGCGCGCCTCGTCGAGCGTCATGCCGAGCTTCAGCGCGGCGACCGGCTTCGGCGGGTTGGTCACGGTCTGCGTCACCACTTCGGTCACGACGGGAGGTGGCGGCGTCTCCGAGGTCTGGTTGGAGGACGTCTGCGGCGCGGCGTTCTGCTGCTGCGCGGGCGTGGAGGTGCACGCGGTGATTCCGGCGACGGCGACTGCGGCGACGAGTGCGATTTTGATCGAGCTGTTCATTTCTGGACCCCCATTGAATGTTTGTTTTTCGAGACACCCATAAGACGTCGACACCATCAGCGGGTTGCAAACTTCAACGTCACAGAAAAGTCACGGAAACAACGTGAATTTCAGGCACGACAAATACCCCCGCAGTGCGGAGTGGAACGATCAGGTTCTACTGTGCGCGACCGGCCTGCAAGACCGCTGTAAACGGCCTGCAAGCCCGCGATCAGGCCGTAAGAGGCGTCGAGGTCCCGCCGCACCCCCAAGAGCGGCGGGACCTCGACAAGATCAAATGGTCAGATACCCGGACAGTCGTTGGCGTTCAAACGCATTCGCACCGTCGTCACCACCGCGCCGTCGGTTTCGAAGACGTACGTCCACTTGGGTGTCGCTGCCATTTCCACGCGCAGTTCGGAACCGTTCTGCACGGCGGTCGGATAGGCGTTCTTCACGTCGGCCACCGGCGTGCCGGCAGCGACGTTCTTCGCGGTCTTGGCGTAGCTCGGCAACGTGATCCGGACCAGTCCCCTGGCCGGCGAGATCACCACGGCGTCGTTCTCCGCCACCGTCCCAGTCGCGTAGCCGGTGCACGAACCGACGGGCGTGCCCGGCTCGATCAGCGACCCGGTCTTCAACGCGTCCGCCTCGCTCATCCCCAGCACGAGCTTGCCGAACTTGCCGGCTTCCGCGGGAGGAGGAGCGGGCGGGGTGGTGGTCGTGCGCGGTTTGCTCGGGTTGCCGGAGGACGGGGTGCCGGCACCAGGGGTGCTGCCGCTCGAGTTCGCCGGCGGATCGACCGTCACGACCGTGGTCGAGTAGACGGTGCTGGTGGACTGCGAGACGGAGGTGGTCGACGGCGAGGAGGTCGGCAGCAGTTCGCCTGCCGTGTGGTCACCGGAGGACGGCAGCTGGGTCAGTCCGACTCCGGCTCCGACCAGTGCCACCACGGCGAAGGCGGTGGTCATGGCTGATCGCCGTCGTCGCCTTCTGTCCGCGCCGCGCAGCACCGCGTCGGTCGCGTCCGGAGTCGCGTGGACGTCCAGCCGATCGTCGCTGAAGAGCCTGCGCAGCTCGTCGTCGAGGTCGTCGTCCACCGGTCAGTCCTTTCCCAGGCGGGTCCGGAGACTCGCCATCGCCTTGCTGCTCTGGCTCTTCACGGTGCCCGCCGAGATGCCGAGCGCGTTCGCGATCTCGGCTTCACTGAGGTTCTCGTAGTAGCGCAGCACGATCACCGCGCGCTGCCTCGGCGGCAGGTCGCGCAGTGCTTGCCAGAGCGGTTCGTTGTCGAGCCTGCTCAGCTCGGGAGCCAGCGCGCCGCTGTCGGGAAGATCCGCCACGAGGTTCTCGCGGCGACGACGGCGCCAGATGCTGATGTGCGTGTTGGCCATCGCCCTGCGGACGTACGCGAGCGGGTCGTCACCCTTGCGCTGCACCGCCACCCAACGCGAGCCGACCTTCTCCAGCACGGACTGGACGAGGTCGGCCGCGTCGTGCGGGTTTCCGGTCAGTGCATGGCCATAACGCAGAAGTCCGGGCATCGACATGCGCACGAACTCCGCGAAGTCCCCCACGGCTTCCGCTCTTCCCCCGCCGCGTTCGGCGGCCGACTCCAGCTGCAGCACCGCCGTCACGGCACACGCTCCCTCCCCGAAGCGACAACTGGCTTCAGGGAGTCCACGCGCGACTGAGCGGAACGGTTGCCCTACTTAATCACAGAACGGCAACGGTCTCCGGCAGAACGAACGAACCGTCCTGCTCGCACGGAAACTCGTGCACCTCGACCACGGCCTCGACCGGAATCGGGCCGTAGACGTGCGGGAACCACAGCGGCGAGTCCGGCACCGCCTCCCACCGCACGGGCACCTCGACCAGCTTCGGGTCGACGACGAGCAGCAGCAGCCCGCTCTGCCCGTGGAAGAACTTGCTCGCCGTCACGTGCACGACCCCGCGGTCTGAGCAGTGCACGAACTCCTCACCGGCGGGTGCGATCGACCCGGCCGACTGGGCAGCGGCCCAGCCGGCCATCGAGATGATGTGCGTCAGCACTTATCCACAGCTCCTTGTGGACAACCGTGTGGACAACCTGTGGATCAACGCAGGGTGATCTGACGGCCGCGCAGACCGTCACGGGCCCGGCGCTCGGCGTCGGTCAGCGGCTCGTCGGAGGCCAGCGCCTCGAGCAAACGCTTGCCCAGCGCCTCGGCCGGCTCGGCCCACTCGCGGGCGTGCATCTCGCGGTCGAGGTCCCACACCGGCACGAGCAGGCCGTGCGCGCGGAACGAACCGGCGTAGCGGGAACCCTCGCCGAGGTCGAGCTCGCCGCGGGCGGCCAGGCGGGCCATCGCGGGCAGCAGCTTCTCCTCGGGCTCGGGACGGACCCAGCGCAGGTGCGCCTTGTCGCCCGCGTCCACCCAGTACGCGGCCTTCACGCCGGGAGCGTCGAGGCGCTCGGTCGGCAGGATCGCGGCGTTCGCGCGCTCCAGCGACAGGGCGACGTCGCCGGTCGGCTCGGTGCCCTCCGGCATCCACCACACGAAGTCGGTGTGCAGCACGGGCACGATCTCGGCCTCGGTGTCGAGCAGGTCCTGCAGGCGGCCGGGGTTCGCGCCGTCCTCGGGGCCGACGACCGGGAGCACGTCACCGGTCTTGGCCTCCTGCGCCCACTGCAGTGCGCGAGCCAGGTCGCGGCTGATGTCGCCGGACCGCGTCTGCACCTGCAGGCCCACGAACGGCACGTCGTCGCCGCGGATCAGCCCGGCGGCGGCCATCGGCAGCACGGTGGCCAGCGTGACCTCGCGGCCGTCCAAGACCTGCAGCTTGGCGATCGCCGACGGCACGAACTCGCGCAGCGCGATCAGCTCGCACTCGGCGGCCAGGCCCTCGAACGGCCGGGACACGATCACGTCCGTCGCGCCGCCGGGTGCGCCGTGGCAGGCCTTGTAGCGCTTGCCGGACCCGCACGGGCAGGGCTGCTTCGGGTTGATCCCGTCCTTCGGTGCGTCCTTGACCGCGGTCCGCTTGGCCACCTTGGCCCTCCTCGTGTTCAGGCTTGGTCAGGTGGCCAAGTTAGCCGTCAGCAGGCGGCGGGTGTTCGCCGGGGCGTTCGTCGCGAGGTAGCGGACGCCCAGGTCACGACACAGCGCGACGTCTTCGGCGCTGTCGACCGTCCACACGTACGTCTCGTGCCCGGCCCGCCTCGCCCGATCGACGTAACCGGGGTCGTTGCGCAGCACGTGCACGCCCGGTCCGGTGTAGTCGGCGAACGAGGGCAGCGCGCCGCTGCGGTAGCGGCCGAGCCGGTCGAGCAGCAGCACCGTGCGGATGTCCGGCGCCTGGTCGCGGAACGCCTTCACCGCGGTCGGTGAGAACGACATCATGACGATCTGGGAGTCGAGCCCGTGCTTCTTCAACGCCTCGACGAGCTTGCGTTCGACCTCGTTGCGGTACCGGACCGGGTGCTTGGTCTCGACGAAGAGCTGCACGTTGGTGCCCTTGACCAGGTCCAGCAGCTCGTCGAGCACGAGCAGCTCAGCGGGCTGACCGTGGCGGTGCCAGCTGCCGTAGTCGTGCTGCCTCAGCTCGCTCAACGTGAGCGCGCTGACCGTGCCACGACCGTTGGAGGTGCGGGCGAGGGTGCGATCGTGGACACACACGATCTCGCCGTCCTTCGACAGCCTGATGTCGCACTCGAGCCCGTCCGCGCCTTCTTTCAACGCCAGCTCGTACGCGCCGATGGTGTGCTCAGGGCGGTCGGTGGAGGCACCGCGGTGGGCGACGACGGAAGGTAGCTGCACAACCGCGCACGATAGTTGGTTGGCAACAATTTGAGGGATCAATCAAATGGACGTGGACGAAACGCGAAACGCGACTTACCGTCCCGCTTTGTGACGTTCGACCAGCGCGATCCCGCGTTCATCTCCGACCCCTACCCGGCCTTCGCCGCGCTGCGCGAAGCCGGTGAGGTGCATCACCACGAGCAGATGGGCGTCGCCGTCGCGGTCTCGCACGCCGCCTGCTCGGCGGTCCTGCGCCACCGCTCGCTCGGCCGGATCTGGTCGGACGTGAAGCCGGTCGAGCAGTTCATGGCCTTCAACCTGCTGCACCGCAACTCGCTGCTGGAGAACGAGCCGCCCACCCACACCCGCCTGCGCCGCCTGGTCGCCGCCGCGTTCGGCCGCGGCCACGTCGAGCGCCTCCGCCCGTGGGTCGCGGACCTGGCCGACCGCCTCGTCGACGAGCTGGTGGCCAAGATCGACGACGTGGGCCAGGCCGACCTGCTCGCCCACGTCGCCGCCCCGCTGCCGGTCGAGGTGATCGCCGAGCTGCTCGGCGTGCCCGGCCAGGACCGCTACCTGCTGCAGCCGTGGTCGAACGCCATCGTGAAGATGTACGAGTACGGCCTGCCGGCCGAGCAGCAGGACATCGCCGAACGCGCCGCCAAGGAGTTCGTCGCCTACCTGCGCGAACTGATCGCGCTGCGCCGCGTCTCGCCCGGTTCCGACCTCGTGTCCGACCTGGTCGCCGTCACCGACACCGACGGCGCCCGCCTCACCGAGGACGAGCTCGTCGCCACCGCGGTGTTGTTGTTGATGGCCGGCCACGAAGCCACGGTCAACGTCATCGGCAACGGAGTCTTCGCCCTGATGCAACACCGCTCGCAGTGGGAACGCCTCTCTGAGCCGTCGATCATGCCCACCGCGGTCGAGGAGCTCATCCGCTACGACTCGCCGCTGCAGCTCTTCGAACGCACCGCCACCGAACGCGTCGAGATCGCCGGCCACGTCATCGAACCGGGCGAGAAGATCGCCGCGCTGCTCGGTGCCGCCGCCCGCGACCCGTTGGTGTTCGAAGAGCCCGACGTCCTGGACGTCGGCCGCGAGAAGAACCAGCACCTCGGCTTCGGCATGGGCATCCACTACTGCCTGGGCGCCCCGCTCGCCCGCATCGAGGTGGAGGCGGCGCTGTCGTCGTTGCACCGCAAGCTGCCCGGCGCGGTGCTGGCCGAGGAACCCAACAGACGCGCGGAGTTCGTGATCCGCGGGCTGCACTCGCTGGTGCTCAGCGCGGAGTAGCTTCGGCCTTCCTGCGTTGCGCGCCGAGGAAGATGCTGAGCTGGTCGAGCACCTCGGTGCTGCCCACCCATGCCCGCTTCCGAACCGCCGTGGGCATCTCGACGGCGTCGAAGTCGGCGTTGTTCCTGCTGCCCAGCGCTTTGGCGAGCAGGTGCAGGAACGCGATCAGCTCGTCCGGCCAGCGCACCTCGCGCAGATGCAGCTCTGCGAACGTGGCATATGCGGCATACGACGTCCGTAGGTCGAACAGGTGGTCGCGGAGCATGTCCGCCGAGAAGTCGCCCTGGTCCAGCCGCAACTTCATGGCCTCCAACTGGCGCCGTTGCATCCGACGGCTCGCCACGACCGACATCACCCAGAACAACACCGCGAGTGCGAGCAGCGCGATGAAGACGGTGACCGCGATCTCCCCGACCACAGGATCGAGGCCCGCACCTTCTACGGCGTAGGCACCGCCGGCGACCAGGGCGAGAACAACTGCGTAACCGGCCACGAAGAGCAGCGCCTGCAACACCGCCTTCGGGCTGAGGACGTTGAGGGATGCCCGCACCATGCCCTGCCACCCGTATTTCGCCGTGAAGAGCAGAACGATCGGCAGGAGGTAGACGAGCAGTGCGAACACCGTGACGACTCCGCCCGCTGCCGGACCGCCCTGCCAAGCCCCGATGACGAGCGCGACTGTCAGCACCATGTTGCCCATGTACGGAATCGACATCAGCAGGTACAGGTCCGTGTCGCGGAGAACCGAGGAGAACGCCTGGAAACGAGCGGTCATCCTGGACTCGCTGCACGCGACCATCCGGACCACCAGGAAGTAGTGCGTGCTGATCAGGAAGTACAGAACTACGAGCAGCCATTCAAAGCTCGGCAGCACGACACTGAACCGCGCGATCAGCACTGTCGCCACCAACGTGACCGCCGTGTGCAGGAACGGGCCGAAGATCAGCAGGCGCTGCGCCCGTTCGAACACTCCCGGATCCGGCAGTCTGCGGACCTGCGCCAGCACCGCTTTCCGTTCCCTGCGCAGCTTTCCGCCCACGCTCAGGTCGACCAGCATCTGCCGGATCTGGTCCCGCAGCTCGACCGCGAGCTGCGGGAGCTTGCGCATCTGCTGGAACGACTCCTGCCGCAGCCACTCGCTGTCGCTGGCGAACCCCTCGATGAGCAGCTCGCGGGACGTGTCGGTGTCCGCGACCGAACACACCTCCAGCACCCACTTGCGGTCGAACAACATGCCGTCTTCCCAGGCCTTCTTCAGCACCGGGCCGACGAGCCTCGCGACCTCGGGCTGCGTCGCGAGCAACGTCGGCGAGCCGCCCTCGGCCAGAATCCCCAGCAGGTAGAGGAGTCCCGGCGGCCAGTCGTAGCCGCGGTCGCCGGTGCCGGGCACTTCGGAGGGCAGCAACCGGACGGCTTCCTCCAGCAGCTTGCCCGCGTGGTCGGCGCGCTGGGTCTGCAGGACCGTCACGGCCGTCTCGCGCCACCGTCCGCTCGTCAGCAGGTCGTGGACGGGGACGCGGTCGGGTTCCCTGATCACCACGCAGGTCGCGAAGTACTCCTGCAGCCGCCGGTGCGAGAACGTCACGCTGCCCTCGTCGTCACCAGTGCGCGCGATCTTGGTGTAGATCAGCGCGTCCAGGGTGCGGGCGAGGTCGGCCTTGGGCCGGCGCAACGACTCCGCGAGCAGCGCGACCGCCTGGACCTTGGGCACGTTGAGGCCGAGCGACTGCCGTGACGCGATCAGGAACGCCAGCTCCTCGGCGATCCTGCGGACGTCGTCGCTGCCGACGTCGAAGTGGCCGCGGAGGCGCTCGGCGTCGCGGGCCAGGCGGTGACCGATGTAGGTCTCCAGCACGGCGTGCACGTTGGTCGGGAAGTCGTTGCCCTGCCTCATGTGCTCGCACAGCAGGCCGAGGAACAGCGGGTTGCCGGACATCTGCTGCACGCTCACCTCGGCGTTCGGCAGCTCGCCCAGCAGCTGGTCCTCGACGGCGCGGTCGAGCTCGGAACGCTGGACCAGCAGACGCTTTCGCTGTTCCGACAACGGAACCACGCGGAACGTCGGCCAGGCCGCACGGCCAGGACCGCGGAACTCACGGCTCGCCACGACTCCGCGGCACGCGTTCATGGCGTGCAGAAAGGCGTGCACCGCGTCGGCGTAGGCCTCGATGGCGTGGTTCGCGGACGTGGCGCTGAGGATCTCCGGGATCTCGTCGAAGGAGTCGAAGAGGAAGAGCCAGGTGCCGTCACGCATACCGCGGTCGAACTCTTCTTCGAGGAACCGTTCGACGTCACGGTCGCGCACGGCGTTGATGGACTCGATCACGAACGCGCGGACGTCCTCGGCCGTCGGCGTGCCAGGAGGTTCGAACGTCTTGAGGTTCACGTAGATCGGGATGACGCTGTGCTCGCTCGGCCGGCGCATCGCCCTGCCCGCCATGCGTTGCGTGAGATGCCGCATGGCCACGCTCTTGCCCGCGCCCGGCTCTCCTTCGAGCAGCACGATGCGGTCCTCGTGCTCCTCCAGCGCCTTCGACAGCGACGGCACCCGCTTCAGCGAGTTCATCGGGGTGCGGCGCAGCAACCGGGGACGCTGGCGGCCGGTGATCTCGAGCTCGGCCTCCAGCTCGGCGTAGCGGTGGTCGCGCCACTCCTCCTTCTCGCCGAGCCTGCGCATCTGGCTCTCGACGTGGTCGGCGAACCGCGCCCGCCTGGCCGCCCTGCGCTTGTCGGTGCGGGTGGTCAGCCACCGGTAGGCGGTGCCGATCTGCTTGCCCAGGCCGAAGTACTTGAACAGGACCAGCACGACGATCACGGCGACGACGATCGTGGTGGTGCCCGGCGACAGGAACGCCTTGAGGGCGTCGATCAGCACCTTGAGCGGATCGCTCACCGGTCCCAGGTCCTGTGCCATGCCAGGCTTTTCGGGCCGGAACGAGCAAGGGTTACGGTTACCGGCAGTAATCACCCGACCTGAGCACTTCGGCCAGTACATCGGCCTTGAATGAGTCAGCACGAGCGCGGTTGTCAGTCCGCATGCTTACCCTGATGGTTCGGCCCCGCCCGACCGTTGATCCTTGCAGCAACCCTCCCGCCCGGCCGCCAAACCGTCCACTGGACGTCGGCGCACGGTGCGGGGGCCGCAGCAGGCGTCCCTCGCGCATTGGAGAACCCTCATGCGCAGACGTTTGATGATCGCGGGCGCCGCGGTCTCGGCCTTCGTCATCGGATTGCTCGGCCCAGCCGGCGTAGCGCTGGCCGGCCCGGTCGGCACCGCCGCCGGTTTCGAGGACGACGACGCGAACCTCGCCCCGCAGGCACCGATCAACTTCGACTGGAACAGCTTCTCGCCGGCTACCTGGACCGGCACCGCACCGACAAGAACGGCGGCCAAGGTCACCTCCGGCTGGTCGTTCACCGGCCTGGAGGACTGGCAGGCCACCACCGCCGACTCCGGCTTCGCCGGTGGTACCAAGCAGGACCACATCTGTCCGAGCGTCGGCACCGCGAAAGCGTCCAACAAGGACGACCTCAAGCGAATCTACGTCGCGAGCAAGACCGTTGGCACCAGCGTGTACTTGACACTCGCGTGGGTCCGCATCCCGCAGAACACCACCTCGCCGTCCGCACACGTGGCGTTCGAGTTCAACAAGGGAACCACGTCCTGCGGTGCCGGATCCGGTGGGCTCGTGCAGCGGACCGCCGGTGACATGCTGATCGTCTACGACTTCGAGGGCGGCGGCACGCCGGTCCTGAAGCTCTCGCGCTGGATCACGTCCGGTTCGTGCGAGGTCGGCAGCAGCTCCCCGCCGTGCTGGGGCGTCGCGACCACCCTGTCCAGCGGCGTGGCGGAAGCAGCCGTCAACACCGGCGCGACCGCGCAGGACACCGTCGGACCCACGACCGAGACACTTGGGCTGTCCGAGTTCGGCGAAGCAGGCATCAACCTGACCGCCGCCGGCGTCTTCACGCCTGGCGTGTGCGAGGGCTTCGGCAAGGCGTACGCCGTCAGCCGCAGCTCCGGCCAGTCGTCGACCGCGCAGATGAAGGACCTGGTCGGACCGGGCAACATCAACATCCGCAACTGCGGTACCGCTGCCGTCACCAAGCTCGGCAGCGACGGCGGCAGCCAGGCCGGCGCCGTCTTCACGCTGTACAACGGCGCCGGCACGGGCGGCACGGTCAGGGGAACCTGCACCGTGAACGCAGCCGGAGCGTGCCTCCCGGTCTTCACCGACCTGCCCGTCGGCACCTACACCCTCGACGAGACAACGGTTCCCGCCGGCTACGACAAGGACCCGACCTTGCCGTACCAGTTCACCATCGCGGCCGATGAGAACAAGCAGCTGACGTTCACCGACCCGGCCCGCCCGGCCACCGTGAACGTGCAGAAGAAGGACGACACCGGCGCGGCAGTGCCTGGTGCGGTCTTCACGCTCTACAACGGCGCCAACACCAGCGGCACCGTCGTCGGCACCTGCACCACGGACGCCGCCGGTGTCTGCCAGCCGCCGTTCGCGAACCTGCCCGCGGGCACGTACACGATCGACGAGACGACCACCCCGACCGGCTACGCGAAGGACGCCTCACTGCCGTTGACCTTCAGCGTCGTCCGCGGCGAGACGAAGAACCTCTCGTTCACGAACCCGAGGACCTTCAAGGTGATCGTGCTCGTCTGCCGTGAAGCGGACAGCAAGCTCTACCCGAGCGGCGTGACGATTGACGGCCAGGCCGCGGGCAACTCGCTGTCCTCGGCGCAGGCTGCCACCGCCGGACTGGACGAAGCGACGTTGTGCGGCATCTCGACCGGACAGCGCGGTGGACTGCAGACCGGTAACCACTCCGCCAACCCAGTCGCGATCAACTAACGCCGGGGATACCGCTTGGGGAGCTTGAAACCGCGTTCCTTCAGCACGCTCCTCAAGCGGTCCGGGTAATCGGTGATCAGGCCATCGATCCCGGTGTCGATCATCTCGTGCATCCGCGGCTCCTCGTCCACGGTCCACGGGATGACCGCGAGGCCCTGTCCGTGGGCTTCGGTGACCAGTTCCTTCGTGGTCATCGTGTGCACCGGGGACAGGGCCTTCGCGCCGAAGCTCCGCACGGCCCTGGGCACGCTGCCGCCGAAGTCGTCCAGGTTCAGGCCACCGGTCCACGGCGAACCGGGCCGCAGGAACTCGGGCTGGGTCAGCGCCACCAGCGGCAGGCGCGGCTCGACCTCGTGCATCCGCATCAACGTGCCCCAGTCGAACGACTGGATGGTCACGTTGGGCAGGAAGCCGCTGCGCCGGATCTCCCGGACCGCGCGCTGCACGAACTGTTCGCGGGGTGCGGTTTCGTGCGGCGCGGCGGCCTCGACCTTGGTCTCGATGTTGAAGCGGATGCCCCACGCCCGGTGCTTGCGCGCGAGGTCGAACAGCTCGGCCAGCGTCGGCATCCTCGCGCCGGGCGAGAGCTCCTGGTCCGGGTACTGCGACCACCTGGTGCTGCCGCAGTCGAGCGTGCGGACCTGCGCGAACGTCAGGTCCTTCACGTACTTGCCGGCGTAGGGGAACTCCGGGTCGCCGGGAAACGCCGGCGCGGTGTCGAGGCACTTCGCCGGGTTCGTCTTGCGGTCGTGGGTGATCACCTCACGGCCGTCCCTGGTGATCTGCAGGTCCAGCTCCAGCGTGGTGACGCCGAGTTCGAGCGCCTTGCCGAACGCTTTGAGCGTGCTCTCCACGGTGAGGCCGATGCCGCCGCGGTGTGCCTGCAGGTCGAAGCCTCGGTGATGGTGCGCTTCCGCGATTCCCGGTGTGGCCATTGCGATCACCAGAGCCCCGATGAGTGTCCGCATCCACCCAACCTGGCACTGATGGGTCAGCCCTGGAAGCCCTTCAGGAAGAACGCCCACTGAACGGCGGAGAACACGAGGGTGCCGGAGTCCGGGCTCTTGGAGTCACGCACACCCACGGCCGAGCCGGCGAACGCTACCTCGACGCAGTTGTCGTTGCCGCCGGTGCCGCTTCGACTGCTCTTGTGCCACTCGGCGCCAGAAAAGTCCACAGTGGACACCCTTCACTCGGCCAGCGTCCGCTCGATCAAGGCCACCGACTCGGCGGGCGTCAACGCCCTGGCAGACAAGCGGTCGAACGCCAGCCTAGCCTCCTTCAACTCCCCCTCGTTCTCGATGTGCATCGCACCGGTCGCGTACGAGATGTACAGGAGATCGGAATCCTCAGGGTCGGGGAAGCTCAGCAAGGTGAATCCGCCATTCATCCCGTCATGAGCCCCCAGCTCGGATGGCAGCACCCTCAGCGTGACATTGGGCAGGGCCGCCATGTCGATGAGGTGGCGGAGCTGCGCTCGCATGACGTCGATTCCTCCAACAAGCTTCCTCAGTGCCGCTTCATCGATGACCGCGTCGAGGACCAACAGGTTGTCGGGGTCGGTGAGACGCCGTTGCCGGAACTGTCGGACCGCCACTTGGTTGTTCTGCCATCCTTTGCTGCGCTCACGGTGGTCCGCATCAAAGAGCGCCCGTGTGTATGCCTCGGTCTGCAACAGTCCGGGGATGGTGAGCAGCGCGATCTCCCTGATCACGGCCGCTTCGGTCTCGACATCGAGGTATCCCATGTCCTCAACGCCGAAAGCGCGCCACCAGCCTGCCTTCAGCGCGTCGCGCACTTGGTCGAGCAGGTCTGATTCGTAGGAGTCGTACAGGTCCATCATCGACCGCACCAGATGCACGTCGACGCGCGTCTCCGCCGCCTCGATGCGGTAGAGCGCTTGGACGTCCTTGTCGAGCGCCCTGGCCGCCTCCGGGATGCTCATCCGAGCGGTCAAGCGCATCTTCCGCAGTTTCTTGGCCAGCTTGCGGCGGCGGAAAGGCGGCTGACGCTTGCGCATTTCCCCATGATCGTCAGCGAGAACCCGCGTGTGAGATTCTCGCGAAAGATCACACGAAAGGCTTACCGGGGCGAGCCGGACGCGCGGAACGACCGCAGCGGGGGCTCGGGAGCGTCCTTCACCTCGACAACGCGCATCAACCGCACGGACGCGGCGTCCACGGGCAGCAGCAGCGTGGTGATCCGCCGGACGACCAGTGCCGTCGTCACCACGACGCCTGCCAGCACCAGATCGCCCAACGCGTGCAGCAGAACGCCGTCCGCCAAGGCCTGCGTGCTCTCCCGGAACGACCACAGGATCGTGATCAGGAACATCAGCCCCGACCCCGCCCAGAAGCCCCACCACCAGCGCAGCAGCTTCGACGGGCGCGGGCGTTCGTCGGCCGGCCTGCGTGCCACCGCGTGTTCGAGCTCGGCGAGCACCGAGCCGGGCACGACGAGGTTCATGCCGGGGACGAACAGGCCGAGCAGCGCTTGGTTGTCCGAACGCGACGGGCCGTAGCCCACGAGCGTCGCGGCCACGTTCCGCGCGCGGAACACCCAGAGGATGGTGAGCACGAGCGACAGCACGCAGCCCACGACCATGATCCACGCGGCCGTCTGCACCATCGCGTCCGAAGCGCTGACCACGCCGATCGACAGCGCGCCGTAGCGGCTCAGCGCGACCAGGACGTACCGCCAGACCTCGGACAACGCTGCCCAGACCGCGACGGCGCCGAGCAGCCACAGCGAGTTCTGCACGGTGCGGCCGAGCCTGCGCACACCGTCGACCGAGTCGGCGTGCTCGACGGTGCCCGGCACCGCCGTCGGCCAGCGCCACGCGAGCAGCGGGAAACCCCAGCGCGGCGGCACCGGGTAGTTCGGCGGGCCGCCGTAGGACAGCCGCTGCGACCTCCGCGAGGGTTGCGGGTACGCACCGGGTGGCGGGGTCGCCACCCAGTCCACGCGCATCGGCTGCAACGGCTGCACGATCAGATGACCTCGGGTTCCATGCCGTCGGTGCCGCCCTCGAGCGGACGACCGGCGGCGTCCCAGTGCTGCATGCCGCCCTCGACGTTGACGGCTTCCCAGCCGTTCTCGTTGAGGTACTGCGTCACGCGGGCCGAACGGCCACCGGCGCGGCACACGACGTAGAGCTGCACGTCGTTCGGCACCTCTTCGAGCCGGGCACCGATCTCGCTCATCGGGATGTGCAGCGCGCCGGGCGCATGGCCCGCGTCCCACTCGTCCTGCTCACGCACGTCCAGCAGGACGGCGTCTTGCGGCAGCACGGCGGGAACTTCGGCGATCTCCACGCTTGGAACAGTCACGCCCTAGATGGTGCCATGCCGGAGGTTGCACTTTCGTGAGCCTCCAGCACGGCCCACCCTCAGGCTCCCTCCGCGACGGCGAGCCCGAGCCTCGCGAACTGCTCCTCGGTGAGCGGAAGCGTGGCCCGGCCCTGGCCGACCCGCTCCCACGAACCCGGCTGGTTCGGATCGGGCTGGTTCGGGTCGCGCCGGAGGTCAGGAGTGCCCCAGTTCCGCAGCTCCACCTGGACCGTGTAGCCGAACTCCATCGCCCGGTACTCGGTCAGCAGCTGGGTGAGCGACTGGAACGGCTCCGACGGCTGCACGCCGTAGAGCTGCAGGGTCGTCCCGCTGCCGAGAACCTTGCGGCGCGGGGGCTGGCAGTCCCCCGTGAGCCAGACGTCCCTGTCGGCCTCGGTCTGCGGAGGGCCGGCGAGCCTGCCCGCGGTGATGCTGATGCTTCCCGTCCCCTGTGCGTCGGTCAGGTCGATGTCGACGCCCCTGATCTGCTGCCCTTCCTTGCGCAGCCGCGGCTCCCCGACGGTGATGTCGGGGAACAGCCGCCGTGCCGTGTCCACGTACCTGGCGACGGTCTTCGCGGGGATCTCCTCGCCGCCGAAGTACGTGGTCTCGCGGTCGAAGCGCTGCTTCATCTCGCACTGGGGGAAGCTCAGCACCGGCCGCCCGGGAGGAGGCGGCGCCGTGGACCCCGGCGTCCACGTACCGAGAGGCTGCTGCGACGGAACGTTGACGCGTGGCCAGTCGAGCTCGTGCACCACGGTGGCGGGCCCGTCGGGCAACTCGTCCGCGGGCGACGGATCCGGGGCGGCGTGGTTGAGCACGGTCGACCCGAGACCGATGCCGGCGACCACCGCGAACACTCCCAGCACGGCACCGGCGCGCTGGGCGAACACCCTGCGGCGGCCGCGCTTGAGCACCACGTCCAGCGTTGTCGTGGGAGGCGGAGCAGGTGCGTCGAGAGCTCCGCGCAGCTTCTCTTCGATGTTCATCAAGCACACTCCGAGGTAACCGGCTCGCCGTACGCCTCGCGGAGCGTCGCCAAACCCCTGGCTGTCTGACTTTTGACGTTGCCGATCGAACAGCCCAGCTCAGCGGCCGTCTGCTCGATCGACAGGTCGTGCACGAACCGCAGCACGAGCGCCGCCCGCTGCTTGGGCGGCACCTTGAGCAGTGCCGCGTTGAGCTTGGCGTCGGGGTCGTCGTAACCACCGGCGACCCCGCGGTCGGGCAGGTCGGCGACCGGGTCCTCGCGACGACGACGCCTGCTGTCGAGGAACAGGCGCGTGACGATCGTGCGGACGTAGCCCTCCGCCGTCTCACGCCTGATGCTCGGCCACTTCGCGTACGCCTTCACGAATGCGTTCTGCGCGAGCTCTTCGGCTTCCGACCAGTCGCCGCACAACGCGTACGCCGTGCGCCTGGCCCAGTCGAACCTGCCCGTGAAGAACTCCGAGAACTCCTCGTCTCGTCGCACTCCGGTCCCCCATGCTTTCGCTGCGTTCGCGTTGAATACGCAGTCGGCCCGTGCAGGGTTGCACACGCGAAAAACGGGCCGCCCCCGTGAAGGACGGCCCGTTCTCGCGTGCGGGAACTGCTAGTGAGCGATGGCCTTCTCGGCGCCCGCGCCGGTGAGGGAGCGGACCTCCATCTCGGCCTGCTTGACGGGGTCGGCCTTGTCCTTCGAGAGGATCGTGCCGATGTAGCCGAGCAGGAACGCGACCGGGATCGAGACGATGCCGGGGTTCGACAGCGGGAACAGGTCGAAGTCGGCGTTCTTGAACATCGAGGTCGGCGTGCCGGAGACGGCGGGCGACAGGATGATCAGGGTGATCGTGACGATCAGACCGCCGTAGATGCTCCACAGCGCGCCCGAGGTGTTGAACCTCTTCCAGAACAGCGAGTAGAGGATCGTCGGCAGGTTGGCCGACGCCGCGACCGCGAACGCCAGCGCCACGAGGAACGCGATGTTCTGGCCGTTGGCGATGATGCCGCCGCCGATGGACACGAGACCGATCACGATGGCGGTGATGCGGGCGACCTTGACCTCGTCGGTCTTGTCGTCGCTGTCGTTCCCGTTGCCCTTCTTGATGATGTTGGCGTAGATGTCGTGGGCGAACGACGCCGACGCCGTGATCGTCAGACCCGCCACGACCGCCAGGATCGTCGCGAACGCCACCGCCGCGATCAGGCCGAGCAGGATCGGGCCACCGAGCTCCAGCGCGAGCAGCGGAGCGGCGGAGTTGGCCTTGCCGGGGGCCTTGTTGATCGCGTCCGGACCGACGAGCGCACCGGCGCCGTAGCCCAGGACCAGCGTGAACAGGTAGAAGATGCCGATCAGCCAGATCGCCCACACCACCGAGCGACGAGCTTCCTTCGCCGTCGGCACCGTGTAGAAGCGCATCAGGATGTGCGGCAGACCCGCCGTGCCGAGGACCAGCGCGAGGGCCAGCGACAGGAAGTCGAGCTTGGTGGTGCCGTTCTTGCCGTACGCGAGGCCGGGGCCGAGCAGCTTCTCGCCCGCCTTGGGCGCGTTCTCGACGGCGGCACCGAGCAGCGACGACAGGTTGAACTTGTACATGCCGAGCACCCAGAGGGTCATGATGCCCGCACCGGCGATCAGCAGAACCGCCTTGATGATCTGCACCCAGGTCGTGCCCTTCATGCCGCCGATGAGCACGTAGGCGATCATCAGGGCGCCGACCACGGCGATGACGAGGGACTGGCCGGCCGTGCCCGTGATGCCGAGCAGCAGGGCGACGAGACCACCGGCACCGGCCATCTGGGCCAGCAGGTAGAAGAACGAGACGGCCATGGTCGACGTGGCTGCCGCCGCGCGGACCGGACGCTGGCGCATCCGGAAGCTCAGCACGTCGCCCATCGTGTACTTGCCGGTGTTGCGCAGCAGCTCGGCGACCAGCAGCAGCGCGACGAGCCACGCCACCAGGAAGCCGATCGAGTACAGGAAGCCGTCGTAGCCGTTGAGGGCGATGGCGCCCGCGATGCCGAGGAACGACGCGGCGGACAGGTAGTCACCCGCGATCGCGATGCCGTTCTGCGGGCCGGTGAAGGCGCGCCCGGCGGCGAGGTAGTCGGCAGCGGTCTTGGTGTTGCGGCTCGCCCGGATGACCACGAACAGCGTGATCAGGACGAAGACACCGAAGATGCTGATGTTGAGGATCGGGCTGGACTCGTTCACTTGCCGTCTCCCTCGATCTCACCGCGGAGCTTCTCCGCCAACGGGTCGAGGTTCTTGTTGGCGTGCCGCACGTACAGCGTCGTGATCACGAACGTGGACACGAACTGCAGCAGGCCGAAGATGAGCCCGACGTTGATGTTGCCGATCACCTTGGTCGACATGAACCCGTGTGCGTAGTCCGCGAGCAGCACGTACAGCAGGTACCACGCGAGGAACAGGCCGGAGACGGGGAAGACGAACTTGCGCAGCCTGTGCTTCAGCTCCACGAAGTCGTCGCTTGCTTGTACGTCGACCCACTTCTGCGCATCGGGGGCCGACTCGCTCGGGGTGTGTTCGACGGTGCTCACAGTCCCCTCCTCGCGGTACTCGTCGTAGGTGTCAGCAACGTGACGGGCACGTAATGCCTCCAGGTGCGGTCCTGTTCTTGGTCGAGAACCGTATGGAGACTTGACTCACTCAGGTAAGACCCCGTTCGAGGCGTTGCGCCCAGCAGTCGGGTGATGCGACGAACGGTCAGTATGCGTAGACGAACAGCACTCTGCGTGACGAATTTCACCGTTCACCGATTCGAGTGACCAATTTTCACCCATTTGAAACGCTGACTACTCAGCGTGTACGACTGGCGCCTCTGTGCTTGTCCTCGGCCAGTCTGGCCTTCTCCTCGGCGGTTCCGAAGCGGGCGATGTCGCGGTCCTTGATGAAGCCCAGCGGGTCCGGGGCGTGGAGTCTCAGCAGGATCTGGTTGACGTCCGCCGGCGCCCGTCTGCGGGTCGCCTTGCTGACGACGATCATCGTCATGAACGCGACCGGCACCGTGATCAGCGCTGGTTGGGTGAACACGGCGGGCGCCCAGCGGCCGGTGTAGGAGCTGACGACGCTGATCACCTGCGCGATGATCACCATGCCGCCGCCGAGCACGAGACCGCACACGGCACCCACCCAGGTGAGTCCTCTCCACCAGATGCCGAGGACCAGAAGCGGGCAGAAGGTCGACGCGGCGAGCGCGAATGACATCGCCACGGTCAGTGACGCGTCCGAGCGCGGAAGAAGGAGCGCGAGACCGATTGCGACGAGTCCGGTGAACACAGTTGCCCACCGGAAGTCACGAACCTTGCCCGGCATGATGTCAGTCGAAACCACTCCGGCGACGGACACGACGAGTCCCGAACTGGTCGAAAGAAACGCGGCGAACGCACCCGCCGCGACGATCGCGCCGACGATCTGACCGCCCAGGTTCGGCAGCATCGTCTGCGGCAGCATCAGCACCGCCGCGTCGGTCTTCCCGTTCACCAGCAGCTGCGGCAGGTAGAGCCGGGACAGCACGCCGAGCACCGTCGGGAAGATGTAGAAGAGGCCGAGCAGGTAGAGCACGTGCAGGGCCGTGCGACGGGCCGCCTTGCCGTCCGGGTTGGTGTAGAAGCGGACCAGGACGTGCGGCAGGCCCATCGTGCCGAGGAACGTCGCGAAGATCAGCGAGTACGTCTTGAGCAGGTCCGAGATGCCGCCGGTCTGCGGGCGCGTCCAGTCGTGGTTGTTGGTCGGCGAACCCTCGACCACCGGCACCGGGCTGCCCGCGGTGAACTCCATGACCGTGCCGGGGCTGAGCTCGTAGACGCCACGGCCCCAGAACACCGCGCCGTCCGCTTCCCTGCCGTCGATCTCGCCGCGCACCTTCAACGTGAGCGGCTCGTCGACCCTGACCTTGATCACCTGCTCGGCCACGGTGATCTTCTCGGCCTGGGGGAACCTGACCACGCCCTCGTCGCTGATCGGCTGCGTGCCGCGGTCCGGCGAGGCGAGGAAGACCACGAACAGCACGAACGTCGGCGCCGCGATCGCGAAGAGCTTGCCCCAGTACTGGAACGCCTGCACCAGCGTGATCGCGCGCATGCCGCCACCCAGCACGTTGATCACCACGATGACCGTGACGATCAGGCCGCCGAACCACGCCGGCAGCCCGGTGATCGTCGTCAGCGTCAGACCCGCCGACTGCAGCTGCGGCACCAGGTACAGCACGCCGATGCAGACCACGAAGAACGTGCTGAAGTGCCGCACGTTCGCCGATCCCAGCCGGGCCTCGGCGAAGTCGGGCAACGTGTAGGCGCCGGAACGTCGCAGCGGCGCGGCCACGAACAGCAGCAGCGCGAGGTAGCCCGCGGTGAAGCCGATCGGGTACCAGAGTGCGTCGATGCCGTCCTTGAGCACGAGGCCCGCGACACCGAGGAACGACGCCGCGGACAGGTACTCGCCGGAGATCGCGGCGGCGTTGCGGGTGGCCGGAATCGCCCGGCGTGCGACCAGGAAGTCCGGGGTGGTGTTGGCCTTGCGCGAGCCGACGTACCCGAGCAGGAACGTCACAGCCGCGACGGCCACGATGGCGCTGAGGCTCCAGATGGTGGCGTTCACGTCAGCGGTCGACCATGTTCACGAAGTCGCGCTCGTGCCGTTCGGCCTGTCTGCGGAACACCCAGCCGACCCCGTAGAGGATCGGGAAGGGCGCCAGGCCGAGCACGAGCCACGGGATGCCGATGCCGAGGATCTTGAGGTCCCCGATCTGCGGGAACAGGTAGAAGGTGATGGGCAGCAGGCACATGCCGATCAGAACCGCGAACGCGAGCCCGAACGCCGACCGCAGCTGCTGCTTGATGAGGTCGCGCACCAGCTTCTCGCCGACGCTGGTCTGCTCCTCCAGCTCGATGATCGTGCGCAGCGCCTTGCCGCGGTTCTTCGCCGAGTCGTTCAGGATCACGCGGCGGCGGCGTGGCCTGCCGCCCTGCTCGCCGAGCCAGGCCTCGCGGGCGGGCTGCTCGGGCTTTCCCGCGTCGTGCCTGCTCACCAGCCGCTCTTCGGAGGTCGCACGATGCGTTCCTTGAGCTCCTTGGTGTGCCGGCGGCTGACCGGGAGCTCCTTGGCGGTCTCACCGGAACCGATGACCACCGCGTAGCCGTTCGCCGTCATCCGCAGCTCGCTGACCAACGGCAGCGCGACCAGATACGAGCGGTGGATGCGCACGAAACCCGCGTTGGCCCAGCGTTCCTCGAGCTGGGCGAGCGGGATGCGCACCAGGTGGCTGCCGTCCTGGGTGTGCAGGCGGGCGTAGTCGCCCTGCGCCTCGACGTACCGCACCGACGCGCGCGGCACGAGCTTGATGGTGCCGCCCAGCTCGACGGGGATGACCTCGTCGTCGGTCGGCTCGGCGGGCGTGGCCTGCGCGGCGGCCGAGGCCTGCGCCTGCGGTGCCGCCGGCGTGCGACCGACGCGGTCGGCGACCCGGGAGATCGCCTTCAGCACGCGTTCTTCGTTGATCGGCTTGTTGATGAAGTCGAGCGCGCCGACGTCGAACGCCGTGACGAGCGCGTCGCGTTCCTCCACGCCCGTCACGAAGACGAGTGCCGGTGGGTACCGGAACGCACTGAGCACCCGTGCGAGATCCATGCCGGACAGTCCGGGCATGTTGATGTCCGCGAAGACCGCGTCGACCGGCGGCAGGCCGGCCCTGGTCCTCGCCATGACCTCCTCCTCGTAGTCACCCCTCAGGATGCGCAGAGCCTCGGCGGCGTCGAACGCCGTGAGGACGCGCCGGATGTGAGGGCTGCTCTCGAGCAGGAACTTGATCTCGCTCAGGCCAGGAGCCTCGTCATCGACTGCGAGGACGAGGAGACCGGCGTTGTCTTGGGTACTCACTGTGTCGGGCATCTTGCCCATCAATGTGCGGTCATGTCTACGCCGGGGTAGGCCTCGACACGCCCTGCGAAACCGAACTGATGCTCACAGCCCGAATCGGGACCAGCGAGCACGTTCTTCGAGGCTCGCCAGCACCTGCGTCACGAGATCGCCCGATCGGGTGGACGCGGCCGCGAGCCCGAGCTTGGCCAGCAACGGCTTCTTCGGCTCGGCGATGGTCAGCTCGGCGTCCGGGAACCGCTTGGCGATCACCGTCCGGATGGTCCCGATGCCGTCGACCAAGCCCAGCTGCTGCGCCTTGACCCCGGTCCAGATCTCGCCGCTGAAGAGGTCCTCCTCGGTCTTCAGCTTGGCGCCACGACGTTCGGTGACCCACGCCTTGAACTGCTCGTGCAGATCGGAGTGGAGGGTTTTCAACCACTCGACGTCCTCGGGCTTCTCCGCCTGGAACGGGTCGAGCCTGACCTTGTTCTCGCCGGCCGTGTAGACGCGACGCTCGACGCCGGCCTTCTCCAGCAGGCCGTTCAGCCCGAAACCAGCGCTGACGACACCGATCGAACCGACGAGGCTCGTGCCGTGCGCGTAGATCTCGTCCGCCGCGCACGCCAGCCAGTAGCCACCGGACGCCGCCACGTCCTCGCAGAACGCGAGCACCGGCACGTGCTTCTTGGTGGCGAGCTCACGGATGCGCTCGGCGATGAGGGCGGACTGCGTGGGCGCCCCGCCCGGCGAGTTGATGAGCAGAGCCACGGCGATCAGGCGCTCGTTGTCGAACGCCCGGTTGATGGCGCTCTCCACGTTCTGGAGGCTGACCGTGTTGCGCGCGACCGGCGAGGACTGCGGGGTGATGACCCCGTGCAACCGCACCGCGGCGACGACCGGCGGCCGCTCGCCCCGGTCCATGACCCTCGGAAGACGGGCCGCGATCTTGTCCGTGACGCTCATGTACTCGACAGTACGTGCGTTTCGTGGGCACGCGGGAGCCCAACTGCGCTGTCGGTTGCTCCCGCGTGACTTGGAACACGTAACTGCTTGCTGTGCTGCTAGGTTCGGCGTGTGACGTTCAACCCGATCCGCTGGCTCGAACGCTATGTCGAGTGGTGGGACGACCGGGGCCGGCAGAACGCTGCCGGGCCTACGCCGATGCACATCTACTGGATGTGGGTGAGCTGGAGCGTGTGCGCCGTCGTGCTGATCACGACTTTGGCTGTGGCAGCACGCTGACCTGCGGTGCTGATCAGCACTTGCAGCTGTTGAAGCCCTTTGCGGTGCACTTGATGCAGACGCGGACGCGCTCGGGTGCCTGTTGTTCGTGCAATTGATGATGGCCTTTGCTCGCGGCCGGCCTGAGTTGGCTCGAATGGCCGGCTGTTCATTGGTCAACACCACAATCGGCACGATCCAGGCCTGGGTTGAGCATGATTGACCCTGCAACTTTCGTTGCGCTCAGCGGCAGGAGTAGATCGAGCTGCACGGCGCGGGTTCGGCGCTGTCGCCCACGACGGTGAGCGCGATGATCAGGGCAGCAGCTGCGACCGGGACGATGACCAGCATCCACATCAGGATGCGGCGGATCGAGTGCAGCAGGATCACTACCTCGGTCGTTGCCTGCACACCCATCTCGTCTGTCGTCGCGGCTGCGCGGATACGTCGCAGCGACGCTGCCGGGTACGTACCCGACCAATCAGGACCTGTGCCGGGACCCGCCTCCTTCTGCGCGATCGGCCGGAACGCGTCGGCCGGGTCGACCTGGGTCTGATCCGCTGCGACTTCGGGCTCATCAGGCATGTCCAGCATTCGCACATCGCCCCTGCCGCGTTACTCGGCGGCGCTGACGGCTCAGGCGCGGACCACCGGCTGCTCGTTCGTCATCGGCTCGTCGGTGAGCTGGTTGCCCAGGTTCAGGTTCGGCAGCACGTTCCGCGCGAACTTCGGCACGTTCAGGATCACCTTGGTGCCCGCGTTGGGTGCGGTCTCCACGACCAGCGCGTACTCGGCGCCGAAGACGGTGCGCATGCGGTCGTTGATGTTGCCGATGCCGACGTGCGCGCCCGTCTGGTGGGCGTCCTTGATGTCGTCGAGGCGTTCGGGGTCCATGCCGACGCCGTCGTCCTCGACGCTGATCAGGGCCTCGTTGCCGTTGTCCTCGGCGGTGATCGTCAGCATGCCGCCGCCCGGCTTCTTGGCCAGGCCGTGGCGGACCGCGTTCTCGACCAGTGGCTGCAGCACGAGGAACGGCAGGACGACCTGCAACACCTCGGGGGCGATGCGCAGCCGGACGTTCAGCCGGGATCCGTACCGGGCCTGCTCGATCGTCAGGTAGCGGTGGATGTTCGTCAGCTCGTCGGCCAGCGTCGTGAACAGGCCGTCGGTGCGGAACGAGTAGCGCGTGAACTCGGCGAACTCCTGCAGCAGCTCACGGGCGTGCGCGGGGTCCGTGCGGATCAACGACGAGATGGTGTTCAGGGCGTTGTAGACGAAGTGCGGCGAGATCTGCGCGCGAAGAGCCTTCACCTCGGCCTGGGCGAGGGCCTGGCGCTGCTTCTGGACGACCTCGAGCTCGAGCTGCGTGGAGACGAAACGGGCAGTCTCTTCCGCCATCCGGATCTGGCGCTTCGAGGCCACGCCCGACACCACGATCAACGTGCCGGCGACGTCGCCCTCGACAACCAGGGGGACCACGACAACGCTGTGCAAAGAACAAGGCCCCTGCAGCTCGCAGCCGAGCTTGCGGTGGTCGACGTGTTCCTTGTGGCAGTTGTTGATGGCACGGGCGACCGTGTCGCGGAGGTACTCGTAGTGGTCGTTCGCGCCGCCGTCCCACGAGAGGACGGTGCCCTCTTCGTCGGTGATGGCGACCGCGACGCACCGCAGCATCTCGCGCAGGTGGGGTGTGGCCTTGTTGGCGGCTTCCTCCGTCAAGCCCGCGCGGAGGTCGCTCGACGCCCTGGACATGCGGTCGAGCATGTCCATCACAGCATCCTCGACGGAGGTGCTGACTCGTCGAGCGCGGCACAGCATCACGAAGAGGCCAAGAACGGCCAGGGTCGCGATGACGCCGAGCACAGCGCGCTCGGTCAACAGGTCGCCCACGCTGCACATGCTGTGCTGTGGGACACCTCTATAGCAAGAGGCGCGCCCGGCGTACCCCCGTACGGTCCACCGATCCGGGTAGACATCCGATGAATTTGGGGAGAGGGTGTGCGCGTGAAAGTGGCTCTGTTCGCTACCTGCCTGACCGACACGTTCTTCCCGTCGACGGCACGCGCCGTGGTGCGTCTGCTGGAACGGCTCGACTGTTCGGTGGAGTTCCCGCTCGACCAGACGTGCTGCGGGCAGATGCACTTCAACACCGGTTATCGGGAGCATTCGAAGCCTCTGGCGCGCAAGTACACCGAGGTCTTCGACGGCTATGACTTCGTGGTTGCGCCATCCGGGTCATGCGCGGGCATGGTTCGCGAGATCCACCCCACGCTCGGTACGTCTCCGCCGCGCACGTTCGAGCTCGCCGAGTTCCTCGTGGACGTGCTGGGCGTGACGGACGTGGGCGCGTGGTTCCCCCACCGGGTCACCTACCACCCCACCTGTCACTCGCTGCGCATGCTGGGCGTCGGGGACAAGCCGTTGGCGCTGCTCAGGGCCGTCAAAGGACTCGATCTGGTGGAACTGCCGGACTCGACGCAGTGCTGCGGCTTCGGCGGCACGTTCGCGGTGAAGAACGCCGAGACGTCGACGGCGATGCTCGCGGACAAGATGAAGTGCGTGCTCGACACCGGCGCGGAAGTGCTCTCTGCCGGGGACAACTCCTGCCTCATGCACATCGGAGGTGGCCTGTCGCGGTTGCGCGCGGGCGTCCGGCCGGTGCACCTGGCGGAGATCCTGGCTTCGACGGAGGAGGACCCGTGGCGCGCAACCCCGTGACGTGGCTGGGCAGCCCGACGTTCCCCAAAGCCGCGAAATCGGCCCTGCAGGACACCCAGCTGCGGCAGAACCTGCGCAAGGCCACCGGGACGATCCGCGGGCGGCGGGCGGCCGCGGTCGCCGAGATGGACGACTGGGAGCAGCTCCGACTGGCAGGCGAGCAGATCAAGGACGACGTCCTGGCACGCCTCGACACGCTCCTGCTCCAGCTCGAGGAGTCAGTCCAAGCACGCGGCGGAACGGTCCACTGGGCCCGCGACGCCGAAGAGGCCAACCGGATCGTGCTCGACCTCTGCAAAGCGGAGAACGCGAAAGAGGTCGTCAAGGTCAAGTCGATGGCCACCGCCGAGATCGGGCTCAACGAAGCCCTCGAAGCCGGTGGCGTGCACGCGATCGAGACCGACCTCGCCGAGCTGATCGTGCAGCTCGGCGACGACCGGCCGTCGCACATCCTGGTGCCCGCGATCCACCGCAACCGCTCGGAGATCCGCGAGATCTTCCAGCGCCGCATGGGAGTCGAAGTATCAGACGAACCCGCGGACCTCGCCGAAGCCGCGCGCGTCTACCTGCGGCAGAAGTTCCTCACCACCAAGGTCGCGATCTCCGGCGCCAACTTCGCGGTCGCCGACACCGGGTCGATCGTGGTGCTGGAGTCCGAGGGCAACGGCCGGATGTGCCTGACGCTGCCGGACACCCTCATCACGGTGATGGGCATCGAGAAACTCGTGCCGTCGTGGCAGGACCTGGAAGTCTTCCTGCAGCTGCTGCCCCGCTCGTCCACGGCCGAGCGCATGAACCCGTACACGAGCGTGTGGACGGGAGTGACGGAAGGCGACGGCCCGCAGAACTTCCACCTCGTGCTGATCGACAACGGCCGCACCAAAACGTTGGAAGACTCCGTTGGGCGCCAAGCACTCCGATGCATCAGGTGTTCAGCTTGCCTCAACGTCTGCCCCGTCTACGAACGCACCGGCGGCCAGTCGTACGGCTCGGTCTACCCAGGCCCGATCGGCGCGATCCTGACACCGCAGCTGGTCGGCGACATGCACGACCCGCAGGCCGCCTCACTTCCTTACGCCTCTTCACTTTGCGGCGCGTGCTTCGAGGTCTGCCCGGTGCGCATCGACATCCCGTCCGTCCTCACGCACCTGCGCGCCGAGGCCGTGGAAGCCAAGGGCCGCACGGCTGAGTCCGTCGCGATGGCTGCCGCCGCGTGGATGTTCGCCTCGGCGTCGCGGTACGAGAAGGCGCAGAAAGCCGGTTCCCTGGCCCGTTTCCTGGCCAAGGACGGCAAGATCACGTCGCTGCCGTGGCCGGGTTCGAAGTGGACGTCCTCCCGCGACGTGCCCGCCCCACCGTCCGAGTCGTTCCGCGCCTGGTGGAGGAAGAACCGTGGCTAGCGCGAAAGAAGAGATCCTCCAGCGCATCCGCAACGCACGAGTGGCTGAAGCGCGTCCGGTTGTGCGCGGCTACCACCAGACGGGCAAGGGTGGCGTCGAGCTGTTCGCCGAACGGGTCGCCGACTACCGCGCGATCGTGCACGTCGTGAGCGACGTCCCGGCCGCGCTCGAACACCTCAAGGGCAAGCGGATCGTTGCGCCCCAAGACGTTCCGCCGGAGTGGCTGATCGACGGCGTCACGTGGCTGCACGAGCCGCTCACGATCGAGGAGCTCGACCAGGCGGACGGCGTGCTGACCGGATGCGCCACTGCGATCGCGGACACCGGCACGATCGTCCTCGACGGCGGCGAGGCGCAGGGTCGCCGCGCGCTCACCCTGCTCCCCGACTACCACCTGTGCGTGGTGCGCGAGGACCAGATCGCCGCGTCGGTGCCGGAGGCATTGCAACGGCTGGAGCCCACGAGGCCGTTGACGTTCATCAGCGGACCGTCGGCGACCAGCGACATCGAGCTCAACCGGGTGGAGGGCGTCCACGGCCCTCGCACCCTGGAGGTTCTGATCGTCACTTGAGCAGGCGCGACAGCCGGCGGTCGGCCAACGGCTTGCCGCCGGTCTGGCACGTCGGGCAGTACTGGAACGCCTTGTCCGCGAACGACACCTCACGGACCGTGTCGCCGCACACGGGACAAGGCAGCCCGGTGCGCGCGTGCACTCGCAGGCCCGACCGCTTCTCGCCCTTGAGCCGGGCCGCGTCCTGACCAACGGACCGTGCGACGGCATCGGTCAGCGTGCTGAGCATCGCCTCGTGCAACGCATCCAGCTGCTCGTCGTTCAACTTGCCTGAAGTCGCATACGGCGAGAGCCGAGCCATGTGCATGATCTCGTCGGAGTACGCGTTGCCGATGCCCGCGATCAGCGACTGGTCGGTCAGCGCCGTCTTCAACCGCTCGGTGTGCCCGCGCAGCAGGTCCTCCAGCTGCGTGCGGGTGATCCCGAGCGCGTCCGGGCCCAGCCGCGCGATGCTCGCGATCGACTTGGGATCGCGCACGATCCACGCCGCGAGACCCTTCTTCGTGCCAGCTTCCGTCAGGTCGAACCCAGGACCCTGACCGGGCGGGCCCAGGTGCACGCGCAACGCCAGCGGGCCTCGGCCCTGCTTGGGCGGCGGCGCCGACATGTTGTCCGCCCAGCGCAGCCAACCGGCGCGGGCGAGGTGAACGACGAGGTGGAGGCCGTCCGCGACCTCGAGGTCCAGGTGTTTGCCGTGCCGGTGCGCGGCCACGACCTCCTGGCCGTGCAGCGCGGTCCACGGCGGGTCGAACGTCTTGAGCACCTGCAGTGACGCCACGTCGACGCGGTGCACGGTTCGGCCCACCGCGTTCTCACGCAGGTGGTGGACCAGTGCTTCTACCTCGGGTAGCTCGGGCACCGGTCCAGTGTCGCATCAGTCGACGGGTTGCAGCGGGCCCTCGACGTCGGGCAGCGAGTGCATCTCGATGGTGCGAGCGACCCGCGACGCCTCCTGGCGCACCGCGAGAGGGCCGCGCACGGACCCGATCCACCGCTCGGGCGGCAGCTCGTCGGCGGTCGCCTTGCTCTCCGCGACCAGCGTGTGCGGCCGGCGCAGCGCCCAGCGGACCGGGAAGAACGCGAACAGGAAGATCAGCGCGAGGATCAGCCACGCGGGCACGACGACCTGCTCCGGCGTCCACGCGATGAGCACCACCGTCATCACGACGAGCATCCCGGCCATCATGATGCCGGGCAGGATGCCACCGCTGACGTCGTGCTCGAAGTCGTCGGACACCTCCGGGTTGCGCCACTCGATGCGGCTGTGGACCGTCCACATCCGCCCGTCGGCACCGCGCACCAGCCGCGTCATAAACCCGTCTCCCACGCTCGGTCGATTCTGCTCAAACCGTACCTAACGCGAGGTGAGCCTTGTGGGTGAACTCGCCCTAGCTCGATCGTCACCGTCAGTCTTCGACGGGCGGCCTGGTCGGGTAGAGGATGATCGTGGTGGACGTGGTCTGAGGCGTCGAGCAGGGGTCCGGCGGCGGGTAGACCGGCTCGGACGACGACGGCGGGGTGTCCAGCGACCTGATGTCCCTGGCGGTGGTCGTGGAAACCGAGGTGATCACCTCGGACGAGGACGACTGCGCGACCGGCAGCGCCCGCTCCGTCGGCGGGTCCTTGCGCTCCTGGGCAGGTGGCGGCGGGTTGGCCGCCGTCTTGCGGACGGTCTCCTGCTTCGGCGCACCGCCTGGGTTGACCACGTTCTCCTGCGGTTTCACCGGCTGCTGCTGTTCCTGGGGCGCCGGCGCGGCCACGAGCTCCTGCTTGTGACCCGAGCTGGAGCCCGACGTGCTCATCGCGATCACCGGGTGCTGGTCCGGCTGCAACACCGCCGCACCGGGCCCGCCGTTGAACACCGCGGCCATCGTCCCGAACAGGCCGACCGTGGCGACACCGGCCGCCACGACCGCCATCTTCGCCTTGCTGATCAGCAGCTTGCCGGCGAACGCGACGCCGAGCGTGGACGGCACGATCAGGAACGCCGAGTTGGCGCGCAGGGTCGCGCAGACCTCGTTCAGCTCGGTGTAGAGCTGTGAGCAGCCAGAACAGGTGTCCAGGTGGGCGCGGATCCGGCGTTCCTCGACGCCCTGGACCCCGCCGGCGGTGTAGGTGCCGAGCTTCGACCGGATCGCCGCGCACGACGAACGCCCGTCGTCGGCCGCCAGGTGCGCCTGCAGGTACGCCGCACGCAGACCCTCACGCGCGCGGCGAGCCAACGCGGACATGGCGTTCGGCGAGAGACCGAAATGCGGTGCCACGGAGGCGGGGCGCTCGCCCTCCACCTCGACGCGCCACAGCACGACCCGCCAGCGTTCGGGCAGGCTCGAGAAGGCTCTGGTGATGAGGTTGTGCTCGGCGCGGCGGTTCGCGTTGTCGCCCACGGGCTCCACCCGACGACCCAGTTCCTCGTCCTCCACCGGGACATCACGCCGGCGACCGCTCCACTCCCACGCGACACGCCTCGCGACCGTCAGCAGATAGGTGCGGACGTGGTCGGTGGGACCGCTGCCGCGCCTGATCGCCTGCAGCATGCGGAAGAACGCCTCTGCGGTGAGATCGTCGGCTTCGGCCGCCTCGCGGACGTGCCTGAGTGAGAAACGGCGGATCGCGTCCGCGTGCCGGGAGAACAGTTCGCCGTAGGCCGAGTCGTCTCCTTCGCGCACCCTGGCGAGCAGGTCCCGGTCGACCTCGTTCTCGTCGACCATCACGGGTTCAACATGCCACAAGGGGCCAGACCTGCCTTCAGATGAGAACAGGTCGATATACAAGACCATCCGATAGTCGTGAGCTGATCAGCGCAACGCATCCGGTGACGAGACGGTCACATGTGGGCGTCGGACCGTCGGCGCAACAAGATCGAGCGACTATCGTCACGCCCGTGGTGGACTGGCGGGAACGCGCTTCGGCTCTGGTGCCGGAACTTCGTGCTGTCGCCTTGACCGAGGAGTGGTCCTGCCACGTCTTCTTCTCCGAGCTCTCGCAGCTGGCGGCCGAGGCGCACCGGGAGCACGACGACGACGTGCTGCGGCGCGCGTACGGGTTCGCGCACTGGTGCTTCCACCAACAGGAGCAGTTCCTGGAGAACGCCGCGCTGGTCAGCTTCTACGAGCACGTGTTCGACGACTGGGACCTTCGCGAGGAGGTCGCGGCCTGGCTGCCGGTCGACGTGCTGGCCAAGGTTCGCGCTCTCTGGGAGTGGCGCTGGCCCAAGGAGCAGTTGGACGAGGTAGATCAGCTGCTGGCCGGTTTGCAGCCCCCCTCGCAAGATGCCGTTTAGGCCCTGTTGTATAGTTCTCCACGTAAGGCAGTGCGGATGTAGCGCAGTTGGTAGCGCATCACCTTGCCAAGGTGAGGGTCGCGAGTTCGAGTCTCGTCATCCGCTCCACGAAAGAAGCCCGGTGTCCACGGACGCCGGGCTTCTTTCATTTCAGCGAACTGCAGGCCCGACCGTGAGCACACCTGCATCGGCATCCAGCTCAGCCAACGGACCCAGCGGTACCGACAGCGTGTTGTCTCCGTGTCCGACGTCGATGCCACCGAGCACCGGCACTCCCAGCGTCCCCAGCCGGTCTCGCAGCACGTCGAGCAACGTCCACTCGCGGTCGGAGTAGTCCTCGAAGCCCGGAAACCGGCCGAGTGCGACCCCGCGGAGCCCTCGCAGCGAGCCGGATCGCATGAGTTGCGTCAGCTGACGGTCGACGTGACCCAGTCCGACCGCCCGCGGAGCCTCCAGGAACAAGATCGCGCCGTCGAGATCGGGCAAGCCGACGCCGACGGACCAGGCGAGGGTGCCGAGATGACCGCCGACGAGGTTCCCCCTGGCCACTCCGGGCATCCGAACAGCGGCCGTGAGCGCCTGCTCGTCCCGGTGCAGCACGGTGGGCTCGCTCTCCATCAGCAACGACCGCGCTGAGGGCACCGACCCGTGGATCCCCGCGACCCGGCAGTGCCGCCACAACGCCAGGTGCAGGTTGGTGATGTCGCTGAAGCCCACCAACGGCTTGGGGTCGGCACGCACCGCGGCGAAGTCCAGGTCGTCGGCGATGCGGTATGCGCCGGCACCACCTCGGGTGGCGAACACCGCCCGCACTCCGGGATCGCGATAGGCGTCGTCGAGATCCGCCAGCCGGTCTTCGTCCCGCCCGGCCATGTACCCGTGGCGGTCCATCGCGTGCTCGCCGACCTCGACGACCAATCCCCAGCTCTCCAGGGTTCGCACGGACTCGGCGAGATCCTCTTCGCCTGGGAAACTCGCGGGTGACACGAGCCGGACACGATCTCCAGCCCCCACCCGCCGGGGCAACACGACACGCACGTGACGACTCTTCCAGTCCCGGCCCGTGGTTTCTCAGGGTTCTCAAGGTGATCTCGGGGCCGGACCGTGAAAAGCTGGCCGGTGTCCGCTCGCATCAACCTGATCGAGCACGTTCGACAAGGACCTGGAGATCATGGCAGTCACTCAGACGGCAAACGCGCACTGGGAAGGCTCTCTCGTCGAGGGCAAGGGAAACGTCAGCCTCGACACCTCCAAGAGCGGCAGCTTCGAGATCGACTGGAAGGCGCGCGCCGAGGAGGCCGGTGGCAAGACCAGCCCTGAGGAGCTCATCGCGGCGGCGCACTCCTCCTGCTACTCGATGGCGCTCTCGCACGGCCTGACCGGCGCGGGCACGCCGCCCACCTCCATCGACACCAAGGCGGAGGTCAAGTTCCAGGCCGGCCAGGGCATCATCGGCATCCACCTGACCGTCCGCGCCAACGTGCCGGGCCTCACCCAGGAGGCCTTCGCCGAGGCCGCTGAGGGCGCCAAGAAGAACTGCCCGGTGTCCAAGGCGCTCGCGGCCGTCGAGAACATCACGCTGGACGCCGCCCTGGTCTGAACCGCAGCTCCGCGGGCCCGTGACTGATCAGGTGCCTGCGGTAGCGCACGTCGCCGGGCTGCTCGGCCACCTCGGACGAGCGGTCGAGCAGCTCTTCGGCGACGATCCGGCCCTCCAGGCGCGCCAGCCCCGCGCCGAGGCAGTAGTGCGGCCCGTGCCCGAAGCCGAGGTGGGCAGGCACGGACGGCCTGCCGGGGTCGAAGTCCTCGGTGAACACGCGCGGGTCGCGGTTTCCCGCCGCGTAGTCGAGGAACAGGTGCTCGCCCTCGGCGATCTTCACCCCGCCCATCGTCACCGGACACGTCGCCGTCCGGAAGAAGCCGATGAACGGCGCGTCGAGCCGCACCACCTCCTCCACCACGCCACCGAGCCGTCGTTCCCGTGCGTTGAGGCGCAGCAGCGTGCTGGCCAACAGGTTCGTGGTCGAGTCGGTGCCCGCGACGACCACGGCGAGGCAGAGCGACAGCCGTTCCTGCTCGGACAGCTGGCCGCCCTTGAAGGCGTCCGAGCGCCCGAAGTAGGCGCAGAACTCGTTCATCCCGGCGAAGTACGACCCGAGGACCCGCTCGCTGACCTCCTCGCCGCTGGTCAGTTCCAGCACCGGTGCCACGAACTCGCGGAACAGCGGGAAGTCGCGTTCGGGCACACCGAGCACGTCACCGACGACGCCCAACGCGAACGGCGCGGCGAACTCGCTCACGAAGTCGGCCTCGGAAGGCAGGCCGTCGAGAAGCGTCCTAGCGCGTAATCGAATTACGTCAGCCATTTGGCGCACGGCCGTTGGAGTGAATTTCTGATTCGCCGCCGCACGAATTCGGGCGTGCCTTGCGCCGTCCGCCGCGTTGAGCGAGGACATCAATTCCAGCAATCGCCGCTGCTCCGGCGGCAGCAGTGCCGCCACGGCCGCGACCTGCGGACCTGTCATGTTCCGGGAGGAGAACGTCACCGGATCAGCCAGCACGGCACGCAGGTCGGCGTATGCGGTCACCCGCTGGGCGTTGATTCTCGGGTCGAATTCCATTGCAGTATCTTGTCCCGGTTCCAGCCTTTGTCGGGGGCTGACGACAGGACGAATTACAGTGATCATCCGGCTGCTCGGTCCGCTCGAACTCACCGGACCGAACGGAGCAGTTCAGCTCAGCAGCGCGGGACAGCGGACGCTCGTGGCACGGCTCGCCCTCAATCCGGGGGAGACGGTGCCGCGCAGCGCACTCGTGGACGCGCTCTGGGACGAGGTGCCGGCCACCGCCACGAAAACCCTGCACAGCCTCCTCGCACGTCTGCGCGGCCAGATTCGCGACGCCGGACTCGGCGAGCTGATCACCACCCGCGAGCCGGGCTACGTGCTCAACGCCTCCGCGGACACCGTGGACGCCGCACGGTTCGAGGTGCTCGTCGCAGCAGCACGCAAGAGCGACGACCCGGTGGACTCCGCACGGATGCTGCGGGAGGCGCTGGCGTTGTGGTCGGGCGATCCGCTCGCGGACTGTCGGCCAGGGGAATGGACGCGGCACGAGTCCGCCCGGCTCACCGAGCTGCGGATGGACGCGACCGAGGACCTGATGGACGCCTCGCTGGCGCTCGGCGAGCACGCCGCCGTGGCGCCGCTGGTGAACTCGCTGGTCGAGCAGCACCCGTTCCGCGAACGGCTGTGGGAGCAGCTGATGATCGCGCTCTACCGGTCGGGACGGCAGGCGGAGGCGCTGGCCGCGTTCCACCGGGCGCGCGGCGTGCTGGTCGACGAGCTGGGCATCGAGCCCGGCACCAGGCTGCGCGACCTCGAACAGGCCGTGCTGACCGCCGATCCACGCCTCGACCTGCCCGAACGTGCTCCGGTCGTGGTGCGCGGCAACCTGCCGGCCGACCGGTCGAGCTTCGTGAACCGGCCGGAGACCGACCACGTCGCCCAGCTGATCCGGGAGCACCGGCTGGTGACGTTGATCGGCGTCGGCGGGGTGGGCAAGACGCGGCTCGCCGTCCACGTGGCGCGGGGCGAGCAGCCGCCGGACGGGGTGTGGCTGGTGGAGCTGGCGGCGTTGCGCGACCGGGCACTGGTCCCGCACACCGTGGCCGAGGCGTTGGGCGTGGTCGACCAAACGGGCCGTGGGCAGCTCACGGTGCTCCAGGAGTTCCTGGCAGACCGGGACGCGTTGCTGGTGCTGGACAACTGCGAGCACGTCGTCGACCACTGCGCGGTACTGGTCGACACGCTGCTGCGGGTAGCGCCTCGGCTGCGCGTCATCGCGACTTCGCGCAGGGCTTTGCGCGTCTACGGCGAGCAGGTGATGGCCGTGGCGCCGTTGTCCGTGCCCTACCCGGCGGCGACGTTGTTCGCTCAACGCGCCGACGCCGCGGTGCCTGGCTCGTTCGTCATCACGGGGGCGAACGAGCAGGCCGTGGCGGACCTGTGCCGGCGGCTCGACGGCATCCCGCTGGCGATCGAGATGGCGGCGCTGCGGGTGCGCGCGCTGACACCGGCGCAGTTGCTCGAACGGCTCGACGACCGGTTCAAGGTGCTGACCGACGGCGGCCGAACGGCGTTGCCCCAGCACCAGACCCTGCTGGCGACGATGGACTGGAGCTTCGACCTCTGTTCACCGCGCGAGCAGCTGCTGTGGGCGCGGGCATCGGTCTTCGCGGGCAGCTTCGACCTCTCGGCGGCCGAGGCGGTGTGCTCGGACGACTCGCTGACTGCGGACTTCATGTTCGACGCGGTCGACGGGCTGGTCGACAAGTCGGTGCTGCAGCGCGAGGAACACGCGGGCGTGGCGCGCTATCGGTTGCTGGAGACCATGCGCCAGTACGGGCAGACACGGCTGCGTGCGAGCGATGAGGAGTCACGGCTGCGGCTGAGACATCGCGACTGGTACGCCGGCGTGGCGCAGCAGGGTGAACGGGCCTGGTTCACGCCGCGGCAGGCCGCGACCGTCGGGTGGATCACCGCCGAGCGCGGCAACCTGCGTGCGGCCCTGGAGTACTCGATGACCGCGCCGGGCGAGGCCGACACGGGTCTGCGGCTGGCGGCGACGCTGTGGTTCTACTGGGTCGGCTGCGGCCGGTTCGCCGAGGGACGGCACTGGCTGAACTGGGCGTTGTCGCTGGAGACCGAGCCGTCCCGGGCGCGCTGCAAGGCGTTGTGGGTCAACGGGTACGTGGCGACCTTGCAGGGCAACACCTCCGCCGTGCCCGCGCTGCTGGAGGCCTGCCGGACCGAGGCCGCGCTGCTGGACGACGCGGACGCCGACGTCTACGCGACCTACGTGCAGGGTGCGGCCGCGGTGTTCAACGACGACCTGCCGCTGGGCGCGTCGCTGCTGGCCGAGGCGGACCGGCTGCACGCCGAGATGGGGCACCTGGACAGCAACGTGATCATGGCGCGGGTGGCGTTGGCGATCACCGTGGCTTTCGCCGGTGAGCTCGACCGCGCAGCCGCTTTGTGCTCTGAAGCGCGGGCCGTGTGCGAGGAGAACGGCGAGCTCTGGGCGCGCGCGTACGCGTTGTACGTCCTGGCGTTCGTGGCGATGGGACGCGGTGACGTCGCAGAGGCTCGTGAGCTGGCTACTTCTTCGTTGCTCATCAAGGAGAAGTTCGACGACCTGCTGGGCATCGCGGTGTCCGTCGAGCTGCTGGCGCTGATCTCGGTGGTGTCCGGAGGTCCTTTGCACGCCGCGTTGTTGTTGGGAGGCGCTGACCGCGTGTGGCAGTCGGTCGGGTTGCCGCTGTTCGGGTCAGCGAACTTCGCGGCCTCGCACGACCAATGCGTGGCCCTGTGCGTGCAGGCGCTGGGCGAGGAGGAGTACGCCGCGACGTTCGCACGGGGCGCGGCGATGACCGTGACGGCGGTGGTCGCGGCCGCGCAGTCGTGACGCAGGCCCCGTGCAACCGGGTCTGAGCAGGCTGTTTCGCATGAGGACCAGCGTTCGCACCCCAGACGAGGGCACGGTCGAGGAAGTCCTGAAGCTCGCCGCCCGCGCGCCGTCGTTCGACATCGTGCCGCCGTGGCGCTGGCGCAACGGCAACGAGTGCCTCGAACTCTTGACGACACGCACGGACCAGACGGCGCTCCTCGCGTGTGGCGCTGTGCTTCACCACGTGCGCGTCGCTCTCTCGGCGATGGGTTGGGACTGCCACGTGCTGCGGACCAGGGAAGGGGACGGCCGGGTCGCGTCGGTGCACCCCCGATGGGAACTCGACGCGTTCTCGTGCGAGGTGGCCTCCGCGGCGGCGATCTCGTTGCGCCGCGCGGATCCGCGGCCGTTCCTGGACGACGAGGTGCCCGACTCGGCGCTGACGTGGCTGCTGCACGCCGCCCACGCCGAGAGCTGCGACCTGGAGCTCGTGGCGCGGCGCAACGGCGTGCTGCTGCGACTCATCGGCCACGACTGGCTCCGGCTGGGCGAGGCCGTGAGCTCAGTGCTGCTCGCCTCGACCGTGTGGGGACTGGCGTCGCAGGCGTTGTTGCACGAGGGCGAGGTGTTCGTTCGGGTGGGTTGGCAGTCGCCCAATGCCGAACCGTTGCCTCAGTCGGCCCGCTAGGTCTTGTCCCGGCAGGGACTATGTGTGCGTGGACCGCGACAGAACGCTCGCGCACCTGAGCGACGACGACTGGCTGAGACCCGACCCGTCGTCCACCCAGCTGTACCGCGACCTCTGCGCGCTGCGCGACCTGCCGGTGCGGGAGCTGACGCCGACGTCGCTGCACCTGCTGGTCACGCACCAGGTGGGCCTCGACGTCACCGCCCTGCTGGCGCTGGAGCACGTCGAGTCGGATCCGCTGCGGTCGTTCGCTCTGTATCCCGGCGACCTGCTCGCCGCTCTACTCAGAGTAGATCATTCGTTCTGGACCGATCACCCAGCGTTACTGACGCGGATGTCGGTTCTGCTGGACCGGCTGCGCACGTTGCCCGAGGGCGACTGGCAGCTGCTCGTGTCCGCGGCGGAGCAATTCCCCGGTTAGGCGCGCGTTAGGCGTCTCTTTGGCGCGCTCTGGGTTTCTGGGCACATGGCAAAGACCCTCGCGGCCGCCGGCCTCACGCTGGCCTCTCTCGCCGCCACCGCAGTGCTCTTCTCCCCCGTGGCCTCCGCCGAGACCTGCAAGGCCTCGTACTACACCGGTGGCGGCACCACGGCCAGCGGCGAGCGCTTCGACCCCAACAAGCTCACCGCCGCGCACAAGACGTTGCCCTTCGGCACCCGCGTGAAGGTGAAGAACCGCTCCAACAACAAGACCGTCACCGTGCGGATCAACGACCGCGGCCCGTTCATCACCGGCCGCTGCATCGACCTGACCCCGAAGGCCTTCAAGACCATCGCCCAGCTGTCACAGGGCGTAGTCGGCGTCACGGTTACCCGCGTTTGATCCATACCAAAACTCTCGTTTAGCTTGACCCAATCGAGTGAACGGGATAGGCAATCGGGGTGTTGGCGGCGATGAGTGGGCCTGTACGGCTCGCCACTGGTGCACTTCTTGGTGCCTTCATCGCAGCGTTTTACGTGCTCGCACCGCATGTCGGATCGCTCGCAGCGGGCGATCCGACAGCCCCGGACGGCGACAAACCAGCCCGTGTTTCGCTGATCAACACCCCGTCTTTGATGCCCACGCAGACCGAAACACCATCACTGACAGTGTCGTCCGGCCCGTCGTCGTCCTCGTCGTCTTCTTCTTCCACGACAACGACAACGACCACCACCACGACGACCACCGTGACCACGACGACCACAACGCAGCCGCCGAAGCCGACCACGACGACTCAGCCGCCGCGGCCGACCACGACCACCACGAAGCCCTGCGGCCTCATCTTCTGCTGATCGCCCGGTTCAGCCTTCGAGGGTCAGTCAGGCCGTGGCTCAACAACCTCGCGACGTCGACCAGGTTCTTGTCGTCGCGCGTCATCTGTTCGCTGACGTGGTCGAGGCACGCGTCGACCAGCACGTCGTGGCCGGGTATCACTTCTTCGGGGTGGAGCTCGTCCAGGTGAGCCGCGAAATCGGCCCGGCGGTAGGCGACTTCCGCCGGCGTAAACACGTCGTGGGTACGACCGAACTCGAGCATCCAGAAGACGAGCTCCACGAACGCCGCACGATCACCGACGTCGCCCAGTTCGGTGCGGGCCGTCGTCAACCGCGTGCAGTACCGCCACCACGACCGGAAGTCGTCCGGCCGCTTCTTCTCGACCCATCGGGCGCGCTGCTCCTCCGTCATGGCGCAGACCGCTTTCATCTGCTGCCAGGCGGCCTTGGAGTCGCCGTCGAACTTGATCGTGTGATCCTCGCCGAACGCCGAGAAGATCTTCTGCACCGCGCCCGGATCGTCGTCGACGGACACGTGCAACGTGACCTGTGCGTCCGGCTGCCAGTACCGCTGGTGCCCGAACTCCGGCCCGCCGAGCTCGACCAGCCCGACGCCGCGGCCCTCGAGCTCGGCCTGCAGTTCGTCGAACATCTGCAATCCGCTGAACTCGCCGTAGCGAGCCACGATCGCCTTCTCCAGCGGCACGTCGTACGCCAGCCGATGCGCCTGCACCGCCCAGTGCTCGCCCTTCAGCCCAAGGCCGCGCTTGCGGTCGTACCAAGCCATCTCGACGATGCCGTACGACCGCCAGTACGACCGGCCGTTCCGGTTCTCGCCGAAGTCGCCCAGCACCGCCGACACAGCGTCCGGCCCCAGGTTCGCGTCGACGCCGAGAACCGTGCCGCTGTGGACGACGTCCGCGAAGAAGTCGAGTTTCGCCCCCACCGGCACGGATTCTCTCAGCGCCTCATCTTCTGCTGATCACGCAGTCCTGCGTCGCGCCAGGAAGACCGACGCCCCGCCGACGAGCAGCGTGAGCGCGCCGACCAGGCCCAGACCCGAGACGCTGGCACCGGTGTCCGCGAGCGCGCCGGACGTCGACCTGTAGTTCGCGACGGGCACGATCGCCGGCTGCTCGGGCTGAGGCTGCGGACCCGCGGGCCCCTCGACCGGCACCACCTGGATGTTCCAGCCGGTCTGGCACCACTTCGAGCAGTCCGAGGCGGTGATGAACCACTCGGGGTGCTTCACCTGGTACGGCCCGTTCACGACGATCTTGTACAGGCCGGTGGGGATGTCGTTGAAGAAGGCCTCGCCGTGCTCGCCGGAGCCGGTGGCGGTCGCCACGACCTCGTCGGTCTTCGGGTCGACCAGGCTGAACGAGACCCCGTTGAGGTGCTCCTGACCGTCCATCCAGCCGTTGCCGTTGAGGTCGACGTAGATCGAACCGCTGGTGTTCGTCCGCTTGCTGCCGACCTTGACGTAGTCGAAGACGCTCGGGTAGCCGTGGATGACACCCTGGTCCTTCGGGCCGAAGTCGCACGCGACGAAGGAGTAGCCGTAGTCGGAGGCGTTGCCGGCGATCAAGGCCTCGACCGTGAACACACGGCTCTGGCCTGCCGGGATCGTCGCGCCACGGCTCCAGTCGAGCTCGCCGAGACGGCCGCGCCAGACGTCGACGTGGGGTCCCTCACCGGAGCGCCCGCAGCCGGCAGTGATGTCGGTGATGTCCGCGCCGCCCTTGTTGGTCAGCGTGAACTCCAGGGTGACGGGACCGCCGTCGACGTACTCACCGGGGAGGAAGCGCACCGCGGCGGACAGCTGGTCGCGCAGCGGCCGGACCGCCTGGTAGCGCAGCTCCGAGGTCGAGCCGCTGCCGTCGACGGGAATGTCCGAAGAGGAGTTGCTCTGGACGACCCACCCGCCGGGCAGGTCGTCGTCGAAGCCGAGGCCCCACGTGCGGAGCTCGAGACCGGTGAAGGTGAAGCGGCCGCTGGCGTCGGTGCGCGTCCTCGGCGTCACGTTGGGGTCGCCCCCGCCGTAGAGGTAGACGCCCGCGCCGGCCAGGCCCTCGCCCGCGTCCTGGGCGCCGTTGCCGTTCGCATCGCCCCACAGGACACCGCTGATCGTGCCGGTCTTGACGGGCTCCCGGAACGCGATCTCGACATCGGTGGTGTTGTTGAACGGGTTGACGTCGTTCTTGGTCTCGACGCGGAACCGGATCTTCGAGTCGCCCTGGTAGCCGTAGGTCCGGCCCTTGAGGTTGAAGGTCCGCGTCTCACCCGCCGCGAGCTTCAACGTCGACGGCTCACCGAACGGCGGCTGAAGGCCGTCCCAGTCTTCCCGGTTGATGCTGAACCACGAACCGGAAAGGGCCTCGGACCAAGCGGAGACCTCGGTGGCCTCGCCGGCGCCGCTGTTCGTGACGGTGAGCTTGATCGACACGAACTGACCCACGAGGAACGGTCCCGCACCGACCACCGTCGCGGTGGCCTTCAGGTCCGGACGGGCGGGGTCGGCTTCCTGCTGCTTCTGCTGCTCGGCGGGCTTCTCCGCAGGCTGCTCGGCCGGCGTCTCCGCAGGTGGCGTGACCGGCGTGCTGGTCTCAGCGGGCGTGCTGGGCTCAACCGGAGTGCTGGACTCCGTCGGCTCCGCGGGCGTGCTGGTCTCGGCGGGCGTGCTGGTCGCCGTGGCAGGCGTGCTCGGCGTCGCCGGGTCGTCCGGCTGCGCGTACGCGGTGAAGCAGGTCGTGGCGGTCAACGCCAGGGCGGCCGCGAACACGGCCGATCTGCGCGCGACAAGGCGCGCCTGTGTTGCAGACAAGAGGAACTCCCCCAGGACATAGATCACCGCTCCGGCGCGACACGACCCCCGACGTACCGCGCGAAACCCCGCCGTGCGGTGGATGTGGTTTCAGCGGTGCACGCTAAGTCGGACGAACTGGGAAAACAAGTCTCATTTAGCTCACACCGCCCAGCACAAGATCACCCGGTGATCGTGTACTCCACGATGTCGTTCGACTCGGTACGCTCGACCGGCAACCCCGCGACCGGCCGGTTCGCGAAGTCGACGCCGTACGGCTGCGCCTTGAGCACGATGACCTTCCGGATGCCGTAGTTCCTGAGCACGTCGATGCTCTCCGCGTCGGGGAACGTCCTTGAGATCTCCCTGATCTCCCAGTAGGACTTGGGGAAGTTGCCCGAGTTGCCGTTGGCCATCGTCGGGAACCCCTCGGTCGACCACAACAGGTAGGTCAGGTCGGCGTGCCCGTCCGCGATCGGCAGCACCAGGAGCGGATCCTTCGTTTCCATGAACGCCCGCTTCAGATCCGGCGGGATGCCGGGGTTCTCCGCGTAGGGCAGCTTCGGGATGCCCTCGACGAGGACTGCCAGCGCGGGCACGAACAGGTAGATCGCGATGAGCTTCAACGAGACCTGGGTGCGGTCGACCAGCAGCCTGCCGAACTCCGTCACCGCGCCCGCCGCGAGCAGCCCCAGCGGCAGCAGCGCCCAGAGAATCAGTCGGCCGGGCGTCCGCATCGCGTTCCAGCCGGGCAGGTAGTCCCACAGGAACCGGTAGACGGCGCCGTCGAGGAAGTTCGTGCCGAGCGCCAGCACGACCACGACGGCGACCGCGGAGGCCAGCATCGCCCGGACCCGGATCCGCCACGCGCTGACGAACAGGCCGATCACCGCGAGCACGACCACGAACAAGCCGGGGAACAGGAACTTCTCGCCGATGTTGAGCGCGGGGATTTCCTCGTGGTGGGTGAAGGCCGACTCGAACCACAACCAGTTCTGGTACGAGGTGGTCCACAACCCGTTCACGGGTGGCGAGAACGCCCCGATCTCCTCCCAGTGGCGCTTGAAGCCGTACATGTCGACCACGCGGAAGTACGGCACGATCAGCAGCGCCGTGACCACGAGGAACACCACCGCGCCGTACGCGTTCGCGATCACGACCGCGCGCGACCGGAGACGCCAGGCGGCGACGACGATCACCAGCCCGATCACCCCCATCACGTGGGCGAACGGCAGTCCGATGGCGAACCCGATCGACACCTGCCAGGCGGCGATCAGCCACCCGGCGAAGATCCACCAAGGCCGCGGCTCGGTTCGCTCGCGGAACGAGTAACCGTGCCCGCGGGCGAGCGCCCAGAGCGCGAGCGCGATGCCGCCGGTCGACAGCACGTTCAGGTGGTGGATGTGCGTCACCCGCCACGGCGCCCACGCGAAGACGATCCCGGCGAGCGCGGCGCCCTGCCAGCTGCTGCCCAGCTGCTTGGCCAGGAGGTAGGCGCCGGTGAACGCCAGTGCGAAGGCCAGCACGTAGGCGACGTTGTACCGGAAGATCGCGCCGTACTGACCGTCACCGCCGAAGAGACTCAGCGGCAGGTAACCGAGCAGTGCGTCGGAGAACGCGAAGTTGTCGACAGCCGGGAAGAACTGGTTCGCGGTCCACAGCGACCCGCCGTCGGTCACCCAGTGGCGCAGCCAGGCCAGCTCCCACGCCTGCAGCATCGGGTCCTCGCCCAGGCCGCCGGTGGTCAGCGAGCGCGGGTTCAGCACGATCCGGTAGTTGAAGACCGCCGAGATCAGCAACCCGAAGTAGAACGCGACAGCGCCCTCGGACTTCAGCATCCGCCCAGTCCACGAGGCCACCGGGCGCCAACGGACCTTGCCGGCGCGAGCAGCCAACGTGGCCAGCCGACCCTCGCGGCCTTTCCCGTCGTCCCCCTCGTCTGACTCGGAAACCGCGTCCGGTGCCGAAATCGCCCCCACGAGCTGGCCCTTCTGTGCGTTCAGCCGGTCAATCCCCCGAAGTGCCCAAACACGACGGGCAACGGGCTGACTGTACTTCGCACGCGTTCTGGCCGTTCAGGCATCCGCGATCTGGAGGCCGACCGGGCACGAGACCCCGGTGCCGCCGAGTCCGCAGTAGCCGTAGGGGTTCTTGGCGTCCGACAGGTACTGCTGGTGGTAGTCCTCCGCGTAGTAGAACTCGCCGAGCGGCTCCAGCTCCGTGGTGATCGCGCCGTGCCCATCGGCCTGCAGCGCCCGCTGGTAGACCGCCCGCGACGCCTCGGCGGTGACGCGCTGGCCTTCGTCGGCGTAGTAGATGCCGGAGCGGTACTGGGTTCCGACGTCGGCGCCCTGCCGCATGCCCGAGGTCGGGTCGTGGCCTTCCCAGAACACCCGGAGCAGCGCCTGGAACGGCAGCACGACCGGGTCGTGCACGACCAGCACGGCCTCGGCGTGGCCGGTGCGGCCGGAGCACATCTCTTCATAGGTGGGGTTGGGCGTGTGGCCCGCCGTGTAGCCGACTGCGGTCGTCCACACGCCCGGGGTTTGCCAGAACAGCCGCTCCGCGCCCCAGAAGCACCCGAGGGCGAGCACCGCTGTGCGCAGGTCAGAGGGGAACGGCGGGGAGATGGGGCGGTCGGTGAACACCGCGTGGAACGGCGGTACCGTCTGTGGCGTCGTACGCCCCGGCAACGCGTCGTGCGGGGCTACGAGCCTCGTCTTGCTGCGACCGAACAACGCCATTGCTCAAATGTATCGGGTGTCGTGTGCCACAAGCCGGTCACGACTTGCCAGGTCGGCGCGATACCGAACGGTCGGCTTCGGCACAATGTGGCCGTCGACTGCTGTCTGGAAAGGGGGTGCCAGGCGTGACCTGGCAAGATGAGCTGCAGAAGCTTGACCTGGAGCTGGCCTCGGGTCGGATCACCGCGGACGACTACCGCCGACGCCGGGACGAGGTGCTGTCCGGTTCCGCGGGGGCGCCGGCCCCGCAACAGCCGCAGCAGCAGGCACCCTTCGCGCAGCCCTTCCGCTGGCAGGCGACCCCTCCGCAGCAGCAGCCGCAGCAGGCACCCAACCCAGACGCCACGCAGGTGGTCACCCCCGGTCAGGTTCCGTCTCCGGACAAGACCCAGGTCGTGAACACCCAGCAGCAGGGTTCCGACGGCGAGCGCACGCAGTTCGTGCGGCCGGTGACCGGGCCGAACCAGCAGCAGGGCGGCTGGCAGTCCAACCAGCCCGTTTCCGCACCGCCGCCGTGGACCACGGGCGGCGACGGCGGCTTCGGTCCGATGGGCGACCCGACCCCCGGCTGGATCGCCCAGGGTCCGGAGACGTTCGACGACGCTCGCGAGCGCGGCGGCAAGGGCAAGGTCTTCGCCATCATCGGCGTGATCCTGGTGCTGGCGCTCATCGGCGGTGGCATCTGGTGGTTCGCCGGCAGATCCAACACCGGTGGCGGCGGTGAAACGGTTGCGGAAACCACGCAGCAGACGACCACGAGCAAGCCGAAGCCGAAGGACGACCTGGAGATCGGCGTGCTGCCGGGCAGCCCCGAGAAGCAGGACCACATCAAGTCCTACGAGGACATCGTCTCGGAGAAGCTCCTCTCCGACGAGGAGAACACCGCGTACGCGACGGCTGGTGCGACGAAGGCGCGTGTCGGTCTGACGACGCTTCCTAACGGCGATGTCGTGCAGATCATCACGGTGCAGGCGAAGGACGCGACGGCCGCCGCCGCGGCCGTCGACGCACTCGGCGCGCTGCAGATCAAGTTCGGCTTCAAGCCGTACACGGGCGGTGCCGCCCCGGCCGGCGTGACCGCTGCTCAGGTCGACCCCAACGGCAACAACAAGGGCTCGGTCCGCGGCCACTACGCGCACAAGAACACCATCGTGCGCGTGCAGGTGGCGGGCAAGGACCCGGCGGCGTTCAGCAAGGACTTCGACGCGATGCTCGCCGCGCAGATCACCGCGCTGCCCGTCGGCCCGTGATGTCCGCGGGCGGCCCCCTGGTGGTCGCCTGCACGGTGGCGACACGTGCCCAGCTACCTGCCGCGCAGGTGCTGGGCACGTCCTACCTGAGGCACCACCCCGAGCACGAGTTCGTCGTCGTCGATCTGGAGGATCCGCCGGACTGGCTGGGCTTCCAGAACGACGAGTACCTCGATCTGGCGACCGCGCACGACATCGACGAGCTGGCCGAGGTCGTGGCGCCAAAAGCCGCAAGAGGCTTGCTCGAGAAGTACGACGCCGTGGTGCTTCTGCCGCCGCGCGCCCTCGTGCTGGCTCCCCTCGCGACAGTCACCAGGGGCGTCGTCGACCTGTCGGACTCCGCGCTCGCGCACTGGAACCTCCACGAGAGGTCGCTCGAGGGCGCGAACCTGATCAGGTTCGACGACTACGACCCGAGCGTCCCCTGGGTGCTCGCGCCGAGCTGCTCGAAGGTGCTGTTCTCCGAACGACCTGAGCTGAAGAAGATCTACGACGAGTACGCGAACAGCGTCGAACCGGCCGACGCCCCGTACCGCTTCGGGTCCCTTCAGGACGGAACGCCGATCACCGCGCCGATGCGCACGCTCTTCCGCGAAGCGCTGACACCGTCGAACCCGCTCAACCCGGCCAAGACACGGCCTCCCCACGCGTTCGACGGCGACCGTTTCCGCGAGTGGCTCAGCCTTCCCGCCACGCCCGTCGAACGCGTCAACGGCTTCAACCGGCTGCTGCTGGCTCTGTGGCGGTCGCGCGTCGACCTCCAGGTCGCTTTCCCGCACCCGTACGGTCCCGGTTTCCGCCAGTGGTGCGAACTGCACGGCCGCAACGAGGGCGTGCCGGAGTGGGCGCTGCCGACCGAACCGATCGAGCCGGCCGCACCCACAGAAGAGTTCGGCGTCAACGTCGCCGGCTACCACACGGCCGAGCTCGGCATCGGCGAGATGGGCCGGGTCATGTTGCGCGTGCTGGAGAGTTCGGGTGTCCCGCACGTGTCCGTGGTCGAGGAGCACTCGATCACCACGACTGTCCGAACAGGACTTGAACCGCCGGATTCCGTTGGCCGGCCGAGGTTTCCGGTCAGCCTGATCACTGTGAACGGCGACTTCACCGCGCCGCTGCTGGCCGCGCATCCCGAAGTCGGTCACGACCGCTACCGGATCGGGTTGTGGGCGTGGGAGATCGAGGACTTCCCCGCGTCGATGCACCACGGTTTCGCCCACGTCGACGAGATCTGGACCGTCAGCGAGTTCTCCCGGCGCTCCATCGCCGAGCACTCGCCGGTGCCCGTGCACACGATCCCGGTACCGGTGCCCGATCCTGGCGAGCCGCGCCGCGATTTGAGCGGCCGCACGCGGTTCCTGTTCGCGTTCGACTACAACAGCACCGCGGGCCGGAAGAACCCGTACGGACTGGTCAGCGCTTTCCAGGAGGCGTTCGAGGGACGTTCCGACGTCGAGTTGGTGATCAAGTCGACGAACTCGCACTCGAACGTCGCGGCGGCGGAACACCTGCGGCTCCAGGTCGCGGGCGACGAGCGGATCACCCTCGTCGAGCGCTACCTCACGGTCCAGGAGTTCGCCGACCTCTACGCCACCAGCCACGCCTACGTGTCGTTGCATCGCGGCGAGGGCTTCGGCCTCACCCTGGCGGAAGCGATGATCCGCGGCATCCCGGTGATCTCCACCGACTACTCGGGCACGGCCGAGTTCGTCACGGAGGAAACCGGTTGGCTGGTGCCGCACGGCACCACTGCCATCGGTCCCGGCTGGGCGCCCTACCCGGCGGACGGCCACTGGGCCGACCCGGATCTGCACGCCGCCGCCGAAGCGATGCGCGAGGTCGCGGACCACCCGGAGGAGGCACGCCGTCGCGGTGAAGCGGCCCGTGCACACCTCCTGCGCACCCGGTCGGTCGACGTCGCGGCCCGGTGGACGGCCGAACGCCTGACCGCGGCCCACGCCGAGTGGCAGGCCCGGCACCCGAAGCCGATCCAGGAGTCGCTCGCGAGGCGCGTGACGAAACGGATCGTCAGGACTGTCCGATCACCTGATCCACCTGCCTGACCTGCCCTAGAATTTCGCGCACACCTTCTCTGCACTCCTGGACGGCTGATGTCGGAAGCACGACTGGCGGACGCACTCGTGCGCCTGGACCAGAACAAGGAGCTGCGGCTCCCACTGCGGTCTCGTGACCTGCTCGGCAGGCTCATGATGCGGTTGCTCTGGCGGCGTCAGGTCAAGTGGCAGATTGAGACCAACCTCGCCACGCGCGACGCCGTGAACTCGTTGAGCGAGATCCTGCACAACCAGCACCAGGTGCCGAGGGCCGAGCTCGCGCACGAGGTTCAGCAGCTGCAGCAGGCCGACCAGAACATCATGGCCGGGCTCAACCAGCGCCTGTACGCGGCGATCGGCAGCCTCCGCACCGAGCTCGGCGACCTGCGCCTGCAGCTCGTGGACACCGGGCTGCACGCGGAGAAGGTGGACCAGCGCCTCGACGCGATCGAGAGCCGGCTCGCCGAACTCACCGCGGCAGCCCGCGATGCCCGCCAGCGCAACGCCCAGGTCGACCTCGCGCTCGACCAGTTCCGGCACGCGGACCGCACCGACGCGGACGCCGTCACGGTTCCCGCCAGGGCGAACGGCGTGGAACTGGCGATCGCCGAACTGCTCGACGGCCCGGTCGACCACGTGCGTGCCGCGAGGGCCGCACATCTTCCGGTCGTGGAAGGCCGCGGCACCGTGTTCGACGCCGTGCCGTGGCGGGGCGAGTGGTTCGAGGTGCTGCGCGAGGCGGGCATTCCCGCGGTCGGCGCGTCCGAGAACCCCTCGGTGGTCAAGCACAACGCGGAGCTCGGCTTCCGGCTGACCGAGGCCGACCCGCTGGAGGCGCTCAGCCAGGTCGACAAGCGTTCGCTTGGAGCCGTGACCGCCTTCCGCTTCGCCGAGCGGTTGTCGGCGGAAGGGCTGGCGCGGTTCGTCGGGCTGGCCGCGGAGTCGTTGCGGCCAGGTGGTGTTCTCCTGGTGGAGAGCCCTGTCGCCGGTCCGGAGTTCCACGTCGACCCGTTCGCGCTGCGGCCGGTGCACCCGACGTACCTGCGCTTCCTCGCCGAGTCGGCGGGCTTCGCCGAGGTCGAGGTCGAGCAGCACGACCACCCGCTCGGTGCACGCTTCACCCTGACCGCGCGGATGTGACCGTGCGCTACAGCATGTGGAGCCCGCTGCCGCCCGACCGCAGCGGGATCGCCGACTACACGCAGGAACTGCTCGCCGAGCTGGGCGACGACGCGGAGCCGGTGCGCCGCAAGAGTCCGCGCGCACGGTCCACGGGACTGGCGTGCTACCAGATGGGCAACCACGCGGGCGCGCATTCGTGGATCTACGACCAGGCGCTCGAGGTGCCGGGTGTCGTCGTCCTGCACGAGATGTCGTTGCTGGACTTCAACCTCGGCTACTGCAAGGGACTCACGCCCGAGTTCTACCGCGAGCTGAAGGACGCCCACGGCCCGATCTGGGGAGGTCCGGACGACCCGGCCCTGCTGCACGGGTTGCCCGCGGTCGAGGTCGACGGCGTGAAAATGCTCGACAGCCGCACGATGACGCTGGAGCACCGCCTCGTGACCGCGAGCCGAGGCGTGATCGTGCACGACCCGCACTCGGCGGAGCTGCTCCGCCAACGGTTCCCCGGCAAGCCTGTCTTCGTCGTGCCCCACGGCGCGCCGTTGCGCGACGACACCGATCGTGAGGACATCCGGTCGGAGTTCGAGTGGACCGACGAGCACGTGGTGTTCGGCGTCTTCGGCGGGTTCAACCGGATCAAGCGCATCCTGGTGACGGTGCTGGCGTTCGCCGAGGTGCGCAGGCGGTGGCCGAACGCCCGGCTGCTGATCGCGGGCCACGTCGACTACCCGGACGTGCACGCCTCCGTCGTCAGCGTCGTCGAGCAGCTCGGTCTCGAGAAGTCCGTGCACCTGGAGCTCAGCCCGGCGAAGAAGACGTTCGAGGACCTGATCACCGCGACCGACGTGGTGGTCAACCTGCGCTGGCCGACGATGGGCGAGACCAGCGGCGTGATGATGCGGGCGTTCGGCGCGGGCCGCATGGTGATCACGAGCGACCTGCCGCAGCACCGCCACCTCGACGAGGCGTTCTGCCCGCGCGTGCCGATCGAGCCCGCTCGTGAGGCGGAAGCGTTGGCCGCGCTGCTCGAAAAGATCGTCGAGAACCCGGCCGAGGCACGTGCGGCCGGCAAGCTCGCGCGTGACTGGGTGGCCGGGAACGCCACGTGGCCGATCGCGGCCGAGGGCTACCGGCAGGCGCTGGACAGCGTTGCCGCGGGCGAGAAGCCGGACGACACGTCTCCGGTCGGCGTGAACCTGTTCGCCGACCTGCGCGCCACGACCGGCCTGTCCGAGTCGTTCCGCCGGGCGGGCACTGCGATGCGCCGAGCCGCGTTGCCGATGACGTACACGGAGTTCAACTCACGTGCGCCGGTCCGCACGGTCCAGGTACCGCGCGAGATGCTGGAACTGCGCGGCGGCAAGGACTACCCGGTCGACCTGTGGATGGTGAACCTCAACGAGTTCCAGCTCATCCCGGAGACCGCGCTGGACCGGTACACGATCGCGCTGTGGGCGTGGGAGATGCCGGAGATCCTGGACTACACGCTCCAGCAACTGCCGCGGCTCGACGAGCTGTGGGTCGTGTCGTCCTACGTCGCCGAGGCGTTCCGCACCGCGACCGACGTGCCGATCACGGTCGTGCCGAACGTGGTCACCGAGATCTCGCCGACTCCGAACAGGGCGAGGTTCGGTCTGGACGAGGACGCTTTCGTCGTCCTGTTCACCTTCAGCGCCTCGTCGAGCGACGCACGCAAGAACCCGTGGGGCGTGATCGAGGCCTTCCGCCAGGCGTTCGCACCGCACGAGCGAGGCACCACCGCGCAGCTCGTGATCAAGGTCGTCGACCTCGACATCTTCCCGCTGATGGCCGCCGCGCTGCAGGACGCGGTCGCGAGCGTCAACGGCGTGCTGATCACCGGCGACCTGACCCGCGCCGAGATGGACTCACTCCTCGCGAGCTGTGACGTGTACGCGTCGCTGCACCGCTCGGAGGGCTTCGGCATGGGCATGGCGGAAGCGATGTCGATCGGCAAGCCGGTCGTGGCCACCGGCTACAGCGGCAACACCGACTTCATGCCACCGGGATCGGCCGGCGTGGTCGGGTACAAGATCCGTCCGATCACCATGGCCGACCACCGCTACGACGAGCGCTTCGCCGACTGGTACCGCCCCGGCCTGCTGTGGGCGGAACCGAACGTCGCCCAGGCCGCCGGATGGCTGCGCCGCCTCGCGGACAGCCCGTCGTTGCGCGCCAGGATGGGAGAAGCCGCTCGCCGGGCGATCTGGGAGCGGTGCAGCTACGAGGCCGTCGGCAAGGTGATCAGCGACCGGCTCGGGGAGATTTACCAGGAGCGTTCTCCAGCTCGATGAGCCGTGCCTCGAGCGCGGCGATCCGGTGCCGGGCGCGAGCGGTCTCCTGTTCCGCGTGCTGTGCGGCCTCGCGCAGCACGCGGAACTCGGCCGCCTCGTGCGCCTGCGCCCCTTCCGCCTCCCGCAGGGCCTCTTCGAGCCGGCGGATGTACGCCATCTCCGCCATCCGAGCGGCCCGCTGCTCGGCCACCTCGGCGCGGACGTACTTGTCGAACACGTTCGCGGGCACGGAGAGCAGCTCCAACGCCTCCGTGTCCTCGGCCTTCGCGTAGAACCGGTTGAGCCCGTCGAACAACGCGCACCGGTAGCCGGCGTCGGTCATCAGCGGGTCCCACTCGTGGTGCGCGGGCTTGGTGGAACCGGGCTCCGTCGCCTCCACCACGACCACCCGAGGCCGGTGCCGGTCCCAGTCGGCGCCCTCGATGACGCTGCGCTCCTCGCCCTCCACGTCGATCTTGAGGAAGTCGACGTCGCCGGGGTGCTCGTCGAGAACGTCCGCGAGCGTGCGGACCTCGACCTCGACCTCGACGATCTCCAGCGTCGACTCGGCCTGGTAGGAGTCCGCGAGCGCGCTGTCGAGCGTCGACCACCCGGACCTGTTCACGACGTGGTGCAGCACAGCGGTGCCGGGCTTGGCGCCCAGCGCGACCGCCAGCGTCAGGTCGTCGGGCCGCGCCTTGCGCAACGCCTCGACCTGCGCCGGGATCGGCTCGACGTTGATGCCCCGCCAGCCGAGGTCGTAGAAGTGCTTGGTGACCGAGTCCGCGACGGGATCAGACGCCCCGACGTCCACATAACGCCCGGTCGTCCTGCCTTGGAAGAGCCGGGCGAGGAGCACGTCCTCGGCGTTCTGCGCGTACGAGATCACGCCGCAGACAATATCTGTCCGCCCGGTGCGGCAACCCGCGATCGCCGCGCTGCGTCTCTACCATCAGCAGCTGAGACAGCCTGGAGGACTCGATGGTCCCGGTCGTGATATTAGTCACATTGGCAGGTTTGGCGTTCCTGACGCGAACCGTAATGGCCCTCCTGGCCGTTTCCTCCAACAAGGACGCCCGTGATTACCCTAAGCCACAAACGTCCACCAATTGAGATACTCGTTCGGAGTACGTCTTACGGACGAACGTTGACTTACCGTACGATCCTTTCGGGTCGTATGACTGAACGGTCACCCGAAGGGGACCTCACAGGGGTAGGTGCGCCATGGACCACGCACTGAGCAAGGTCATCGAGCTGCGCGAGAGCGGTTTTCAGTTCCTCCACCTGAGGGACGACGCCGGGCAGCTCGACCGCATCATGGCGTTCAAGCAGCGCAGAGGCTTCATCGACTCGATCCTGTTCTGGTCCGAGACAGAGGCGCGCGCGGGCCGTCTGCCCGCAGTCCGCGACTCGGCTCGCCCTGCACAGGCCGTGTGGATCTACGAGGGTCCGCTGGTCGAGGCCGTCGACAGGTTGCTGGACCTGCCGGAGCCCGGCGCCAGGAATGCGCCCACGCTGATGAAGGCGACCGCGTCCGACCTGGCCGTCGTGACAACGCTGCCCTTTAAGTTGAAGCTTCCACCGGGCGCGATCGCCTAGCTCGTCAGTTATTTTCCAAGTCGCCGCGCTTAACGGCGCCGATGAACGCTTCCCAATTACCGGACTGGATGACAAATCCTGTCCGGTTTTTGGTGTCTCGCACCAGCGCCTTTGAGCCGTTCAGCGCAATCTCGACACAGTCGGCGTCCTCTTGGTTGTTACTGCGGCTGCTTTTGCGCCAAACAAGAGTCACTTCGCCCCTACCTCTCGGCAGCCGACCTCTCGATCCACGCGACGGACTCTTCGGGAGTCAACGCCAGCTTCGAGAGGTGCTTGAAGGTAAGGCTACTGGCCTGCACGCGCTCAGGATCTTCGATGTGGACCGACCCACCTGCGTGCTCGACGTAGAGGACCTGCGGGTCTCCGGTGTACGGAAACTCCAGCAACGTGAACGGGCCGTTGAGCCCGTCATGCAGTCCTGCCATGTCCAATACGACCTGAATCGTGACGTTGGGTAGCAGGCCGATCTTGTTGATGTGCAGCAGCTGCTCACCACCCGCATGACGAAGCGCGGACTCGGTGATGATCGCGTGGTACCGGACCGCGTTGTCCCCGAACAGTCGTTCCTGACGCCGCACCCGGATCTCGATCAGATTCGAGATCGCCTTCTCGGATCGCTGAGTGCGCGAACTCGCGAACAGCGCGCGCATGTAGCTCCTCGACTGGACCATGCCGGGGATGTGCAGGCACTGAAAGGTCTTGATGACCGAGGCATCCTGCTCCAGGCTGAGATAGCCCAGGGTGTCCCGCCCGTAGGGGCGCCACCAGCCCTTCTCCTTGGCGCGGTTCCACATCTCAAGGTACGGCTCTTCTTCGTCACCGATGACGCCGTACATGTCGAGCATCGCCCGCAACGCGTGGATGTCGGGCAGCTGGCCGTTCTCGATGCGGCTGAGCTTCTGGATGTTGTAGTCGATCCGCTCCGCCGCCTCACGCTGGCTCATCCCGTTCCGCTCGCGCAGCTGTTGGAGCGCCTCGCCGAGGCGCCGCTGACGAAAGGTGGGTTCGGCCACGGTCCAAACGGTACGGGCAAGATCCGCACTTTGGGATTCTCACCTTCTGGGTCTGGTGAGGAACGTCCTGGTCATGGACCACTTCCATCGCATCGAGTACCGCCGCCGGCTGTCCGACGGCGCGCTGGACCTCGAACACGTCGAGGAGGTTCAGGACCACGGTTGGTACATAAGGAAAGGAGAGGAGTGGCGCCGTCGCTACACCATCGAGTGCGCGTACGACTTCTTGTCCCGCACCGAAACGAAGGCGGGCACGTTCGCGGTCTCGGTGTGGCGGGACGAAGCGCGCGTCTGCACCGTCGGACTCGACTGGCGCCCCCTCAAAGGATGAAGAAGTTCCCCCGCCTGAGTTACGCAGCTTGATGTAGAGGGGCCTGGTGCGAAACTTTCGCGCCTATGAACCTCAGGAAGACCGTCACGGGGGCCGCCGTCGCCCTCGGCAGCACCGCCGTCATGCTCGGCCTGGGTGGTATCGCGCACGCTGACACCGCGGACGCCAACGTTGCGACCACGCCGGACATCGGCGGCCAGCTGGGCGATGTCGCCACGGCCGGTGACCTCGCGTCGGTGAACACCAAGGACGTCGCGGGCAAGATCCAGGCGATCAACGCGCAGGACATCGACGTCGAAGCGATCGTCGAGAACGTCGACGCCGGTGGCAACGGTGTTCCGGCGGCCACGCTGCTCGGCCTCAACGAGCCGCAGGGCCCGCCGCACGGCCACGCGGCCATCGACATCTGATCCAACCAGTACTTCCTGGCCGGGGCGGCGCCCGATTCCCTCCCCCTCGAATCGGGCGCCGTTCCACTTTTTGCACAACAACTCGGAGCGAAACGCCTTGAACATCAAGAAGATCGTCGCGTCCGCCGGTATCGCCACCGGAGCCATCGCCGCCATGGCGGGCACCGCGCAGGCCGCACCTCAGCTGCCGGAACTCCCGAACGTCGACGCCGCGAGCAAGGTCAGCGAGCTCGCCGAGGGCGCCGGCATCTCCACGCTGCACAACATGGGTGGCAACGTGGAGATGATCCACGACGGCACCAAGGTCATCGGCGGCTGATCAACGCCCGACCGCGTAACCCTGTGCGCCGCGCGGATTCGCACCGGCGCGCAGGAGTCCGTCCGAGGAGTCCCTGGCCACGGCCGACATCCGGCCGAGGGTCCACTCGCCGGCGTCCACTACCTGGTGGCCCTTGCGCCGCAACGCTTCCAGGGTGTCGGCGCCGACACGGGACTCGATGACGAGCTCGCCGGGCGTCCACGCACGCGGGTAGAACGAGCTCGGGAACGCGTTCGAGTGCCACATCGGCGAGTCGATCGCCTCCTGCAGGTTCAGGCCTGCCTGGTGCGCGAGCCAGAAGCCGAGCTGCCACTGGTCCTGCTGGTCGCCGCCGGGCGTGCCGAACGCCAGCGCCGGAACCCCGTCCCGCAACGCCATCGACGGCGACAACGTGATCCGCGGGCGCTTGCCTGGAGCCAGCGAGTTCGGCAAACCCTTGTCCAGCCAGAACATCTGGGCGCGGCTGCCCAGGCAGAAGCCGAGCGACGGGATCGTCGGCGACGACTGCAGCCAGCCGCCGGACGGGGTCGCGGAGACCATGTTGCCCCAGCGGTCCACGACGTCGACGTGCACCGTGTCGCCGCGCGTCACGCCGGAACGCGCGACCGTCGGTTCGCCGATCGCACCGGTCGGGTCGGACACCAGCACTGACGGGCCGCCAACGATGTGCTTGGGCAGCAACGGTTCGCGGCCGTCGGGCGAGCCAGGACGAAGTTCGAAAGAAGCAGAGTCTGAAATCAGCGCACGGCGTTCTGAGGCGTACGAGCGCGAGAGCAACGTCTCCAGCGGCACATCAGGACTGTCGCCGTACCAGGCCTCGCGGTCGGCGAAGGCGAGCTTGGCGGCCTCGACGGCCAGGTGCACGGTCTCCGCAGTGGGCACGCCGTCCACATAGGACAGGTCGTAGCCCTCCAGCAACCGGAGCTGTTGCGCCAGAACAGGTCCCTGCGTCCACGCACCGGCCTTGACGAGCGTCCACGAGCCGAAGTCGGTCAGCACCGCGTCCTCGTACGACGCCTCCCACGACGCCATGTCGGCACCGGTCAGCACACCGGCGTGGTCGCGACCGGAGTCGTCGCGGAAAGCGCCACGGCAGAACTCGTCGATCTGCGCCGCCACGAACCCCTGCGACCAGGCCCTGCGTGCGGCCTCGATCTGCGCTTCACGATCAGCACCCGCGGCCTCGGCGGCGGCGAGCAGCCACTCCCACGTGTCGGCGAGCTTCGGGTTCCGGAACCGCCCACCGCGCACCGGCAACGACCCGCCCGGCATCCACTGCGCCGCTGAGGTCCGCCAGTGGTCGCGGAAGAGGTCCGAGACGAGCTCGATGGTGTCGACGGCACGGGCCAGGAGCGGGAAGCCGTCACGCGCGTAGCCGATCGCGCGATCCAACACTTCGCGCAACGACTTGGTGCCGTGGTCACGCAGAAGAGTGAGCCATCCGTCCCAAGCGCCGGGCACCGTCGCGGCGAGCAGACCGCTGCCGGGAACCAACTCCAGGCCCAGCGAGGTGTAGTGGTCGATCGACGCGCCAGCCGGAGCAACACCCTGTCCACAGAGCACGCGCGGGGCCGAACCAGCCGCCGCGAAGATGATCGGAACCTCGCCACCGGGACCGTTGAGGTGCGGTTCCACCACCTGCAACACGAACCCGGCGGTCACGGCGGCGTCGAACGCGTTGCCGCCGTCCTCGAGCACAGCCATGGCCGCCGAGGAGGCCAGCCAGTGGGTGGAAGCGACCATGCCGAAGGTGCCGACGAGTTCGGGGCGCGTGGTGAACACACCCCTAAAGGTATGCGACGCTAACTAAATTGCGTGACTCCGAGTGACGCACGCCCCACACCCGAATGGAGTAGTCCAGCGCGCTGCAGTGCGTCGGCGTCGAGGTGGTTGCGGGAGTCGACGACGGCGTGTCCGTCCATCAGCTCGGCGACGCGCACCCAGTCCAACGTCCGGAACACCGGCCAGTCCGTCAGCAGCACGACGGCCTCGGCACCCTTGACCGCCTGGTACGGGTCGTCGACCAGCAGCATTCCGGCGAGCGGCCCCGTCACCTCGGGGTCGTAGGCGGTCAGGTCGGCGCCTTCGAGCACCAACTGCTCGGCGACCGCCAACGCCGGTGAGTCGCGCAGGTCGTTCGTGCCCGCCTTGAACGCGAGCCCGAGCACGCCGATCCGCACACCGGCCAACGATCCACCGCAGGCGACCCGAACCTTGTCCACCACCCGCATCTGCGCGCGGACGTTGGCCTCGATCGTGGAACGCACCAGCCCGAAGTCGACACCAACCGCCTCGGCGATCTGCACCATCGCGTGCGTGTCCTTCGGCAGGCACGACCCGCCCCAGCCAGGCCCGGGACGCAGGAACGACTGCCCGATCCGCTTGTCGTATCCCATGCCCTCGGACACGGACTCGATGTCCGCGCCGAGCAGTTCGCACAGCTCAGCGACCGCGTTGACGTACGAGAGCTTCATCGCGAGGAAGCAGTTCGCGGCGTACTTGACCATCTCGGCGGAAGCGGCGTCCATCAGCACGGTCGGCGCACCGAGCTTGGCGAACAGAGCCGCGACCCGTTCAGCCGCGGATGGCGAGTCCGAGCCCACCACGATCCGGTCCGGGTGCAGGAAGTCGCGAACCGCCGTTCCCTCGCGCAGGAACTCAGGGTTCGACACGACCGCCACGTCCTCACGCCCGAGCAGCGCGCGCACGCGAGAGGACGTCCCCACAGGCACCGTCGACTTCGTGACGATCACCGCCCCGTACGGGAGCACCTCGGAGATCTCCGCTGCCACCGACTCGACGGCGCTCAGGTCGGCCGCACCACCCGCGCCCATCGGCGTCGGCAGGCAGAGGAACACGACGTCAGCATCGAGAACCGCGGCCGCGGCCCCCACCACGAACTCCAGCCGCCCGGCTGCCTGACCTTCGACGACGAGCTCGGCGAGTCCGGGTTCGAGGATGTCGACCTGCCCGGCTCGCAGCCGGGCGACCTTCAACGAATCCACGTCCGCGCAGACCACGCGGTGCCCGAGAGAGGCGAGGCAGGCTCCCGTCGTCAACCCGACGTAACCGGTGCCCACCACGGCGATACGGCGCGCAAACATAAGGGTGACCCTGACATGCCCAGTTGAACGCCGTACGACTTTCGTCGTAGCTGCCCGTGACAGATCTCCTACCAGAGGTCTACCGGCGCGGCCGATGTTTCGAACACCGTCGAACGGCACAGTTCAGGGCATGGGAATTCTGGGTGTGGCGACGATCTTCATCGGGCTCGCGCTCCTGGCAGCGGTGCCGTTGGTGGCACTGCTCCACTGGACCGACCGTTGAGTTCGAGGTAACGAGCGTTAACCTCCTCGCGAGCAGTTCGCTTCGAGGAGGATGAAGGCATGGAGATCTCGGGTACCGCGGCCATCGTCACCGGTGGCGCGTCCGGTCTCGGCGGCGCGACCGCACGTGCGCTGGCGGCGCGTGGAGCGCAGGTGTTCGCGCTCGACCTGCCGAGCGCCATCGAGAAGGCCGAAGCCGTCGAGGGCGTGACCTACCTGGCCGCCGACGTGACCTCGGGCGAGCAGGTCGCCGCCGCCGTCGACACCGCGGCAGGCTCTGGCCACCCGCTGCGCATCACGGTGAACTGCGCGGGCATCGGCCCGTCGACCCGCACCGTCGGCAAGACCGGCCCGCACGACCTCGACCTGTACCGCAAGGTCATCGAGATCAACCTGATCGGCACCTTCAACGTCCTGCGCCTGGCCGCCGCGGCCATGGGCAAGACCGAGGAGTTGGAGCACGGCGCCCGCGGCGTCATCATCAACACGGCCTCGATCGCCGCGTTCGACGGCCAGATCGGCCAGGTCGCCTACGCCTCGTCCAAGGGCGGCGTCGTGGGCATGACCCTCCCGGCCGCCCGCGACCTGTCGTCCGTCGGCATCCGCGTGCTGACCATCGCGCCCGGCATCGTCGACACCCCGATGCTCGCCACGGTCTCCGACGAGTTCCGCGCGGGCCTCGCCGCCGGCATCCCGTTCCCGAAGCGCCTGGCGCAGCCGACCGAGTACGCGCAGCTCGCGCTCTCGCTGGTCGAGCACGACTACCTGAACGGCGAGGTCATCCGCATGGACGGCGCTCTCCGCATGGCTCCGCGCTAGGGCTGCTCAGTGCGCGGGTGGACGTGAACGTCGCCGATGATCCGGTCGGCCTGGATCACGACCCCCTGGTTGCTCTCCACCCGGTTGTACGCCCCACCGGCCTCCGCGAGGTCGGCGACGGTGCGACTCAGGGTCCGGTGCAGTGCTTCTCGCTGCACCGGATCCAGCCCGTCGATCCCCCGCGCGCCGATCCACAGCACCTTGACCACCTGGCTGCGCACGGCGTACTTCGTCGATCGGGCTGACAGGAAGCGCGGCAGGTCCACCCACAGCACGGGGAAGTCGGTGCCCTTCAGCACCTTTCCGCCGGCTTCGAGCGTGCCCGCGGCGAGGATGTAGATCCCCTTCGGCTTCGGCGCCTCCGCCGCAACGGAGTCCGAGGTCAGCTGCACGGGCAACCTGCGCAACGTGATCAGCTCGGCATGGCCGCGCAACGACGCGAGCGTCTCGTCCCACCGCCGTTCACCCGCGTTCAACGGGCCGCTGCGATCCGGCCCGAGCAGGTACGGGGCGTTGTCGCTCACGTGCTGCAACGCCCGGTAGTTGATGAACCGGGCGACACTGCGCGCGGCGGCAGAGCCCGCCAGCAGGTGGACGTCCTCGTACCTGAACGACAGCAACGCGACATCGGTCAGGGCCACCAGGTCCGCGGTCCGATCGCGAGCCAGCGCATAGGCGAGCTCGCCCACGATCTCGCCCTGACGAAGCGTGTGCAGCGCGTCCGCGGATCCCTCCCCCTCGGAGTTGAAGACGCCGATCTCGCCGCGCAGGATGACGAACAACGAGTCGCCCCGGTCGCGGTAGCGGCAGATGAACTCGCCGCGCCTGCGCTCCACGAGCTTGCCCAGCTTGAGCATCTCGATCGGCTCGTCGAGGTCAGGCAGGCCGAAGAACGGGTTGAGCTCGTCCTTCCCGGTGCGCGTGTCGGTGAACTTGAGCTTCGCCGGTTCGATCGCCTCGACGCAGCGCGCGACCAGACGGTCGTCCGAGCTGGCCTGCCAGATCCGCTTGGCGAGGTGGAGGATGTCCCAGCTGCGCCCCTCCGAAACCGCCCGGCGCAGACCCTCGTGGTCGCTTTCGGCCGCAGTGCTCCAGTGCGATCTGCTCGTGCCGGACGACATCAGGTAGATCGACTGCAGCCTGCCGTCGTTGCCCAGCAGCCGGCGCGGGTCGTGGAACTCGACGGCGGCGGAACTCGTCGCGAGACGGAACTCCTCCGACACCAGGATTCCGTCGTCCCAATGGCCGAGCAGCTTTCCCGCGTCGTTGATACCGGGTCCGACCGGTTGAACGCAGCCACCAGCACCGACGATGGTGCGCACCGGACCGCGGTGGCACGCGATGCGCAGCGGTACACGTTCGTCGAGCGACCACGCTCGCAACGCGAAGGCCAGGTCGAGCGCGGGCTGCTCCCACTCCTCCTGCTGAAACAGGACGTGGCCACCGTCCCCGCCGGACGCCCACACGACGTCAGCACAGGCGTCGACGATGGCGTTGATCGCCGCCACCCGTGCCACCTGCACGTCGATGTCCGCCGCCGAGTGCCCGACGATGTCGCACGAAACGATGGTGACGAGCACTAACTCGACCTCCACCGAGCCTCCCTGGCTAGAGGTCGCCCGCGAACGGCAGACGGGACATGGCGTCCGAGGTCATCCACTCGCGCAGGCGGTGGGTGGCCAGGACGTCGTCCTCGTTGTACTCCAGCAGCCGCCGCCGCTGATCGACGTCGAGCTCGTCGCCGTTCAACCCGACCGCGGCCCGGTACCAGCGCATCGAGTTCTCGCCGCCGGCCTCCGGGTCGCGCCAGGAGAACCCTGCCACGGGCGCGATGATCTTCAGGCCCTTGCCGTGCGCGCACAGGAACTGCTCGCGGACGATCCCGAACAGATCCACCCAGGAGTCCGAGTTGATGAACTCCTTGATCTGCGCGATCGTCGGGATGCCGGGCTTGCCCGCGAACCGTTCCGCCGACGCCAGCAGCCACCGGTTCTCGGCCAGCTCGTTGTAGCAGTAGGCCTTGAACGACAGCCCGCGTGCCTTGGCGCGCAGGCGGACACCGGTCAGCCACGTCCAGAACTCGGCGAACGAACGAGCCTCGTCGTCGCACGGCATCGGATCCCACGTGACGAAGGCGCGGTAGCCGGGCGGCTCGTCGATGTCCTTTCCGGACAACAGACAGCCCCACATGTACGCGCCGAGATCGCCGAAGCTCTCCATGTCGACGTCGACCTCGACGTCAGCACGCGGCACGTTCATCTCCGGCACCCGCCGCACCAGCGTCAGATCCCGCAGCCACGCCCGCGCCAGCACCACGGCGTCACCGAACGGCATACCCACCAACTGGATCGGCCCGTCACCCGTCGGATCCAGCTCGGCCAGAGCGTCCACAGTGGACAGCCCGGCCTTCCGCAGCGCCACGGCATCCTCACCGCGCACGACGAGACTCACGTCCCGCCCCTGCTTCAGCTCGTTGTCGCACGTCGGCCACCACGGACACGTCTTGCAGTCGACGATGCGCGACGGCTTCGCCAGCGCGTCCCTCTGGTTCGCCGCAGCCAGCGCAATCGCCAGCCGATCGGAGAACCGAGCGTCGTACTCGGCCAACGCGTTACGACCGCCGGGCCAGGTAGGCGCCTCCAGGTCGTGCCACAGCACCACATCGGCATCCATGCCGATCACGCCACCGGTAGCGCGCCCATGAGCCGCAAAACCAGCAGCCTGCAACTGCCTCTGCGCGTGGGCGAGCCTGAGCTGATCCCGAGGCTGCGGCCGAACCTTCCGATGCGGATCAGTCCGACTCCCGCCAGGCAACGGCGTGTTCAACGGACTGGTCTTGGCGCCCTGCCCAGGATCAGTGATCTTGTGCCGCACGACCAGCACCGGCACGTACCCGGTCGAGTCCTTCACCAGCAGGTCGATCCCACCACGCCGCCCACCACGAGGATCACGAGGCAGCGCGGCCCCCCAGATGTACTGGGCCCCCATCTCCATCGCGGCAAGCGTGACCCGCTCCCGATCCGCAGTGCGAACCTCCGGCCCGTTCGGCACCTCGAAGAGGTTCGAGCCCACAATCCGCCCGAGCGCATCCGCCACCGCACGACGGTGGTTGGTCGCGTCCGCTTTCCGTTGCTCAGAAGCCGGATCCGGCGCCGCCTTGGGAGCGTCGCGCATCTCCGGATCGTTTTCGAGGTGCACCCGCCGCCGACAACGAGTGACCACGCCGGCGTCAAGCTGCACCTGGGAAGTCACAGCAGCAGCGTATGTCGCGCGTCCACCTCACGTGTCAGCAACCTGGGCAGTAAGTTTCACCTGACGGAGGAGGTGTACCCGAATGGCGCGCAAAACCGGCCATCTGATCACGCCCAAGAGGGCCAAGAACCTGGTCGGAGTGGCCAAGGTGGTGGCCCCAGCGCTCATCCCGGTACTAGCCCCGGTCCTGGCCAGAGGCGCAGGCATGCTCAGCGAACAGTACGACCGCTACCGAGCCCGCCGCCTGGGCATCGACGTGGCCGACATCGGCAAGTACTCCGGATTCGGCGCCCGCCTCCACGCACGAATTGTCGGCTTCTCCGACTCCTTGGAGCCTTTGCGAACGACCGACGCCGATTGGGTTTCGAAGACCGAGGCCCGCCTGACCCAATTGCTGGCCGCAGTACGAGCCTCCGAACGCATGCCCACGGCCCGCCGCAAAGCAGCACACCGAGCCGTAGGAACAGACCTGGACGCGCTAGAACAGGAACTGCTCCGCCGCCTGAACGTCCGCGAGTAGCACCCCCGCCGAAGGCGGCATCAAGCGAAGCCGAAGGCGAGCAGTGGCGAAGGCGAAGCCGAGCTGCCTTTAGCCAAGAAACGATAGGTGGGGTGGGTCCCGTCACGAGTCGTGGCTGAACGTTTGCCGCGCCAGGGAGGGGAGGTCAAGTCGACACGCTTTTCGTCGACTTGACCTC
>NZ_JBFAYI010000022.1:0-146678 GCF_040681245.1 Lentzea sp. NPDC051838
GGGTTGTTAATGCCCACACGCTTTTCGTCGACTTGACCTCCCCTCCCTGGTGTGGCTCGCTCCGACGCGACTCGTGACGGGGGCCACCGGACCGCACCACCCACGCAACAGCAAGCCGCCCAAAGCAACAGGCGTGCCATCAACCCGCGAGCGGCGCTGGCCCCCTGATCAGATTGGCGGGGTTTGGGGCAGAGCTCCCAAGGGGAAGCACGCAACCGGAACAGACGCACGCAACCGGGGAACGGCACGGACTAGCAACAGGAACACGCCCAACGCAACCCACCCACCCACAAAGTCGCGTCACCCCAGAGAACAGCAAAGACCCCCTGAGCCCAAAACGACTCAGGGGGTCCAGCAAAACCTTCAGCTCACCGCCGCATGAACGGCGGCACGTCGACCTCATCGTCCGGGTCATCGGTAACAGGCACCGGCCGAGAAGGCAGCGACCCGTTCTGCGACAACGACCGCGGCACGCTCGGCACGTACCCGTTCCCCTGCACCGGCGAAGGCTGCGGCGGCACAGTGGTGGGCGGCGGCGCGACAGGCGGAGCCTGCCGAACCTCAGGCTGAACAACCGGCGGCGCCTGCACAACCGGCGGCGGCGTCTGAGCAACCGGAGCCGGCACGTGTGTCGGCGCAGCCGAAGCCGTAGCGATCGGCCCGGTCGCGGTCCGCGGCGGCGAGGACAGCGCCGTCGGCTCCAGCTTCTTGTGCGTGGGTCCACCACCGTCGAAGCCGGCGGCGATCACCGTGACCCGGACCTCGTCGCCCAGGGAGTCGTCGATGACCGTACCGAAGATGATGTTCGCGTCCGGGTGCGCGGCCTCCTGGACCAGCGACGCGGACTCGTTGATCTCGAACAGGCCGAGGTCGGAGCCACCGGCGATCGAGAGCAGCACGCCGTGCGCGCCCTCCATCGAGGCCTCGAGCAGCGGCGAGTTGATCGCCTTCTGCGCCGCCTGGACGGCGCGGCCCTCACCGCGCGCCGAGCCGATGCCCATCAACGCCGAGCCCGCGCCGGACATGACCGACTTGACGTCGGCGAAGTCCAGGTTGATCAGACCGGGGGTCGTGATCAGGTCGGTGATGCCCTGGACACCGGAGAGGAGCACCTCGTCGGCCGAGCGGAAGGCGTCCATCAGGCTGACACCGATGTCACCCAGCTGGAGCAGCCGGTCGTTGGGGATGACGATCAGCGTGTCGCACTCGTTGCGCAGCGCCTGGATGCCGTCTTCCGCCTGCTTGGCGCGGCGCTTGCCCTCGAACGAGAAAGGCCTGGTGACGACACCGATCGTGAGTGCGCCGAGCTTGCGGGCGATCGAGGCCACCACCGGCGCGCCGCCGGTGCCCGTGCCGCCGCCCTCGCCGGCGGTCACGAAGACCATGTCGGCCCCCTTGAGGACCTCCTCGATCTCCTCGCGGTGGTCTTCGGCGGCCTTGTGCCCGACCTCCGGGTTCGCGCCGGCACCGAGGCCGCGGGTCAACTCGCGGCCGATGTCGAGCTTGACGTCGGCATCAGACATCAGCAAGGCCTGTGCGTCGGTGTTCACCGCGATGAACTCGACGCCCTTGAGCCCGACCTCGATCATGCGGTTGACGGCGTTGACGCCGCCACCACCGATGCCGACGACCTTGATCACCGCGAGGTAGTTGTGCGGGGGCGTCATCGGATCCGCCTTCCTGATCGTGGTCCGTGCTGTGGTGCTGGGTGGTGATGCACCCGGATTGAAACTCTCAACCTCTCGTCGAGGCTCAGAGTTATGTCAACCCCATATGTTCCTGCAGGACGGTAAGCACCGGCGGTGCGTCGGTCCAGCAGGCGCGCCGTAGGGTCCCAACACTGTGCGCTACTACTCCCCGGTCGTGCCGTCAAGTAGTGCGCACGGCACTGTGCACGCCGCACCACAAGCCTAGTCGGCTCCCGAATCGGAGATCGTCTCGCCCATCACTTCGTCACTTCCACACCTTTTTCTTCCGAACGATCGCTACCGTCGGTAGATGGGGACCAAGATGCTGAGCGTCGCGCTGGCCGCGATCGCTCTGGGGGCAGTGACGGTCGCACCCGCGGGTGCGGCGCCGGAAGGCAACACGATCGTCGAGATCAAGAACGTGCTCGAGGACAAGTGCCTCGAGTTCAACGACCCGAACTCGTCCTTGCCGGCTCTGAACGCCTGCACGGGTGCCGCCACGCAGCTGTTCGAACGGATCCCGGCTGCTGACGGCAGAGGTGAGCTCCTGCGCAACGTCGGGGACAGATGGTGCCTCGACGGGACCTACTCGTACTGGATCGCCTTGCGCGGGAACTGCGACACGGACAATGCCGGTCACCGGTTCGAGCTGGAGCCACAGGCGTCGGGCGCGGTGAAGCTCAAGAACCAGGGCGAGTTCGTCGACGCCTGGTCCTGGCGCAGCCGCGGCGAGCTGACCATGGAGACCCCGAACTCGACCGGGTACCAGGACTGGCGGATCCGCGAGGTCGGCGTGACGACGCGGCCCGAGCTCACCGAGGTGATCCGTCCGAAGAACGCTGTGCAGGGCAAGTGCCTGGCGGAGGACGGCACCACCGCGAGGATCACGAGCTGCGACACGCCGACGCGCGAGGCCTACCGGCGGGTCGACGCCGGCGACGGCAAGGGCGCGCTGCAGAACACGTCGAGCGGTAAGTGCCTGCTCGGCAACGAGTACTACGAGGTGCTCCTGGTCAGCTGCGCGCCTGCCGACCGAGCCCAGCAGTGGACGCTCGTCCGCGATGAGCTCAGCCGTTACCGGATCAGGAACGAGCAGACCGGCTTCTACCTGGACGGAATCGGCGATACGGCGCGGGCGTACCCGTACGGCGGCGGGAACTGGCAGAAGTGGGAGCTGACGGCGGCCTAGTCGCCGACCGTTCCGTCCAGCAGTTCCCTGACCACGTCCAGCTGACCGGCGTGCCGGGCGGTCTCCTCGACGACGTGCGCGAGCACCCATCGGGCCGAGACCGTCCGGTCGCCGCGGAACGGCACGACCTGGTCCAGCTCACCGAGGATCTCCCGGCTGATCTCGCACTGCTGCCGGTACTCGTCGAGAAGACCGCTCAGCGTCTCGCCGTCCTCGATGCGCCAATCCGCGTCGGGGTCTTCCATCGTGTACGGCGCGCGCGACTCACGTCCGGCCAGCACCACCTCGAACCAGTGGTGCTCCACCCACCGCACGTGCTTCACCACACCTGCGGCCGTCGTCAGCTTCGACGGCAGCACTGCGCGCGTTGCGTCGTCTTCTGCCAGACCGTCGAGCTTCAGCACGATGGTGGCGCGCAGGTAGTCCAACAGGGCCGTGTAGGTCGCGCGCTCGTCGGCGACCAGTGGTGGTGCGGTACGTGTCATGCGGCGCAGCGTGCATGAGCGCCGTTGTCAGCGCATCGCATTTATCCGCTGGGCCGCGAGGCGCCCGGAGATGAGCACCGGAGGCACGCCGACACCTGGGGTGGTGCCCGCGCCCGCCAGCGCGACGTTCTCGGCGCCGCGCACGACGTTGCGCGGTCGGAACGGTCCGGTCTGGGCGAAGGTGTGCGCAAGCCCGAACGGCGTCCCCGCCGCGTTGCCCCAGTCGTACGGCGTGACGAGGTGCTCGTCCTGGACGGCGTCGCCGAAGCCCTCCAGACCGCGCTTCTCCAAAGTCGCCACGAGCTCGTCGCGGTACCGGGGCCCGATTCGCCGCCAGTCGATCGGGGCCGTCCCGAGGTTCGGGCACGGCGCCAGGACGTAGTGCAGGCCGTCCTGCGCGTGGGTGACGAGCAGTGACGGGTCCGACATCAACCGTCCCTTGTGGACGATCTCGTCGAACGTGCCGCGCCAGGCCTCGCCGAACAGGATGTTGTGGTGGCCGAGGTCCCACGTGCGGTCTGTCGCCGCGTGCAGCACCACGGCCGATGGCGACCAACGGTGCTTGAGCGGCCTCTGCGGGTACTTGCCCAACAGCCGGTACGCGTCCGGCAGTTCGCACGCCAGCACAACGGCGTCACACTCGACGCGCTCATCAGCCGTATGAACAGCGCGAACCCGTGCGCCGCTCCACTCCAGACGCGTGACCGTTGCGCCGTAACGGAACTCCGTGCCGTGCTTCTCCGCGGCTTTGCTGAGTGCTTGCGGAACCGCATGCATCCCGCCGCGTGGGTAGTACACGCCCGCGATGGTGTCCATGTACGCGATGACCCCGTACGCCGCGAGGGCCTGCTGCGGCGGCACTCCCGCGTACAACGCCTGGAACGAGAACAGCCGAATCAACCGCTCGTCCTTGATGAACCTGCGCAACTGCGGTTCGAGCCGCCCGAACCCGCCGAGCCGCGCGAGCTTCACGAGCTCGGGGCGGACGAGGTCGAGCGGCGAGTCGAAGTTGGCGCCGATGAAGTGCTCGCGCTGCACCGCGTACAGCTCGCCCAGCCACCGCCGCAGCTCGCGATACCCCGCCGCTTCCCTTGCGCCGCAGACGTTCCGGACCTCTTCTTCCATTTGCGATACATCTGTGTGCACGGCGATCCGCGACCCGTCCGCGAACCGCGCGGAGTACGCCGGATCGACCCTGTCGAGCGTCAGCCAGTCGGACAGCCGCTCCCCGACCGCTGAGAACGCTCCCTCGAGGTACTCCGGCATCGTCAGCACGGTGGGCCCGCTGTCCGCCGTGAACCCGCCCACGCGGACAGTCCCGGCGCGACCTCCTGGCACGTCAGCCTTTTCGAGCACGGTGACCTGACGACCGGTGCCCTGCAGGTGCAACGCGGCCGACAGTCCGGCAAGACCGGCGCCCACCACCACGACGTGTCCTGCCATGCGTACTTCCTTCGGGTGACAACAACAAATACGGCTAATGCCGTGCGGAGCAGTCCGATGAGCACGGTAGTCGTTCACTTCAAGGAGGCACGTCTTGGCACCCGCATCCGCGTCCGTGCGTTCGCTCGTCATCGAGGCGATCGTGTTGGAACTCGTGACGAGCAGGTTGGGCAGCCTGTTCGTGCGAGTCGCGACAGCGCTGCGGGCCGGCGGCTGAGCGGGCGTTCGACATGTGCTCCCAGCCACCTCCGCGACCCCGGCGGGCGCGCCGGTTTCCCACGCCGTCACGGCCGCCGGCTCCACGACCGTGACTGTGACCGTGACCGAGGCGCGCCGACACCAGGGTCGTTGGCGCGTCTAGGAAACGGTGGCGAGGTCCGGGGCTGACACGTCGTACGTCGTGCCCGGCCGCGAGAGCAGTACCAGCAGCACGGCCGCCTTGCGCGGGGTGTCGTCGGCGCTGCCCCACTTCACCACGCGGTTGCCGGACAGCGTCACCTTCACGTCGGCGCCGGAGGTCGCGGCCACGGACACCACTTCGGGGCGCAGCTTCTCCGGCAGTTCGTTCACGACCCCGACCACGGCGCGAGTGGCCGGGTCCGCGGACGACGGTGCGGCGAGCACCAGTTCCGGGACGCCCGGTGCGGCTCCCGGCAGGATCGCGTAGTCCTTGCCGGTGGAGTCGACCAGGTGGTAGCCGTCGGACAGCTTGACCGAGCCGACCGGCACGCGTTCGGCGATCAGGAGCCGGACCGTGCCGGGGAGTTGGCGTTCCACCTCGATGGAGGCGATGCGCGGGACGGCGGCCACGCGCTCGCGGATGCCGGCGAGATCCAGGCGCACCAACGGTGAACCCGGCTCGATGGCGGCGGCGCGGCGGACCTCGTCGTCGGTCAGCACCACGGCGCCGTGGACGTCTACGGCGCGGACGCCCAGCAACGGCGTGAAGAACACGCCATAGGTAAGACCCACAACGGAAAGCAATGTGAGCAGAGCTACCAGGCGGCGGCGCAGGATGACCCTGCGCCGCGCCCGGTACTCGGCACTCTTCGGCCGCCGGTTCGGGGCGGAACGTACTCGCGTGGACCTGCCACGAACCGGGGCGCTCACGACTGTTCTTCGTCCGAAACCGAAAGGGCGCTGACGATCTCGGGGCCGAGCATCGTCACGTCGCCCGCACCCATGGTCACCACCAGGTCGCCCTCGCGCACCAGCGACGCGACCAGAGCGGGCACGCGGTCGAACGACGGCTCGTAGTGCACGGAAGCCGTCACCTGGTCCGCGATCAGCGCACCGGACACTCCGGGCTCCGGCTCCTCGCGAGCGCCGTACACGTCGAGCACGACGACCTCGTCCGCCAACGACAGCGCGGCGGCGAACTCGGTGGAGAACGTGCGGGTGCGCGAATACAGGTGCGGCTGGAACACCACGACGACACGACCCGGCGCGGCGACCGGACGCGCCGCACGCAGCTGTGCGTCGACCTCGGTCGGGTGGTGCGCGTAGTCGTCGTAGACCGACACGCCACCGGCACGGCCCTTGAACTCGAACCGCCGCCGCACGCCACCGAAGGCCGCCAGGCCTTCGAGCATGCCGGTCTGGTCGGCACCCAGCTCCAAGCCCGCCAGCAGCGCGGCCACCGCGTTCAACGCCATGTGCTCACCCGGCACGGCGACGCGTACCTCGACGGCCACACCGTCGATCTCCACGGACGCCAGGCCACCGGACTCGGACGGCTTGTAGTCGACGATGCGCGCGTCGGCCGCACCACGGCCGTACTCACGCACACGGATGCCACGAGCACGAGCCTCGGTGATCAGGCGAGCGGCACCTGGATCGTCCACACAGGACACCAGCACGCCGCCGGGCGCGATCCGGTCCAGGAAAGCGTCGAACACGGCCGTGTACGCCTCGACGGTGCCGTGGTGGTCGAGGTGGTCCGCCTCGACGTTCGTCACGACAGCCACCGACGGCGAGAAGAACAGGAACGAGCCGTCGGACTCGTCCGCCTCGGCCACGAACACACCGCCGGTGCCCTGGTGCGCGTTGGCACCGGACTCGTTCAGATCGCCACCGATGGCGAACGACGGGTCCATCCGGCAGTGCTGCAGAGCGACGGTCAGCATCGACGTGGTCGACGTCTTGCCGTGCGTGCCTGCGACACACACGACCCGGTGGTCTTCCATCAACGCGGCCAGGGCCTCGGCGCGACGCAGCACCGTGATGCCGCGCTCGCGAGCCGCCGAGTACTCCGGGTTCGACTCCTTGATCGCGGTCGACACCACGACCTCGGTCGGGCCGCCGACGAGCTGGTCCAGGTTCGCGGCGTCGTGACCGACGGCGATCCGCGCACCCTGAGCACGCAATGCCAGCACGGTTCGCGAGTCCTTGGCGTCCGAACCGGACACCTGCACACCGCGGGCCAGCAGGATCCGCGCGATGCCGCTCATGCCGGCACCGCCGATGCCCACGAGGTGAACGCGTTCGAGACTCACTTCTTGGTCACCTCCAGCACCGTGCGGGCCAGGATCTCGTCCGCCTCACGACGGCCGGTGCCCAGCGTCGCCGCGGACATCGCCGCCAGCCGCGCTCGGTCCGCCATCAGCGGCACCACCAGCGACGCGACCTTGTCCGGCGTCAGCTCCTCGTCCGGCACCAGCACGCCACCACCGGCCGAGACGACGGGACCGGCGTTCAGCGCCTGCTCGCCGTTGCCGTGCGGCAGCGGCACGAACACCGCGGGCAGGCCGACGGCCGACACCTCGGCGACGGTCATCGCGCCCGAGCGGCACAGCACGGCGTCCGCGGCGGCGTAGGCGAGGTCCATGCGCTCCAGGTACGGCACCGGCACGTACGCGGGCGCGCCCGGAACCTGTTGCACCGCAATGGAGTTCTTCGGGCCGTACGCGTGCAGCACACCGACGCCCGCCTGAGCGAACGCGGCGGCGGCGGGCGCCACGGCCTCGTTGATCGACCGCGCGCCCTGCGAGCCGCCGAACACCAGCAGCGTCGGCGCGTGCGGGTCGAGACCGAAGAAGCGGCGGGCCTCGTCGCGCAACGCCGCGCGGTTCAGCGACGTGATCGACTGGCGCAGCGGAATGCCGATGATCTGCGCGTCGGACAGGCCCGAGTCCGGCACCGCCGCCGCGACGTGCTCGGCGAACTTGGCGCCGACCTTGTTCGCGAGACCGGCCTTCGCGTTCGCCTCGTGCACCACGATCGGCACCCGGCCACGCGCGGCCAGGTACGCGGGCAGTGCCACGTAACCGCCGAAGCCGACGACGACGTCCGCGCCGACGCGCTCCAGCACCTCACGGGTCTGCTTCACCGCACCGCGCACGTTCAGCGGCAGCTTCAGCAGGTCCAGAGTGGGCTTGCGCGGCATCGGCACCGGCGGGATCAGCTCCAGCGGGTAGCCGCGGGCCGGCACGATCTTGTTCTCCAGGCCGCGCTCGGTGCCGAGCGCGACGACACGTGCGTCCGGTCGCAGTCGCATGACCGCGTCGGCCAGCGCCAGTGCCGGCTCGATGTGTCCCGCGGTGCCACCACCTGCGACGACAACGCACGGACCACTGGGGGCAGGGTGCCCGGTCAAGACTTGCCTCCGGTTGTGTGAACTCGGGAATCAGTTGTATCGCCCGCGACCGCGGGTCGACCTGCCTTGCTCTGAACGGCTCTGGTTGACCCGCCGTGTTTCGCGGCGACGGTACTCCGACGGCGGAGCGGACCTTCCTGCCATACGACGTTCGTCCACCACCGGGAGTTGCGCGGTGCGGCGGCCCGGCGCGCGCGGAGGCGTGGAGGGGCGAACCGGCTTGCGCTTGGGCGGCGGCCGGTACGCCTCGGGCGCGGGCAGCTTGAGCAGCCCGCCGACGCGGCCGGGACCCAGCGAGCGCAGCGCGGCCACGGCGTCGGGCTCGTGCCGCGCGCAGTTCGCGAGGATGCCGAACACGATCATGGTCATCACGATGGACGTGCCACCGGAGGAGATCATCGGCAGCGTGATGCCGGTGACGGGCAGCAGCCGCACGACGTAGCCGATGTTGATCGCGGCCTGCGCGACCAGCCACACCGTCAGCGTCGCGGACACGATCCGGATCCACGGGTCGGTGTTGCGCGACGCCACCCGCAGGCCGACCCACGCGAGGCCGCCGAACAGCGCCAGCACCAGCGCGCACCCGACGAACCCGAGCTCCTCGCCGATGACCGCGAAGATGAAGTCCGACTCGACGTTGGGCAGATAGCGCCACTGCGAGCTGCCCTGCGCGAGTCCCTTGCCGAAGAACCCGCCCTCGGCCAGCGCGAACATCGCCTGCCGCGCCTGCAGACCCGCTCCCTGCGGGTCGGCGTTGGGGTCCAGGAACGACGTCACGCGCTGCAGCCGGTACGCGGCACCGATCGCGAGCACGACGGCACCGGCCACCGCGCCGCCGGCGATCACGCCGAACAACCGCATCGGCGCGCCCACGAACCACAGCAGGCTGATCAGCACCACGCCGAGCGTGATCGTGCCGCCGAGGTCCGGCTGCAGCATGACCAGCGCGAACACCAGCATCGCGACCGGCACGACGGGTACCAGCAGGTGCCGGTACTGCCCCAGCAACGCCCGCTTGGTGACCAGGACGTGCGCGCCCCACAACGCCAGCGCGAGCTTGACGGCCTCGATCGGCTGGAACGAGATCGGCCCGACGGTGAACCACGACTGGGCGCCGCTGCGGACGTCTCCCAGCGGGGTCAGCACCAGCGCCAGCAGCAGCACGCCGATGCCCATCGCGGCCGTCGACAGGTGCCGCAGCCGCCGCAGCGGAAACCGCAGGACCAGCCAGAACAGCACGGCGCCGATGCACACGTAGATCAGCTGCTTCTGGAACACGCTGTACGCCGACACACCCGACGCAACCTGGCCCGGCGCCGACGCGGACAGCACCATCACCAGACCGAGCACGGTGAGCATGCCGAAGATCGCGAGCAGCAGGTGGAAGTCGGCGAGCGGACGGCCGAGCCACGCGGTCAGGCCGCCGCGCAACGACGCGACGCGACCAGCGGGACGGACCTTCCGCTTGCTCCTGGGCTTGTCGGCGACGACGGTCACCAGATCATCGTCTCCTGTGTCAAGCGCTCGAACGGGGATTCCTGAGGCGTGTCGCCGGTTTCGACCCTACCGGCCACTCGTCAGACGCTTCACGGCGTCCGCGAACGACTGCCCGCGATGCGCGTAGTCCGTGAACATGTCCATCGAGGCCGCCGCCGGGGCCAGCAGCACCGTGTCGCCCGGCTGGGCGAGCTCCTGCGCGGCACGGACCACGGCCACCATCGGCTCGTCGTCGTCCGCCACGTCGAGCACGCGCACCGGGACGTCCGGGGCGTTGCGCGCGAGGGCGTCCGCGATGACCTGGCGGTCCTGGCCGATCAGCACCGCGCCGCGCAGCCGGTGCGCCTCGGTCCTGACCATCTCCTCGACCGACGCGCCCTTCAGCAGCCCACCGGCGATCCAGACGACGCTGTCGAACGCTCGCACGGACGCGACCGCGGCGTGCGGGTTCGTGGCCTTCGAGTCGTTGATGTACCGGACGTCGTCGGCGACGGTCACCAGCACGGCGCGGTGAGCTGCGGGTTCGAAGGCTTCGAGGCCCTCGCGGACCGCCTCGGACGGCACACCGTAGGCACGTGCCAGAGCCGTGGCGGCCAGGGCGTCCGCGATGCCGGGCGGACCGGCCGGGCGGATCTTCGAGACCTCGATCAACGGCTCGTCGTCGGCGAACGCGCGGTCGACCAGCCAGCCGTCGCGCACGCCGAGCTGACCTTCGAGCGGCTCTTCCAGGGTGAACCCGATCTGGTCACGGGCGGGCGAGGCCTCCAGCAGGTCGACGACGAGATCGTCGTCCAGCCAGCCGATCGCCACGTCACCGGTGAGGATCTGGGCCTTGGCCTGCGCGTACGGCTCCATGCCGCCGTGCCAGTCGAGGTGGTCCTCGGCGAGGTTGAGCAACGCGCCCGCCTGCGGCCGCACCGACGGCGCCCAGTGCAGCTGGAAGCTCGACAGCTCCACGGCGAGCACCCGGCGGCCGGCGAGCAGTGCGTCGACGACCGGCAGGCCGACGTTTCCGCAGGCCACGGCGTCCGCACCGGCCGCGTGCAGGATCGACTCCAGCATGCCGACCGTCGTGGTCTTGCCGTTCGTGCCCGTCACCGCCAGCCACACCGGCGGGTCGGCGAGCTCGGAGGCCATCCGCCAGGCCAGCTCGACCTCGCCGATCACCTCGATGCCCGCCGACGCGGCAGCCGCGAGCAGCGGGCTCGACGGCTGCCAGCCGGGTGAGGTGACGACCAGCGACGTCCCGGCCGGGGGTTCCACCAGGCGGGGCACCAGCTCGACGCCTTCGAGCAGGGTCTCCAGCGCCATCAGCCGTTCCTCGGACGAGTCCGTGACCACGACCTCGGCGCCCGCCGCGAGCAGAGCCTCCGCGGCGGACCGGCCGGTCACTCCAGCACCGGCGACCAGCACCTTCGTTCCGGCCAGCTTCGTCATCGTCCTAGAACCCGCCCGTCAGCCACTCGCTGTAGAACACGCCAAGCCCGAACATGCAACAGATGCCGGCCATCAACCAGAACCGGATGATGACCGTGGTTTCCGCCCACCCGGCCAGTTCGAAGTGGTGGTGGAACGGTGCCATGCGGAACAGGCGCCGTCGTGAGGTGCGGAAGACCGCGACCTGCAACGCCACCGACAGGGCCTCGACCACGAACAGACCACCGATGACGATCATCAGCAGCTCGGTGCGGGTCGCGATCGCGAGACCGGCGACCAGACCACCGAGCGCGAGCGAGCCGGTGTCACCCATGAAGATCTTGGCCGGGGCGGCGTTCCACCAGAGGAAGCCGATGCAGCCCGCCATCGCGGCCGCGGCGATCACCGCGAGGTCCAGCGGGTCGCGCACGTCGTAGCAGCCGGCCACCGCGTAGCTGGAGCAGTTGTAGCGGAACTGCCAGAACGAGATCACCACGTAGGTGCCGAACACCATCGCCGACGAGCCACCGGCCAGGCCGTCGAGGCCGTCGGTCAGGTTCACCGCGTTCGACCACGCGGCGACCATGCCGTAGCAGAAGACGACGAAGCCGATGACGCCGAACGAGACCACGGTGATGTCGCGGACGAACGACAGGTTGACCGACGCGGGCGTCAGGCCGTCCTTGTTCGGGAACTGCAGCACCAGGATCGCGAACGTGATCGTCGCGATGAACTGGCCCACCAGCTTCGCGGTCTTGTTCAGGCCCAGGTTGCGGGCCTTGCGGATCTTGATGAAGTCGTCCAGGAAGCCGACGAGGCCCAGCGACGTCGTCAGCATCAGCACGAGCAGGCCGGACGCCGTCGGAGTCTGTCCCGACGCCGAGGCCGACATCGAGTTCACCAGGTGCGTGCCGAGGTAGCCGGCCCACATCGCTACGAGAATCGCGAGGCCACCCATGGTCGGCGTGCCGCGCTTGGTCTTGTGGTGCTGCGGACCGTCCTCGCGGATCTCCTGGCCGAAGCCCTGACGGGAGAAGATCTTGATCAGGTAGGGCGTCAGCAGGATCGACACCGCGAGTGCGATCGCTGCCGCGATCAGGATGCTCTTCACTTGGTTCCTGCCTCCAGCAGGGCCTCGGCAATGCGCCACAGGCGATAGGCGTTGGATGCCTTGACCAGCACTACGTCACCGGGCCGGACTTCCCCCTGTAGCAACGCGATCGCCGCGTCCGCGTCCGGCACCCTGACGGATTCGTCTCCCCAAGATCCTTCCAGGTGCGCGCCCTGGTGCATCGCGCGGGCCGCTTCACCGACGACGACCAGCTTGCTGATGTCCAGGCGGACCACCAGGCGGCCGATCTCGTCGTGCTCGCGCACCGCGTCGTCACCGAGCTCGGCCATCGGCCCGAGCACGGCCCAGCTGCGGCGGGCGGGCGTCGTCGCGCGCGAGATCGTCGCGAGCGCCTTCAACGCCGCCCGCACCGAGTCCGGGTTCGCGTTGTACGCGTCGTCGATGACGGTGACGCCATCCGCCCGGTCGGTGATCACCATGCGGTGCGCGGAAACCCGTTCCGCCGCACCGAGTCGCTGTGCCACTTCGTCCGGCGTGGCACCGAGTTCCAGCGCGATGGCGGCGGCGACCAGTGCGTTGCCGACCTGGTGCGGGCCGCTCAGCCCGAGCTTGACCCGCGCGTCGCCCTTGGCGGTCTTCAACGTGAAGGTCGCGCGGGCCTGCTCGTCCAGCTCGATGTTCTCGGCGCGGACGTCCGCGTTCGGGTTCTCGCCGACCAGGACGACCTTGGCCTTCGTGCGCGGCGCCATGCCCGCCACCAGCGGGTCGTCGGCGTTGAGGATCGCGACGCCGTCTTCCGGCAGCGACTCGATCAGCTCACCCTTGCCCTGCGCGATGCCCTCGCGGGAACCGAACTCGCCGAGGTGCGCGGTGCCGACGTTGAGCACGGCACCGAAACGCGGCGGCGCGATCTCGCACAGGTTCGCGATGTGGCCGATCCCGCGCGCGGACAGCTCCAGCACGAGGAACCTGGTGTCCTCGGTGGACCGCAGCGCCGTCCACGGGTGGCCGAGCTCGTTGTTGAACGACTCCGGCGGCGCGACGACCTCGCCGGCCGGCCGCAGCACCTGGGCGATGAGGTCCTTGGTGGACGTCTTGCCCGCCGAGCCGGTGACGCCGACGACCGTCAGGTCCTTCAGCTGGTCCGTGACGTACCGGGCGAGCTTGGCGAGCGCTTCGAGCACGGCCGCGCCCTCGCCGTTCTTGTCGCCCGCGAGCACGTACGCGTTGGCGTGCTTGGTCTCGACCGGCGGCGCGATCACCGCGGGACCGTCGACCTCGCGGCCGGCCAGCACACCCGCGGCGCCACTCGCGACCGCCTGAGCGGCGAAGTCGTGGCCGTCCACGCGTTCACCGGGAAGGGCCAGGAAGAGGCCGCCCTCGGTGACCTTGCGGGTGTCGAACTCGATGGAGCCGGTGACGACCGGGCTGCCATCGGTTGCGTGCAACCGTCCGCCGACGATCTCAGCGATCTCGGCGAGCGTGAGTGCGATCAACGGTGCGCCTCTCTGATCGCGGCGGTCAGCGTCTCGACGTCCGAGAACGGGTGGATCACGCCGGCGATCTCTTGTCCCGTCTCGTGTCCCTTGCCCGCCACGACGACGACGTCGCCCGGATGTGCCAGCTCGACCGCTTTCTCGATCGCGAGCCTCCGGTCGCCGATTTCCAGCACCTCACCCCTGTTCTCGGTGGCGAGGGCCCCTTCGAGCATGGCGGCCCGAATAGAGGACGCGTCTTCGCTCCTCGGGTTGTCATCGGTGATGATCAACACGTCGGCCCGCTGCGCCGCGGCCTCGCCCATCAGCGGCCGCTTGGCCCGGTCGCGGTCACCGCCGCAGCCGAGCACGATGATCACCCGGCCGTCGGTCTTGGCCCTGACCGCGTCCAGCGCGAGCGCGACGGCGGCGGGCTTGTGCGAGTAGTCGACGACCGCGGTGAACGCCTGGCCCTCGTCGACGCGCTGCATGCGGCCGGGGACCTGGACGTTGCTCAGACCTGCGGCGATGGCCTCCGGTGCGATGCCCTCCGCGTGCAGGCAGGCGATCGCGAGCAGGGCGTTCGCGACGTTGAAGCTGCCGGCGAGCGGCAGGTGGATCTCGATGTCTTGGCCGGGGCCGTGCGCGGTGAACGTCTGCTCACCGGTCGCGCTCACCTCGACGTTGCTCGCGGTCCAGGTGGCGGGCTTGGTCGTGGCGACCGTGACGGTGCTCGGCTTGACCAGCCTCTCGCCCCACTCTTGATCCACGCACACGACTTCCCTGCGCGCGCGGCCGTCGAACAGCTGCGCCTTGACCTGGAAGTACTCCTCCATGTCCGCGTGGAAGTCGAGGTGGTCCTGGCTGAGGTTCGTGAACGCGCCGATCTCGAACTCGGTGGCGGCGACGCGACCCATGTGCAGCGCGTGGCTCGACACCTCCATCGCTACGTCGGTGACCCCGCGCTCGGCCATCACCGCGAACAGCGCCTGCAGGTCAGGGGCCTCGGGCGTGGTGTGCGAGCTGCCGAGCTGCTCGTCGCCGATGCGCGTGCCGACCGTGCCGATCAGCCCGGTGTGCTTCCCGGCGGCCTTGAGCACGGACTCGATCATGTACGTGGTGGTGGTCTTGCCGGACGTACCGGTGACACCCCACAGCTTGATCTTCGTCGACGGCTGCCCGTAGACGTGCGCGGCGAGCAGACCCACCACCTCGCGCGGGCGCGGGTGGATCAGCACGGGCACGTCCTTGAGGGCCTCGCGCGCGGCGCCCGCCTCGTCCGTCAGCACAGCGACAGCGCCGTTGGCGATCGCCGTCTCGGCGAAGTCGGCACCGTGGACGTGGGCGCCGGGCAGCGCGGCGTAGAGGTCGCCGGGGACCACGTGCTGAGCACGCAGCGTCACCCCCGTCACCTGGACGTCGGCATGCGCTGGCCTGGTCAGGTGCACGTCGGCCACCGCGGCGAGAGCGGCCACGGAAGCAGGGCGGATGGCGTTGGGGCGGGGCGGGGCGGTCGCGACCTTGCCCTCGAGCTTGGCAGGCACGGGCAAGAGGCTACCGGCGTGCGGAGAGTGGCCGAGCAGCGCGTTGGCAATCGGGTGATGATCGGCCCTGATAGGCCGATCGAGTGGCCCTCACGTTTGGCCTTCAGGAGTGAGCCCGTCCGGCCGAACAAGTTCCTGCCCGCTTTGGGACTTTGGCCCCTGTGGAGCGTTGGGCGCTAGCGGTGAGGTAGAGGCGGCAGGAGGCGGCGATGAGAACAACCACGACGGTGGAACCCAGGAGGTTTTCTTTCTGGGCACCGGATTTCAGTCGTTCCGTGACGGTAGGGGTCGACACTTCGGAAACCGCGTACCACGCGTTCGAATGGGCAGCGCGCCACGCGTGGTCGTTGCGAACGGACCTTCAGGTGTACCTCGCGGACCCCGGCGACACGACGGTCCAGCGGGTCCTCGAACGACTCCCCATGCTCACCGCCCACTTCCGCCCGAGCGGTGACGACCCGGTGGCCGCACTGGTGAGGGCGTCGGACTCCAGCGCGACCTTGGTCTTGGGGTGCAAGGGCGAACAGCACCGCAGCCTGGGTCTGGGCTCCCTCGTCCTCCCGGTGTTGCGCCAGGCGCGGTGCGGAGTCGTAGTGGTGCGCGGACGACCCCCGGCGATCCGTGGCGAGTACGGCTGGATCACCGCGGCCGTCGGCGGGTGCGAGGACCCGGTCGTGCTGCGGCGCGCGGTCGAGCTCTGCCGCACCCGCCGTGCGTCGTTGCGCCTGCTGCACGTCCACCCGCCGGCCCAGGGCGGCGTCGTCGTCCCGCGCGACGAGGCAGCCGTCCGGCGCGCGGTGTTGTTCCTGCGCACGACGGCTCCTGAGCTCACGCCGGACGTTGTCGTGGAGTCGCGCCATCCGCACGAGGCTCTGGCCGCTTTGGACTCCGACCTCGTGGTCGTGGGGCGCGGTGGGCAGCACGATGGCGTCGGCCTGATCACGCGCGCGGCTTTGTACCACTCGTCGTGTCCTGTGCTCGTTGCTCGGCCTGAGCCTCTTCACGACGATCGGGTGGTGCCGTAAGCAAAGCCTCGTTCGGCCGCGCATGAACTACCTAGCATGTGCGGATGCCGCCTGCTGACGCGACGACGCTCCACGGCGCTCTGCGGATCATCGCCCAGGAAGACGACGCGTGGCTGAACGCTGTCGACCAGCTGCTCGGGTACGCGTTGTCGAACAGCCTGCCCCTCACCTCGTACCGCGGCCTGTACGGGTGGATCGACGGTGGAAGGGCACCGAAGCTGGTGCGAGACCGGCTGGCGCACGTGATCGCGGAGCTGCCCTCGCTCAACGGCTTCGATCGGCTCGACCCGGTCACCGCCGTGCACACCCTGCTGGTGACGACGGCCTTCTTCGAGACCGTCCGCGAAGTCCTCCCGCACGAGGCGCAACGGGGCAAGAGCACCTGGCAGCAGGAAGACCACTGGTCCGTCGTCTACCTGTACTCGGACGAGGTACCCGCCCCGTCCATCACCCGGTTCTTCGCCGACAACGTCAACGCGGTCGGCCGGTGGGCGGCCGAGCGAGGGGAACGCGTTCACCGCATCCTGCGCAAGATGAGCCCGGCCAGTGGCAGCGAGCTGCTGCTGGAGCCCGCCTTCGTGAGCCAGGTGACAGCGCGCTACGAGCAGGAGTTCCGGGCTTTGGCGGTCGACGTGCCGGAGTTCGCGACGTGGGCCGGCGCGAGCCCGAGCACAGCCGACGAACAGCGGCACTGGATCGACGACATCACCGACGACGCCCACGCGAGGCTGCACCGGGCCAACGAAGCCGAGTTGGAAGCGCTCCCTGGAAGCACTCCGGGCCTCGGGGTGCTCTACATCGCCCCGGAATACCGCCTGACGCAGGCAGGTCCACTGGCGCGGCTGACCGACGAGAGCTGGTGGTCGTCGGAGACCGAGCTTCGGAACGACCTGAACCGGTTGCTCGTCGGCCATTTCACCAGCGTCGACGCCTACAGGTTGCCGCTGCTGGTCGTCGGCGGGCCGGGTTCTGGCAAGACGGCGCTGGCGAAGGTGTTCGCCGCTCGCAGGCCTGACACCGACTACGTGGTCCTGCGCGTGCCGTTGCGGACAGCGGCCCCCAACGCGACGGTCGCCGACCAGATCAGGGCGGCGCTGCGGCAGCAGACCAGCGGCGACGTCGAGTGGGCCGATCTCGCCCGGCAAGGCGGCGGCAAGACCTGTGTCGTGATCTTGGACGGCCTGGACGAGTTGATGCAGACCTCCGGCGCGCAGCGGAACTACCTGGACGAGGTCGTCAGGTTCCAGCGCACCGAGATCACGCTCGGCAACCCGGTGGCGGTGGTGGTCACCGCGCGGACGTCGTTCCTCGACCACCTGCTCATTCCGGACGGCACCCCGGTCGTGTGGCTGCTCGACTTCTCCGACGCGCAGATCCGTCGCTGGGTCGAGGCGTGGAACCAGGCGACCACGCACAGGAACCAGCGGCCCATGAGGGTCGCGGACGCTCTCGCCCACCCGCATCTCGCCCGAAACCCGTTGCAGTTGCTGATGTTGACGCAGACGCTGGCCGATCCCCGGTCGACCGGCTTCACGATCAGAGATCTGTTCGAGAGCGCCGTTCTGACACCGTCGTTCCCGGTGCCGGGAGTCGCCGCGCTCGGGATGCTCAACCGCGGCTGGCGGCCGATCACCGCGGAGGAGCTTCGCGCCGATCTCGCGGCGCTCGGTCACGAGGACATGAGCTCCGTCAAAGCCGTTCTCCGCGAGCTTGAACGGCAACCCGCGTCGTTCGCCGAGTTCCGCATCGCCTCGCTCGTGGTGGACGCGCTCCTACAGACCCGTGACGAGCCGGACGCCGAACTGCCGTTCAAGCTGCTGTCGCATGCGCTCCTGTCACTCCGTCCGGCCACGCTGACGTTCGTCACCCAGCTCGCGGAGGAACGAGCAGCGCAGCAACAGGAAGAGTTGACGCTCCATCTGACGGACCTGCTGCTCAGGTGTCGCTACCGGTCGAACTCCGGCCGCGCCCTGGCCGTCTACTCGGCGAACCTGGTCCTGCTGCAGGCGTTCACGCGACCGGTCGGGGCCGACGGCCACTTCGCCGTTCATGAGTTCCACGATCTCGTCGAGCTGTGGTCACGAGACCTCGACGACGTCGACCGCCGTGGCCTGCAAGCCCTGGTCTCCTTCGACGCCACGGGGTTCGCTCGACGGCTGCCCCGCACCACGACGAACGAGGCAGAGCTCGATCCCGGCGATCTCCCGGCAGGCGTCGAGTTCGTCCACCGCGGGCTGAAGGCCGACGAGCGCCGGGTCACCCAGGTCACCTGGTCGTCCGTCGGCGACCTGCTGACCACCAGCCACGGTGGCGAAGTCGTGGTGTGCTGGCAGGTTTCAGGGGACGCGCCGCCGCGCGTCATCGGCGAACTGACGGAGATCTCCGACGTCGACTGGCATCCGACCGAACCCGTCGCCGCTGTCGTGCAACGAAAAGACCGCGACAGACCCCGCCAGGTGATGATCACCCGGCTCGGGGATGGAACGACGCGGGACCTGTGCGAGATCGGGCAGCGCAGCCGGATCGCCTGGTCTCCGGACGGCGTCTCGTTGGCCCTGTTCAACACCGAAAGTCTGACCATCGTAGACGTCAGCACCGGTGAGCAGCGCACGGTGTTCACGTTCACCGACCTCGAACACCAGTCCTACCTCCTGAGGCCACGCTGGTCCGTGAACGGCTCCGACATCTGGGCCGCGGCGGGAGGAACCGTCCACTCAGAGCATCTGGACGGAGGCCTGCTGACGAGATTCGACTTCGCCATGCACGCACGCGACATCTCGGTACGGGAAGGCCCGAAGGCACTGGTGGCCTTTACCTCGCCGACCAGACCGGACATCGTCATCATCCCCATTGGGCTCAGAGGCGGTGAGAACGTCCTCGAAGGGCACACCCAGCTGGTCACCTGCGCCAGGTTCTCCCCGGACGGCGCCTACCTCGCGTCGATGTCGATGGACAACACGGTCCGACTTTGGCGGCTTGAGGACTGGCAGTGCGTCGCGGTGTTGCCGCGCAACGACATCAGCGGCCGCGGCGGCCTCGCCTTCCACCCCACCAAGCCACTGCTCGCGATCAAGGACGGCAACGCAGTCGATGTCGTCCGCCTCGACTACCAGCTGCTCGGCACGATCGGCGCGGCCAAAACAGCGCGCCGGTACGCCAACGCCAAGATCGTGCTCGTCGGCGACACCGGTGTGGGCAAGTCCGGGCTGGGGCTGGTGATGAGCGGTCAGCCGTTCGCACCGACGGACTCGACACACGGGCGCAACGTGTGGACGTTCGAGAAGTCCATCGAGACCACGCCGTCCGGGGACGTGCAGACCAGGGAGACGCTGCTCTGGGACCTCGCCGGCCAGCCCGGCTACCGGATGGTGCACCAGCTGCATCTCAACGAGGTCGCGGTGGCACTGGTGGTGTTCGACGCGCGCAGCGAGACCGATCCGTTCGCGGGCGTCCAGTACTGGAGCCGGGCGCTGGCCCAGGCACGACGGCTCGACGGCGCGGCGGCGGTGCGGCTCAAGGCCTTCCTGGTCGCAGCCAGGACCGACCGCGGTGGCACGGCTGTCGGCACGGCTCGGATCGAACAGGCCGTGCGGCAGTACGGGTTCGACGGGTTCGTCGAGACCAGCGCGAAGGAGGGCTGGGGTGTCGAGGAGCTGATCCGCACGGCCCGCGGCGCCATCGACTGGGACGCGGTGCCGGTCGTCAGCTCGACGGCGCTGTTCCAGTCGATCAAGGACTTCGTGCTGGAGGAGAAGCGACAGGGGCGCGTCCTGTCCACAGTGGATGATCTGCTGCACGGATTCCGCCGCGTCGAGCAGGACGAGACGCCGGCCGAGGACCTGCTGGACGGGTTCACGGCGTGCCTGGGGCGGCTGGAGAGCGTCGGCGTGATCAGGCGCATGGCGTTCGGCGACTACGTCCTGCTGCGACCCGAACTTCTGGACGCCTATGTGTCGTCCCTGGTGCAGGCGGCGAAGGACGAGCCGGACGGGCTCGGCTTCGTACCGGAGGCGGACGCGCTCGCGGGCACGTTCCGGATGCCGGAGTCCGAACGGCTGTCCAACCGGCAGCAGGAGCGGATCCTGCTGATCACGGTCGTGGAGGAGCTGCTGCGGCGCGAGATCGCCCTGAGGGAGGTCACCGACAAGGAAGTCGACCTGATCTTCCCCTCGCAGTTCACCAGGGAACGGCCGGACGCGCCGCGGCTGCCCGGACAGGACGTGGTGTTCACGTTCGACGGCGACCTGCAGTTGATCTACTCGACGCTGGCGGTGCGACTGTCGCACTCGAGGTTCTTCAAGAAGGACGAGATGTGGCACAACTCCGCCACCTACCGTCCCGACGAGGGAGGGACCTGCGGGATCGCCAGCCGGGAGATCGCGGAGGGCAGGGGCGAGCTGGTGCTGTTCCACGACGAGCAGGTGCTCCCGATCGCGCGCAGGCAGTTCGAGGTCTACGTCGTCGAACACCTGGAGCAGCGCGCGGCCCAAGTCGTGGTGCGCCGCGTGCGCCGGTGCGGGCCGTGCGACTACGTGATCGACGATGAGGTCGTGCAGCGCAGGCTCGGCCGCGGCCAGACGACGGTGATCTGCCAGATCTGCGACGGAGTCGTCCCGATCACGGACGAGGAGCAGCCGGACGTGCGGCCGGCCGTCGCCGAGATGAACTCCAACGCCAACGCGCAACGGGACCAGGACGTCGCCGCGACCACGTTGAAGGGCAAGCGGGATGCCGGGGACTACGACGTCTTCCTGTGCCACAACGTCAGGGACAAGCCGCTGGTGCTCAAGATCGCCCAGCAACTCGAAGAACGCGGGATCCTGCCGTGGCTCGACATCCACGACATCCAGCCGGGCTCGCGGTGGCAGCAGGAGATGGCCAAGGGCATCGAGAAGAGTCGTTCGGCCGCCGTGCTCATCGGGCCGGCCGGGCCTGGGCCGTGGCACGAGACCGAGATGGAGCTCATCAACGACCGGTCCGCGCGCGACAAGAACTACCGGGCGATCCCGGTGGTTCTCGACGGCGTCGGAGAAGGTCCGGAGCTGCCCGGTTTCCTGCGGGTGTGGTCGACCGTGGACATGCGCGCGGCCGACCCCGACCCGATCCAGCAGCTGGTGTGGGGCATCACCGGGCGACACCCCAGGTGGGACTAGCAGGCCTTGCGCAGCACCGAACCCGTGGTACCCGCCAAGGAAACTGACCGCACCGAGGCGCCCTTCTCGTTCGTCTGCGCCTCGGGCAGCCGGACGGTGACCGCGGAGCTGCCGGTCTTGTTGGCGTTGACGAGCACCGTGCCGCACTCGAAGTCGCGGCGGAACACGTTGGAAGCGACGGCGTAGTAGGAGTCGGCCGGTGCGCCCAGGTCCCAGTCGTACTCGGCGCGCCACTCGGAGGCGTTGTCGTAGCGGTCGGTCTCCTCGATCTCGGAGATCGCGGCGTGCGAGCCCTTGGCCAGCAGGTAGCTCGCGTAGGCGTAGCGGAAGGGCTGCTCGGCGCCGCTGTGGTGGGGCTGGACCCAGGTGATCTTGCCCTTGGCCTCGTTGTCCGCGATCTGCGCGACCTGGCGGCTCCAGCCCTCGGGGTACTCGGAGAGCAGGTCCTTGTCGCCGAAGGTCAGCCACCACTCGTCGAAGCCGCCGTCGAGGTTCTCGACGTAGCTGTCCCACGCGCCTTCGTAGAGGCGGGCGTTGGACATGTTCGCGACGGTCTTCAGGCCCGCGTCGACGAACTGCTGGCGGGTGTTGGCGAACATCGAGCGGTAGGCGTCGCGCATCGCCTCGTCGGTCCGGTACGCGGACGGGCAGGTGCCGTCGTGGTAGGTGTCGCAGGCGAACAGCGCGTTGTCCATGAACACGCCGTCGAACACCCCTCGCGACGAGGCGACGACGTTGTCGGCCCAGGCTTTCTGGTAGCCGGGGTTGCCGACGTCCATCTGCCAGTGACCCTCGTAGCCGTCGTACTCGAAACGGCGACCATTTGGATCGAGAAGAAACCACGAAGGATCAGCGGCGCAGTAACCGACGCCCGTGGGCAGATCGGAATCGTCGACACCGCCGGAACACGCATAGCTGCGGGTCGAGGAAAGGTCTTTGTAGACGAAGGTCTGGATCTTCGGATTAGCCGCCTTGAACTTCGCGGCAAGATCGCTTTCCCATGCGTTGAGCACCACGTACGTGCGTCGCTGCGCTTCGGTCTTGATCATTGAATCGGACGTGGGCGTGCTGTTCATGTGCAGCCAGTAAGACTTCGCGGAGAAGTCTTCCTCTTCTGCTTGAGCAGCGGGAACCAAGGTCACCGCCACAACGCCCGCCATGATCAACATTTCGAATGAACGCACGGTGAACCCCATCTCGCCCAACACTCGCCGGTTTCGGAGTATTAGACGTGATGAAATGCGTCTCATTACGAAAATGTGCAGTGCGGTATTTCACTGTTAAACCATGAAATGCGTCATTGCCACGCCTGGGCGTGTCTCAGATCACTTGCCAAAACGGTAAACACAGCTAACAATGCCGGGCCGTGACCGCGCGGAAGCGACTGGTCGCTGTCCGCTACCCGCGAACGTCCGGCCTGTCCTCCAGCAGGCTCACTAGGCTCGACCAATGCACCGCTTCGCCGCCGGTCCCGCTCTGGCGCGGCTGGAATGGATCCTCGACGGCCTGGACGGGAAACCCGGCTGGGGAGCCGACGCGTCCGACGTGCTCGGCACCGAGTTCTCCGCCTTCGTCACGCCCCAGAGGTACCTCGAGGTCACGCGCGGCCGAGCGGCCCACTACGCGCCTGTCGTCGTGGTCGGTCTCGACGTCGGCGAGACCACCGCGCAGGCACGGATCCGTCGCCACGACGGCACCGTTGACGTCGTCACGTGCGTCGTCGAGGCCGAGCCGCCGCATCGGATCGCCTCCACGTGGGTCGTCGGACTGGTGCCGACCGATCTGACACCGAGGTTGCCGGACGACTTCGCCGACTACGACCTGAACTCCGCCGCGGGCGCCCGGCTGGTCGTGTTCTCCGGGGTGCCCGGCAGCGGGAAGAGCACCCTGGCCGAAGCGACGGGCGCAGAGCTGGGGATTCCGGTCTTCGCCACCGACTGGCTGCTCGGCGCGCTGACTCCGTTCGGCGGTCGTCATTTCGGCACGCTGGAGATGGCCGAGGAGGTGCTGACCACGCTCGCCCTCCGGCAACTCGTCGCCGGACAGTCCGTGATCCTCGACCACCCCACCGAACGGGTCGCGACCAGGGAGCGCTGGCACAGCCTGGCCCGCCGGGCCGGGGCGGAGTTCCGCGCGGTCGTGTGCCACTGCTCCGACCCGCACGTCCACCGCGCCCGGCTCGAAGGCCGCAGCCGCGGCATCCCCGGCTGGCACGACCCCGGCGACTGGCACGACGTGCGGCAGCGACAGGAGAGCTTCCCCTCCTGGTCAGGAGAGGCGCTCTCAGTGGACACCGTTCAACCACAGGAACGGTCCCTGGCCGCGGTCGTGCGGCACATCAGCGCCTGATCTACATCTGCAGCTGCACGAACGGGGTCTGCTCCGCCGACATCGGCACCTGGAACCGCTGCGACAGGTAGGTCGCGATGTCGTGGAACAACGGCGCCGCGGTGCCGCTGAACTGGGTCCCGTGCGGGTTGTCGAGCATGATCCCGACGACGTAGCGGGGGTTGTCGGCGGGGAAGATGCCGCCGAACGTGATCCAGTACTGCGACTGCGAGTAGCACTTGCAGTTCTGGTCGATCTGCTGCGCCGTCCCCGTCTTGCCCGCGATCTGATAGCCCGGCATGGCGGCCTTCGGGCCGGTGCCGTTCTGGTTCGCGTCGCGCGGGTCGACCTGGGCGACGTGGCTGAACATGTCGCGGACGGTCTTCGCGGTCTCCTGCGAGACGACGCGCACGCCCTCCGGACGCTGCTTCTCGTTGCGCGCGCCCTCCTCGCCGATCTCGGCGCGGATCAGCCGCGGCGGGATGCGCACGCCGTCGTTCGCGATGGCCTGGTACATGCCGGTCATCTGCAGCAACGTCATCGAGAGACCCTGGCCGATCGGCAGGTTGCCGAACGTCGAGCCGGACCACTGGTTCAGCGGCGGCACGAGACCGGACTCCTCACCGGGGACACCGGACTGCAGGCGCCGACCCAGGCCGAACTTCTGCAGCATCTCGGCGTAGCGCTCCTTGCCGACCTCCTGGGCCGCCATCAGCGTGCCCACGTTGGACGACTTGGCGAAGACGCCGGTGAACGACATGCCCACGGTGCCGTGGCCCCACGCGTCCTTGATGACGCGGTCGGCGACCTTGATCGAACCCGGCACCTGCAGCACGTCGGAAGGCTTGAAGAGGCCGTACTCGACAGCCGCGGCAGCCGTCACGATCTTGTTCACCGAGCCCGGTTCGAAGCTCGACGAGACCGCCGCGTTGCGCTTCTGGTCCTCGGAGGCCTTGCCGAAGTCGGTCGGGTCGAACGTCTTGTCGTTGGCCATCGCGACGATCTCGCCGGTGCGGCTGTCCAGCACGACGGCGGACGCGGTGCCGGCACCCGACTTCTTCGCGTAGTCGGTGACCATCCGCTGCACGGCGTACTGCGTGTCGATGTCGATCGTCAGCTCGAGGCTCTTGCCCGGCTGCGGCTGCACGAGCTCGCGTTCGGTGTTCGGGATGATCAGGGTGTCGTCACCGGACATCGTGTCGACCACGCGGCGGCCCATGCGACCCGCGAGCACGTTGTTCTGCATGCTCTCCAGGCCGAGGATGCCCTGGGTGGTCGGCGGCTTCTCCTCCTGGCGCCAGTTCGCCGCGCCGATGATGTTCGACGCCAGCTCGCCGTTGGGGTAGATGCGCTTGGAGCGGTACTCGGAGCCGATCTCGCTCGGGAACTTCGCGACGATCTTCGCCGCCTTGGCCGGTTCCGCCTCGCTGACCAGGACCTCGTAGCTGATGTCCTTGACGAGCTGCCCGTAGACGGTCTCCTCGTCGGTCTTCTCGCCGTTGACCTCGGGGCCGAGCGTGGAGGAGATGAACTTGGCGACCTCGCGCATGTGGTCGTCGTAGCTCACCGGGTACTGCTCGGGGTCCTTCGCGCGCGCCTCGTCCCACGTCTTGCGGGCGCGCTGCGGCAGGATGTAGAGCGCGCGGACCTCGATCGAGAACGCGAGCTGGTTGCCGTTGCGGTCGAGGATCGAACCGCGCTCGGCGGGGATGTTCAGCCTGGTCGTGCGCTGCTTCTGCGCCTGCAGCGACAGCTCACCTGCCTGCAGGCCCTGCACCTGCACGAGCTTGATGCCCGCGATCAGCAACGCGCCGATCAGCAGGATGCGGCCGACCGCGATGCGCAGCTTGGTGTTGCCACCCGTGCGCGCGGCCGGGCGGGAGCGCACCGACAACGGGCGGCGCGGCCCCCGCTGCGCAGGACCCGGCATCAGCCACCCGCCGGAGGAGTCTGGTTACCCGCGGGCGGGGTGTTCTGACCGGCAGGCGGCGCGGGCGTCTCCGGAGACGGCGGGGGCGGCGGCGTCGACTTGGTCGGCGCGCTCGGCTTGCCGAACTCCTCGATCGAACCGTCCGGGTTCTGCCGCAGCCGAGCCGGGTTCGTCGGCTCGACGAGGCCCATCTCGCCGGCCCGGCGCGCGAGGTCCGTCGGCGACTCGAGCAGCGCGACCTCACGGCGCAGCTGCTCCATCCGCAACGTCAGCTTCTCCGCCTCGGCCCGTGCCTCCTGCAGGCGGTACGTGTCGGCGGCGGCCTGGGTCGAGAAGTACATGATCCCGGCGACACCCGCGCCCAGCACGAGCATCACCAGCACCACGAACGGAGCCTTGGACGCGGCCTTCTGCTGCGGCACGGCGGCGCCGCCCCGCAGGTTCTGGGCACGCTGCGCACGACGGGCGTAGGCACGCTCGGCACCCGCGGTCCGCCGCCGCGCCTTGTCGTTCTCCTCGGCCTTTGTCTGTGACTTTGTCTGGGAAGGGTCCCGGGGCGACGGCCCACCGACCCTCGCGGGTGCCGCCGTCATCGCGGTTCTCCGATCCGTTCCGCCGCTCGCAGCCGCACCGGGGCCGCCCGCGGGTTGTCCTCGATTTCCTGCTCCGACGCGAGCTCCGCGCCCTTCGTGAGCAGCTTGACCTCGGGCCCGTGGCCCGGCAGCTCGACCGGCAGGCCCGGCGGCGTCTTCGACTTCGCCAGCTCCGCGAGCGCCTGCTTCACCATCCGGTCCTCGAGGGACTGGTAGGACTCCACGACGATCCGCCCGCCGATGCCGAGCACGCCCAACGCGGCCGGCAGCGCCAGCCGCAGCGACTCCAGCTCGCCGTTGACCTCGATCCGCAACGCCTGGAACGTGCGCTTGGCCGGGTGCCCGCCGGTGCGCCGCGACGCCGCGGGCACCACGGCGTAGAGCAGCTCGACGAGCCGTCCCGAGTTGGTGAACGGCTCCTTCTCGCGCTCCTTCAGCACCGCCGACGCGATCTTGCCCGCGAACCGCTCCTCGCCGTACGTGGAGAGGATCCGCGCGAGGTCGCCGTGCGAGTACGTGTTGAGCACGTCCGCCGCCGTCATGCCGGTGCCCTTGGACATCCGCATGTCGAGCGGGGCGTCCTTGGAGTACGCGAACCCGCGCTCTTCCTCGTCCAGCTGCAACGAGGACACGCCGAGGTCCATCAGCACACCGTCCACGTGCGAGTAGCCGAGGTCCTCGACGGCCTCGTCGATGTGGTCGTAGGTGACGTTCACGAGCTTCACGCGGTCGCCGTGCCTGGCCAAGCGGGCCGAAGCCATCTCGATGGCCTGCGGGTCGCGGTCGAGCCCGATCAACGTGAGCTCGGGGTGAGCGCTCAACAGCGCGTCGGAGTGGCCGCCCATGCCGAGCGTCGTGTCGACCACGACGGCGGGCCTGCCTTCGAGCGCCGGAGCGAAGAGTTCCAGGACGCGGTCCAGCAGCACAGGAACGTGCCGCGGCTGATCCATCGGTCCCTCGACTCCCCTGATGCGCGTTTCGGGTGACGTCAGGTCCCCGCCCGCCCGTCGAACCTGGCGCCGGGGAAGGTGCGCCAGGGCCGATAGTCGAGCGGACCGAGGCCTCACGGCACCCGAATCGCGTGTGGAACATCCGGCCTGTTGCTCGGCTGACCGCCATCAGAAGACGCCCGGAATGACCTCCTCGCGAGCCGTGGCGTAGCCGTCCTCGTGCTCTTCGAGATAGGTCTGCCAGGCCTGCGCGTCCCAGATCTCCATCCTGGTGAACGCGCCGACGACCACGCACTCCTTGGTCAACCCGGCATACCGGCGCAGTTCCGGTGCGATCAGAACGCGGCCCTGACCGTCCGGACGCTGCTCGTCCGTACCCGCGAACAGATACCGCTGATAGGCGCGTACGGCGTCGTTGGTGAACGGCGCCTCGGCGACCTTCCTCGCCATCTGCTCGAACTCAGCCCGGGGAAACACGTACAGGCAGTGGTCCTGGCCTTTGGTGACCATGAGACCTCCCGCCAGTTCGTCCCGGAACTTCGCAGGCAGTGTCAGCCGACCCTTGTCGTCCAGGCGCGGGTAGTGAGTGCCGAGGAACACGGCAGCCACCTCCCTTGCCGGGCGACGGACCGGCAGTGGAGCCCCCGTCTGCCCCACCGGCCGCCACAGTACCCCACTTTTCACCACAGTCAACGCTGAAACAGGTGTTTACACACCAACTCGTGACTCGTTTGTGCAGGTAGACGGAGTGGGGAGGCGTGGGGGGACGGTGGGGAGGGAGGTCAGCCACCACCTTGCCGAGTGAGGGTTCAGTCCCGATTCAGCACTCGAACGGCCTAGAAATTTCCGCTAAAACAACGTGTTGGGACGCCGAGGTGGGGGAAGGTGGAAACTGTTGGTGCGAACCCGGTGTAGCCCGCAGGTGTAGGTCACTTAGCCGTGGTTTGACACACTGCGTGAAACGCTCACACGTCCGTGTTCCGGACACGGCTGCTGGAGGTTTAGTGACACCGGGAAGCCCAAGCGCGAACAGCCACGCGCCGGTCGATCAGGCCCTGGGTGAGTTGCACGGCGCCGTACAGCGGATCGCCGCCAACGTCGAACGGGTGCTCGTCGGCAAACCCGACGTGGTCCGTCTCGCCCTCGTGACGCTGCTCGCCGAAGGGCACCTGCTCGTGGAGGACGTGCCGGGTGTCGGCAAGACCTCACTGGCGAAAGCGCTTGCCCGATCCATCGACTGCACCGTGAGCCGCGTGCAGTTCACGCCCGACCTGTTGCCGAGCGACATCACCGGCTCGTCGATCTACAACCGGCAGGAGAACGACTTCGAGTTCCGGCCTGGCCCGATCTTCGCGAACATCGTGGTCGGCGACGAGATCAACCGCGCCTCCCCCAAGACGCAGTCCGCGCTCCTGGAGTGCATGGAGGAGCACCAGGTCACGGTCGACGCCCACACCTACCCGCTGGGCTCGCCCTTCATGGTGATCGCGACGCAGAACCCGATCGAGATGGAGGGCACCTACGCCCTTCCCGAGGCGCAGCGCGACAGGTTCACCGCGCGCGTGTCGGTCGGCTACCCGGACCCGGCGGCCGAGCTCGCGATGGTCGACGAGCACGCCGGCCACAACCCGCTCGACGACCTGCGGCCCGTCTCGGACGCGGCCCAGGTGCTGCGGCTGATCGAGACCGTGCGCCGGGTGCACCTGTCCCCCGAGGTCCGCAGGTACGCGGTCGAGCTGGTGTCGGCCACGCGCCGGCTGCCGGAACTGCGGCTGGGCGCCTCGCCCCGGTCGACGTTGCACCTCGTGCGCGCCGCACGCGCGCAGGCGGCGCTGGCGGGTCGTGACTTCGTGGTGCCGGACGACATCCACGCGATCGCGATCCCCGTGCTCGCACACCGGCTCGTGATGACCGCGGAGGCCCAGGCCGCCCGCCGGTCGCCCGCCGAGCTGATCAGGGCGCTGCTGCAGCGGGTGCCGGTGCCGACGGCGGCACTCGACCCTAGCGCGGCCTTTGTCCGCAGCATGAACAACAACGCAGGGACGCCACGCTAACGATGCGAACCGCACTCTCCGGTCTGACCACGCGCGGACGATGCTTGCTGGCCGCGGGGTTCGCCGCCGGAGTGTGCGCCGCGGTGCTGAACGAGCGCGACCTGCTCCGGGTCGCGGCGTTCGTGATCGCGCTCCCGCTGCTGGCCGCGTGGCTCGCGACGAGGGCTCGGGTCGGCCTGCACGCCGCCCGGTTCCTCGCGCCGAGCCGCGTGCCGGTCGGGGCCGCGTCCGAGGTGAAGCTCGACCTGCGCAGCACCGGCCGGTTGCCGACCGGCGGGCTGATGCTGGAGGACACCGTCCCGTACGCGCTGGGTGCGCGGCCGCGGTTCCTGGTGGAGCGGCTGCCGCGCAACACGCCCACGACGCTGCGCTACCCGCTCAAGCCGGTCATGCGCGGCATCCAGCAGGTCGGGCCGCTGATGGCGCGGATCACCGACCCGTTCGGTCTCGCGGAGTTCGACCGCGAGCTCGCCGGCCGGTCGCGGCTGGTCGTCGTGCCCCGAGTCGTGCGGCTGTCGGGTCTGCCCGGCGGATCCGGCATGGGCGCGGGCGACGACGGCTCGATCCGCCTGCGGGCCGGTCAGGGCGAGGACGACGCGGTGGTGCGCCAGTACCGGCACGGTGACGACCTGAGGAAGGTCCACTGGCGGTCGACGGCCCGGCGCGACGAGCTGATGGTGCGCGTCGAGGAACGTCCGTGGCGCGGCGGCACGACGGTGCTGCTGGACCACCGCGTGAACGCGCACCGCGGCAGCGGCCCGACGGCGTCGCTCGAGTGGGCGATCTCGTTCGTGGCGTCGATCTGCCTGCACCTGCACCACTTCGGCCACCAGGTGCGCCTGGTCTCCGAGGACGGGCGGGTGCTCGCGGGCGGGTCGTCCGACGGCGGGCACAGCGACCACGTGGTGCTGGACTCGCTGGCCGCGCTGCAGGGCTCGCACCGCCGCGAACTGAGCGGCGGCATCGACCCCGGCGCCGGCCAGGAGGTCATCGCGGTGCTCGGCGGGGTGTCGCCGACGTCCGTGGAAGAGCTGATCCGGTACCGGCCGCGCGGCATGCGCAGCCTGGCCGTGCTGCTGGACGTGAACGCGTGGGCCGGCGGGACGGACGCCACCGCGCCGGAACCCGAGGACGCGCGGCGGCTGCTCACCAGCGCGGGCTGGGGTGTGGCGATCGCGCGGCCGTCGACGTCGATGCAGCAGGTGTGGCAGGAGTTGTGCGCCTCGGCCGGCCACCGGGGACCGTCCATGCGCTCGGAGGTGGGCTGAGATGGGGTCCCGTTCCGCACCCGCGAAGGCGACCGAGACCGAGTGGTTCACCTCGGCCACGCCGTGGATCGCCGCGCTGGCCGTGCTGTGCGCGTCGACCGCGTTGTCGGGGGTCATCGAGGGTGATCTGTGGCTGGTGCGCATCGGCGTGGTGATCGTCGCGATCACCGTGACCGGCGCGTTCCTGCGGGCGACCCGGCTGACCCCGCCGCTGGTCGCGATCGCCCAGGTCTTCGTGCTGTTGTGCCTGCTCACCGCGTTGCACACGCGGTCGGGCATCTTCCTGTTCATCCCCGGTCCCGAAGCGCTGGGCGAGCTCGGCGACGTGCTCGCGGAGTCGGTCGCGCAGGTGCAGACCGGGGTGCCGCCGGTGCACGCGACGCCGGCGATCCAGGCGCTCGTGGTGCTGGCGATCGGCCTGGTCGCGGTGCTGGTGGACACCCTCGCGGTGGCCGCGGCGGCTCCCGCGGCGTCCGGGCTCGTGCTGCTGTGCGTGTTCGCGGTACCCGCGTCGCTGGCCGACGAGATGCTGCCGTTCTGGACGTTCGTGCTGGGCGCGGCGGCGTTCGCGCTGCTGCTCGCGGTCGACGGCCAGCACCGGCACGAGGCATGGCGCGGCAGGCTCGGATCGGGCTCGGCGAGCGGATCCGGCAGCTCGGCGACGTCGGTGGCGTCGATCGCCATGGTGATCGCGCTGATCGTCGGCGCCGGGTTCACGTTCGTCGGCACGGTCGGGCGGCTGCCGATGGGCGGCGGCGGTGGCGGCAAGGGCGGCATCGGGCTGAGCGAGATGACGTCGTTGCGCGGCATGCTCAACCGCGGCCGGCCCGCCGAGGTGTTCCAGGTGCGCGGCCTGCCGGAGCAGACCTACATGCGCGCGACCACGCTGGCCAAGTACGTGCCGGACAAGGGCTGGGAGCGCGGCACCGACCCCGGCGGCCAGCCCGCGCGCGGCGAGCTGCCGCCGCAGGCCGGTGACCGCGGCGAGGGCAAGACGACCAGGATCGACATCGAGCCGCGCGACTGGCGGAGCTTCTGGCTGCCGACCTACGGCGCCGTGCGGCGCATCGAGACCCCGGACGACGACTACCGCTTCGACGTGAAGAAGGGCGTGATCTTCAGCCAGCGGGAGCGCGAGCCGGAGTCGTACACGATCGACACGGTGCTCTCGACGCCGACGAAGCAGGCGCTGCGCGTGACGCCGGACCTGAAGAACGCCGTCGACGCCGAGTACTACAAGTTCGACGGTGTCGAGAAGGAGGTGGTCGACCTCGCGAACAAGATCGTCGAGGGCGCCACCAACAACTTCGACAAGGCCGCCGCGCTGACGGCGTACTTCGGCACGGTCAACGGGTTCAAGTACGACGTGAAGACCCAGGGCGACGTCACCAAGGACGCGCTGACGGACTTCGTGACCAAGGGCAAGATCGGCTACTGCGAGCAGTTCGCCTCCGCGATGGCCGTGATGGCGCGCGTGGTCGGCCTGCCGTCGCGCGTGGCGATCGGCTTCACCGCCGGTGTCGCGTCCGCCGACAACTCCTACCGCGTGATCAGCACCGAGGACGCGCACGCGTGGGTCGAGATCTTCTTCCCGAACCACGGCTGGATGACCTTCGACCCGACCCCGATCTCCGACGGCCGCGGCGTCGTGCCGCCGTACCTGCGGGAGACCTCGCAGGGTCAGGACGAGCAGCCGACGGCAGAGACGAAGACCGAGACCGTGGCGCCGTCCGCGTCCGGGTCGGCCCAGCCGTCCGCCGCGGCGGACGGGACCGAGGACACCCCGGGCCAGGAGCAGGCCGCCGACGAGGGCACGCCCGCGTGGCAGCTCTGGACGCTGGGCATCGTGCTGGTGCTCGCTTTCCTGGTGACGTTGTTCGTGGTGCTCGGCATGCGCAGGGCGGGCATGAAGCGTGCCGCGTGGGCACGCAACCTGCTGATACCCGCTGCGGCGGGGCTGTGGCTGATCGGTGTCGGCCTGGCCGCGGCGCTGCTCTCGTGGCTGCTCGCGGTGGTGCTGGTGATCGCCGGTCTCGTCCTGACGCCACTGGTGGTGCGTGCGGTCCGTCGCCGCAACCGTCTGCACACGGTCGCGGCGCTCGGCCCCGGTGCGGCGACGGCGGCGTGGGCGGAGCTGATGGCGGAGTCGATCGACCGCGGCGCGCCCGTGCCGGCGTCCGAGACGATCAGGGCGGCCGCGCGCAGGCTGGCCCGCGAGCACAACCTGGACGACGCGGGCAAGGGCGGCCTGCGCACGGTGATCGGGGCGATCGAGCGGTCCTGGTACAGCGCGAACCCTGCCGCCGATCCCGCGCTGCCCGGTGGGCTCGCCGCAGTGCGACAGTCGTTGCGACAGAACGCTCCGCTGTCGTTGCGGGCGAAGCTGTTCCCGAAGTCGGTGCTCAAGCCGTCGCCCGCGCCGATGGCCGAGACGCCGGAGCGGGAACCCGTTCCGGTCTAGGGTTCGTGGCAAAGCGAAGGGCCCGCTCCCCTGGTGGGGGCGGGCCCTTTCGCTTGAGCGGGAAGGCGCTTACTGCTCCTCGTCGAAACGACGGCGGAAGCGCTCCTCCATCCGTTCGGAGAACGAGCTGCGGCTGCGGGTCGGCTTGCCGTCTTCCTGCGTCCCCTCGGCGACCTGGTCACCACGACGCAGCGTCGTCAGGGTGATGAGCACACCGAAGAACATGAGCAAGAAGCCGAAGACGCTCACGACGGGGATTCCGACGATCGCGAGCTTCGACAGAAAGCTCACACCGGCGACGAGCGCCGCCACACCTACGACGAACAGCACGATGCCCTGTACACGGCGCCGCTTGGACGGCCGCCGCAACTTGGCGCCTCGTACGGTGGATGCGAACTTCGGGTCCTCGGCGTAGAGCGCGCGCTCGATCTGGTCGAGCAGTCGCTGCTCGTGCTCGGAGAGTGGCATCGTTCCTCCTCCGGCACAGCGGTCGCGGGCGCCGGGTGTTTTCGGTTTCCGCCGAACCCGGCGGACGACCCACCCTGGGGACGTCACTCTCCAGGATACGATCCGCGCGGCCCGGCGACTACCCAGTCGGCCTTCTCATACGGTCGGTTCTGTCACCATCATCCTTCTAGGGCAGTGGTGAGGGCCTCGTGAGGCCTCCTCACGGCCCTTGTGGAGCCGCTTTCACACGTTTCCGCCCTGGCAACGGGCCCCGAACGCCCCGCGACGGAGCGTGACATCGCCCCGCTGCCTGTCTCACTTCGCGCCACGCGGGGACCGCCCGTACGTTCGTGCCGTACGAGAGGCCCCCGCGTGTGGTCCGGAAGCCGGGTCAGTCCGCGATCTTGTAGGCGCGCAGGACGGTCACCTCACCGGTGTTGCCCGCGGCGTCCGCGGTCTTCGCCCGCAGCGAGGCGAACTTCGCGCCCTTCGGGTGCTTCACGATCGCCTTGTCCCCGGCCACCTGGACCTGCTTCCAGGTCGCGCCGTCGTCGAACGACACCTCGACGGTGACGCGCTTGACCTTCGGCGTGTTCTGCTGCTGCTCGATCTTCAGCGGGAGGACGAGCACACGGCCGTGGGCGGTGTCCTTGTCGTCCAGCTTGGGCAGGAACCGCACGACCGTGAGCGGCAGGTGCGTCACGTCGGTGGTGTGCTTGGCCTTGAACGTCCAGGCGCCGCTGACCTTCGTGGACACCTCGGCGGTGCGGCTGTGTTCCATCTCGGCTCGGTAGGAGCCTTCCGCCGCCGGGACGTCGAAGATCGCGCCCGGTCGCGGTTGTTCGCCGAGCTTCGTGCCGTTGTGGAACAGCGTGGTCTTCGCGGTTCCGGTACCGGCGCTGCCCTCACCGCCGTTGTTGTCGGTGAAGAGCGGGACCCGCACGGCGATCTGGTCCTCGAGCCGCGCGAGGCCGAAGCCCGGCGCCTCGGGAACCGACGGGCTCAGAATCGCCCCGCCGAACGCCTGCGAGTACTTCTTGGTGGCCTTGAACGAGTTCGCGTTCGTCGAGGTCGAGTACTCGCGGGTGCCGTCCGGCGCGTTGCGGTCGTAGATCCAGCTCCACTTGGCGCCCGCGGTCGTGACGTAGTCGACCGCCCGGCCGTTGTCGGGCACCTGGGCGTACCAGGCGAAGCCGCCGCTGCCGTCGGCCGGGTGGGGCATGGCCGCGACGCCGTGGACGTAGCCCGCGCCCGCCGAGCGGAAGGTGCTCGTCATCTCGGCGAGCTCGTTCTGCTTGGCCGTGCGCTCGTAGCCCGTCGTGATGCCGCGCTCGGTATACGTCAGGCGGTAGCTCACCGGCGTCTTCTCGTCGCGAGGTGTGCCCTGGAACTGCTCGGCCACCGTGGTGCTGAAGCCCGGCGCGTCCTCGCCGAGCCGGGCCGTCAGGAGCTGGCCCGCGAGACCGTCGAAGAACAGCCAGCCGCTGCCGAACTGCTGTCCCGCGACCTTGGTGGTGTACGAGATCGTGCCGATGATGCTCTTGGCACCGGGGTCCGGCGTCTTGAGCGCGACCGGCTTGGCCTGGCGGCCGTCGACCGTCAGCGAGGTCTTGCCGTTCACCACGAACTTGGGCTGCACCAGCAGGAGAACCTTGCGGTCCGCCGTGAAGATCGGGCTGTCCACGATGTACTCGCCCTTGGGCAGCCGGATGTTCTTCGCCTGAGCCGAGTAACCCTTGCCGGTCTTGATGTTCACGAACGACGTCGCGTGATCCGCGGTCGGGTTGCCGTCCGCGCCCAGCACCGAGACGCCGACGTCGTAGCTCTCGACCTCCTTGTTGACGCTGATCAACGTGCGCTGCCCGTTCGACGCGACGACCGCGCCGCTGTAGGCACCGTCGGCCGCGTTCGCCTTGGTGTCAGCGGTGATCGTGGCCTTGGCCTCGCCGCCGGCGGGGACGGTGATCTTGGCCGGAGACACCGAGAACAGACCGGCGGGCGAGGGCTTGCCGTCCGGTCCGGTGACGTCCACGGTCAGGTCGAGCGTGAGCGGTTCCTTGCCCGCGTTGCGGTACGTGACCTCGCGGACGACCTTCTGGTCGTCGTCGTGCGGCCACTGCTGCACCCCGAAGTTGATGTTGGCGGGCTCGGAGACCACCTGCTGCGTCAGCATCTTCGGCACGTCGACGCGTCCGGTGCCCTGGTCGAACGTCTTCAGCGCCGGATTCGCCTTGGCGGAAGCCATGATCGTGGCCTTGAGGCGCGCGCCGGTCCAGTCCGGGTGCTGCTGCTTGAGCAGCGCGACGACACCCGCGACGTGCGGGGTGGCCATCGACGTGCCGGACATCGCGACGTGCCCCTGCGTGCCCGCCTCGGCCGCGACGATGTCGACACCGGGCGCGGTCACGTCCGGCTTCACCGCACCGTCCGCGGCGGGGCCACGGCTGGAGAACGGCGCGATGCCGTCGTTGCGGTCCACTGCCCCGACGGTCAGCGCCGACTCGGCACTACCCGGCGAGCCGATGGTCTCCGGACGTCCCGAGTTGCCCGCCGCGATCACGAACAGCGCGCCGGTCTCGGCGGAGATCCGGTTGACGGCCTCCTCGATCGGGTCGATCTCCGGGGTGTCACCACCTCCCAAGCTCATGTTGACGACCTGAGCGCCCTGCTCGGCCGCCCACTGCATGCCGCCGAGAATCGCCGACTCGGTGCAGCCACCGGGCTGGCAGACCTTGGCGTCGATGATCTCGGCGTCCGGCGCGACACCGCGGTACTTCTCGCCCTTGCTGGCGATCGTCGACGCGACGTGCGTGCCGTGGCCGACCTCGTCGGTGGCGTCCGGCGAGTCGGTGAAGTTCTTCTCGGCGATCTGCTTGCCCTGCAGGTCCGGGTGCTTCTCGTCGACACCCGTGTCGACGACGGCGACCTTCACGCCCTTGCCCGTGACACCCTGCTGCCACGCCTCGGGCGCACCGATCTGCTTGGTGCTGCGGTCGAGCGACACCTTGCGGACGCCGTCGAGCCACACCTTCTCGACCGCGCCACCGCGCAGCGACTCCCACGCGCTGCCCGACTTCTCGGCCGTGCCCGTGACGAGGTCTGCCACGGATCCCTTGGCGCTCAACGCGTTCACGCCCGACCGTGCGCCCGCCGCCGGCCGCACGATCAGAGGAACGGTGCTGCGCCGCGCGTCGTCGTAGCCGAACTCCACCAACGACGTCACGTCGAACAGCCGCGGGTCGAGCTTTCCGTTGGCCACCAACGGAACCGCGTCCACCGGCACGACGTGCTGGTGCCCGTTCTGCGTGAACGTGCGCACGGGCAGCTTCTCACGACCCGGCCCCGGCACGTACCGCACGACCCGGCCACCGGCCAGCTCCACCCGGTCACCGGTGATCAGCGTGACCCTCTGGTCGCGCTCTCCCGACACCGGCTCGTCCGCGTGCGCGACAGCCGCCGTCACCGCGGTGACGAGGCCTGCCGACAACGCGAGCGCGGTGATCCCCCGACGGGCACCTCGCTGTCCTGCTCTCACTGGGTACCTCCAGTGCTCGATGAGGTGTTGCGTCAGTGACCGTAGGGACACCGAGCGTCACCCCACCTCCTTCTGAAGGCCGGAGGTGCCGTAACGGATGTCAGCCCGCAGAGGTACGCGCGGTAGCCGATCGACTGGTTGACAAACGGGTCGTTGATCCGTTTTCGCCGTCTTTTCGGGATTGAGTCGTGACCGTCCATCGTGCACACTGCGTGCTGCCGCCATCTGGGGCGCGGCACTGGGGGAAGGTCGCTCTACTCATGCGTGTTTCGTTGCGTGCTGCCATCGCCGTAGCGCTGCTCGTCGGTTTCTACGTGCTCGCCTTCGGGTTGATCGGCGGACTCCTCGCTCTCGAGGCGTACGCCCTGATCAACCGCCCGTTCGTCGGCGTGAAGCTGGCCCTGCTCGTGGTGCCGGTGGTGTTCGCGCTGGTCAAGGGCCTGATCTCGCTGGAACGCCGCGAGCAGGACGAGGTGCCCGGCACCCTCGTCACCCCCGCGGAACAGCCCGCGCTCTGGGACCTCGTCCGCCGCCTGGCCGCCGACGTCGGCACCCGCCCGCCGGACGAGATCCGGATTCTCGCCGCGGTGAACGCCGGTGTCGCCGAAGACACCCGTTTCCTGGGTCTGCGCGTGGTGAAGCGCAGGATGTTCATCGGTGCTCCTCTGCTCACCTCCTTCACCGAGAAGCAGCTCATCGCCGTGCTCGCCCACGAGCTCGGGCACTACGCCAACAAGGACACGCGCCTCGCCGGAGTCGTGGTCTCCGGCCGCGACGCCATGCTGCGCGCCGGCTCCCACATGAACACCGAGCACTGGTTCCAGCGCATGATCGCCAAGCTGTTCCGGGGCTACGCCAAGCTCTACCTCCGCGTCTCTCAGGCCATCAGCCGCCGGCAGGAGTTCGCCGCCGACCGCTTCTCGGCCTCGCTGGCCGGTTCCTCCGCCGCCTCTTCCGCCCTGCGCGAACTGCCGGTGATCGACGCCGCGTGGGACCTCTTCACCGACCGCCACCTGACCGTCGCCTGGGAGCTCGGCTACCTCCCGACGACGTTCTTCGACGGCTTCGCCCGCCTGCGCACCTCCCCCGAACTCCACGAGGAGCTGGAGGAGATCCGCCAGCACCCGTCCGACCCGGACCGCGGCCCGTACGACTCGCACCCGCCGCTGCAGGACCGCATCGCCGCCATCGACGCCCTGGCCCTGGAACCGTCGTCGGGCTGGGGCGACCGCCCGGCCGTCGAACTGCTCACCGACCCGACGCCGCTGCTCGACTCCGCGGTGATGAACTCGCTCTCGGCCGAGGCCCGCACCAAGACCCGAGTCGACTGGGCCACGCTGAGCCACATCGGAGCCCGCGCCCGCGTGGTGCACGGAACCGAGCGCCTGCTGCAAGCCGCTTCCGGCGCGATGAACCAGCCGCCGTCACTGACGACGGTCCTCGACGCCCTGGACGCCGATCGGTTGGCCGAACTCGGCACGGCCGTTCCCGGCAACAGGGAAGCGGGCGCGCGTGCCCGCCGCGAGATGGCACGCGGCGAGGTCCTGCCCGAGCTCTCGGCCCTGGTGGCGCTGGCGTTCTCCGACGCGGGCCTCGCCCACTGGGAGCTCGACTGGCTTGGACGGACCACGTTCGTCACCTCCTCCTCCGACTTCGGCATGACCGACCACCTGGACGCGGCGGTCGCGGGTTCCACCGACGGCCTGCGTTCCGCACTGGCGCTCGCCGGTGTGGCCCCCGACTACCGCCCCGCGCGCTAAGGATCTCTTCTCGTGGTTCTCTCCCTTCTGTTCAAGCCCAAGGAACTCATCACCGTCATCCGCCTGATGCGCGAGGCCAAGCGCCTCGGCGTCGAGATCGACGAGCTCCCGTCCGACGTGGTGGCGGCCCACGTCCTGCCCAAGACCCACCCGGAGCGCTACGGCCTGGTCCCGGACGCCGACGTCACTTCCTCTTCTCCTTTGGAGGACTTGGCTCTGGCCGCCGTGAAGGACGACGTCCGCGCCGGCAACTGGGAGAACGCCGCCGACCTGGTCGCCGCCACCCTCGGCGACTGGGACCGCCGACAGCGAGTGGTGTGGGCGCTCGCCGACCTGGCCGCCAAGGACGACACGTGGATGACGGCCTGGCAGACCGGCCGCCCCGGCGACCCGCACTGGGCCGTGGTGCACGCGATGTCGCTGGTGTCCCTGGCTTGGGACATTCGCGGCAGCGGCACCGCTTCTTCGACTGGTCAAGCGCAGTTCGAAGGCTTCCACCGCGTGCTTTTGGAGGCTCGTGCCGCTGCTGGAGTTGCGGCCTCTTTGCTGCCTTCGGACCCGACGCCGTGGAACACGCTGCTTACTTTGGCGCGCGGGTTGCAGGTGTCGCACGACGAGTTCCAGGCGATCTGGTCCGAGCTGGTTGCTCGGGATCCGTTGCACCACAACGGACACCAGCAGGCCTTGCAGTACTGGTGCCGCAAGTGGCACGGGTCGGATGAGCTGGCTTTGGAGTTCGCGCTCTCGGCTGCTGCTTCGTCGCCGAAGTTCTTGGCTTGGCCGTTGCAGGCTGCTTACGAGGCTGCTTCTACTTCTCCGGAGATGTTCCGCGCGCCTGAGGTGGTGGCCTCCTTGGATGCGTTGCTGGATCGGTTGGACGATGAGGGTGCTTCCACTTACTCGTTGCGGGATGACCGCGGGTATGCGGCTTTCGCTTTGATTCAGCTGCACCGGTTCGAGGAGGCTGTGGGGCAGTTCCGGGCTTTGGGGGCGTTGGCGGATGCTGGGCCTTGGGACTACTTCGCTGAGCCTCGGCTTACGTTCCTCAGTCTTCGCGGGATTGCGGTTAAGGCGATGGCTCGGGGTAAGGGCGTCAAGGCGCCTGCTCGGTAGGGATCGCGGGCTCGGCAGGGACCGCGGGCTCGCCAAGGCTGTGGCGGCACGGCAGGACCGCGGTTGCTGAGCCGCGGGTTGCTGGGCTGTGAGTCGCGGGACTGCGAGTCACCGGACTGGGTTGGCCAGCCCAGGGCGACGGACACGGCGCGGTTGCGGACTGCGGGCTCAGCGCGGCTTCGGATTCCGGCTGCCGGCTTGGGGTTGGCTGGCAGCCGGTAGCGGGCTTGTGTTGGCAGGCTTGGGATCACCGGCTGCGGGGTGAGATCGAGGACGCCGGCTTGGCGTTGGCGGCCCGGGGTCGCCGGGCTGTGGTCTCGCGCGGTTCACGCGGGCGTTGGATTGGGCGGGCTAGCGCGGCACGGATGGATTCCGGTGTGCGTGGCTAGGTTGTGCGGGCGCGGGTTAGCCGACTGTTGCTGGGATTCTGGGGCGCGGGACGGGGAGCGGGGTTCGGCGTTCCATCACCGCGCGTTCCAGTTGGCGGGCTGGGGATTCGCCCAGGAGTTTGCGGGCCAGGGCTGTGCCTCGGGGTGGGGCGAAGGCCAGTTCGTGGCGCAGGGCTTGGAGGCTTACGTAGTGGTTTGCCTCTTCCAGGATGGCTTGGGTGTCCGGGATGGATTTGGTTCTGCGGACTGCGTCGATGGCGGCGCGTTCTAGTGGGGCTGTGTGGAAGCCTCGGCGGAGCACCGGTTTGGGGAGGCGATCTGTGTGTTCTATGCGCAGGGGGCCGTAGCCCATTGACCTCGAGCGGCGTGGGGCCAGGACGTGGATTGGGCCTAGCAGCGGGATGGCTGACTTCATGCCGTGGAGGCATAGGGCGTCGAAGGCTGTGAGCATGGCGTTTTCGCCTGCGTACATGAGGGCCGCGTGGACCAGTTGCGTGCGGCTGGGGCCTGCTCGGCTCAGGAGCAGGATGCCCGGTAGGAGGCGTTGCCAGGGGCCGCCTGGGCGGCTGCGTTGCTCTACCAGGGACGGGGTCAGTCCTATGTGGAGCAGGGTGGCGATCTGGGCTACTCGGTGATCGAAGAGGGTGCCCAGGGCTTCCAGGTCGATGGGGTGGCGCATGGGTTCATCTTGGGCCGGGGACGCAGCCACAAATCCGGGCTAGAAAGAAGTTGTGGATAACTGACGGGTTGTGGACAAGTCGCGATCACTCAGGCTTCGGTTCGAACTCGGCTGTCCTTTCTGGACTGTTGCGCAGGAGTGAGGCTGGGCGGACGGCTAGCGAGCCGAAGCGGGAACGGGCCTGGTCAGCGGCTTGCTCGGCTTCGCGCCAGCCGCGTTCCGGGGCGTCGAAGATCAGTTGCTGGGCGGAGTCGGCGTTGTCAAGGCCCTCTATTCGGACGCCGATCAGGCGGACCGCGCCTGGCGGGACCTGGGTGTCCAGAAGCTCGACCGCTGTGCGGTAGATCTCCTGGGTCACGTCGGTGGCGACGGGCAGGGTGCGCGAGCGGGTGATCGTGGTGAAGTCGGAGAAGCGGACCTTGATGGAGATCGTTCGGCCCACCAAACCCTTGCCGCGCAACGAACCCGCCGAGCGTTCGGACAGGCGCAACAGCTCCAGGCGCAGCACGGCACGGTCGTAGTGGTCGACCTCGAAGGTCTCCTCGGCACCGATCGACTTCTCGCGGGAGACAGGCACGACCGCACGATCGTCGACGCCGGCGGCCAGCGCGTGCAGGTGCTCCGCCAACGCCACGCCGATGAGACGGCGCAACCTGGGCAGCGGGGTGGCGGCGACGTCGGAAACGCGTTCCAGACCCAGTTCCTCAAGGCGCGCGGCGGTTTTCGCGCCCACCCCCCACAAGGCCGACACCGGCAGCGGGTGCAGGAACTCCAAAGACGCCGAAGCGGGAACGACCATCATCCCGTCCGGCTTGCACATGCCGGACGAGAGCTTGGCGAGGAACTTCGTCGACGCCACCCCGACCGAACAGGTCACGCCAAAGGCATCGAACACACGCGCACGAACCAGCTCCCCCACACCGCCCGGAGTCAGCCCCAGACGGCGAAGAGCACCACCCACGTCCAGAAATGCCTCGTCAAGAGAGAGCGGCTCCACCAACGGCGTGATGTCGCGGAAGATCGCCATGACCCCGCGCGAGACCTCCTGGTAGAGATCGAACTGCGGCGGCAGGTACACGGCGTGCGGGGCCAGTCGACGAGCGTGCGCGGTGGGCATCGCCGAGCGCACGCCGTACTCGCGGGCCAGGTAGTTGGCCGAGCAGACGACACCACGACCACTGACGCCGCCGACCACGACCGGCACCGAGGCGAGCTCAGGGCGCTCGCGGATCTCCACCGACGCGTAGAAGGCGTCCATGTCGACGTGCAGCATCCGGCAGCCCGTGTCATCAGGCCAGACTCCGTCACGCGCACGGAACCGGTCGACCAGGCCGCGTGGCAGGTTCGCACTGCGACCCATGAACACCCCCTCGAACGTCAGTTCGAAGCGAATCCTACAGTTTGTACACGCGCGCCGCGTTCTCCGACGCGATGAGTCGCGCGATCCGGTGCGCGTCGTCCTCGACGAACGCGTCCCGCCGCAGTCCATCGGCCAGGAAGTCGGACAACGCCTGCCGGAACAGCAACGCCCCGAGGTAGTACAGCTCAGGCAGTGCGAACGCGTCCGAGGAGAACAGGAACTTGCCGTAAGGCACGATCTCCAGCGCCTCGGCGAACACCCGCGAAGCCTGATGCCCCAACCCGTGCGTCGCCAGCCCGAGATCGCAGAACACGTGCGGGAACACCTGCGCGAGATACCCGGCCTGCCGGTGGAACGGGTAGTTGTGCAACAACAGCACCGGAACACCCAACGAAGCAGTCGCGCGCAAGAACGGCGTCAGCAACGACGGATCGCAACGGTGCAGATCGATGTCCGAGTCGCCGTAGCCCACGTGGAACTGCAACGGCAGCCCGGCGTCCAACGCCTCCCACGCCAGCCACGAGATCAGCACCGGATCCTTCACCGGGCCAGCCCCGCGCCAAGAGCTCAAAGCCCGCAGCGCATCAGCCTCCGACGGCCGCTCACCACTCAGCGCCAGCCCCATCCGGTACGCCGCCACCGACTTCGCTCCCACCACGCCAGGAGACCGCAACCGCGCACGCAGCTCGGAAACGAAGTCGTCGGCCTCCGCCAGCTCCTCCGCCACGTGCTCCAGCCGAACGATGTCGTGCGAAACAGCCCCGGCCAACGACGCCAGCTCCGCCCCCGACAACAACCGCTCCGGCTGAAACCCGCCGTCCACCAGGAACGTGTGAATCCCGGAAGCCATCAGGAACGTCCGCGACACCTCGGTGATGTGCAGCGAGTTCCTCCGTTCGAGGTACTCGTCCGCCGACGCGTGCCGAGGCAGGTCCAGCAGCGGCGCACACCACCGGCGCACCGCGAACCCCACGGCCGAGTCGAAGAACGACCCGCCCAGCTCACCAACCGAGTCCGCTTCCAACAGCAGCGACTCGAACTCCGAACGAGTGCTGTCAACGCGCAACACCCCGTGGCAGTGGTGATCTATCAGCCCGAGTTCGGCGACGAACGGCAAGATGCCCATAACCTTAGGATCGTGGACTCTGCGGAACGGGACCAGCGGTTCGACCGGGCGACGGAACTCTTCGACGGGCTGAACGCCAGGGACGTGCGCGTCGTGGCGCTCACCTGGGTCGACAACAGCGGCATCACACGCACCAAGTCCGTGCCTCTGCGCAGACTGGCGCACGCAGCAGCACACGGTGTCGGCGCGTCGCCGGTGTTCGACGTCTTCCTGTTCGACGACTGGATCATCCAGGGCCGGTTCGCCGGCGGCCCTGTCGGCGACTTGCGCCTGCACCCCGACCTGGACCGCCTCACCGTGCTCGCGGGCCAGCCGGGCTGGGCCTGGGCACCGGCCGACCGCCACTTCCAGAGCGGCGTCCCGTACCCCATGGACCAGCGTCTTCAGGCGCGCAAGGCCGTCGGGAACCTCGAAGCCCACGGCCTCACCGCCCAGGCGGGCTTCGAGATCGAGTGGTGCGTGGGCAAGCCCGACACCGACGACTACGTCCCCGCCACGAGCGGTGCCGCCTATGGACACGCACGGCAGGTAGAGCTGTCCGACTACTGCGTGGACATCCTCTCGGCGTTGGACCAGCAGGACGTCGAGGTCCTCCAGTTCCACCCCGAGTACGCGGCCGGCCAGTTCGAGGTGTCCACGGCACCCGAAGACCCCGTCGCAGCAGCAGACACCGCCGTACTCGTCAAAGAGACCATCCGCGCCATCACGATCCGCCACGGCATGCGCCCGTCGTTCTCCCCCAAGGTCGTCAACGGCGGCGTGGGCAACGGCGGCCACCTGCACTTCAGCATCTGGCGCGACGGCACGAACCTGTACAAGGACTTCCACGACGAGGCGAAGCAGTTCACCGCGGGCGTCCTCAGCCACATCCGCGCGTTGTGCGCCATCGGCTGCCCCTCTCTCGCGAGCTACCTCAGGCTCGTGCCGCACACGTGGTCAGCACCGTTCGTGGCGTGGGGCGAGGAGAACCGCGAGACGGCGCTGCGCCTGATCCAGGACAACCTCGAGATCAAGTGCTTCGACCTCACCGCGAACCCGTACCTGGTCGTCGCGGGTGTCATCGCGGCCGGTCTGGACGGCATCGCCACCCAGGCAACGCTCCCCGAGGGCCTCAACATCGACCCGGCGCTGCTCGACGGCACCCAGCGACTGCCCACGTCGCTCAAGGAAGCCGTCGACGAGTTCGAGAAGGACGCCGTGCTCACCGAGGCGTTCGGCAAGGAGCTCGCGGGCACGATCGCCGACGTGAGGCGCGGCGAGATGGAGCGCTACAAGGACGCGAGCCCGCAGGGAATCGCCAACATCACCCGCTGGCGCCACTGATCTCGCGGCGCAACCGCGTCAACGCCCGGTGCTGAGCCACCCGCACGGCACCGGGCGTGGAGCCGACCGCCTCGGCCGTCTCCTCCGCCGACAACCCCACCACCACACGCAGCACCACGATCTCGCGCTGCTTCTCGGGCAACACGCGCAGAAGAGCGGCCATCTGCGCGGACATCTCCCCCTGCATCGCACGCTGCTCGGGCCCGGCCTCGTCGTCGATCGCCTCAGGCACCTCGGGCACGGGCTCGGCGCGGTTGCGGGTGTGGCTGCGGTACGAGTCGGCGACCTTGTGCGCCGCGATCCCGTACACGAACGCCAGGAACGGCCGCCCCTGATCCCGGTACGACGGCAGCGCGGTCAGCACCGCGAGACACACGTCCTGCGCAACGTCATCCGCCGACGCGAACGACCCGACGCGCGCGCGGCAGTACCGCACGACCAACGGCCTGATGGTCCCCAACAGCCTGTTGATCGCCGAACGATCCCCGGCCACGGCCAGCGCCACGTGGCTGTCGGCCGCCTCGGGCCTGGTCGAGTAGTACGACGGCGCCGGCGGATCGACCGGCTCCTTGCCGCCCACGTCCGAGGTCCGCGACACCAACGAGTCCAGCACGCCGGGAGTCACGTCGATCGAGCCCCCGACGGACGACTGCTGGACAGCCTCCGCGGGAACCTTGCGATGCAGACCGGGCGTGAAGTCCACGCGGATCACCGTTCCTCGTCCGAGTGCTGGCGTGCGGTGAGCCGAGCGCGCCGGATCCGGCCCTCGACGGCTCTCGGGGTGAGGCGGGTGAGCTCCGCGATCTCCGCGTGCGAGTAGCCCTGCTCGTGCAGGATCAACAACCGGCGGCTGTCCTCGCTCAACGCGGCGAACACCGCGTCGGCGGCCTGCTGCTCGAGAACGGTGTCCTCGGGCGTTCCCTCGGCCACGACCTGCTCCAGGGAGGCGAACGAGTCCAGCAGGTCGACGTCGCGCCAGCTGTTCCTGCGCGTCTGCCACCGCCGGTACACGTTCGGGAAGGCCAGCACGCACGCGTTGACGAAGTACTCGTACAACGGCTGCCCGCGGTCGACCGACCACTCCTTGCCGAGCAGGCCTCGCTCGCAGAAGATCACGAACCCGTCGAAGACCGCCTCGCTCGCCAGCTCCTCCGCCTCGTCCAGCGGAATGGCCTCCTGGTGCAGGTACCGGCCATGCCTGCCGCAGCGGGCGAACATCGATCCGGAACGCACAAGCCTTGTAACAAACGTGAGGCCGCGTCCGAGAAGCTGGCGATGGAAGTGGTCCCAGAGCGGACCCGTCAGCCCTGACTCGCGGAGGTGCTGCACCAGCACCCCGTCGAAGCGCAGCCGTTCGGCGAGCGCTGAGTCAGAACCCCTCATGCCCATAGGTATGTCGTTTGGATGCATTTAGCCCACGCAACCAAATGAGATTCACCCGATCGGCACACTGGCTGCGGCTATTTCCTTCCGCAGACGCCCCAGTGCCCGGTGCTGAGCGACCCGGACGGCGCCCGGCGTCGATCCCACAGCCTCCGCGGTCTCCTCGGCGGAGAGACCCACCACCACGCGCAGCACGAGGATCTCGCGCTGCTTCTCCGGCAGCATCCGCAGCAACTCGCCCATGGCGCCGTTCATCTCGACCTGGAGGGCGAAGTCCTCCGGTCCGGCACCCCGCGAAGCCTGGTCCGGCACCTCGGCCATCGGCTCCGCTCGGTTACGAGCGAGGGCCCTGTGCGCGTCGGCGACTTTGTGCGCCGCGATGCCGTAGACGAAGGCGAGGAAGGGCCTGCCCTGCTCCCGGTAGTTCGGCAGGGCCGTCAGCACGGCCAGGCAGACGTCCTGTGCGACGTCGTCCGCGGTTGTCGCGGAACGCCCCACCCGTGCGCGACAGTACTTCACCACCAGCGGACGCAGGTAGCGAAGTAGCTGGTCAGTGGCCCTGGCATCGCCGTGCACGGCCAGGTTGACCAGTTCCGCGGATAAAGCCGAACTCTCCATCCGAAGCTTCCCCTCTTCGACATCCCGTGGAGGAGACGTGCCACACGTCACTCCTTATGCGGAAAGTAGGGAGAAACTTCAAACGTCACTCGTTCGGAGCAACCATCAGCGGTTGGTAATAGGCGTGGAGCGACCACTCCGCGTAACCGAAACCCGCGCGTTCCACCAACTCGGTGATTTCGTGACGAGTAATCGCCCAATACCGTGCCTTGCCCACCTCGACGCGCCACGACTCGGCCTCGTGCAGCTGGAACATCTCCAGCTCGTACCGATCACCGTCCCAGTGCCACAGCTGGAACCACACGACCCGGCCAGGCCCCACGGACGGCGGCGTCGACAACGGCCGCGAACGCCGGATCTCGTCGTAGTCGCGCGTCGAGAGGATGAGCCGGCCGCCGGGCCGCAACACCCGCCGCATCTCTCGCAGCGCCGCCAGGACGTCCTCAGCCGTCAGCAGGTGCGGAAGCGCGTTGTCCGCGGCGAGCACGACGTCGAACGAGTCGTCGGCGAACGGCAACGCACGCATGTCCGCCGCGGACGCGGGCAACGAGACCCCACGCGCGGAGGCCTCCGCAACGGCCCGAGCCGCCGCCACAGGACTCAGATCGGAACCGACGACGGAGTACCCGCGCTGGCCCAGACCGATCGCCTGCGTGCCGATGCCGCACGCACAGTCCAGAACGCGCGCGCCGGCCGGGATGAACTCCGAGAGCTGCGAGGCCTGCCGGGCCATGGACGCGTCCCAGTCCGGGAACATCCGGTCGTACGACCCGGCCAGCCCGTCGTAGAACGCCCCGGTCAAATCAGCTCCTCGACCCCCACCGACGACCGCAGCTTCGCCAGTGCCCGGTGCTGAGCCACCCGGACGGCACCCGGCGTGGACCCGACCGCCTCGGCCGTCTCCTCCGCCGTCAAGCCGACCACCACGCGCAGGAGCAGGATCTCGCGCTGCTTGTCCGGCAGCCCCTCCAGCAATCTACCCAGCCGCACCGACAACGACCCGAGCAGCGCGTTCTGCTCCGGATCGACGGCCAGCGACGGCCCGTCCGGCACCTCGGCGACGGGTTCGGAGCGGTTGCGCGCCGACACCCGATGAGCGTCCGCGACCTTGTGCGCGGCGATTCCGTACACGAACGCCAGGAACGGCCGCCCCTGGTCGCGATAGGTGGGCAACGCCGTGAGCACCGCCAGGCAGACCTCCTGCGCCACGTCGTCCGCGGACGCATACGCCCGTTCGTTGCGACCGACGCGCGCACGGCAGTACCGCGACACCAGCGGACGGACGGACGCCAGCAGCCGTTCGACGGCACGCCGATCACCCGCGACGGCCTCGTTGACGAACGAGGCCAGCAGGTCGGAACTCTCCATGGCGATGGTCCCTACTTTGGCAGCGGAGCCATTATCTTTCGCCCCGAAGTCGTTTGGGACCAGTCAGCGCGACCATAAAAGTCACGACTGCAAACGGTTTCAGGCGGTTCGGCGGGCAATGACGTGCAGTCGAGCGGCCACGTCTCTCAGCGGAGATCGTGTGGCCGCAGCCAGTTCCAGCTCGGCGAGCGCGTCGGCGGCACCCGGATTCGTGTCGAGCACGACGCCGGGAACCAGGTCCGACACGATGCCATGACCTTGCAGGAGTTCGACGGAAAGCCCCGCCTCCAGGACCAGCTTCTCAAGCCCTGGAACGTCGAACCTACGTTGCAACGGATCGCGCGTGCCCGCAAGCTGACCCGCGTCGTCGTCCAGCAACCGGCGCGCGTCCACGATCCGGCCGGCGATCGCCCGGTGCAGGATCGCCGCGAAACGGTTCGCGACCAGCACCGACACCGCCCCGCCCGGAGCGACGGCGGCGGCCAGCGAGGTGAGCGCGGAACTGGCGTCGTCCACGACCTCCAGGAGGCCGTGCGCGAGCACCAGATCGGCCTCACCAGCGGGAACGCCGAGGTGGTCGGTGTCGCCCTGGACCGCGTTGATCGTCACTCCGGCCTCGCGCGCACGGGTGTTCAACGTGGCCAGTGCGTTCGGCGAAGGCTCCACGACCGTGACCGCGCAGCCCGCCGCGGCGAGGGGCACGGCCCAGACGCCACTGCCGCCGCCCACGTCGAGGACGCGCGGGGGTTCTCCACCCCGGCGCGTGCGTGCAGCGGCCAATTCGGCGTCGAGCACCCTTTGTACGGCGTCCGGTCGCATGGCACTAAGAGTAGGAGACCCTAGAGTAGGCCTGTGCATACGGTGTCCGTGCTCAGCCTCAAGGGAGGCGTCGGCAAGACGACGGTGGTGCTCGGCCTGGCCTCTGCCGCCCTCCGCCGTGGTGTCCGCACTCTGGTGATCGATCTTGATCCGCAGTGCAACGCCACGTCGACGCTGGAGCCCGAGGAGTCCAAGACCAGCATCTACGACGTCCTGCAGGACCCGTCCGAGGAGAACGTCGAACAGGCGATCCGCCCCAGCAAGTGGGGCGACGGCATCGACGTGCTGTCCGGGTCCGAGGAAGCCGAGCTGCTCAACCACCCGGATCCGAACGAGTCGCGGCTGCACCGTCTGAAAGACGCGCTGCGCACGTTGCGGGACATGTACGACGAGTTCCCGTACCAGCTCGTGCTGCTCGACTGCCCGCCGTCGCTGGGTCAGCTGACCCGCTCGGCGCTGGTGGCCGCGGACCGCGCGTTGCTGGTCACGGAGCCGACGATGTTCGCGGTGGCGGGCGTGCAGCGGGCGTTCGAGGCGGTGCAGAACGAGCGCGAGAGCAACAACGCCGATCTGCAGCCGTTGGGCGTGGTGGTGAACCGCGTCCGGCCTCGGTCGCACGAGCACCAGTTCCGCATCGACGAGCTGAGGGACATCTTCGGCCCGTTGGTCATGCCGGTCGCGCTGCCGGACCGTCTGGCCGTGCAGCAGGCACAGGGCGCGTGCATGCCGATCCACGAGTGGGGCACGCCGGGCGGCCGCGAGGTGGCGCTGGCGTTCAACCTGCTGCTGGCCCGCATCCAGCGCATCTCCCGCAGCCGGCGCCGCGCGGTGCACCACGACTTCGACGACGACGAGATCCAAGAGGCGGTGGATGCCTGAGGGCGACACCGTCTTCCTGGCCGGCCATCGGATGCACGAGGCGCTGGCCGGGAAGACGCTGCGGCGCGGCGAGCTGCGCCACCCTCGGCTGTCCACAGTGGACCTGGCAGGGCTTTCCGTGCTGGGAGTGCGCACGTACGGAAAGCGCATGTTCACGCACTTCTCCGACGGCACCAGCCTGCACAGCCACTTCCGCATGGACGGCGCGTGGCACCTCTACCGGCCGGGCGAGCGCTGGCGCCGTCCCGCGCACCAGGCCCGCGCGGTGTTCGAGGTGGACGACCGGCAGGCGATCGGGTTCGCGTTGCACGACATGGAACTCGTGCCGACCACCCGAGAAGACGAGCTGATTTCACATCTCGGGCCCGACTTGCTTTCTCCTGACTTCGACGCCGCTGAGGCCGTTCAGCGGTTGACGGCAGACCTTTCGCGTCCAATCGGTCTGGCATTGTTGGATCAACGGATCATGGCCGGCGTCGGCAATCTCTACCGCGCGGAAGTTTGTTTCCTGTTGGGCGTTCTGCCGACGGCACCGGTGTCATCCGTGGACGCCTCACGTGCGGTTGCTTTGTCGCGCAAGCTGTTGCAGGCGAACCAGTGGCGCCCCGAGCAGATCACGACTTCTGATCGGCGCGTCAAGAACTGGGTTTTCGAGCGGACCGGTAAACCTTGTTTGCGTTGCGGCACAAGGGTCCGATCGGGCGAGTTCGAGACGAGATTCGTGTACTTCTGCCCAAAATGCCAGTCCGGTTGAACCGAGGCGCTCTCCTGCCCGTGTCCCTCGACATGGCGGTAAATCTGGATGCGCTGCGCCCGGGCTACACCGACGACCCGTACTCGGTGCTGAAAAGCCTGCGCGAGGCAGGCCCCGTGCACCGGGTGGAGACCTTCGGCGTGCCGATGTGGCTCGTGACCCGCTACCCCGACGTGCGCGCCGCGCTGGACAACCCGCAGCTGTCCTCGCACGGCTCCGCTCTGGCCGAGCCGTTGCGCGGCCATCCGCACTTCGCGTCGTGGTGGTTCGGCGACCTGTCCGAGCACATGATGAACAGCGACGGCGCCGACCACACCCGTCTGCGCAACGCGGTGTCGAGCCAGCTCACGCCGCGCCGCATCGCTGCTCTGCGGCCTCGCCTGGAGTCGCTCGCGGCGTCGCTGGCCGACGACTTCGCGGACGGCGGCTGCGACCTGATCGCGGACTTCGCGGCGCCGCTGCCGATCACCGTGCTGATGGAGCTGCTCGGCGTGCCGGCAGTCGACCAGGAGAACTTCCGCTACTGGGCCGACGTCGTGACGGGCATGGCCGACGGCGACGCGGCCTCGGCGCGCGAGGAGACGTCCGGCTACCTGCACGACCTCGTGGTGCACAAGCGGACGTCCGGCGACGACGACCTGATCGGCGCGCTGGCCCGTGCCACGGGTGACGCCGCGCTGACCGACCGCGAGCTCGCGTCCTTGGCGTTCCTGTTGCTCGTGGCCGGCTACACGACCGCCGTCGACCTCGTCGGCAACGGCGCGCTGGCGTTGCTGCGCCACCCCGAGCAACTGGAGCTCCTGCAGCGCTCGTCGTCACTGCTGCCCGGCGCGATCGAGGAGTTCCTGCGCTTCGACGGGCCGACCTCGCACCTGCTGCGGTTCGTCTCCCAGCCGGTGACGATCGGCGGCGTGCAGATCCCGGCCGGTGAGGTCGTGCTGCTCTCGCTCGCCTCGGCCGAGCACGACTCCGCGCGCTATCCCCGTGCCGACCAGCTCAACATCGAACGGGCGGACCGGCAGCACCTCGCGTTCGGGCACGGCATCCACTTCTGCCTCGGTGCGCCGCTGGCGCGGTTGGAGGGCGAGGTGGCGTTCCGGACGTTGCTGGCTCGGTGTTCGGGGCTGGCTTTGGACACCTCGCAGCCGTTGGGGTGGAGAGTGTCTCTGGGCAGCCGTGGGCTGCGGTCGTTGCCGGTGAAGTTCCGGACCAAGCCCGCGATGCCGCTGGACGAGCAGGCAACGATCAAAGTGCCCAAGCCGCTCTAACGCCGCGAGGGGTGCTCCTCCAGAAAGCGCCGCGCATCGTCGAGTCGCCCCATCTTGATCAACCGGCTGAAGTAGAAGACGTAGCCGGATCCGCTGTCGCCGCGCGCCCGGTAGTCACACCACAGCTGATCCGCGACCTGCTGATCTTCTGCGGACAGCTGGACGTGCACGTCGAACAGTCCGCCGACGTCGAGCATCCAGGCCGCGTCCTCGGGTTCGATTTCCGGGTCGTCCCACAAGCCGTCGTCCGGCTCCAGTCGCTCGGCGGCTTCAGCCTCCGGGATGCCCAGGGCCACGCACACGGCCAGTGCAACCTCGTAGTGCCGTCGGCCGTCCACCGCTAGTGCGACGAACACCTCCTCCGGCTTTCTGCCGTCCGCGAGAAGGGCATGCGCTTCCCCCACCAAATCCCCCATGGAGCCGTTGTAACGGCATCGCGCGAAGTCGGCAACCTTCTACGTGAGCCAGCCAATGACAGTGCCAACTCCAGTCCACCCGCCTCCGGTCACCGCCGCGGCGCGGACGTTCGAAGCCATCTACCAGGCCGAGTTCGACGTGGTCATGGCCTACTTCGCCCGCCGCACCGCCGACCCGCAGACGGCGGCCGACCTGACCGCGGACACCTTCGTCGCCGCGATCACGTCGTTCGGCACATTCGATCGCACGAAGGGCTCCGCGCGCGCCTGGCTGTTGGGCATCTCAAGGCGTGTGTTCGCACAGCACTGTGAGGCTGTCACGCGCGGACGGGATGTCGTCGTGCGTATGAAGGGGCGGCGCGCGCTGTCCAGTGACGAGATCGACGACCTGGTGGGTCGCATCGACGCCGAACGCGAGGGGCGGGAGCTCGTGGAGGCCCTGGAGGCTCTCCCCGCTCTCGACCGCGAGGTGATCGAGCTCGTCGACCTGGTCGGCATGACACCAAAAGAAGCCGCGGCCGTCCTGGGCGTCTCGTCCGGCGCGGTGCGGATCAGGCTCTTCCGGGTACGAGGCAAGTTGAGGGGGCAGGCATGATGTTCAAGGACAACCTTCTGGACGACCTGATGCGCGAGCACGGGCCGTCGGTGAGCGCGCCCGAGGCGTCCAGGCGGAGCCTGCGGCCGGTGCTGGTGGCCGCCGCGGCGGTGGCGATCGCCGGTGCGGCCACGGTGGCCATCACGAACAACTCCCCGGAGGCGTGGGCGGTCACCAAGAACGCCGACGGCAGCGTCACCGTGACCATCCGGGACATCAAAGGGGTCAGCGCGGCCAACGCCAAGCTGCGCGAGTACGGGATCGGCGCGAAGGCGGTGCCGATGTCGCGTGACTGCGCTCCTCTCGACGAGAGCAAGCTCGACCTCCTCGGTGGCTACAAGCTGCCGGAGATCGGCGCGGACGGGTCGGTCACGATGAGCCCCGGCGACGTCCCGCCGGGGTACACGGTCCTGCTGGGCATCTCGAACCTGCCGGGCCGCGGCACCGGGCTGGGCTTCACCGGCCCGCACCGCGACCCCGCGCCGGACTGCCTGGCCGAGGTCGGCAACTGAGGGCCGCGCGCCCACCCTGAACTGGCGTTATAGGGTGGGCGCGTGGTTTACAAGCAGGTGGTTCGCAGGGCGTTGTTCGGAATGCACGGCGGCGACGCGGAGCGGGTCCACGAGACCACGCTCAACGCGATGTCGGCACTCAGCCCGCTGGCCAGGTTCGCGCGGGGCCAGAACAACCCGCGCACCGTGTTCGGCGTCCGGTTCCCCAACCCCGTCGGGCTCGCGGCCGGGCTCGACAAGGACGGCCGGGCGCTTCCCGCGTGGGCCGCGCTCGGGTTCGGGTTCGTCGAGGTCGGCACGGTCACGTGGCACGCGCAGCCGGGCAACCCGAAGCCGCGCCTGTTCCGCCTCCGCGAGGACGAGGCGATCATCAACCGGATGGGCTTCAACAACGCCGGCGCGGAAGCCCTGGCTCGAAAGCTCGACAAGACCACGTTGAAGGCGCCGCTCGGCATCAGCCTCGGCAAGTCCAAGATCACTCCGGTCGAGGACGCCGTCCAGGACTACCTGAACTCGCTGAACGCGCTGAAGAACCACGGCGACTACTACGCGATCAACGTCAGCTCGCCCAACACGCCCGGCCTGCGCAGCCTCCAGGACAAGGGCGCTCTCACCGAGCTCGTGCAGGCGCTGACGCGGGCCACCACCAAGCCGATGCTCGTCAAGATCGCTCCGGACCTCACCGACGACGCGATCGAAGAGGTCATCCAGGTATGCCTGGACAACGGCATCAAGGGCCTCATCGCCACGAACACCACCCTCAGCCGTGAGGGCCTGAAGAGCGCGCACAAGTCGGAGACCGGCGGCCTCAGCGGCAAGCCCCTCACCCAGCGCGCGAACGACGTCGTCCGGTTCATCACGAAGAACAGCGAGCTGCCGGTCATCGGTGTCGGCGGCATCGCGACCGCCGACGACGCGAAGCGCATGATCGACGCCGGCGCGAGCCTCGTGCAGATCTACACCGGCTTCATCTACGAGGGTCCCGGGCTGGTCACGAAGATCAACCGGGCACTGAGGTGAGCGTGCGCTCGACGTGCTCCCAGCGACCGACGGGACGGTAGCCGCGCAGCACGGTCAGCACTGAGCGCAGCACGGCCACGAAGTCGACGAACACGATCACCATCAACAGCGGGTAGGCCAACGGCGCCAACGCGAGCAACGGCGCCTTGGCCCGCCACGGCTCGGTCAGATCGCCAACGATCGTGAAGAACGCAACGCCCGTGTAGACCGCGCACAGCAGCAGGATGCCCGTGAACCAACCGGTCTGGAACGTGGCGCTGACGACGACGTAGATGAACACGGGCTCGAACAGCACGAGGACTTCCCCTGCTGCCGTGTAGGGCAGGTGCAGCCACGAGAGAAGACGCGAGCACCCAGCGCCGAAGAACAGCGAGCGGTGCTTGTAGAACGCCTGCAGCCGACCGAACTTCCAGCGGAACCGTTGGCGCAGAAGACCTTTCAACGACGGCACGGCCTGCGTGTACGCGATGGCGTCGGCGGCGAAGATGATGCGCCAGTCGAAGTTCCCGCGCACCGAAAGGATCTTCATCGAGAAGTCGATGTCCTCGGTCATCGTGTCGGTGTCGAAGTAGCCGCACGCGCGCACGATCGACGTGCGGAACATCGAGCCCACGCCACCGATCACGTACTCGCAGTTGAACACCGTGTAGCCCTGCTTCAACCGGTGCACCACCGCGTACTCCAGCCGCTGCACCCACCCCAGCACGCCGCGCTGGCCGGAGATCTTCACGTTGGCCGCGGCCGCGAGCACCACCGGATCCGCGAAGTGCGCGACCATCCGCGAGACAGCCGAGGAAGACAGCGTCGAGTCGGCGTCGAGCACCATCACCAGACCGTCGCCCACCAGACGCATGCCGGTGTTGATCGCCGCCGCCTTGCCCGCATTCGGTTGCGAGACAACACGAACACGCGCACCAAACCCGGAAAGAACCGCAACCGTCCGGTCGGTCGAACCGTCGTCGACCACGATCACGGACACGTCCGCGTACGCACTGTCCAAAACAGACTGAACCGCGCGGGCGACGCACAGTTCCTCGTTGTAGGCCGGGATCACCACCCACACCGTTGGCGTGTAAGGCAACGGGCGCGAGCGGTGCAACGACAGGTCGTAGAGGTCAGCCGCCACGAGAACGACGCACACCCGCACCACGCCGATCATCGCCAACGGCACCATGAGCCACACCAACGACGTCATCGGCGGTGGCGCAGCAGCAGAATGCGGGACGCGACCAGACTGCCCGCGATGACGGCGCAGGCCGAGAACAACACCACGTAGTACGCGGCGACCATGACGGAACTCCCTCCGTGGACCGGAAGCAGGATCGGTCCGAAGTGGAGGGACGAAAACCACACGAAGGTGTACGGGCTAACTACGCCGTGCAGCCCGCAGCCAGCGCATCACGGGGTGCAGGATCACCACGAGCAGCGAGCCCCAGACCATGCCGCCCATCGACAGGTCGCCGATCCGGATGGTCAGGTCGCCGACACCGGCCACCAGCGCCGCGCCGCCGACCATCGCGTTCGCCGGGTTCGTCAGGTCGACGCCGCGGTCCATCCAGATCCGCACGCCGATGAGCACGATGAGGCCGTAGAGCACCAACGTGCAGCCGCCCAGCACACCCGGCGGGATGGTGCCGAACAGCGCGATGGCCTTCGGGGAGAACGCCAGCAGCACCGCGAACACACCGGCGAACGCGAACGCCGCCGTGGTGTAGACGCGCGTCACGGCCATGACGCCGATGTTCTCGGAGTACGTCGTCGTCCCGGCACCGCCTCCGAGCCCGGAGAGCGCCGTGGACAGCCCGTTCGCGATGATCGCGTCACCTGCGCTGCCGTCCAGGTTGCGGCCCGTCAGCGCGGCCACGGCCTTCACGTGGCCCACGACCTCGGCCACCAGCACGATCACCACCGGCAGCATCAGCAGCACGACGGACGGGCGCAGCTCGGGCTGGTGCAACTGCGGCAGGCCCACCCAGGCCGCGTCGCGCAGAGTCCGCAGCTGAGCCGCCGGGACGGCGCCGAACAGCAGACCGCCCACCCACACGCCCACGAAGCCGATGAGGATCGAGAGCCGGTAGAGCAGGCCCCTGCCCAGCACGCCGGCCAGCAGGATCACCGCGGTCGTGATCGCGGCCAGCGCGGGCTGCTCGGCGAAGTTCGAGGTGGCCTGGTGCGAGAGGTTCAGGCCGATGATGATCACGACGGCCCCGGTGACGACCGGCGGCATGACCGACTCCAGCAGGCGCACGCCCAACGCCTTGACCGCGATGCCGACGACGATCACCAGCAACCCGGCGGCGACCACACCGCCGAGCTGAGCGGCGATGCCCTGTTCACGGGCGGCGACGAGCGGTGCGACGAAGGCGAACGAGGAGCCCAGGTAGCTCGGGACGCGGTTCTTGGTGATCACCAGGAACAGCAGCGTGCCCAGGCCGGAGAACAGCAGGGTGGTGGCGACGGGAAGACCGGTGGCGGTGGGCACGAGCACCGTCGCGCCGAACATGGCGACCAGGTGCTGCACTCCGAACCCGATGGTGAGCGGCCAGCTCACCCGTTCCTCTGGCGCGACGGTTTCACTGTCGGTGATCCGACCGTCCCCGTGCACGGTCCACAACGCCAACGCACTGCCTCCCGGCAACCCAGCCGGCCTTCCCGCAGACCGGCCCCGGAATCCTGCCACGCCATGTAGTGGCTACGGCTAGATAACGGTCTGATAATCACACGATTCGCCTAAAGATCTCCAGAGAGACTCGCCGAATAGCGGCATGCGATTACAGAGTGTCACGATCAGTACGCTGAATAGCCTGACACGTCTCGCATCGCAGACGCGAGACCGGCCATGTGGTCGGTGGCGTCGTCGAGCACGGAACGTGGATCCTGGAACGCGGTGCTCGCCGCCAGCGCCTGCCCGGCGGCCGCCACGAGCGAACAGTAGCGGTCCACGCCGTCCGCCAGTTGGACTCTGAGCACCCGCACGCCCTCGACCAACGGGGTGCGCTCCAGCGGCGGTGCGGTGTTGCGAGCGCGTTCGACGGCCTGGAGCTGCGCCGACACCGCGCGGATGGCCGCGGAGGCCTCCTGGGCGGCCTGGCGGGCGTGCTGGACGGACTCCGTCGGCATCGACACGAGCGTCGGCGAGTCGAGCTGAAGCAGCAGCTCGTGCATCGCGTCCTCGGCTCCGTGCAGCTTCTCCATCGGGATGCGCGCGGCGGAGATGTGCGCGGGCAGCGGCGGCCGGACAGCAGGCGGTGGCATCAGCTCCAGCCGTTGCTTCGCGCCCCTGAGCTCACGCAGCTTGAACCCGCTGCGGACGGCGAGCAGGGTCGGCACCGCCGTGCCGATCGTGCCGGTGACGGCGGCCCACGTGCCGAGCGCGCCGGTGAAGCCGAACACGGCCAGCGTGCCGAAGATCGTGATCAGCGCCATCCAGAACGTGAGCACGGCGTTGGTGCGCTTGCGCTTGCGTTCCAGCTTGGCGCGGGGGTCGTTCCACTTCTGCAGGCGGTAGCGCGCCTGTTCGGCCAGCGGGTGGCCCTGGAGCGACGCACCCAACTCGTTGACGACCTTGCGGACGATCTCGTTGTTGGGACGGTTTCTCCAGGGCTCCATGATCACCTGCTGACTCCTCCCCCGTGGCGCAGCGTCAGTGCTGAGCCGGCGGGACCTGCTGCTGCGTGGTCTTCTGCTCCTGCTGGACGCGCTGCGCGATCTCGGCCTGGATCTGCGCTGCGGCGCTGTTGCCCGCGGTGACCTGCGGCGGGGTGCTGGCCGCACCACCGTGCATGGACGCGCGGATCTGCTCGAGCCGCGACGAACCCGCGAGCTGCGTGGTCGAGGCCTGAACCTCGAGCATGCGGCCCTGCACGGAGTTCTGCGCCAGCTCGGCCGACCCGATCGCGGTGGCGTAGCGCTTCTCGATCTTGTCGCGAACCTCTTCCAGCGACGGCACGTTGCCGGGCGCGGCGAGCTCGCTCATCTGGGTCAGCGACGCGGAGACCTGCTCCTGCATCTTCGCCTGCTCCAGCTGGCTGAGGAGCTTCGTGCGCTCGGCGAGCTTCTGCTGCAGCATCATCGAGTTGCGCTCGACCGCCTGCTTGGCCTGTGCGGCGGCCTGCAGCGACTGGTCGTGCAGCGTCTTGAGGTCCTCGATGCCCTGCTCAGCGGTGACGAGCTGGGTGGCGAAACCCTGCGCGGCGTTCTCGAACTGCTGGGCCTTCTGCTCATCGCCCTTGGAGCGCGCCTCGTCGGCGAGCACGAGCGCCTGACGCGCGGACGCCTGCAGCTTCTCGACGTCGCCGAGCTGCCGGTTCAGCTTCATCTCCAGCTGCCGCTGGTTGCCGATCACGGCCGCCGCCTGCTGGGAGAGCGCCTGGTGCTGACGCTGCGCCTCCTCGATGGCCTGCTGGATCTGCACCTTCGGGTCAGCGTGCTCGTCGATCTTGGACGAGAACGATGCCATGAGGTACTTCCAGAACTTCACGAACGGACTGGCCATCTCCTACGCCTGCCTTCTCGGTGCCGGTGTTGGATCCATCGTCTCAATTGTGCGTCGGCGGTTCCACCAACCTGGGGAGATATCCGGGATGACCCCGACCCTCCCTGGGACTTTGGAGTGAAACGCCTGACGGCGCCCAATCCTGCCCGCACCCGCGCCCCGAGACGCGGTGACCCAACGTGCTGTGGCCAAGCCGTTGCCTGCCGTTCAGCGTGCTGGCGTCGTTGCATGGTGAACGTCCGAAGGGCCGTTCTTGTTGCAGACCGTGACGTGGCGGGGGCCACAGCTCACCCGAATGCAGGCGACCCCGCTCGCCATCTGGCAAGCGGGGTCGGAACGACATGGGTTATCAGGCCGCGACGACTGCCTTGGGCGTCTCGCCGATCTTGCTCGTGAGCCGGTGACTGAGCATCGGCTGCAGGCGCAGGTCGGACAGGTCGTCCGAGAGCGTGGTCGGCAGCACGCGGCCACCCTCCAGCTTCCCGCGCCCGGACTCGTGCACGGGGCGGCCGTCCGGGACGGTGTCGGGAACCGTGTCCGGGGTCTGCGAGACGGCGCCGATGTCGGAGGCGACGTGGTGCAGCAACTCGGACAGGGGCAGTTCTAACGCGTCACAAATGGCCGCGAGGAGCTCGCTGGACGCCTCTTTGCGGCCGCGCTCCACCTCGGACAGGTACCCCAGGCTCACGCGGGCGGTCCGAGAGACCTCGCGCAGCGTGCGGCGTTGGTTGGTGCGGGCATGGCGAAGCCGATCACCGATCGCCTCGCGTAGCAGCACGGTCATCGCGCGCCTCCTTCCGGCCGGCCGTGTCCCTACGTTACCGATCGACACCGACAACGGGCAGTGACTTCCGAACACGTCCGCCAAGGGCGAACGAACGCGGAGTCATCGTTTGTTCCCGTCCACGGTCATCAGCAGGTATTCCGACAGCAGGACCAGCGCTTTCTCCACTGAAGTGAAACGCACCGCTGTGCGGTCGCCACTCACCGTGATAGTCCGCACTGTGGACACTCCAGGCCCGCTCAAGCCGATGTGGACCGTTCCCGGAGCCACTCCGTCCTGCGGATCTGGGCCGGCCACGCCCGTCAGTCCGATTCCCCAGTCCGATTTGCACCGTTTCCGGGCTCCCTCGGCCAGTTGGATCGCGACGTCGGGGTGCACGGCACCGTGCTCGTCGAGCAACTGCTGATCAACGCCCGCGAGCTCGTGTTTGAGCTCGGTGGCGTAGACGATCAACCCACCGCGGACCACGGCACTCGCCCCCGGTGTGTCAACCAGCGTCGCGCACAGCAGACCCGCGGTCAGCGACTCGGCCGTGGCGACGGTTTGATGCCTCGCTTTGAGCAGCTCGACGACGTTCGTCATGCGACGGCGCGACCTGCCCTTGCCTTCAGCTTGAACGCCCGGATGACGTAGTCGATTCCCGTGACGACCGTGAGGACCAGCGCCGCGGCCATGATCACCCAGGCGATGATCGCGATCACGTCGTTCTGCGGGAGCAGGAACAGGCCGATCGCGATGATCTGGGCCAGCGTCTTGGCCTTGCCGCCGCGGCTCGCGGGGATCACGCCGTAGCGGATCACCCAGAACCGCAGCAGCGTGACGCCCACCTCGCGCACGGCGATGACGATCGTGATCCACCACGGCAGCACGTCGAGGATGCTCAGGCCCACCAGTGCCGAGCCGGTGAGCGCCTTGTCCGCGATCGGGTCAGCGATCTTGCCGAAGTCGGTGATCAGCGCGTACTTGCGGGCGAGCGTGCCGTCGATGTGGTCGGTGAAGCTCGCGACGGCGAAGATCCCGAACGCGATGAGCCGCCACGTGGTGTCGAAGCCGCCCGCCGCGAACAGTGAGAACAGGAAGACCGGAACGAGTGCCAACCGCGCCATCGTGAGGACGTTCGCGATGTTGAGCAGCGGGACCTTCCTGGCCTCCGTCATGTCCCCAGCACCTCGATTACCTCAACGACCAGGTCGACACCCTCGGAGTCCACGACGCGGCAGCGCACGAAGTCACCGCGCTTGAGGTCCTCGCCCTCGAGCACGATGCACTCGCCGTCGACCTCGGGCGCCTGGTGCTCGGCCCGGCCGACGCAGTCGCTCTCCTCGTCCTCCTCGTGCTCGATCAGCACGACGACCTCGCTGCCGACCCGGTCCTCGGCGCGCTGGCTGGTCAGCTCCTCGACCAGGTTGCCGATGCGCTGCACCCGTTCCGCGATGGTGTCGGTGTCGAGCTTGCCGTCGAGGTTCTCGGCCTCGGTGCCGTCCTCGTCGGAGTAGCCGAAGATGCCGACCGCGTCGAGCCGCGCCTCGGTCAGGAACCGCTCCAGCTCCTGCAGGTCCTCCTCGGTCTCGCCGGGGAAGCCCACGATGAAGTTGCTGCGGATGCCCGCCTCGGGCGCGTGCTCGCGGATCTGCCACACGAGCTTGAGGAAGCTGTCCGTGTCGCCGAACCGGCGCATGCGGCGCAGCACGTTCTCGCTGGAGTGCTGGAACGACATGTCGAAGTAGTTCGCGACCTTGTCCGTCTTGGCGATCGCGGCGACGAGCGACGGCTTGGTCTCGGCCGGCTGCAGGTAGCTGACCCGCACGCGCTCGACGCCGGGAATGCTCGCCAGGCGCGGCAGCAGCTGCTCCAGGGCACCCTGCTCGCGCGGCAGGTCCTTGCCGTACGACGTGGAGTTCTCGCTGACGAGGAACAGCTCCTTGACGCCGTTCTCGGCCAGCCACATCGCCTCGGACACGATCTCGTCCGGGTGCCGCGACACGAACGCGCCGCGGAAGCTCGGGATGGCGCAGAACGAGCACCGCCGGTCGCAGCCGCTCGCGATCTTCAACGGCGCCACGGGAGCGTCGTCGAGGCGCTTGCGGGGCGTCTTGGTGGGGCCCCAGCCGTGGCCGGGCACCTGGACGTTGTCCTTGGCGTCCTGGCGCTTCACCGGCGTGATCGGCAGCAGCGTGCGGCGGTCCACCGGCACGTGCGACTCGATCGGCTTGCCGTGCAGCACGTCGTTCAGGCGCTCGGCCAGGTCGTTGTACTGGTCGAAGCCCAGGACCGCGGCCGCCTCGGGCAGGCTGTCCGCGAGCTCCTTGCCGTAGCGCTCGGCCATGCAGCCGACCGCGACGACCTTCGCGCCGGTGTCGGACGCCGCGAGCAGCGTGTCGACCGAGTCCTTCTTGGCCTGCTCGACGAAGCCGCAGGTGTTGACGACGACGACGTCCGCGTCCGAGCCCTCGTCCACCAGCTCCCAGCCGCCCTCGCCGAGGCGCCCGGCGAGCTCTTCGGAGTCGACCTCGTTGCGGGCACAGCCCAGGGTGAGCAGCGACACGCGTCGCGGAGTGGTGGGAGAAGACACGGTGCTCAGCGTAACCGGGTAGGTCTCGCACCTTAAATTGAGCTGCGTGGACCTGTTCCTCTCGACCCGCCCGGACGGCTCCGGGTTCTACGGCTCGCCGCCGCTCGCTCCCGGCGCCCGGTGCACGTTCGACCCGTCCGGCCGCGAGCCGCACAAGTGCGACGGGATGGTCGTGCACGAGAGTCCGCGCGACGTCCTGGACTGGCCGGTCCGTCTCTGGCGCGTGCGGGACGTGACGCGAGTGCCCTGCGACTGCTCGCAGTACCGGTTCTTCCGCGCCCGGGAACTGACGGTGGTCGAGGAAGTCCCTGCGTGGCTGGTGTTCGGCCCGCGCGGCGACCAGGTCCTCACGATCCTCGAACAGGCGGAACGGCTGACCCGCGAGCAGGTCGACCGGATCGCCGCGATCGACGGCAACCGCGAGCGGAGGCTGTACGAGAAGCACTGGGACGACGGGATGTTCCTGTCGTACCTGGAGGTGCACCGCGCGGTCGAACGAGCGGCCGAGTACGTCGACGACGAAGCGTGGCGGGCCGCACGGGACTGCGCGGTCGCCGCGGCCTGGGGGCTGGAGCAGGACCTCTACACCGACACCGAACGCGAGGTGCTTGCCCGCCGGTGGACGTCCGCGATGGGCACTCATACTTGACGGTTGTGACCAGTGGGGTAGTCGTGCGGCGCGCCCGCACCAGCGACGTGCGCGCCATGAAGGCGTTGATCGACGGGTACGCGGGCAAGGTCCTGCTGTCCAAACCGCTGGTCACGTTGTACGAGGCCGTCCAGGAGTTCTGGGTGGCCGAGCAGGACGGCGAGCTGCTCGGATGCGGAGCCCTGCACGTGATGTGGGAGGACCTGGCGGAGATCCGGTCCGTCGCCGTCTCCCCCGTCGCGCTCGGCCGGGGCGTGGGGCACCGGGTCGTGGCGCAGCTCGTGGCCGTGGCGAAGGAGCTGCAGCTCAAGCGGATCTTCGTGCTGACGTTCGAGACGCGGTTCTTCGGCAAGCACGGGTTCGTGGAGATCGAGGGCACGCCGGTGAGCCCCGAGGTCTACGAGGAGATCATGCGGTCGGTCGACGAGGGTGTCGCCGAGTTCCTCGACCTCAGCTACGTGAAGCCGAACACGCTCGGCAACAGCCGGATGCTCCTGGAGTTGTAACTCTTCGAGTAATTACTCGAAGAGTCTTGACTCGATGAACCAGGGCACGCCAAGATCTGTGGCGTGCCCGAATCGCTCACCGTCGACGAGCTCGCTGCCCGGATCGGCCTGCCCAGCAGCACCATTCGCATGTACCAGACGAAGGGTGTGCTGCACGCGCCGAGACGGCAGGGGCGCGTGGCGTACTACGACGCCTCGCACGTCGAGCGGTTGACGCTGGTCCAGCGGTTGCAGCAGCGGGGGTTCTCGCTGCCCGCGATCGCCGAGCTGATCTCGGCACGCGAAAAGGGCGAGTCGGTCGCCGCGGTTCTCGGCATGGGCGAGACCGAGGGGCCCGACGACTGGGTTCGGATCAAGGTGCGCGACATCAAGCACCTGATTCCGATGGGAGATGTCCAACCGCGACTCCTCCTCCGGGCTATGCGGTTGGGCTTGGTGCGGTGGAAGTACGGCTGGCCGCACGCGCGTCGCTGGGCACTCGAAGCGGGCGGCAGGCTCGCCGGCCTCAGGGTGCCCAGCGATGACGTCATGGACAGCTTCACCCGCCTGCGCACGGCGACCGACGCGATCGCTTCGGACTTCGTGCGGTTGTTCGAACGGGAGTTCTGGCCGGAGCTCGCTCGCAAGGCCGGCGACGACAACCAGCTGGAGAACGTGCGGGCGTTGCTCGTCGAGCTGACCTACACGGCGGAGACCGCGGTGGTGGGGACGCTGCGCGAGTCGATCCGGGACGCGGCCGAGGAGTTCGCGTCGCGGCACGGGTTGCTGCCCAGCGACGACTTCCAGCCCGCGTGGGCGGAGCAGCCGTTGCCGCCGATCGCCGAGAACCTCGTCGATCCGGCCGGTGACCTGCCGAGCGAGCAGGAGATCGAGTGCTTCCTGGCGAGAGGGGACGAGGATGAGTCTGGTCGCTGATCCCGCGTGGCACGCCCAAGTTCGCGACGAAGGCCTTGTCGTTTACGCGGGAGCTGATCTCGCCTATTTGATTCCAGACCTGCCCAGGGCGGTGGCCGTGGCGCTGGCAGGACTGTTCGAGCCAGTTTTGAGGGGAGTGGCTCGAACGGTCGACGAAAGCCGGTTGGGGGAACCGGTGCGCCGGCACGTGGCCCAGCTGAGGACCCTGGGCGCTCTCCGCCCGGCGGGGTTGCCTCCTTCCGACGAAACGCGGCCCGCGGGGGTTGGCACGCTGTTCGTCGGTGAGGCGCCCGCCGGGCTGGTGGAGCGGTTGCCGCACAACGAGAATCCGAACCTGGTGCTCGTGGTGCGGACGACTGGCACGTTGGTCGACCTGGTCGAGGTGGCGCGTTCTGTGACGGTTCCGCACCTGTTGCTGGACCTCGCGTACCACCACACCGCCGCGATCGGGCCCTTCGTGGTGCCCGGTGCCGGCGCGTGCCTGGCGTGCCTCGCGGTGCGGGCGGGGCGGCGGTGGGGGGATCCGCCGCCTCCCCCGCATCCGGGAGCGATGTCCTCCGATTTCGCTCTTGCCCTTGCGCTGCAAGCAGTCCAGAACATCCGCGGCGGTTCGCTGGCGCTGCTCGACGCGGTCGTGACCGTCAACCTCGACGAGTTCACGACGACCCGCGAGACCGTGCTGCCCGCCGCCGACTGCGAGATCTGCACCGCGCTGCCCGTCGGGCGCGTGTCGTTGCCTTGGGGGGACCACCTTGACCACAGCAGTCCGGTTACCTGACCAGTTCTCACCGGGTGCGGCCGCCGCCAACGCCGCGACGCCCACCTGTTGCTGTTGTTGTTGCTGTTGCGCGGTTTCCTCGGTGGGCGCGGCCGTGCACATCCCGGAAGCGCTGTACCAGGACACCAAAGACCTTCCGCGCCCGCGCAGTGCGCTGGTGCTGCCCGCCGCTTTGTTCCCACTGCTCGTCCTCGTGCTGCCGTTCGCCACTCTGGGCGCGGTCTTCGAGCTGCACTGGGGCTGGTGGGTCGGCGCTTTCGCCGCCGCACTGGTGTGGGCGCTCGCGGCCGGGTCCATCTCGAAGTCGCCGAAGCCGTTCGGCAGCGCCCGGCGGCTGCTCGGCTGGGCACTGCTGTGGATCATCGAGCCCATCATCGTGTTCCCGACGCTCGGACGGATCGCGTCCATCGGGAACACCACGGCCGTGGTGGTAGGCGTGCTGTACATCGGCGGGGCGCTCGCGTTCGGGTACTGGCTCTTCCGCCGTTATCGGAGCAAGCCGTGAAGACCGTCGCGGAGGCGCTGATCGAGCGCGCGGTCGGGTGGCGGCAGGGTGTGGTGTCGCAGCTGCATCCCGTGCCGCACAGTCTGTCCGATGTGGAGCTTGACGGCTGGGCCGCCGTGCCGGAGCCGTTCTCGTCCGGCGGCACTTCCGGTGGCACCACTCGGGTCGCGGCTGTGGCGGAGGCGTTGGAACGGCATGCCGCCGCACGGGCTCCGCTGGAGATCGTGACCGACGGGGAGTGCTGGCCGTTGGAGCACTTCAGCCTGCACACCGTCGAGCAGCGTGTCCGTGGCGACTACCACTACCGCAAGGGATACGTCGACACCCGGTACACCCGTGCCTGGACTTTGCCCGGCAACTCGCCGATCCGGGTGCCTGCTGGACTGGTGAGCCTTGATGCTTCCTACGGGCTGCCGACGACGTCTTCAGGGTTGGCGGCCGGGCCGTCGACCACGAGCGCGTTGTTGCGGGCCACGCAGGAGCTGGTCGAGCGGGACGCGTTCACCACTGTGTGGCTGCATTCCATTGCACCTCAACGGTTTGACGCCGACCTGCCTCATGGCGCGCGGGCGTTCGACCTCACGCCCGCCTACAGCCCGCATCCGGTGATCGCGGTCGCCGGGTCGTTGCCGATCGCCGGTCGTCCGCGGCCGACGCTCGGCCTCGCGTGCCGGGCGACCGTGGCGGAAGCGCTGCAGAAGGCCTACGAGGAGTGGGTGCAGGGCACGGTGTTCATCGAGGTGTGGTTGGCGCGCAACGGATCATCGCCGATCGAGGACGTCACCGACTTCGACAAGCACGCCGCCTACTACTCCACCCGCCCTTCGGCTGAGTGGGAAGCGCTGCCGTGGTTCCGCGGCATCGAGACGGACCCGCCGCCGGACGCCACCGGACGTGGAGCCGCCGCCGAACTGACCGAGTTGGTGCACGCGCTGGATTCGCACCGGATCCGGCTCGCGTACCGGGAACTGACGACGCCGGAACTGTCAGCCGTGGGACTGCACTGCGTCCGAGTCCTGTCCCCCGACCTCGCTCCGCTGCACTCCGACCACCGCTGGCCACATCTCGGCGGCCGCGCGCGTGAACTGTCGTGGCGCTACCCGCACGCCTCACCGGGCGTGTTCCCCAATCCCGCACCGCATCCGCTGGGGTGACTTCGTTGTTCGACGACTTCTGGGCCGCCAGCCGGTTCTCCCCGTTGCACCAGCTCCGCCTCGGCGAACGGTTGCGCGACTTCCGGCCTTCGCCGCCGTTGATCGACCCTCTGGAGCTGCCGTCGCCGCCGGTGCCGCTGCCCAGGCCTTCGGATCGGCTGCAGAAGCTGTTCCAGGCGCGGCGGAGCACCCGCGAGTTCGCCTCGAAACCGTTGACGGACAAGCAACTCGGGTACGTGCTCGGCGCTTTGTCCGACAACAGCTTCCCGTCCGCCGGTGGCCTCAACCCGTTGCGCTGCTACGCCTTCGTCGGCGATCGCGCGGTCCGTTACGACATCGCCCGGCACGCCCTGCAGGACATCGGCCCGGCACCTGCCGACCTGGCCTCGATCCTCGGGGTTTCCGAGGTACCGCCGGTGACGATCGTGCTGGTGTTAAAAGACAACGAGTCGTTCGAGAAGTACGGCGAACGTGCGGGCAGGTTCGGTTTGATCGAGGTAGGGTGCGCCGCCCAGTCGATCTGCCTCCGTTTGGCGGAGCAGAAACTGGGTGGCTATCTGCTCGGTGGAGTAGCGGACAACGAGATGCTTCACTCGTTGGGGCTACCCAGGGAACTTCGTGTGGCCACAGCGATCGCGTGCGGTCACATGATCACCTGACGTTCATCAGATCGTGTCTACCGAGGACAGTCGATCACGGCTACAACATGGCGAGACCCTGCTCACATTCCGAGGAGCTCACCATGTCGAAGACCCTGCGCTCGGCATTCGTGGGTGCCGCCGCGTCCTTGGCCCTGATCTTCACAGGTGCCCCGGCCCAGGCCGTGGACATCCCGGCAGTCACCGACGACTACCTGTTCTCGAAGACCCTCGCCCAGTTCACGACGATCCGCGGCCAGGCGCCGTACAACGGCCAGCTCGACTGGTCGTCCGACGGCTGCTCGTACTCGCCGGACAACCCCTTCGGCTTCAAGTTCCTGCCGGCCTGCCACCGCCACGACTTCGGCTACCGCAACTACAAGAAGCAGTCGCGGTTCAACGAGACCACGCGGCTGCGCATCGACAACAACTTCAAGTCCGACATGTACAAGCAGTGCGGCAGCAACATCGCCTGCAAGTGGACGGCCGACGTCTACTACAAGGCCGTGCGCGAGTTCGGTGCGAGCGCTTCCTCCACCGCGAGCTCGATCCAGCAGGCGGGCCTGAAGTAGAAGTGACCCAGGGCGGGCACGTTCGTCGTGCCCGCCCTTCGCGTTCCTACGTGCTGCCCACCAGCGTCAGAACCGCGACCGGCAGCAGCAGAACCCACTGCGGCAACCGGAAAAGCGGCCAGCGGACCGACACCGTGACGGCCAGGAACGCCCCCGCGTAGCCGACGAAGTGCGCGGCCACGAACCACGCCAGCAGCTCGTTGGCCGACGTGAACGCCAGGTACGTCAGGGCGATCCCGGAGAGCACGAGGTCGATGCTCACCATGTGCCAGACGGCCTGCAGAACCCGCTTGGGCTCCTCCGCGAGTCCGGCGTGAAGCAGCGGCCGCACCACATCGCGGTGCCCGCCGATGATGTGGATCGCGGCCACACCGAGCGCGGTGATGCCCGCCGCGAGCAGCCAGCCGTTCATCGGAGTCCTCCGGCCACGAGCCCGGCCAGTCTCCCGGCGAGGCGCGGGTCCGGCTGTTCCCCGACCAGGCCGATGTGGAAGAACACAGCTCCCGCCAGTGTGTCCAGGACCAGGTCCGCGGAGATGCCGGCCGCCATGTCCCCGCGCGTCACAGCACGCTCGAAAACCCCGAGCAGCCTTTCCTTCGACGGCGCCAGGAAGTCGGCTCGGATACGTGCTTTCAGCTCCGGATCGGCGGCGAAGTCGGCGAGCAGACCCGGCAACGCGGCCGCGGCTGCAGGTGCGGTGAACTCGTCGACCAGGGCCTGGGTCAACGCGGTCAGGTCCCCCGTCAGCGTTCCGGTGTCCGGAGGCGGAACCTGGTCCGTGGTGGTGAAAACGGCCTCGAAGACCAGCTCCGGTTTGCCCCGCCACCTGCGGTAGATCGTGTCCTTGCCGACGCCGGCACGCGCGGCCACCGCACCGATCGAGGTCGCGGCGTAGCCGGTCTCGATCACCAGCTCGGTGGTCGCGGCGAGGATCGCGGCGTGGGAGCGAGGGTCTCTGGGACGTCCTCTGGAGGAGCTCACACCGATTACCATACGGGTCGACCCGTTTTGTAATCAACCGGGCTGCCGGGCCGCCGCACGAGCGGTTTCTTGTCAGACCTGCCGAGTAGGTTGAGTTGTAGGGGTTCCCAGTCCAGGGGGCGCCTGCGTCAGCGTTCTGGGGGAACGAAATTGAGCACCAAGCCGACCGCCAACGGCCGCGAAATCCCGTGGCTCGACGCCTGGGTTCGCCCTGTCGTCCGCCTCCACCCCTCACCGGGTACGGCCACCGAGACCGACAGCCACCTCGGCGGCCCGATGTTGTGGCCGCGCGACGAACCCTGGCCGCACTGCGACGGTGCCCGGCACCACGGCATCCTCGACGTGACCACCGAGATGGTGCGCGGCCTGCACACACCGTTCGCAGGCTGCGTGCAGCTGTACAAAAGAGACTTCCCCGAGCTGCCGTTCCCGGACGGCACCGACCTGCTCCAGGTGTTCCTGTGCCCGATCCTGCACGAGGACCACTGGGGTCCGGACGTCCGCCTGGTGTGGCGCAAGGCGGATCAGGTCACCGAGCCGCTGACCGACCGGCCCGTCCCGGCGCTGGTGGATCCGACGTTCGCGTTCCAGCCGTGCGTGTTCACGCCGTGCCGTGCCGACGAGTACCCCATGGTGTACGAAGTGCCGCGCGACCTGGTGCGTGAGCTGGAGATCGACCCGGACTCCTGGCCGAGCCTCGAGGACGCCAGCAAGATCGGCGGCTGGACTCGGTGGTACGCCGGGGAGCCGTACGAGATGGAGTGCCCCGAGTGTGGCACCACCCGCGTTCAGCTGCTCGCGCTGGCGGCGGACGAGACCGAGTGCGACGAATGCGACCAACCGGAGGGCTATCACGTGGTGGGCTGGGAGTTCTACGGAGGCAGCGGCGGGTTGAACGTGTTGGTGTGCCCGAAAGACGTCCATCACACCCTGAAGCTGGTGGTCCAGTGAGCTGGCCGCCCGCCCCCATCAGGACCGAGCGACTCGTCCTTCGCGAGTCGGAAGCCCGCGACCGCGACATCTACATCGAGCTGTTCGCCTCACCCGAGGTCGGCACCTACATCGGCGGCGCCCAACCCCGTGACGAGCTGGAACGCACGGCGCCCGAGATCCCCGGCAGACGCGAAGGCTCGTTCGTGGCCGAGCTCGACGGCACGATGATCGGCATGATCACGTTCGACCGGCGTCCCCCGGGGCGCAAAGGTCTGCTCCTGCCGGAAGGCGGCGAGGCCGAGCTCGGTTACCTGTTCCTGCCGTCGGCATGGGGCCGCGGGTACGCCGCGGAGGCGTGCGAAGCGGCACTCGGCTGGTTCGCCGACGCGCATCCCGGTGAACCGGTGGTGCTCACCACCGCGAGCGCCAACGACGCGTCGATGCGCCTCGTGCGCAGGCTCGGGTTCACCGAGGTGGACCGGTTCGAGGACTGGGGCGTCGAGCAGTGGTTCGGGGTCTGGAACAGCTAGTCGGAGTCGTCCACCGGGCCACCGCCGCGCATCAGGTAGATCACCGACTCGAGCTCGTCCGGCTTGATCAGCACCTCGCGCGCCTTCGAGCCCTCGGACGGCCCGACGACCCCGCGCGTCTCCAGCAGGTCCATCAACCGGCCTGCCTTCGCGAAGCCGACGCGGAGCTTGCGCTGCAGCATGGAGGTCGAGCCGAACTGCGAGGTGACGATCAGCTCGGTCGCCTGCACCAGCAGCTCCAGGTCGTCGCCGATGTCGGCGTCGATCTCCTTCTTCTCGCCCGCCTTCTGCGAGGTGACGCCGTCGGTGTACTCGGGCTGCGCCTGGTTCTTGGTGTAGTCGACGATCTGCGAGATCTCTTCGTCGCCCACGAACGCGCCCTGGATGCGCACCGGCTTGGAGGCGCCCATCGGCAGGTACAGGCCGTCGCCCATGCCGATCAGTTTCTCGGCGCCGGGCTGGTCCAGGATCACGCGCGAGTCCGTCAGGGACGAGGTCGCGAACGCCAGCCGTGACGGCACGTTGGTCTTGATCAGGCCGGTCACGACGTCGACGGACGGACGCTGCGTCGCGAGCACCAGGTGGATGCCCGCCGCACGCGCCTTCTGCGTGATGCGCACGATCGCGTCCTCGACGTCCCGCGGCGCCGTCATCATCAGGTCGGCCAGCTCGTCGACGATCGCCATGATGTACGGGTACGGCCGGTAGACGCGCTCCGAACCCGGAGGCGCGGTGATCTCGCCCGACTTGACCTTGCGGTTGAAGTCGTCGATGTGGCGCACCCGGTTGACCTGCATGTCCTGGTAGCGCTGCTCCATCTCCTCCACGAGCCACGCCAGAGCCGCCGCGGCCTTCTTCGGCTGCGTGATGATCGGCGTGATCAGGTGCGGGATGCCCTCGTACGGCGTCAGCTCGACCATCTTCGGGTCGATCAGGATCATCCGGACCTCGTCCGGCGTCGCGCGGGCCAGCAACGACACCAGCATCGAGTTCACGAACGACGACTTGCCGGAACCCGTGGAGCCCGCCACCAGCAGGTGCGGCATCTTCGTCAGGTTCGCGGTGACCATGTGGCCCTCGATGTCCTTGCCGAGGCCCACCACCATCGGGTGCGTGTCCTTCAACGTGGACGGCGAGCGCAGCACGTCGCCGAGGCGCACCATCTCGCGGTCGCTGTTCGGCACCTCGATGCCCACCGCGGACTTGCCGGGGATCGGGGCCAGCAACCGGACGTTGTCGGTGGCGACGGCGTAGGCGATGTTCTTGGTGAGAGCGGTGATCTTCTCGACCTTCACGCCGGGGCCGAGCTCGACCTCGTAGCGCGTGACCGTCGGGCCGCGGGTGAAGCCGGTGACCTGCGCGTCGATCGAGAACTGGTCCAGCACGCCGGTGATGGCCTCGATCATCTGGTCGTTGGCCTTGCTGCGGGCCTTCGGCGCGTCGCCGTCCTTGAGGATCGTCGGCGGCGGCAGCTGGTAGTCGCCCTCGACCGCGCGCACGGCCATCGCCGGGGCGGCAGCGGCCTTCTTCGACTCCTTGGCCGGCTTCGGGGCGGGCTCGGGTTCGTCCAGCGGCAGCTCGGGCTGCGGCTCTTCCTCGACCGGTTCGACGGCCTGACGACGACGCGACGGACGACGCAGGCGAACCGGCTTCGGCTCGTCCTCTTCCTGTTCGTCCGCAGGAGCTTCAGAGTCCTTCGACGATCCGGGGTGCAGCAGCGAGCGGATGCGTTCGGGCGCCTGGCGGATCGGCGTGTGCGTCACGACCAGCAGGCCGTACCCGAAGATCAGGAACAGCAACGGCCCGGCGACCCACGGTGTGAGCCCCTGCGCGAGGAACCCACCGGCCAGGTAGCCCAGCGCGCCACCGGCGGTGCGGCGTTCGACCGGGTCCATCGGCAGGCCGCCGATGAGGTGGAACATGCCGAGCACGCCGATCATCATCAGCAACGAGCCGATGATCAGCCTTGGCCGCGCGTCGGGCTTCGGGTCGGTGCGCATCAACGTCACGCCGATGCCGAGCAAGACCACCGGCACGATCACCGCGGGGAACCCGACAGAGCTGCGCACCGCGACGTCGACCCACTGGCCAACGGGCCCACCGGCCTGCCACCACACACCGGCGCCGGTGATGACCGCCAACGCGATCAGCAGCAGCCCGAGCCCGTCACGACGATGTTCGGGATCCAGGTCCTTGGTACGGCTGACCGTCCGCACGAGGCTGCCGACACCACGGCCCAACGCGCCCCACACAGCGCTGATCGCACCGCCACTACGACGTGGAGCGGGTTTCTTGGACGCGGTGGATCGTGCCCGCGGCTTGGCTGGTGCTTTGCCGCGTGACGTGGTCTTTCGTGAAGTCCCTGTACGCCCGGCCATGTGTATAAGGTAGTCCCTCGCGTCTCACCAGCCCCGCAGGTAACCAGGACGCGTGCGAAAGCTCATGGTTCCCCGGATCCGGCACGGTGTCGTTCCGACACGCCGTACGCTCCCTCGCGTGTCCACACCGCTCTTCTGGCGCGTGCTCATGGCGATCGACCGGGGCTTCGTCGCGCTGACCGGCAAGCTCGAGGTGTCCGGCGACGTTCCACCAGAGCTGCTCGGCAAGCCACTCCTGCTGGCTTCCAACCACATCGGCAACCTCGACCCGTTCGTGCTCATCGCCGCGTGTCGCAAAATCGGCATCAACCCGCGCTTCATGCTCGCGGGCGGCCTGCTCGACGCGCCGATCATGGGCCCGGCCCTCAAGGCGTGCGGTCACCTGCGCGTCGACCGGGCGTCGGCGAACGTCGGCGAGGCCATGCACCGCGCCGTCGAGGCGTTGCAGAAGGGCGGCGACCCGATCGCCGTCTACCCCGAGGGCAAGATCACGCTGGACCCCGGCATGTGGCCGGAGCGCGGCAAGACCGGTGTCGCCCGGATGGCGCTCGGCGGCAGCATCCCGGTGGTTCCCATCAGCCAGTGGGGCGCGCACGAGGCCGTGTACTGGGGCAACCTCAGCGTCGGCGGATGGAAGGACTTCCTGCCGTACCTGACGTCCTGGTTCTCCGCGATCCGCAAACGGCCCACGTTCAAGGTCCACTTCGGCAAGCCCGTCGAACTGTCGGATCTCTCGGAAACGACCATGGGCGACGCCCGCCGCGCTCACGAACGGATCATGCGCGCGATCACCGAGGGCTTGGTGCCGCTGCGCCTCGACGAACCGGACGTGCCGCGCTTCCACGACCCGACGCGTCCGACGACCGGTTCCTCGCCCTGGCGGCCCGCCTGATCGAGTAGGCGATCACCGTGACCAGCATGAACGCCGGCATGGGATTGCCCATCCACTGGCTCAACGCGAAGTCGGCGGCCGGCACGACCAACGCCAGCACGAACGCACCAGCGCTCGCCGTGGTCAGCTTCTTGGAGTCCGCCCACGGCGTGCGTCCCCACGGCTTCGCGACGCTGAGCCACGTCTGGAACGCGATCGCGCCGATCATCAACGCCGTGCCGACGGGCATCCACGCGGTGACGTGACCGTTCGCGGCGTCCGCGAGGTTCTTGCTCAGGATGAAGATGCCGATGTAGAGCTGGCTGACGGTGATCGCGAACTTCGCGAGCACCCACCAGTGCCGGAAGTAGCCCCACGGCGTCGTCGCGCTGAGCATGAACCCGGTGAACGCGCTGACGTTGGCCATGATCGCGAGCACGTTGTGGTCGAGCACCCGAGCCATCCGGAACGCGCCGACCTCACCCGTCTTCATGCCGTAGAGCACCAACGCCAGCAACGCCACGGCCTGGCTGAGCCAGCCGACGGACGTGACGACGTGCAGCCACACCAGCAAAACCCGCGCGCGCTTCTGCATGACCTGTAGCTTGCCTACGCATCAGCGGAAGCGCATCAGGGATCTCCCGGACACCGTCAGAACGCCGCGCCGACGACCGCGCCGGCGGGCAGGTGAAGCAGCCGGTAGGCCTCGGCGGCCGCCTCCCGGTGATGGTTCATGTCGCCGGTGTTGCCGCAGTGCCGGTGAATCAAGGCGAGACAATCGTGAGCTCGCGCCAACTGGTAGGCGTCGCCGATCGACTTGGCGGCCACCAGGGCGTAGCAATAGCACCCAATGGCCCTCATGTAGTCGCCCAGCGCCAGATAGACATTGCCGAGTTCGTGGAATGCCTTGGCCTGGAGACATTTGTCGCCGAGCCGGCGGCTGATCGACAGGGAGAGGTTCAGCACGTCCATCGCATCGGTGTGAGATCCGGTTTTTCGATGCAATGCGCCGAGGAATGTCAGAGTCAGCGATTCCGCGGCGCGGTCCGCGAGCTCCCGGCTCAGCGCGAGAGCCTGCTGGAGCGACGTGAACGCTTCGTCGTGACGCCCCATGAGGAGATGACAGCCACCGAGGTCGCACAGTGCGAACGCTTCGTCGACCCGGTCACCGAGGTGGCGAGTCATCCGCAACGCCGACTGCAGATGGCTCACGGCGTCGTCGTACCGGCCCAGCGAGCGGTACACGAAACCGAGCTTGCACAGCGCGTACGACTCCAGGTTCGGGTCCGCGAACTCACGGCTCAGCCACAGCGCCCGTTCGAGGTGCTCGACGGCTCCCGCGTAGTTCCCGGTCAGCCAGCACACGATGCCCAGGTTGCTGAGCGCGCGACCCTCCTGGGCGCGGTCGCCGATCTCCCTGCTCAGCTCCAGGCCGCAGGTCAGGTGTTCGCTCGCTTCCGGGTAACGCCGCAGCCGTTCGAACACGGTGCCCAGGTTGATGATCGCCTGGCACTCACCGGCACGGTCCCCTCCACGCCGACTGGCCCCCAGCGCGTGGGTGTGCATGGCGAGCGCGTCGTCGTGATGCGAGTGGTTGAGCAGATAGGCCCACATGGTGATGGACAGCTGGTTCGGCAGGATCGGGTAGCCGTGCTCGGCGGCGAACCGCGCGGCCGCCACCAGGTTCGGGCGTTCCGTCTCGATCCACGCCGTGGCGGTGTCGGGATCGGAGAGGTCGGGCTGCGGTTGGTGCGGTGACGGCGTTTCGATGAGAGGGCTGCTGTGCCTGCCGCACGGATAGTGGGCACGCACTGCCCGTGCGGCGGTGTTCAGGTAGTTCTCAAACAACCTGGTCATCGCCGGACGCACGTCCAGCGAGGCGCTTTGCTCGCGGGCGTAGAGACGCACCAGGTCGTGCATCCGGTAGCGGCCGGGCACGTGCTGCCGGACGAGGTGCGCGCTCTCCAGTTCCCGCATCAGCAGCCTCGTCCTGGCAGCAGGGTGGGCGGACAGGCTGAACACCGACGTCAGTGCGACGTCGGAGCCCGGTGCCGCGCCGAGCAGCCCGAACAGGTGCGCGGCGTCGTCGGTGAGGCTCGCGTGCGACCACGACAGCACAGCACGCAGGCTCGACGTGGTGTCGCCGGTTTCGAAGCCGTCCAGCCGGGTGGTGGCGTCGTGGAGCTCGTCGGCCAGCAGGGCGAGCGGGAAACCCGGATTCGTCGACGCCCGAGCCGCGACGATGCCGAGGGCGAGCGGCAGTCCCGCACTGCACCGCAGCAGCTCCTTCGTCGCGTCCGGCTCGGCGATGATGCGCCTCGGCCCGAGATGCCGGACCAGCAGCTGCAGGGCCGAGCAGCTGTCGAACACGCCGAGCAGAACGCTGATGGCCCCGTTGGCCGTGACGAGGCCTGACAGGTCACGGCGACTGGCGACGATCACCGCGCAGTGCGAACCACCGGGCAGCAACGGCCTCACCTGGTCGGCGCTCGCGGCGTTGTCGAGCACGACCAGCATCCGGCGGCCGGCCACCAGACTGCGGTACAGGCCCGCCTGGGCTTCCACGTCCTTCGGCACCGCCGACGGGGCGACCTGCAGGGCTTCCAGAAAACCGCGCAACGCCGTGCTCGGACACACCGGTTTGCCGTCGGGAGAGAACCCGCGCAGGTTGACGAAGAGCTGCCCGTCCGGGAAAAGCTCGGCGTGGTGGTGCGCCCAGTGCAGCATCAGCCAGGTCTTGCCGATGCCGCCGACACCGCGCACCACGGCCAGCCGCGCGGGACCGTCGAGGGCGGCGGTGAGTGCGCGGAGCTCCTTGGACCGGCCCGTGAACAACTGGGGCACGCACGCGGGCAGCTGACGGGGCGTCACAGAACCGCCCGCACCGCCGTGGAACTGCACGTCGCCATGGATGTTGTGCGCCTGGAACACAGCGCCGTGCACAGCGCCGCTCACCCCGTTCTCCACGGGAACGCACAGTAGCCAGCAAAGCAGGGCGACCGAGCGGAGAACAAGAAAAGGAACGTGAAGCTGATCAGCTCCACCGAACATCGGCGAACCACTCGCCGCAGGAATACCGCCGTTCAGGGGTCGTGGATGAATTTACCCCTTGTGCGATTTATTCCATGCTGAGTTCGAAGACGTGAAAAACATTTCTAGGCGAGCTCGTGCAGTCGTGCCCGCACTTCCGGTGTGAGCGGGTGGTCGTAGTCCTCGTAGATCGTCAACGCTTCCAGCAGATGCGTGCGCGCCACCTCGGGCTGCCCCGCGCTCGTCTCCCCCAAGCCGTGCAACGCTTCCGCGAGACTCTTGCGGTCACCGAGCACCCGCAGGAACGCCAGCGCGTGCCGGAACGAGTCCCGCGACTCGACCCGCTGCCCCAGCCTGAACTGCGCCCAGCCGATGCTCACCAGAGCCATTGCCTTGCCGTGCACGGCATCGTGCGAGTCCATCAGCTCGAACGCCGTCTGCGCCGACTCCAGTGATGCCTCGTACTGGCCCGCCGAACGCAGGATGTCGCTCAGGAACAACCGCGTGCCACCCTCGCCGAACCACGACCCCACTTCGGCGTGGCGGTCCAACGCCTCGCTGAAGCGGTCCACGGCCAGATCGAACTGGCGCAGGCCGCCGTAGGCCATGCCCAGGCCGGTGAGCGACCACGCCGCGCCCACCTGGTCACCGATCTCGCGCCGGATCGCCAACGCGCGGTCGAACAGTTCGAGGGCATCGGCGAAACGCTGACCGCGGAAGGCCGCGAGGCCCTGACCATGCACCGCCCACGCACGAGCGCCCTGGTTGCCGTCACGAGCCGCCGTGCGTTCGGCGACGCGGTACGTGCGCGTCCACTCGTCCAATGCGCTGGAGACGATGAAGTAGTTCCACAGCGCGACCGGGATCTGCCACGCGGTGGGCGAATGCTCTTCCTCCGCCAGCCTGGAGACGGCCAGCAGGTTCGAGGATTCCGTGCGGCACCAGGTGAAAGCCTCGTCGTGCGAGGTGAAGTCCTGAGTGGACAGTGGAGGCAGCAGGAACGACGGGTGGTCCGGCGGCGCGATCACGGTGCCGGCGGCGTTCGCGGTGTCGAAGTACCACTGCAGCAGGCGTTTCACGGCCTCGGCGCGGCCGTCCGCGGACTCCTCGGTGGCGCTGAGCTCCGTGGCGTACAGGCGAAGCAGGTCGTGCAGGCGGAAACGGCCGCGGGCGACCTCCTCCAGCATGTGCCCGCCTGCCAGCACGTCCAGCAGAACCCGCGCGCGCGACACCGGCACACCGGCCAGGGCAGCGGCGGCGTTCAGGCTGATCTCGGCACCCGGATGCAGGCCGATCAGCCGGAACATCCTGGCGGCGTCCGGTTTGAGGGCCAGGTACGACCACGAGAAGGCCGCGCGCACGGCCGTGTCCTCGTCGTCGCCGGTCGCCAGGACGTTCAACCGGTCGCGCTCGTCGGCGAGATCCCCGGCGAGGTCCGCCAACGTCAGATGTGGCCGGGTGACAACGCGTTCGGCGGCAATCCGCACGGCCAACGGCAGGTGCCCGCACAGCTCGACGAGCTTCGCGGCGGCAGCGGGTTCGGCGGCGACACGGTCAGGCCCGACCGCGGAAGTCAGCAGCGCCAACGCTTCGTCGCGCGTCAACGTCGAGAGCGTCACCGAATGCGCGCCATCACGAGCGACGAGCCCGCCGAGGTGGTTGCGCGAGGTCACCAGCACCATCGACGACGACCGGCCCGGCAGCAGCGGACGGACCTGCTCGGCCAGCCGCGCGTTGTCGAGCAGCACCAGCACCCGTTTGCCGGCCAGCACGCTCCGGTACAGCGCCGACTTCGCGGGCAGGTCGTCCGGAATCCGTTCGGCCGGAACGCCGAGCGACTGCAGCAACTGGTGCAGAGCGGCGGCGGGCTGCACGGGCGGCGACGACGCGTCGAACCCGCGCAGATCGACGTGCAGCTGGCCGTCGGGGAAGCGGGAAGCCACCTGGTGCGCGAACCGGACGGCCAAGGCGGTCTTGCCGACGCCGCCGGTGCCGGTGATCGCGACGAGCACGGGTGAGTGGTCGTGCGGAACGACTTCGGAGAGTTTCGCGAGCTCTTTGGCACGGCCGGTGAAGTCGCGGATCTCGTGCGGCAGCTGGACGGGCACCAGGACGGGCGCCGCGGGCTCCGGCTGCGGATCATGACGGCCGACGAGCAGTTGTTCGTGGAGCTGGCGGAGCTCGGGACCGGGTTCGATGCCCAGTTCCTCGATCAGCAACCGGCGTAAGTCCGTGTAGACCGCTAACGCCTCGGCCTGCCTGCCCCCGCGGTAGAGAGCGGACATGAGCAGGCCGTGCAGCCGTTCTCGCAGCGGATGCGCACTGACCAACGTCGTCAGCTCCGCCGCCACCTCCGTCTCACGCCCGACGGCGAGCATCAACGCGGCGCGCTGCTCCACGGCCGTGAGCCGCAGTTCGGCGAGGCGCGCGCGTTCCACCGCCGCGAACGGACCGGGAACGCCGTCCAGAGCGATGCCGCGCCACAACCCGAGAGCAGCGTCGAACGCGCTGATGGCCTCCGCCGGTTGCGTGCGCAGACGACCGGCCTCGTCCAGATGGGCGCGGAACAGGGCGGCGTCCGAGGCAGCGGATGGGAGCCTCAGCAAATATCCAGCGTCTGTGGAGAGCAGCACCGAGCTCGGCGCGCGCGAGGCCCGTCCCGGTTCGAAAAGACGGCGCAGACCGGCCACGTAGGTGTGGATGCCGTTGTCCGCGCTGGCGGGCGGCTCGTCTCCCCAGACGGCGTCGATGAGCTCGCTGCGCGACACGACGTGGTTGGCGCGCAAGGCGAGCACCGCGAGCACGGCTCTCTGCCGCGGCGGACCCAGGGTGAGCTCCTGATCGTCCACCGTCGCCGCGAGCGCGCCCAACATGCTGACGCGCAACTCGTTCTGCACCCTTTGTCTCACTTCGTCGCTGTCCGCAGTCACCTAGCAACCTACCGTCAGTTTTCGTCCAGAAGCCATCCAGAGTCCGTGCAGACGTGTTCTCCACACTTCACATCAGGTGGATTGGGCCGAAATGACGGGGGCGGATGATGAACGCGGCCGATGTCTTCGACACGCTGGGGCTGGAGTACCAACGCGCTTGGTCGCACCAGCCCGCACTGCACGGCACTCTCGCCTGGTTCGCCGCCACACAGCCCTCCGGTTCACGGGTGCTCGACATCGGTTCCGGCACCGGCGTCCCAGTGGCGCGGACGCTCGCCAAGGCGGGTATGAAGGTCACCGGCCTCGACGTCTCGCCCGTGATGGTCGACATCGCGACCTCCCAGGTCCCAGAGGCGTCGTTCCACAAGATCGACATCCGCGACTTCGAGTCGCCCGCCGGTTCGTGGGACGTCATCTGCGCCGTCTTCTCCTTGCTCCAGATGCCGCAGGCCGAGATCATCCAGACCCTCGGCCGCATCTCGACGTGGCTGCGACCCGGCGGCCACTTCTTCCTGGCCACCGTCGCCGTCGACGCCGAGCAGGTCACGCTGCCGTGGATGGGCCAGGAGATCGTGGTGTCGTCGTTCTCGGAGGACAACTTCGAGCAGCACCTCGCGAACGTCGGCCTGCGAGTGGTGCGCCGGAGCCGGCCGGTGTTCACCCCGTCCTACCCCGGCGCCATGCCCGAGGAGTCGCTGCACCTGGTGTGCCAGCGTCCCTAACGCGCAAGGAACTCCCGCACCGCGTCCAAGTACCCGTCCGGTTCGTCGACGTGCACCATGTGCCCCGCGTCCTCGAGCACGACGGCGCGGGCCCGCGGAATCAGCGCCAGGGTCGGGTCGATCAGGTCGACCGGGAACGTCATGTCCTGCCGCCCGTGCAGCAGGAGCACGGGGATGCCGATCTCCGCGATCCGTTGCGCCGCATCGGGCAACCGCGGCGAGACCAGCGTTCCCGCTAGGAACGGTCGCGCGTACTGCGCGCCGAACCTGATCTCCTCCAGCCGCCGCAGATAACCGGGCACCGCCTCGGGGCGCCGGACGTTGGCGTGGACGGCCGCGAACGCCTCGGCGCGCACGCACTCCTCCGGTGAGAGGTCCTCACGCTGCCACGGGTTCTCCTGGCGAGCCAGGATCTCCTCGCGCTCGGTCCACCCGGCGAAGGCGTCCGGCGGCACCGGCAGCACGCTGCTGCCCGACACGATCAGGCCGTGCACCCGCGTTGGGTGCGTGATCGCGAACCGCTGCGCCACCATGCCGCCGTACGAGTGCCCCAGCACGTCCGCGCGCTCGACACCGAACGAGTCCAGCACCCGCACCAGGTCCCGCATCATGCCGTCCGGGTGGTACTCCGCCTCCGGCACGCGCCCCGACCTCCCGCAGCCGCGCAGGTCCGGCAGCAGCACCCGGCAGTCGAGCCGCTCCAGCGGATCGCGCAGGTAGCTGTGGTCCCAGTCGGGCCCGCCGTGGATCGCGAGCAACGTCCGATCCGCGTTCCCCTCCCGGCACGCCACGAAGATCTCCGGCGTGCCGGGAACCAGCCGCTCACTCCACATCAGTGCTGGTCCGCGAGCGCGCGACCGATGAAGTGCGCTGACAGCAACGCGAAGATGTAGGCCTGCAGCACCTGCACCAGCGCTTCCAGGAAGATCAGCCCAATCGCGAGCGCGAAGCCCAGCACCGACGCCGGCTTCAGCCAGATCGGGCCGTGCAGCAACAGGAACTCGCCGCCGACCGTGAACACCAGCACGAGCAGGTGACCCGCGAACATCGCCGCGAACACCCGGATCATCAGGTTCAGCGGGTCGAAGAAGAACTTGAGGATGACCTCGGTGGGGATCAGCAGACCCCACAGCACGCCCTTCGGCACGTCCGGGATGATGAACTGGTTGCGCAGGTACCCGCGCAGACCGAACTTCCTGATGCCCACGACGTGGTAGAGCGGGTAGACGATCAGCACGACGGCGAACGGGAAACCGCTGTGCGTGAACGTCGGGAACTGCACGAACGGGATCAGCCCGTAGAGGTTGTTCACCAGCGCGAAGCAGAAGATGCTGACGATCAGCGGGACGTACGGCGCGAACTCCTTGGCGCCGATCTGTTCGCGCGCGATCGTGTTGCGCCCGAAGTCGTAGACCGACTCGGCGGCGAACTGCCAGCGCGTCGGCACGAGCTTAAGGTTCCTGGTGGTGATCAGGAAGAACGACAGGATGATCACGATCGACAGCACCAGCAGCACGTGGGCTTTGGTGACCGCTAGGTCGAACGGAAGTCCGAACGGCTCGTGCCAGGTGAAGATCGGCGGAAGAAAGATGTCTTCCTTGCCCGGCGGAGAGAAAACGTCATCGGCCATGAGGCGACCCCCTCGTCCATGGTCTGGATCTAGACCTTAGCGGACGAGGGGGACGCAGATCACAGCAGGGTCACACCGGGATAACCGTCGGAACGATCATCGGACGGCGGCGGTAGGTCTCCGCCACCCAACGCCCCACGACGCGGCGCACGGCCTGCGCGACGCGGTGCGTGTCCGTGATGCCCTCGGCCTCGGTGCGCGCCAGCTCCATCTCGACCAGCGGCACGACCTGGTCCAACGCCTTCGGGTCGTCCGAGAAGCCGCGCCCGGAGATCGTCGGCGACGACACCGCCCGCCCGGTCGCGGTGTCGATGGCGACGGAGATCGAGATGAACCCGCCCTCGCCCAGCACCAGACGATCGGACAAAGTGGACTCGCCGACGTCACCGACGGACAGGCCGTCGACGTAGACGTGGCCCACCACAACGCGTCCGGACACGGAAGCCTTGCCGTCCACCAGGTCCACGACGACGCCGTCCTCGGCGATCACGACGTGGTCCTCGGCGACACCGGTGGCGACCGCGAGAGCCGCGTTGGCGCGCAGGTGCCTCCACTCGCCGTGCACCGGCATCACGTTGGACGGCCGGACAGCGTTGTAGAGGAACAGCAGCTCGCCCGCCGGTGAGTGACCGGAGACGTGGACCTTGGCGTTGCCCTGGTGCACGACGGTCGCGCCGAGCTTGGCCAGGCCGTTGACGACGTTGAAGACCGCGTTCTCGTTGCCGGGGATCAGCGACGACGCGAGGATCACCGTGTCGCCCTCCTCGATCGAGATCTGCCGGTGGTCGCCGCGGGCCATGCGCGACAACGCCGACAGCGGCTCGCCCTGCGACCCCGTCGAGACGAACAGGACCTCGTCGGCCTCCATCCGCATCGCGACGTCCAGGTCGACGAACAACCCGTCCGGCACGTTCAGGAAGCCCAGGTCGGAGGCGATGCCCATGTTGCGGACCATCGAGCGGCCCACGAACGCGACCTTGCGCTTGTACTGCACGGCGACGTCGAGCACCTGCTGCACGCGGTGCACGTGCGAGGCGAAGCACGCGACGATGACCCGCTGGCGGGCCTTGCGGATCACGTTCTCCAGCACCGGGCCGATCTCGCGCTCCGGCACCACGAACCCGGGCACCTCGGCGTTGGTCGAGTCGACCAGGAACAGGTCCACGCCCTCGTCGCCCAGCCGCGAGAACCCGGCCAGGTCGGTCAGCCGACCGTCCAGCGGCAGCTGGTCGAGCTTGATGTCGCCGGTGTGCAGCACCAGACCGGCGGCGGTGCGGATGGCGATGGCCAGCGCGTCCGGGATCGAGTGGTTGACCGCGAAGAACTCCAGCTCGAACGGGCCGAACGTGCTCTTCTCGCCTTCGCGCACCTCCACCAGCCGGGGGTTCTGCCGGTGCTCGCGGCACTTCGCGGCCAGCAGCGCCAGCGTGAAGCGCGAGCCCACCACCGGCACGTCCGGGCGGAGTTTCAGAAGGAACGGCACGGCGCCGATGTGGTCTTCGTGGCCGTGCGTGAGGACGATGGCGTCGATGTCGTCGAGCCTGTCCTCGATGGCACGGAAGTCGGGCAGGATCAGGTCCACGCCCGGTTGGTCGTCTTCGGGGAAAAGAACGCCGCAGTCGACCACGAGCAGCCTGCCGGCGTGCTCGAAGACGGTCATGTTGCGGCCGACCTCGCCGATTCCGCCGAGTGCGACGACCCGGAGGCCGCCTTCCGGCAGAACGGGCGGCAATTCGGTCGATTGGGTCACGCGTTTACTCCCAGTTCGGCCGCGATGGCCTCGATGTCCTCGGCCGCGGCGGGCACCAGCGGCAGACGTGGGTCGCCCACGTCCAGTCCGCGCAGGCGCAGTGCGGCCTTCGTGTACGTCACGCCGGGAACCCGGCGGAAGGGTCGCAGCAGCGGCAGCAGCGACTCGTGGATTTCTTTAGCCCGGGCCACGTCTCCGGCTTCATACGCATCAATGAGATCCCGCAGGCGGTCTGCGGCGAGGTGACCGATGACGCTCACGAACCCGACGGCGCCCACGGACAACCACGGCAGGTTCAACGGGTCGTCGCCCGAGTAGTAGGCGAGATCGGTCGAGGCGATCACCCGGCTGCCGGCGTGCAGGTCGCCCTTGGCGTCCTTCACGGCCAGGATCCGCGGGTGCTCCGCCAGGCGCAGGAGCGTGTCGACCTCGATCGGCACGACCGCGCGCGGCGGGATGTCGTAGAGCATCACCGGCAACTCGGAGGCGTCCGCGACGGCGGTGAAGTGCGCCAGCAGCCCCTCCTGCGGCGGCCGCGAGTAGTAGGGCGTCACGACCAGCACGCCGTGCGCGCCCGACTTCGCCGCCTGCTGCACCAGGTGGACGCTGTGCGCGGTGTCGTAGGTGCCCGCGCCCGCCACCACGGTCGCCCGGTCCCCCACGGCCTCGACGACGGCCGTGATCAGCGCGGCCTTCTCGCGGTCGGTCGTGGTCGGGCTCTCTCCGGTCGTGCCGTTGACGACCAGGCCGTCGTTGCCCAGGTCCACCAGGTGTTTCGCCAGTTCCTGCGCCTTGGCGAGGTCGACCTCGCCACGCGAGTCGAACGGCGTGACCATAGCGGTGAGAACGCGGCCGAACGGGCGGTTCGGCCCTGCGTACGGGCTTGCTGGCATGCGCAGAAACTACCCGAGTTCAGACACTTCGGTTCAACGACCGCACGCGTTCGACCGCGTCGGCGTCCCCGCTGTATTCCACGCGGACCTGGTCACGCCCGAACGCGAGCATCACCAGCTCGGCCACCTCACCCGTGATCACCACGCCGTTCGCACCCGGTTTGGCGACGAAGTGCTCGCCGTCAGGCCGCACCAGGGTCACGCCGACGGGGGACGTGCGGTAGGTGAACCTGGCCGTGAACGGCAGGAACTTCCACAGCACGTGCTCGCGCTTGCCGTCATAGGGCCGTGGCTCCCAGTCGGGCTGTGCGCGGCGCACGTCCTCGTGGTGCACGAAGTACTCGGTGGTGTTGATGTACGAGTCGAGCGGCTGGATCCAGAACGGCGGCGTGCGCACCAGGTCGAGGAGCTCACCCCACGCCTTGTGCGCGTAGTCGTCCTGCACCTTCTCCGCCCACCGCGCGAACGGCTTGAGCAGGATGCCCGGCGCGGTGTCCGGGCGCCGCTCGCGGATGGCGAGGTGGGCGGCCAGGTCCCTGTTCGTCCAGGTGCCGCACAACGTGGGCGCGTCCGGGCCGAGCTCGGTCATCAGGTCGACTAGGGCCTTGCGCTCATCGCGGGCAACACTCACCCCGCCATTCCACCACAGCCGCGTCAGGCCTCGTTCGGCTTGTAGCAGTCCTTGAAGCCGTCGGGCTTGGCCGAGCTGTCGGCGAGCAGCTTCACGACCTGGTCGCGGGTCAGGTTCTCCGGGTAGTTCGGCCAGTCCGGTTCCTGCCCCTTGACGTGCAGCTCGTCCAGCCAGTAGCCGGACTGACCGGAGGACTTGGCCATCTCCAGGTCGCAGCCCTTGACCCGCACCATCACCTCGATGGTGCTCGACGAGGACTTGATCGTGCGCTTGCCCACCTTCTTGGACTTCTTCTCCTTCTCCGTGCTGGGCGCGCCGGGGTTGGTGAACCCGGCGGCCTTGAGCTCGGAGACGAACTTGTCCTCGTTGCTGGTGCACGCGGACAGCGCGGCGGTGCACCCGAGAACCAGCAGGGCGGAAACGAACCTCTTCACAGCGCGCAGACTAGTTGTCCTTCTTCGCGCTGATGGTGTTGTTGAGCTGACTGCCGTCCTTTTTGTTGGCCACGCAGTAGATGCGGCGCTGCGCGTTGTCGTTCTTGTCCTTCTTCCACGCCGTCTCGGTGGGGATCAGCGTGGTGAGCTTGAGCTTCGCGCCGTCCTTGACCCACTGCGACTTCAGCGTCAGGTCGCACCGGGCGACGCCGAGGCTCGTCAGCGCGTCGACGCCGGGGTAGGTCGTGTCGGGCAGGCTCGAGTTGATCGGCAGCGTCTCGACCACGTCGAACACCTCGAAGTCGTGCGGCTTGTCGCACTCCTCGCGGGTGTCCGAGTCGAGCTGCTTGGTCGGTGCCACGGTGCCGTTGCCGCACACGTTCTCGGACAGGCCGAAGACCGGGATCTCGCCGCCCTCGCCGTAGGTCAGCGTGTTGCTGCCGCTGCCGCCAGGCGTCGTGAACCACCTGTGCGCGTAGATGCCGCCCGTGAACGCCAACGCGGCCACCAGCACCGCACCGACCGCCATGAGGATGCGGCTCCGCTTCTTCTTCGCGGGGTCGGCGGCGGGCGTCTGCTGGTACTGCTGGGTCGCCGCCGGCGGAATTCCGGTGGGCGGCGTCGGCTGGTTGCCGATGCTGTTGAGCATGGCGCGAGCCTGCGGACCGGACAGCCGCGCGTTCGGGTCGGCGATGAGCAGACCCGTGATCACGGCACCGAGCACACCGGTCGCGCGGGTGAGGCGTGGCGTCTCGCTCATGATCGCGTGCAGCGTCGACGCCGTGGAGGAGCGCTCGAACGGGCTCCAGCCCTCGACGGCGTAGCAGAGGGTCGCGCCGAGCGCCCACAGGTCCGACGCGGGGCCGGCCTCGTGGCCGTGGATGCGTTCGGGCGCCATGTACGCGGGCGAGCCGATGAGGCTGCCGCTGGTCGTGAGGCGCGGGTCGTCGACGGCCTGGGCGATGCCGAAGTCGGTGAGCTTGAGCTTGCCGTCCGGGCGGACCATCAGGTTGCCGGGCTTGACGTCGCGGTGCACGATCCCGGACTGGTGCGCGGTCTCCAGCGCCGACAACGCCTGCAACGCGATCGACACGACCTGGTTCGGCGGCATCGGGCCGTGGGTGCTGATCAACGTCGACAGCGTCGCCGCCTCGACCAGCTCCATGACGATGTACGTCGTGCCGTTCTCGTTGATCGCGTCGTAGACCGTCACGACCGCCGGGTCGTTCAACTTGCCCGCGGTGCGCGCCTCACGCAGAGCGCGCTCCTCGAGCACACGACGCTCCTCGTGCGCGATGCCGTCCGGCAGGTGCAGTTCCTTGATCGCGACGAAGCGTCCGATGTGGCGGTCCTGGGCTCGCCACACGATGCCCATGCCACCGCGGCCCAGCTCCGCGACCAGGGCGTACCTGCCCGCGATGACGCGCGGTTCGACTGCCTGTCCGTGCAACGTGCGCTCCTACCAAGATGAGCAAGGGGCGTTGACGGTACTAAAGACCCGCCACATGGGGGATCGGTTCCTAGACTTCCGGCGCTACAACCAATTCGTGACCTGCGGCACGTAGCGCGAGCACGGCGCGACCGAGGTCGGTGTGCTTCACCAACAGGTGGTCGGTGTCGTATGTGGACAGCGCGAACAGCGAGACGCCCGCGGCCGCCAGCTCACCCGCGAGAGCAGCCATGATGCCGGTGAGGGTGAACTCCAGCGGACCGCGCACGGTGAGCAGCCGCCAGCCCTTCTCGGCGTTGTCGCTCACGAGCTCGAACGACGACGGCGCGATGATCGACATCTCGTCCGGCGTCCTGGTCACCGACACCAGCACGTCGGTCAGGTCGAGCAGCCCGGAGGGGACCGGGGCGTCCGGCGCGAGGCGCGTGACTGTGTACTCGCCGGGCCGGACGTCCACGCTGAGCCGCTTCATGGGCGTCAGCCTTCAACCACCAGTGGGCTTGAAGCAACTTCTGTGCCGTCCGGGAGTGTCGAGATGACGAAGTCCGCGAACGCGTTGGGCGCCGCCTTCGTGAGTTCCCTGAGGCACGCCACGGCCAGTTCGCGCAGTTCCACGTTGATGTGCTCGGTCGCGCGCATCGCGATGAAGTGCCGCCACGACCGGTAGTTGCCCGTCACGACGATCTCCGTGCCCGTCGCGTTGGGCAGCACGGACCGTGCGACCTCACGCGCGCGCCGTCCGTTGACCGTCTTCTCCAGGCTCTGCACCAGGTCCTCGTAGACCTTGAGGCTCGCCTCGGTCGCCGCCACGAACCGCGCGTGCAGCTCCGGGTCGTTCTTGATGAGGCCGGGCTCGACGACGTCGGTCGGGTCGGTGCGCTGGGACAGCTGCGAGTACGAGAAGTGCCGGTGCCGGATCAGCTCGTGGGTGAGCGAGCGCGGCAGCTCGGTCAGGTAGAGCGTCGCGCTGCCGTGCTCGAACGCGGCGAGGTGGCCGACGTCGAGCAGGTGGTGCAGGAACGTCGCGTTGGTGTTCGTCATGGGGTTCGAGCGGTCCCACGACTGGTAGCAGGCCCGGCCGGCGAACTCGACGAGCGCCGCGCCGCCGTCCGCGTCGGTCGTCCACGGCACGTCGTCCGGCGGGATGAACTCGGTTTTCGCCACCAAGCGCACTCTCGGCATGACCCGAGACACTATCTGACGGTTGCGCGACACCAGATGTGACGTCATAGTGGTGTCATGGATCTGTCGCCGTACATCGCGTCACTGCGCGAGGACCTGGCGACGGCCGCCTCAGCGGGGGACGAGAACACCCGTCGAACGGCCGCCGCGTTGTCCGCAGCGCTCGAGCCAGCCGCGCGACTGGCAATCATGAACGCACTGTCGGACCTGGCAGCGGAGGTCACCGCATCCCTGGAAGGCCAGGTCGTGGAGGTTCGCCTGGCCGGCAGGGACGTCCAGGTGGTCGTCACGGGATCGGCCGAGCCGGAGCCGGAGCCCGCCCCGCGTCAGGAGGTGCCGAACTTTGGCGCAGGTGACGCCACGGGTGACATCAGCCGCATCACCCTGCGCATGATCAACGAGCTCAAGTCGAAGGCCGAGGCCGCCGCGGCCGCTCAGGGCGTGTCGCTGAACTCGTTCATCCAGCAGGCAGTCGGGGGCGCGGTGCACACGAAGCACAAGCATCACGGACACAAGGGGTGGCAGGGCAACGCGGGCTCCGGCTCGCGGGTCCGCGGATGGGTGCAGGGGTGAGCAGGGGATGACCGAGCCAACAGAACCGACAGGCGTCGTTCGTCAGCAGAGCTTCGAGTTCGCGGGCATCGCCGAGATCGACATCTCGCTGCTCAGCGGCCGCGTGCAGGTGCACCTGGCCGACGATCCGGGCGTGCACGTCGAGGTACGGCACGACCCGGCCGCGGGCAACTCCTGGACCGAGGGCCTGTCCAGCGTGCTGAGCTGGGTCAGCGGCCAGTTCGGCCCGGACAAGACAGCTCCCGCCGGCCCGGACGAGGCCGTGCGCGAGGCCCGCGTCGAGCTGCTGGGCAACCGTTTGCGCATCGAGTCGTCGAAGGCGCTGCCGTTGCGCGCGGTGCCGCTCTCCGTCGTCGTGACGGCACCCGTGGGGTCGCACGTGACGTCACGGACCGGCGCGGCCGACGTCGTCGTCACGGGCGGCGCGGGCCGGCTCGACCTGAACACCGGCACGGGCAACGTGTCCGCGGACCGCGCGACCGGCGAGGCCAAGGTGAACTCGGGCGCGGGCACCGTTCGACTGGGCACGATGCTGGCGTCGTTGAAGGCCAAGACCGGCAGCGGTGACGTCGAGGTGTCGTCGGTCGGCGGCACGTCCACGCTCATCACCGGCACGGGTGACGTGTGGCTGGGTGCGGTGCAGGGCAACGTCCAGGTGCGCACCGGCAGCGGCGACCTGACCGTGGCCGACGCCGCGTCCGGAGAGATCCAGCTGGGCACCGGATCCGGCAACATCCGCGTCGGCATCCGTCAGGGCACGCTCGCCCGCATCGACCTGGTGTCCACGTCCGGCAACGCGCGCAGCGACTTCGAGGTCTCGACCGAACCGCTGGGCGACGCGTCCTTGTCGGTCACGGGCCGTACGGGCAGCGGCAACGCACTGGTGACCGCCGCCGCGAGCTGACCGGGGGGTCGGAGGAAAAGACGTCCCCGGTCAGGGCTCCTGGAACGGTTTGGAGCCGCCGGGGACGTCGTCCGGAAACAGCGGCACGCGGATCTCGCCGGTCAGGAACTTCCTGATGAAGCTCGAGAAGGTGCCGTCGAACGACCAGCGCTGGCGCATGTCCGTGATCATCACGGTCCACTCGTCGGGCTCGCCGCTGGTGTACCAGAGGCAGTGGTCGCCGTTCACGGTCATGCCCCACGGCAGCAGACCGGGCGACTCCGGGTGCACGCGCAGACCGGGCTGACGGCGGAGCGCACGCAGCATCTTGGGCGCCTGCGCCATCCAGTTCATGAAACCGGCCCGCGCCGTCGGGTGCAGGATCCGCACGTAGCCGCCCACGATCAGCGGTGGGTAGGCCTCGGCGAGATGCACGTAGTCGCTGGGCAACGGCGTGCCGGCACGTGCTTTGACCGCGTCCCAGTCGACTGGGTCAGGACGCCGTTCCGGCGCTCCCAGCAGATCGATCCACTCGTCAGGCGGCACCGCTCACCTCCGTGACCCTCAAGCATCGCCTGCGGCACTCGGGCTTCGGTTGTACCGCAGTCCGGCGACGACCAGTGAGACGACGGCGTCGAAAGCGGCCTGAATGTGAGGATCCCCCCACTCCTGGGCGTGGGCCGGGTGGTGGAACTTCTCCGTCGCCGTCCACACCGCCTGGGCCGTCGTCTCCACGTCGTCCGTCACGAACTCCTGGGTATCCACTCCCGCGCGGATGATGCGCGCGACCTGCCCCACCAGGTGTCCGACGTGGTACTCGGGGATGACGCAGCTCTCCCCCACCAGCACCTTGTACGTCGCGAACAGCTCGGGTTCGTCGGTGTGCGAGAGCCTCTTCTTGTCGAACAGGTGCTGCAACCAGGCCCGCAGGTTGTCGGACGCGGTGGCGTTCTCGTCGAGGACGGACTCCATCTCGACGTGGATCGCGTCGAGCCAGCGCCGCGTCACGGCCTCGCGCAACGCGGCCTTCGTCGGGAAGTGGCGGTAGACGCTGCCGTGGCTGACCCCGAGCGCCTTGGCGACGTCGACCACCGTCGCCTTGGCCGGCCCGTACCTGCGCAGCACCTCTTCGGTCGCCGCGAGGATCGCCTCCCCGGTCAACGCCTCCGCCACGTCGCTCACCTCTCGCTGTCCAGCAGGGCCATCTGCTCCGCGGCGTACCGCGTGCCCGCAGCGGCCCCAACAGGAACAACAGCCTCGATCTCCTGCAATTCCCGCTCGGTGAACGTCACGTCGACGGCACCGACGGCCTCCTTCAGCCTCGCACGCTTGGTCGTGCCGACGAGAGGCACCACGTCCTCTCCGCGTGCCGCGACCCACGCGATCGCGAGCTGAGCGACCGTGACGCCCTTGTTCGTCGCGATCTCGTCGAGCTTCTCGACCAGGAGACGGTTCTGCGCGAGGTTGTCGCCCTGGAACCTCGGCGTGTGGCCGCGCCAGTCGCCGGTGCCGATCGTGAGCGGCGTCGACGAGATCAGGCCGCGCGACAGCACGCCGTACGCCGTGATGCTGATGCCGAGCTCACGGGTGGTCTGCAGGATCTCCCGCTCGACACCGCGCTCCAGCAGGCCGTACTCGATCTGCAGGTCGACGATCGGATGGACGGCGTGGGCGCGGCGGATGGTCTCGGCGCCGACCTCGGACAGGCCGATGTGGCGGACCCTGCCCTTCTCGATCTGGTCGGCGATGGCGCCGATGGTGTCCTCGATCGGCACGCTCGGGTCGAGCCGCGCCGGCCGGTAGATGTCGACGTGGTCTGTGCCGAGCCGTTCCAGTGAGTACGCGAGGAAGTTGGCCACGGCGTTGGGGCGCGTGTCGAACCCGACGAACGCACCGCCGGCGTCGCGCATGCCGCCGAACTTGACGCTGAGCTGCACCTCGTCGCGACGGCCCCTGATGGCCTCGGCGATGAGCATCTCGTTGTGCCCCATGCCGTAGAAGTCACCGGTGTCGAGCAACGTGACGCCCGCGTCCATGGCGGCGTGGACGGTCGCGATGCTCTCGTCGCGGTCCGCCGGGCCGTAGGCGTTGGACATGCCCATGCAGCCCAAGCCGATGGCGGACACGACCGGGCCGGTGGCTCCGAGCTGACGCTTCTGCATTGCCTGGCTCCTTCGTCTCTTCGGTGATTCCAGCCTGCCCGATGGACTGACAGACTTCAATATCTGTCAGTCCATAGTTGTCTGCGCGATTGACAAAAGAGTTTTGAACGTTCAAAGTGTTTTTTGCGATGAGAGACGTGATCTACCTGGACCGGATGGAGCAGGCCGAGACCCTGCTCAAGCCGCAGCGCGTGGAGGTGCTGCGGCAGCTCGCCGCGCCGCGCTCGTGCACCGAGGTCGCCGAGGTGCTCGACCAGACGCCGCAACGCGTGCACTACCACGTGAAACAGCTGGTCAAGGCCGGGTTGGCCACCCAGGTCGCCGAACGCAAGGTGCGCGGCGTCCAGGAGGGCCTCTACCAGGCCGTGGCGCGCTCGTACTGGCTCTCGCCGCGGCTGGTCGGCCGGATCGGGTCGCGCGACGAACTCGCCTTGGGGCACCTCGTGGACCTCGCCGAGCAAGTGCAGGCGGACGTGGCCGCGCTGGACCGCAACACCGAACTGCCGTCGGTGGGCGTGTCCGGCGAGATCCGCGTCCGGCCTGAGGACAGACAGCGGTTCCTCGCCGAACTGCAGACGACGTTGCAGGACCTCTTCACCCGATACGGCGGCGCGGAGGGGGATGCGTTCCGCATCGCGCTCGCCTGCTACCCGAAGGGAGACAACCGATGAGCACGGGAATCGTCCGCGTTCGCACCTCGGCGTCCGCCGCGCGGATCCACCAGGCCCTGACGACGGCCGCCGACCTGGAGGTGTGGCTGGCCGAGCACGCGTTCGTGGACCTGGGGCAGGGCCAGTTCGAGTTCTGGGGCCGCTACACCCCGGAAGGCGAGCGCGGCCGGCAGAAGCTGCTGTCCGCGGACTCCTCGTCCGTGACCTTCTCGTGGTTCCTGCACGGCACGGACTACACGATCACGCTCGGCGTGGAGGAGCGCGACGGCCAGACCCTGATCGCCGCGACGCAGTCCCCGTACCCGGAGTGGGGCGAGGGCATCGACGACGAGGGCAGGGCGGGCGTCGTCCAGACGTTCTGGTCGCTGGCGCTGGCGAACCTGGTCGAGCACGTCGAGGGCAGGCCGGTGTTCGCGCGCTGCGACTTCTCCACCCCCGAGCAACGGATCGACGTCGACATCGCCGCCTCACCCGAGGCCATCATCGGCGCGCTCACCGACCCCGACGTGTTCGCGCGGTGGTTCGGGGCGCGGGCGGAGATCGAGCCGTACGTCGGCGGCCGCTGGGCGATGGGGAGCTTCGAGGACAACCCCCATCCCGCGAAGATCCTCGCGCTGGACTCCTCGCAGTTCACGCTGGAGTTCCCGGACAGGATGGTGTCGTCCTGGGAGCTGGCCGAATCCGGCGGCAAGACGCATCTGACGTTCGTGCAGAGCGGGTTCGACGCCGGCAACCCGCCGTACGGCTCGTGGATGGGCTGGCTCAGCGGGTTCGCGGACATGAAGCGGATGCTGGAGCTGCCCGACTGGCGCCCGATGTGGCACTCGTACGAAATTCCCGGTTTGCCCGATGGCGTTCTCGTACTTGAATAATCGGGCGTGAAACGGGCGGGTGAGAGCCAGATCATTCGGCTCTCACCCGTCTGCGCCTGGCTTTCATCGGCGGAGCGTCGATATCTTCAGGGTCGTGCTTGATTCAGCCCGAGTCACCGTTGCCGCTTTGTTGATCGCCTTCTCCGTGACGGCGTCGATCTTGTTCAGCTAGAACCAGGCCATGACCATGGCCGGTGAGGCCGCGAGGAAGCTGAACCTCGCGAAGCGGCCCACCATGCCGGTCACGATGAACATCAACGTCGACATGCCCGCGAGCCCCGCCAACACGCTCGTGGCCATGAACGGCGGAACACCCACGAGTGCGCTGACGGCGTGCGTGCCTGCCATCCAGTTGGGGTGCTTCTTGCACTTCACGTGGATCCAGTCGCCCCAGCGGTGCATGCGCGTACCCGGCCCGAACCAGCGGGCGAGTTTGGACGGCTTGGTGCGCTCTTTTTTGGTGCGGTGCAACCAGTTCGGCAGCTTGATGTCGCCTCGTGCCGCGTAGAAGTACAGCAGCTTGCCGAGCACCTGTGCCGTCGCGACCACGAGGCCGACGAGCCAGCACGAGACGCCGGGCCAGCGCGCGCCGACACCCACCACCCAGGCTTCCACACTGATGAAGGGGATGAGGGCCGAGCCGAGCGCGACCCCGAAGGTGAGGCCAACCAAGCCGAACACCCGGCCGAGGCTACACAGGTCTCAGGAGTCGAGTCGGACAGCCAGCGGGCCGGTCATCCGGATTTCGCGCAACGGACGCCCGCCTGCGTCCAACGTGCGCACCGTGCCATCACCCGACCAGCCGAGTCGTTCGTAGAAGTTCCGCGACGCCTTGTCGGCCTCGGGGATCCACGCGATACCCCTGGTCGCACCTGCCCCGCCGAGACGTTCGGTGGCCTCCGCGACGAGCCGCGTGCCGTGCCCCCTGCGACCCCAGCGCGGTTCGACCAGCACGCTGATCAGCGCGGTGGTTGCGGCGTCTTCCGGCAGGCTTCCGTCCGCTTTGGCCACTTCGTCGTCCGGAGCCTTGCTCGCCACGACGAACCCGACGGTGAAGCTGCCTTCCGTGGCTTTGAGGACCGCGCCCTGCTGCACGATCCCCGCCCACGCTTCCTCGGTGTCGAGCGTGTCGAGGACGTCCTGCGGCAGGAGTTGGGCGTAGGCGAGCCGCCACGTCTCGCGGTGGATGCGGATGATCTCCGCGAGGTCTTGGGCGGTGGCGAGGTGCACGCCGGCGTCAGCCATAACCGCACCTTATCTACGGGGTGTCCGAGAATTGTCAGGGGTGCGTGGCAACATCGGCTCCGTGCAACGGATGAGCGCGGACGTGGCCCGTCGAATCGCCCTGGGAGCCCAGGGCTTCACCGACCTGCGCCCTGCCGCGGCGACGCGCAGGCACCTGCAACGAGTCCTGTCGCGCGTGCAGCTGCTGCAGATCGACTCGGTGAACGTGGCGGTACGCGCCCACTACATGCCGCTGTTCTCCCGCCTGGGCTCCTACGACGCCGCGTTGCTGGACGACGCGGCGTGGACGCACACCGCCCGCAAACCCCGCATGCTCGTCGAAACCTGGGCGCACGAGGCGTCCCTGGTGCCTGTTTCGGATTGGCCGTTGTTCCACTCGGGCGCGAAGAAGCGCGGCTGGTGGCAGAACTACCAGACGATCCTCGAACGCTCACCCCAACTCGTCGACGAGGTGCTGGCCGCGATCAAGGACCTGGGCCCGATCGGCGCCGGCGCCCTGGAGAAGGCGCTGATGGGCGAGTCGGGCCGCTCGAAGGGCCCGTGGTGGGACTGGTCCGAGGTCAAGCGGGTGTGCGAGGTCCTGTTCGGCGTCGGCGTCCTGACCACGGGCACCCGCCGTTCGTTCGAGCGCCTGTACGACCTGACCGAACGCGTTATCCCGTCCGACGTGCTGGCCCAGAAGTGGACGCCGGAAACCGGCGCCCGCGAACTCGTGCTGCGCTCCGCCGTGGCCCTGGGCGTCGCCACCGAACCAGACCTGCGCGACTACTACCGCCTGGACCCACGCCGCTCGCAGGCCGCCGTGGCCTTACTGGTGGAAGACGGCGTGCTGGAACCGGTGTCGGTAGACGGCTGGCGTGGCGTCGCGTACCGGCACGTCGACGCGAAGGCCCCACGCCGCGTGGTGGGCCGGGCGCTGCTGTGCCCGTTCGACCCGCTGATCTGGGAGCGAGCACGAACCGAGCGAATCTTCGGCTTCCGCTACCGCATCGAGATCTACGTGCCGGAGCCGCGCCGCGTGCACGGCTACTACGTGTTCCCGTTCCTGCTGGACGGCGAACTGGTCGGCCGCGTGGACATCAAGGCCGACCGCGCAGCCGGGGTGCTGCGGGTGCAGGCGGCGTGGGCGGAGGAGGGCGTCGACCGGCCTCGAGTCGCGGCCGAACTCGCGGGCGAGCTGAAGCACATGGCGGAGTGGCTCGGGCTGGAGGAAGTTCTGGTGGTGCAGAAGGGCGACCTGGCAGCCGAACTGATCGCCGCCGTCGTCAACACCTGACGCCCGGACCGCTCCCCCGCGCGCTTCCTCGTATGCGAGGGATTGGTAACAGCGTTTCAGGACACTTCGCGGCCCATGTTCACCCGACCGGGCGACCCGAGACGAGCTGCAACAAGCCCTCACCCCACTATCGCAGGCAACAACCTGTCGGCCAAGTCGCGCGCAACCCCGGCGAGCTGCTCCGCGAGACCCCGCCCGCCGCAGGCCGGGCACTACCTCGCCGACAACAACCTGTCGGCCAGGTCCTGCGCAACCCCAGCGAGCCGCTCCGCGAGACCCCGCCCGCCGCAGGCCGGGCACTACCTCGCCGACAACAACCTGTCGGCCAGGTCCTGCGCAACCCCAGCGAGCCGCTCCGCGGGCAACCCACTCCGCCCCATGTAGACCAAGCCCTGCTGCGCCGTCTGCAACGTCCGCGCGAACGCCACCGCGTCGAGCCCATCCGGCAGGTCGCCCTCCCGCTGAGCCCGCTTCACCGCGTCCGCGACCATCCCCACGATGCCCTCGTACGCCTGCCGAGCCCTCTCCGCGACCTCGACATCGGTCGCAGCGAGCTCGGTCGTGCTGTTCGCCAGGTAGCAGCCCTGCCGCAACGACCCCGCGCCCGACATCAGGAATCCCCGCAGCCCGTCGATGGCGCGCTCGGACTCATCCAGGCTCTGGCGCATCCCGGCGCACGAGTCGGTCACGTAGTCGTCGAGCGTGCGCATGAACAGCTTGTGCTTGTCCCCGAAGGCTCCGTACAGGCTGCCCCTGCCCAGCCCGGACACGCGCGTGAGGTCGTCGAGCGAGGTGGCCTCGTAGCCCACGGCCCAGAACTGGTCGCGGACGTCCCGCAGAACACCCTGCTCGTCGAACTTCCGCGGCCGCGCCATGCCCTCAACCGTACCCATTCTTGACCGATCGGTCCATAACTGGTTAGTTGTGGACCGATCAGTCAAAAACCGAAGGAGCACGACATGGGTGCACTCGACGAGAAGACCGCGTTGGTCACCGGCGGCACGTCCGGGATCGGCCTCGCCATCGCCGAACGGTTCGCGAAAGAAGGCGCCGACGTCTTCATCACCGGCAGGCGCAAACCGGAACTGGACGCCGCCGTCGCCCGGATCGGGCCGCGAGCGAAAGGCGTCCGCAGCGATGTGTCCAATTTGGACGATCTCGACCGGCTGTTCGCCCTCATCGCCCAGCACGGCAAGGGACTCGACGTCCTCGTGGCGAACGCCGGCGGCTCAGCGGCCACGGAAACGATCGACACGCTGACCCCGGAGTCGTTCGACTCGGACTTCCGGATCAACGTGCGCGGCACGGCGTTCACCGTGCAGAAGTCGTTGCCACTGCTCAACAACGACGCCTCGATCATCACCCTCGGCTCGACGTCGGCGTCCCGGGCGACAAGAGCACTCGGCACCTACTCGGCGACGAAGGCCGCGATTCGTCAGCTCAGCCGGGTCTGGGCGCTGGAGCTGGCGCCGCGCGGCATCCGCGTCAACACGCTGGTGCCCGGCCCCACGGAGACGCCCGGCATCAAGGGGCTGGCGAGCAGCCCTGACGAGGTCGACGGGATGTTGAAGCTCTTCGCGAGCAAAGTGGCGCAGAACCGGATGGGACGACCGGAGGAGATCGCCGCGGCGGCCCTGTTCCTGGCGACGGACCAGTCGAGCTTCATGACCGGCAGCGAGCTGTTCGCCGACGGAGGTGAAGCCCAGGTGCTGATCTAGGCGTGCAGCTCGATGGCCTTGCGCATCGTCTCGCGCGCACGGCCGCGGTCGCCCGCGATGTCGTACGCGTAAGCCAGCCGGAACCAAACGCGCCAGTCGTCCGGTGACGCCTCGACCTCGGCCCGGCGCTCCTCGAACCACGCGTCGGCCGCGTCCCGGTCCACGCGACCGGACGGACGGCGCGGCAGGTGCGAGACGTCCGGCAGGAGGCCGTCCGCGTCGAGCTCGCGGGCCATCTTCTCGGTCTCCCAACCGAAACGCAGGTTGGAGTACACGAGCCACACGCCGAGCAGCGGCAGGATGAGCACGCCGATGCCGAGCAGGATGCCGACCAACGAGCCGGTCTGCAGCAACGCCACAGCCCGGCCCGCGAGCAGGACGAAGTAGACGAGAAGGGCCGCGATCAGCAGCCCTACCGTGACCCTGACCTTCACAGGTCGAGGTACTTGTCGAGACCGACGGCGAGACCGGGGCGCCCCACGATCTCGCGCACGCCCAGCACCACACCCGGCATGAACGACGTGCGGTGCAGCGAGTCCTGACGGATCGTCAGCGTCTCGCTCTCGCCACCGAACACGACCTCCTGGTGCGCGATCATCCCGGAGATCCGCAGCGAGTGGACGCGCACGCCGTCGACAAGAGCTCCGCGCGCGCCCGGCTCCTCGACAGTGGTGGCGTCGGGCATCGGATCCATCCCCGCACGCGCCGCCGCGATCAGGCGAGCCGTGTGCGCCGCGGTCCCGGAAGGCGCGTCGGCCTTGCGCGGGTGGTGCAGCTCGATGATCTCCGCCGACTCGTAGTAGCGGGCCGCGATCTCCGAGAAGCGCATCAGCAGCACGGCACCGATGCCGAAGTTCGGCGCCACCAGCACACCAACGGAAGGCTTCGAAGCCAGCAACTCCGAGACCGCGGCGAGCTTCTCGTTGTCGAAACCGGAAGTGCCGACGACGCAATGGATTCCGGCGGCGATGCAGAACTCCAGGTTCCCCATCACGACGTCGGGGTGCGTGAAGTCGACGACGACCTGCGCACCCGAGTCGACGAGCGCGGACAACGGGTCGTCGGCGTCGATCGCGGCCACGACCTCCATGTCCTTCGCGGCCTCGACCGCGCGGACCACCTCGGAACCCATGCGGCCCCGCGCGCCGAGAACTCCGACGCGAATCATGCAATCACCTCGTGTACCTGGTCCGGCAGATCGTCGGCATGATCGTAGGGGCCGACCACCGCCGCGGCGACGGGACGGCGAAGCAGATCACGTGCGAGCGTCGCCACCTCGTCTGCGGTCACGGCATCGATGCGAGCAAGAGTCGCCTCGACGCTCAGGTGGTCGCCGTAGTTCAGTTCGGACTTGCCGATGCGCGACATCCGGGAGCTGGTGTCCTCCAGACCCAGCACGAGCGCGCCACGCAGCTGTCCCTTGCCCCGAGCCACTTCCGCGTCGGAGAGCCCACCACGAGCAACGTCCACGAGCACCTCGCGGATCACGCCCGCGGTCTCCCCCAGGCGGTCTGGCTGGCAGCCCGCGTAGACGGAGAACGTGCCGGTGTCCGCGTACAGGCCGACCGACGAGTACACCTGGTACGCGAGGCCACGGCGTTCACGGACTTCCTGGAACAGCCGGGAGCTCATGCCGCCACCGATGGCCGCGTTGAGCACGTTCATCGCGAACCGGCGCTCGTCGTGGCGGTCGAGACCGCGCATGCCGAGCATCAGGTGCACCTGTTCGGTGTCGTCGGTGTGCAGCACCAGCTTGCGGGCGTCGGCGATGCGCGCCCGGCCCGCTCGTGGCGCGACCGCGCTGCCCTCCCGCGACAGCCGGTCACCGATCGACTTGCGCACCAGCCGCATCACGTGCGCGTGCTCGATGTTGCCCGCGACGGAGAACACCATGCGCGGCAACGTGTAGCGCTTCTTGTAGAACGAGTAGAGGTTGTCCCGCTCCATGTCCTGAATGGACTTCTCGGTGCCCAGCACCGGGCGCCCCAGGGCGTGCCCGCCGAACAGCGCCTCGATGAACGCGTCGTGCAGCAGGTCCTCGGGGTCGTCGTCGCGCATCGCGATCTCTTCGAGCACGACACCGCGTTCGGTCTCGAAGTCACGCGGGCCGCAGATCGCCTCGAACACCACGTCGGACACCAGATCCACCGCCAGCGGCAGGTCCTCGTCCAGCACGTGCGCGTAGTAGCAGGTGTGCTCCTTGGCGGTGAACGCGTTCAGCTCGCCACCGACCGCGTCGATCTCCTCCGCGATGGCCGCGGCCGAGCGACGCGACGTTCCCTTGAACAGCAGGTGTTCCAGGTAGTGCGCGGCGCCTGCCACCTCTGGCCGCTCGTCACGGGACCCGACCTGCACCCACAGCCCGACGGACGCGGACCGCACGCTCGGGATGCGCTCGGTGATGACCCGCAGGCCCGAGGGCAGCATGCTGCGCCGCACCTCGATCCCCGCGGACGCCTCCAGCACGCGGGTGGTGCCCGGCTTCTGGAGGTGCCCCAGCACGGGAGTACGCGGACGGCCGCGGGTGGATGCACCCGCGGCCGTCACGTTGTTGTCTGCCGCACTCACTGCGCGGGAGCCGCCTCAGGAGCAGCTTCCTCGGCAGCGGGAGCCTCGGCGCCCTCAGCCGGCTTCGCCGCGTCCTCTTCGGACACCACGACGAGGCTGATCTTGCCGCGCTGGTCGATGTCGGCGATCTCGACGCGGAGCTTGTCGCCGACCTTGACGACGTCCTCCACCTTCGCGATGCGCTTGCCGTTGCCCAGCTTCGAGATGTGGACGAGGCCGTCCTTGCCGGGCAGCAGCGAGACGAACGCGCCGAACGCGGCCGTCTTCACCACGGTGCCCAGGAAGCGCTCGCCGACCTTCGGCAGCTGCGGGTTCGCGATCGCGTTGATCATGCCGATCGCGGCCTCGGCCGAGGGGCCGTCCGCCGCACCGACGTAGATCGTGCCGTCGTCCTCGATGGAGATGTCGGCACCGGTCTGCTCGGTGATCGAGTTGATCATCTTGCCCTTCGGGCCGATGACCTCGCCGATCTTGTCGGTCGGGATCTTGACCGACGTGACGCGCGGCGCGAAGGCGCTCATCTCGTCCGGGTCGGAGATGGCCTCGGCCATGACCTCCAGGATGGTGTAGCGCGCGTCGCGGGCCTGGCCCAGCGCCGCCGCCAGCACCTCGGACGGGATGCCGTCGAGCTTCGTGTCGAGCTGCAGCGCCGTCACGAACTCCTTGGTGCCCGCGACCTTGAAGTCCATGTCGCCGAACGCGTCCTCGGCACCGAGGATGTCGGTCAGCGCCACGTACTCGGTCTTGCCGTCGACCTCGTCGGAGACGAGACCCATCGCGATGCCGGAGACCGGCGCCTTCAGCGGGACACCCGCGTTCAGCAGCGACAGGGTCGAGGCGCAGACGGAGCCCATCGACGTCGAGCCGTTGGAGCCGAGAGCCTCGGACACCTGGCGGATCGCGTACGGGAACTCGTCGCGCTTCGGGAGAACCGGCATCAGGGCGCGCTCGGCGAGCGCACCGTGACCGATCTCGCGGCGCTTCGGCGAGCCCACGCGGCCGGTCTCACCGGTCGAGTAGGGCGGGAAGTTGTAGTGGTGCAGGTAGCGCTTGTGCGTCTCGGGAGACAGCGAGTCGATCTGCTGCTCCATGCGCAGCATGTTCAGCGTGGTGACACCCAGGATCTGGGTCTCGCCGCGCTCGAACAGCGCCGAGCCGTGCGTCCTCGGGATCACGGCCACCTCGGCACCCAGGTCGCGGATGTCGGTGAGGCCACGGCCGTCGATGCGGACCTTGTCGCGCAGGATCCGCTGGCGCACGAGCTTCTTGGTCAGCGAGCGGAACGCGGCGCCGACCTCCTTCTCGCGACCCTCGAACTGCTCGGCCAGCTTGTCCAGCGTGGCGGCCTTGATCTCGTCGAGCGTGGTCTCGCGCTCCTGCTTGCCCGCGATGGTCAGCGCCTGGGCGAGCTCACCGGAAGCAGCGGCCTCGACGGCCTCGAACGCGTCGACCTGGTAGGCCGGGAACGTCGGGTACTCACCGGTCTCCTTGGCGGCGACCTGCGCGAGCTGCGCCTGCGCCTCGCAGAGGACCTTGATGAACGGCTTCGCGGCCTCGAGACCGGCAGCCACGACCTCCTCGGTGGGGGCGACAGCGCCCTCGCCGATCAGGTCGATCACGTTGTCGGTGGCCTCGGCCTCGACCATCATGATCGCGACGTCGCCGGACTCGACCACGCGGCCCGCGACGACCATGTCGAACACGGCCTTCTCGAGCTGCTCGTAGTTGGGGAACGCCACCCACTGGCCCTCGATCAGAGCGACGCGAACGCCACCGATCGGGCCGGAGAACGGCAGGCCGGCGAGCTGCGTGGACGCGGACGCGGCGTTGATCGCCACGACGTCGTAAAGGTCGGCCGGGTTCAGGCTCATCACCGTGATGACGACCTGGATCTCGTTGCGCAGACCGTCCACGAAGGACGGGCGCAGCGGCCGGTCGATCAGGCGGCAGGTGAGGATGGCGTCCGTGCTCGGACGACCCTCACGGCGGAAGAACGAGCCGGGGATGCGGCCCGCCGCGTACATGCGCTCCTCGACGTCCACCGTCAGGGGGAAGAAGTCGAAGTGGTCCTTGGGGTGCTTCGACGCCGTCGTGGCGCTCAGCAGCATCGTCTCGTCGTCCAGGTACGCGACCACGCTTCCGGCGGCCTGACGCGCGAGGCGCCCGGTCTCGAAGCGGATCGTGCGCGAGCCGAACTTGCCGTTGTCGATAACGGCAGTCGCCTCGTGGACCTCGATGTCCGTCATTTACTTGTTGCTCCTCGTCTTTTGGACACCGCAGCACGCTTCTTGACGAGGCCGGTCTTCGATCGAAGTCTCCTGGGGCTCTTCCACCAGGGGACCACTACCGAGGACCGGCGATAACTGCTTCGCGCGATGCGGGTCCTGTTTTGTTCCTCTTTCAACCAGGGATCTGTATACACCCGGTTGTGCGCCGAGGGGGAGTGACCGGCCGGTCACTCCCCCTCGGCAAGCATCACCTGCGCAGACCGAGGCGCTGGATCAGCGCGCGGTAGCGGTTGATGTCCACCTTGGTCAGGTAGTTCAGCAGACGGCGGCGACGGCCGACCATCAGCAGAAGACCCCGGCGGGAGTGGTGGTCGTGCTTGTGCTGCTTCAGGTGCTCGGTGAGGTCGGCGATGCGCTTGCTCAGCAGAGCGACCTGGGCCTCGGTGGAACCGGTGTCCGAGTCGTGCAGACCGTACTCACCGAGGATGGACTTCTTCTGTTCCGTGGACAGTGCCACTAGGTACTTCTCCTACTTCGTTCAGGTCCGTGCGGCCCCACGCCCGCCGAATTGCTGGCCGGGGTAGCCGGTACTGGCCGCCACGGACCGCAGCCAGACCCAACTGCGAAGGCTATCAGGCACAGCGTTCAGTGGCGCGCTGACGTGCGCAACCCCACCCGTGCGACGGGTGTGTAGACGCCATCGGCGCTGCTCACGAGCACTGCTTCCGTCGGCTGCCACGGGCTGCTCAGGAACTCCGGCATCGGTTGTCCCCGGTACCCGTAGGCCACCGTCAGGTGCGCCCACCAATTGTCGTCGGCGCCCGCTGCTCGTGCCAACTGATTTAAATCGCCGTGAATTCCCGCCCACAGGACCTTGCCGCGGAAGTTTCCGAAGTCCTTCAGCCGGATTTCGGGGGCCTCGTGGCCTTCGAGCGCTTTGAAGCGTTCCTCATCTGCGGTTTCGCCGTGGAAGCACAATGTGATGTGCCACTTCTCCGGCTTCGTCCACTGCAGGTCGAGGCTTCGGTCGAGCACGGCGTCGAGCTCGTCGATCACGTGCCGCGGCGGGTAGAGCGCGGTGAAGAGCTTCATCGGCCCGCCGCGCGGATGGCGCGGCGGAACAGTTCGGCGATCGCGGGGAAGTCCTCGTGCAGCAGGTCGGCGGCCTGCGTGAGCTCGGTGCGGTCGGCGACGCGGCGCAGCACCGGGTACGCGACGCTCTCGTCGCCGTTGACCGGCAGGTTGTCGCGGGACACGGTCGGCTTGGACTCGCGCACGTCGTCGAGCGCCCGCTGCAACGCGTCCGGAGCCCCGGTCGCCACGTCCGGCGTGAGGATCTTGCGCTCCAGCATGATCATCCGCGCGAGCACGGCCGGGTTGCCGATCTTGGCGCGGCGACCGCTCATCACCTGGCTGAGCATCGGCGCGCTGATGCCCAGCACGTCCGCGAGCTGAGCCTGTGACACGTTGAAGGCCACGACCAGCCGGCGCACTCGGTCACCCAGAGGTTCCCCGTACCACTCCCGCTGAAGCGCGAGGTTGCGCTGAACGATCTTGTGGTCCTCCACCTTGACCTCTCCTGTATGCACCGTTCCGCACCGCATCCTGCCAGCCTGCGGACGCCCCCACGTCCGCTTCGCCCAATCTGACGGTCACGACTCGGCCAGCAGTTCCCTCGTTCGGTCTACATCTCGGTGCATTTCCTCGAGAAGCGCCTCGACGGAGTCGAACTTCACCATCCCGCGCAGCCTGTCGACGAAGTCCACGGCGACCCTCTGCCCGTAGTAGTCCTCGTCCACGTCCAGCACGAACGCCTCGATCCGGCGCTCACGGCCGGAGAACGTCGGGTTCGTCCCGACGCTGACCGCCGCCTTGAGCTTCTTACCCTTCGAGTCGGTGAACCAGCACGCGTAAATACCGTCAGCCGGAACAGCCGCGAACTTCGGCGTCGACAGGTTCGCCGTCGGGAATCCCAGGTCCTTGCCGCGTCCGTCGCCCTTGACGACGATCCCTTCGAGCCGATGCGGCCGGCCGAGTGCCTCGGCCGCGGCCTTCACGTCGCCGGCGTCGATGCACGCGCGGATGTAGGTCGACGAGTAGGTCACCTCGTCAGCGGACACCAGATCAGCCCCCTCGGTCACGAATCCGAACCGCTGCCCGAGCCGGCGCAGCAGTTCGACGTTACCCGCCGCCTTGTGCCCGAAGGTGAAGTTCTCACCCACCACGACAGCGGCCGCGTGGAGCTTCTCGACGAGGATCTCGTGGACGAACTCGGCCGCGGGCATCCTGCTGGTCTCGAGGCTGAACGGCACCACGACGAAGTGGTCGATGCCGAGCTCCTCGACCAGCTCCGCCCTGCGCCGCAACGTGGTCAGCTGCGCGGGGTGACTCCCCGGCCGGACCACCTCGGACGGATGCGGGTCGAAGGTCATGAGCACGGACGGCAGGCCTCGTTCGCTCGCGAGCTCGACAGCCCTGCCGATCAGAGCCTGGTGGCCTTTGTGGACACCGTCGAACACGCCGATGGTGACGACGCAGCGGCCCCAGCCGCCGGGAAGGTGATCTAGTCCGCGCCAGCGTTGCACGGTGATCAGCCTACGACGGGTTCGCGGCCTCACCCAGCCGGGCTCAGCACGACGACGGGCTTGGCCGCGGTGCCCTCGTCCTTCACGAGCGCGATCACGTGCCCGTCCGGCCCGAACACGCCGTAGGTGCCGTCGATCCCGCCCGCCTTGAGCCGCTGCCCGTGCGAGAGCGCCGAGGCCTCCACCGGGTCGATGTCGCGGCGCGGGAACGCCGTGGCGACCGCCGAGTCGAGGTCCAGCGACAGGCCGGGCGTCTCCTCCAGCTGCTGCAGCGTCTTGGCCACGCGGAGGTCGAACGGGCCGACCCTGGTGCGCCGCAACGCACCCAGGTGCCCACCGACGCCGAGCGCCGCGCCGAGGTCACGTGCCAACGCGCGCACGTAGGTGCCGGAGGAGCACTCGACCATCACGTCGATGAGCACCGTCTTGTCCTCACGGCGCGTGAACAGGACGTCGAACCGATGCACCGTTACGGGTCGTGCGGGGATCTCGACCTGTTCGCCCGCCCTCACCCGCGCGTAAGCACGCTTGCCGTCGATCTTCACCGCGGACACGGCCGACGGCACCTGCTGGATCGGGCCGGTCAGCTTCGCGATCTCGGCCGCGATGGCGTCGTCCTGGACGTCACTCGCGTCCACAGTGGACAAGGTCTCGCCCTCGGCGTCGTCCGTGGTGGTGGACGAGCCGAGCACGATCGTCGCGAGGTAGGCCTTGCTGTCGAGCGCGAGGTGGCCGAGGAGCTTCGTCGCGCGCTCGATGCCGAGCACGAGCACGCCGGTCGCCATCGGGTCCAGCGTGCCGGCGTGCCCGACCTTGCGGGTGCCGAGAATCCTGCGCACACGCGCCACCACGTCGTGCGAGGTCATGCCGTCCGGCTTGTCGACGACGACCAGGCCCGGTGCAACAGAGGGTTTCACGGCGGGAAAGCTTAAGCGACGCGCAACGCGTCCCAGCGCCGACGCCGCAACTGCACCGGCACCGTCTCACCACGCTCCTCAGCGGCGAACACCGCGGCACGCGCGCGCCGCCACCACACGAGCATCCGCCAGCCGCCGACCGCGAGCACCACGACGCAGAAGCTGAGCGCCACTCGGAACGACGTCTGAGGCGTGAGCAGGTTCTCGGTGACGTCCAGCAGCACGCCGACACCGAGCGCCGCCACCGTGACGGCGAGGAAGCCACCGACGTTGACCAGGCCGCTCGCCGTGGACTGGCGGTGCGACGGGTTGTAGTCGCGGGCCAGCGCGAACGCGACGCCCGAGATCGGTCCGCCCACCGTGAGCACGAGGAACACCACGGCGATGACCGGCACCGGCACGTGACCGCCCGGCCACAGCAGCAGCACGGCCCACCCGGTGAGCGCGAACGCCAGGAACCCGCCCGCGATCGGCATGCGCCACTCGGGGTTGCGAGAGAAGAGCGCGCCAACGATCGGACTGGCCACGATCGCGCCGATGACCAGCAATCCGAGCGTGGACGACGCCGCCTTGGCCGACATGCCCTGCGCCTGCACGAGGTACGGGTACCCCCACAGCAGGCCGAGCACGGCCGGCGTCGACATGGTGCTGAAGTGCGCCCAGAACCCGAGCCGGGTGCCGGGCACGCTCCACGCCTGCCGCACCTTGGGCCAGATCTTCTTGAACGGCACGGTTTCCGGCTTCGGAGCGGTGAAGCCGTGCGGCACGTCCTTGATCCGCAGGAGCGCCACGACCGAGTACAGCGCGGTGATGCCACCGGCGATGAGGAACGCCCACGTCCACCCGATCGAGCCGAGCATGAGCGTCAGCGGCACGGTGGCGACGAGGTTGCCGACACCGCCGAGGGCCGCCGTAATTGCGACGACCAGCGAGTACTGGCGTGGCGGGAAGTGCGCCGCGACGATGCGGATCACGCTGATGAACGTCATCGCGTCACCCATGCCCAGCACGGCGCGCGCGGTCAGGCCCAGCGCATACGAGTCGGCGACGGCGAAGAGCAGCTGACCGGTGCCCATGAGCAGCGCGGCGACGGTGAGGATCTTGCGCGGACCGAAGCGGTCCACGAGCAGACCGGTCGGGATCTGCATGAGGGCGTAGACACCGATCTGCAGCACGGTGAACACACCGAGCTGCGCGGGTCCGAGCCCGAACCGCTCACTCGCCTCCAGCCCGGCGACGCCGAGCGTGGTGCGGTGGAAGACGGCGGCGAAGTAGACGAAGACGGCGGTGGTCCAGATCAGCCACGAGAGTCGGGTGGCGCGATCGACCGACGGCAAGACGGCACTCTCCCCAGGTCGGAGGCGGGCAGACATTAGTTACATCGCCTAAACAACCTTCTTGGTAACGATTTCATGCCGTGAGGTCGGACACAGCGGCCGTTCGGGGGTCACCTGACCGCGCCCTCGACGGCCCACTTCCCTGTTCTGGTGCGGTGGACGACCGCGATGAGCCGCAGCACCATGAACGCCGACAACCCGGTCCAGATCCCCGCGAGCCCCCACCCGAACGCGTACGCGGCCCACACCAGCGGCAGGAACCCGATCACCGCTGAGCCGAGCGTCGCCGTGCGCATGAACTTCACGTCGCCGGCGCCCAGCAGCACCCCGTCCAACGCGAACACCACGCCCGCGATCGGTTGCAGTGCAACGAAGAACCACCACGCGTTGGGGATTTCCGCGAGCACCCCTTGATCCGACGTGAACGCCTGCGGCAGAACCGTTGCCAGCGCGGCGAAAACGACGCCGAGCCCGATCCCGAACACCAGCCCGTACCGCGTGACCTGCCACGCCAGCTTCTCGGCCTGGAGCCGTTTCGACGCCCCGAGTGCCGCACCCACCAGCGACTGCGCCGCGATCGCCAACGAGTCCAGCACAAGCGCCAGGAACGTCCACAACTGCAACACGACCTGATGCGCACCCACGGCCGCCACGGACGTCCGTGCCGCCACCGAAGCCGCGCTGATGAAGCACGCCTGGAACGCCAAGCTCCTCAGGACGAGATCACGCCCCATGCCGAGCTGCGCGCGCATGGCCTTGTAGTGCGGCGCGAGGTGGACCTTCTCGCTGATGAGCGCCTTGAAGAAGAGGGACGCGGCGAGCACCTGCGCCACGACGTTGGCGATGGCCGACCCCTCAAGCCCCCACCCCGCGCCGTAGACGAGCGCCGGGCACAACACCGCGCTGATCCCGTTGCCGATCAGGATGTACTTGAGTGGCCGCTTGGTGTCCTGAACGCCGCGCATCCACCCGTTGCCGGCCATCGTGACGAGGATGAACGGCGCCCCGAACAACGCGATCCGCACCCACTCGACCGCCGCGTCCGCCACAGCGCCCTTGCCCGCGAGCACCTCAGCCAACGGCCGCGCGAACACCTGTCCCAGCACGATCACGAGGAGTCCCGCGGCGAGGGCCAGCCAAGTCGCCTGAACACCCTCCTCGACAGCGTCCCGCCGCCTGCCCGCCCCGTGCAGCCGCGCCGTGCGCGCCGTCGTGCCGTACGAGAGGAACGTGAGCTGCGTCGACACCTGCGTCAGCAACACCCCGCCGAGCGCGAGCCCGGCCAGCGGCAGCGCCCCGAGATGCCCGACCACCGCCGTGTCGACGAGCACGTACAACGGCTCGGCCGCCAACACCCCCAGAGCAGGCACCGCCAGCCCGATGACCCGCCGCGCGGGAACCCGATCCTCCACACGTCGAACCTAGGTGGTCAGCCGAGGTTTCCGCCGGTGACTAGGACCACTGCCGATCGCGGCGCCGAATCAGACCGGCGGTCTCGGCGGTGTTACCGGCCAACTCGATGGCCTTGTCGTACGCCTCCCGCGCCTCACTCGTGCGCCCGAGCCTGCGCAACAGATCAGCGCGCGTGGCGTGGAAGGCGTGGTAGCCGGTGAGTTCTTCGAGCCGGTCGACGATCTTCAGCGCCACCTGCGGCCCGTCCAGCTCCGCCACCGCGATGGCCCGGTTGAGCTCGACGATCGGCGACGGGTCGACTCGGACGAGCAGGTTGTAGAGCGCGAGGATCTGCCCCCAGTCGGTGTCGCGCATGTCGCGGGCATCGGTGTGCACGGCGTTGATCGCGGCCAGAATCTGGTACCGCCCAGGAGCGACCCCTGTCGCGAGTCTTTGTCGCACCAACTGATGGCCCTCGGCGATCAGCTCCGTGTCCCATTCGCCGCGGTCCTGCTCGTCGAGCGCTACGAGTTCGCCCTCTGCGGAAATCCGTGCTGGTTTGCGCGCCTCCGTGAGCAACATCAACGCCAGCAGCCCGGTCACCTCACCGTCGTCCGGCAGCAGCGCGTGAATCAGCCGCGTGAGCCTGATCGCCTCCGCAGTCAGCTCGTGCCTCACCGGGTCGGTGCCGGCCCCCGTGGCCAAATACCCCTCGTTGAACACGAGGTACAACGTCGTGAGCACACCCCCGACACGTTCCGCGAGATCCTCCCGCGCAGGCACGCGATACGGGATCCTCGCCGCCTTGATCTTGGCCTTGGCCCGCGTGATCCGTTGCCCCACAGCACTTTCGGCCACGAGGAACGCGTTGGCGATCTCCGGCACCGTCAAGCCGCCGACCATCCGCAACGTCAACGCCACCCGCGCCTCCACCGCCAACGCCGGATGACAGCACGTGAAGATCAACCTGAGCCGATCGTCCTCGATGACGCTCGCCGGCTCAGCCTCGTCGTGATACGCCATCTGAGCCTCCTTCTGCTTGTCATCCCGCTTGCTCTCGCGCCGAATCCGATCAATGGCCTTCCTGGTGCCCGTAGTGGTCAACCACGCGCCGGGGTTGGGCGGCACACCGTCCGCGGCCCACCGCTCAACGGCCGTCGCAAACGCCTCGGCCGCCGCCTCCTCAGCCGTGTCGAGATCCCCAAACCGCCTGGTCAGAGCCGCAACCACCCTCGCCCACTCCTCGCGGTGGGCCCGGCTGACCGCCTCGTCGACGTCGCTCATGCTCGCGCTCGCGCTCGCGTCCATGTTCGCGTTCACGTTCACAGGAACGGCCGCACCTCGATCTTCCGGTCACAAACCTTCGAAGCCTCAGCCGCGAGCTTGAGCGCAACGTCCAAATCGGGCGCCTCCCAAACCCAAACCCCGGCCAGGTACTCCTTCGACTCGACGAACGGCCCATCGCTGAACACCGCCCGCTCCCCCCGGTTGTCGATCACCGTGGCCGTACCGGTGTCAGCCAGCCCGCCCGCGAACACCCAATAGCCCTCGGCGATCAACCGCTCGTTGAACTCGCTGATCGCCGGCTGCCTGTCGGTCCGACCGGGATTGCTCTTGTCGTCGATCACGGAAACCAGATACCGCATCCGAAAATCCTCCCTCACGCGCCAAACACCCAGCTCAGCAAGCTCGCAGCGACAGCGGACGCCCGCCGCCCCATCATTCCGCCGCCCAAATCCCCCAAATCGGGCCAAAATGCCCCCAGACCTGGCCAAAGAACACCAGGCCAACGAGCACATGGGTCGGCGGACGCCTCCCGCCCACTGCGCCAGCCCACCACGGGTACGCCGGATGCCACCCGACCACCGCACCCCTCGAACTCACGCACACCCGATGCCAGCCAACCACCGGAACCGCCCGCCTCCGACACACCGGACGCCAGCTGGCCACGGCGCGAACCCAGCGGATACGCCGGGCGCCTTCCGACCAGCGCGTGAACACACCGATGGGGACACGGCCGCAGCTGGCCACCGCGTCGGCCCGTCGCGAGTGCGCAGGACGCCCTGCCGACCACGCGTCGGCCGCCCACCGCAGGTACCAGCGGCCGCCAGCTGGCTACCTCGTCGGCGCTGGCCGGCAACGGGCCGCTGGCTGCGCCTCAGCGTTGGCGGGTACACGGGCCGTGTGTCAACGCGCTGGCGGGTACACGGGTCGCCCCGCCGGACGGAAGACCTGGGTCGTCACGCCCTTAGAGTCCACACGCGACTCCACAAGGTCGAGCGCGAGGTCCGGGCCGGCCTGCGGGAACAGGCGCGTGCCCTGGCCGACGATCACCGGGATCGTGATCAGGGTCAGCTCGTCGACGAGGTCGTTCGCCAGCAGCCACCGGACCAGGGTGCCGCTGCCGTGCACCTGCAGCTCGCCGCCCGGCTTGGCCTTCAGGTCCGCGATGGCCGCGGCGAGGTCGCCGGACAGCACGGTGCTGCCTGACCAGGCCGGGTCGGCGAGGGTTGTCGAGGCCACGTACTTGGGGCGGGCGTTCAGCGCGTGCACCACTGGCTCCCAGCCGGGGGCGTCCTGCTCGGTCCAGGAACCCCACGAGCCGGCGAAGAGCTCGTAGGTTCGGCGGCCGAACAGGAAGGCGTCGGCTCGGTGGTACGTCTCCTTGATCAGGGCGTGGGTTTCGTCGTCGCCCTTGCCCAGCGCCCAGCCGCCGCGCTCGAAGCCTGCCTTGCGGTCCTCGTCCGACGCGCCGCCGTTGCCCTGCACGACGCCGTCGAGGGTCAGCTGGGTCATGGTCGTCAGCTTCATGGTCGTGGTGCTCCCCTGCTGTGGTGGCGCCGCCCCTCGTGGGCGGCCTCACCACTGCTACGAACACCTCGCCCCCGATCCGACACCCGTCCCCGAAATTCTTCGAAGAATTTTCTGGAGCCGACCGTAGGACCGCGCCGGGCTGCACTGCACCGCACGATCGCGCTGCACCGCGCTGCACAGCCACACCGCATCACACGGCGGCACCGCACCCGCACGGCGGCACTGCACGATCGCATTGCGCTGCGCTGCACCGGACGTCCGCGCCGCATCGCACGGCCGCACCGCACGGCCGCACCGCACCGCACGGCCGCACTGCACTGCACTGCATGACCGCACCGCATCACACGCATCGCACACCGCACGGCCGCACTGCACTACACGGCCGCACCGCATCGCATTGCGCGGCCGCACTGCTGTAGTCCGCTCCCATGCGCGCTTCCTCGTTACGCGAGGGATTGGTAACAGCGTTTCAGGACACCAGGCGGCCCATGTTCACCCGACCGGGCGACCCTAGGCCCGCTGCGGCAGGCCGAAGACGCGTTCGCGCGCCACCGCTAGCGCGGAATGCAGGGCTCCCGAGCGCACGGGGTTGGCGGTGATCTGGGCGAGGTGCACTGGGGTGCGCGGGACCACCAGCTTCAGCAGTTCCGCCGACACCAGGTCGCACAGCGTCTCGCCACCGGCCTGCGCCACTCCACCCGACAAGAGGACGAGTTCCGGATCGAGAACGCACACGACGTTCGCCAGACCCAATGCGATTCTACGGGCGAGGTCTGACAGAAATGCGCGGCCTTCCGTGCCCGCGGTCAGAGCGTGGGCGACGGCTTCCAGGCCGGACGAGGACGCGATGCCGTGCGAAGAAGCCAGGGCCACGATGGCGTCGCTGTCGACCTGGTCGCCGTAGCGGCCGCCGGGGATCTGCATCGAGTCGATCTCGCCCGCGCCGCCGGTGACGCCTCGGAGCAGCACGCCGTTGACGACCACGGCCGAGCCGATTTCGTCCGCCGGCCAGAAGAGCACGAAGTTCCGCACGCCCACGGCCTTGCCGGAGCTCATCTCCTCCAGAGCCGCCAGGTTGATGTCGTTCTCGATCGACACCGACGCCCCGAGCAGCTCACGCAGCGTCGAAGGCAGGTCTACGTCCACGAGGCCTGGCAGGTGTGGTGCGAAGCCGAGGTGCCCGGTCGCCGGATCCACCGCACCGGGCGTGCCGACCACCACGTGTGACAGCGCGTCCAGCCGCAGTCCGGCCAAAGCGGCCGCCTTCTGCACGGTCTCGCGAAACACCGCCAGAGTGTTGGAAGCAGGCATCGGCGCGCTGTGCTCGGCCAGCAGCGACCCGGTGATGTCCGCGATGACCACGTCGATCAGCTCCGGCGTCAGTGCCACCGCCGCGACGTACCCGACGCCGCCGTTGACCGCCCACATCTGTGCCCGCGGTCCGCGCCCGCCACCACGCAGCCCGGTGCGGACGACCATGCCGTCCTCCTCGAGCCGCGCCAGCAACTGAGCGGTCGCGGGCTTCGAGAGGCCGATCACCTCCTCCAGCTCGGCCCGGGTCATCGCTCCGCTGCGCAGCAGCGTCTCGATCGCAGCCCGGTCGTTGATCTCCCGCAGCAGCCGCGGGCTTCCAGTCCGTGTCATGACCCCACCCGCTCCAACGCGCCCTTCAGCGCGGCGACCACCTGGTCCGCAGCGCCGTCGAACGTGAACCCGGCTGCCAGCCGGTGTCCACCACCCCCGAGCACCTGCGCCACCTCACGAACGTCCACCCGGCTGACTGCCCGCAACGACACGGACCAGAACCCAGGCCGCAACTCCTTCAACACCGCCGCGACCTCGGCCTCGGAAGCAGAGCGCACGACATCGATCACGCTCTCCACCTCCTCACTCCGCACGCCGGCAGCGTCGTCCACCCCGACCACCGCGTGCACGAGCCCCAGCCCGCCGGCAGCCCGCTGATCCAGCTCCGCCTTCGCCAGCACTCGCGACAACATGCCCAGGTACGCGAACGGATGCGCGTCCATCAACGGCCGCGTGACGCTGTAGGCATCGACTCCGGTGGCCAGCAACCGCGCCGCGGTCTCGTGCGCGGCGGGCCCGGCCTTCCGAAAGCCACCGGTGTCCGTCACCAGCCCGGCGTAGATGCACCGCGCGATCGGCTCGTCGACCTCGACACCCATCTCGTCGAGCAACTTCAACGCGATCAGCGCCGTCGCCTCGGCGTGCTCGTCGATGCAGTGCAACGTCCCGTACCGCGTGTTCGAGACGTGGTGGTCGATGACGATGACGGGCCCGGTACAAGCGGCAACCCGTCCACCCAACGGCCCCAGCCTCTGCACGCTGCCGGTGTCCATGACCACGAGCAACTCAGGCGCGGCAGGCACCTCGTCCCGGTGCACCAACAGCCCGGCGGTGTCCAAAGCCTTCAACGACTCCGGCACGACCTCGGGCTCTCCGAACGCCACGCGCACCGCGACCCCGCGCCGGTGCAGCGCGAGTCCGACAGCCAAGGCACTCCCGAGCGTGTCAGCGTCGGGGTTGATGTGACTGAGAAGGGTCACATCGCGGGCGCCGGCCAGTAACCGCGCGGCCTCGGCAATGGTGGTGCTCAGGTCGTCTGCCACAGGGAGACGTTAGCTGCTCACCGTCTCAATGTGCTGCAGGGCACCCTCGGACAAGACAGTTTCCATCCCATAAACCACCAAGGGGGACCTCGAAAGGTCCCCCGGCGGAAAATCAGTCCTCGTCCTCGTCGTCTTCACGAGGCGCCTTGTACGGATCGGCGTCACCGGCAGGAGACGCCCCCGCCGCCAACCGAGCCACCTCGGCGTCGGCAGCCTGAGCCTTGGCGAGCAACTCGTCCATCTTCCGGGCCGCATCGGGCACGGTGTCGGTCATGAAGGTCAGCGTGGGCGTGAACCGGACCCCGGTCTGAGCCCCGACCATCGACCGCAGAACACCCTTCGCCTTCTCCAGCGCCGCAGCAGCGCCGGCGAAGTCGGGCTCGGAGTCCAACCGCTCACCCAGAACGGTGTAGTAAACGGTCGCGTCGTGCAGATCTCCGGTCACCTTGGTGTCCGTGATCGTGACGCGAGCCAGGCGCGGATCCTTGACCTCGTGCTCCAGAGCCGAGGCCACGATCTGCGAGATCCGCTTGGCGAGCTTGCGGGCACGTGCCGTGTCGGCCACGAGCCTCCCCTTCCTAGTCGTCCTCCGGCCCCAGCAAACGCGTCCGGGCGGAGAGCAGTTCCAGTTCGGGACGTCCGGCAACCAGCCTTTCACAGCCGGACAGGACGTCCCTGACGTGCTCGGCATCGCCCGCAACGACTGCGACACCGATCAACGCGCGCCGATGCAGATCCTGATGACCGGCCTCGGAAGCGGCAACTTCGAAGCGCTTGCGCAGCTCGGCCACGACGGGCCGGACCACCGAGCGCTTCTCCTTCAACGAGTGGACGTCGCCCAAGAGCACGTCCAGTTCCAGAGCCCCCACGTACATGGGCAAGATCCTCCAGAAGAAAAGGGTGCGGAGCCACCGGTTAAATGGCCCCGCACCCCCATCAAGCCACTACGCGCGCGGCTTCTCGCGCATCTCGTAGGTCTCGATGATGTCCTCGAGCTTGAGGTCGCTGTAGTTGCCGAGCGTGAGACCACACTCGAAACCTTCGCGAACCTCGGTGGCGTCGTCCTTGAACCGCTTGAGCGAGCTGATCGGGAGGTTCTCCGCGATCACCTTGCCGTCACGGAGGAGGCGCGCCCTGGCGTTGCGGCGAATCTCGCCCGACAGGACCATGCAACCCGCGATCGTGCCGACCTTGGAGGACTTGAAGACGTCGCGGATCTCGGCGCGGCCGAGCTGGACCTCTTCGTACTCCGGCTTGAGGAGACCCTTGAGGGCCGCCTCGATCTCGTCGATCGCCTGGTAGATGACCGTGTAGTAGCGAACGTCGATGCCCTCGCGGTTCGCGAGCTCGGTCGCCTTGCCCTCGGCCCGGACGTTGAAGCCCAGGACGATGGCGGAGGAGGCCACGGCGAGGTTGATGTCGCCTTCGGTGATGCCACCGACACCGCGGTGGACCACGCGCAGCTCGACGTCGTCGCCGACCTCGATCTTCATGAGCGCGTCCTCGAGGGCCTCGACGGTACCCGAGTTGTCACCCTTGATGATCAAGGTGAGCTGGCTGGTTTCCTTGAGCGCCGCGTCCAGGTCCTCGAGGCTGACGCGCTTGCGCTTGGCGGCGTTCTGCGCGTTGCGAGTGCGGGCCTGGCGACGCTCGGCGATCTGCCGGGCGACGCGGTCCTCGTCGACGACGAGGAACGAGTCACCAGCGCGCGGCACCGACGTCAGACCGATGACCTGCACCGGACGCGACGGGGTCGCGTCGTGCACGTCGTCGCCGTGCTCGTCGACCATGCGACGGACGCGGCCGTAGGCGTCGCCCGCGACGATCGAGTCGCCGACGCGGAGCGTGCCTCGCTGGACGAGCACCGTGGCGACCGGACCTCGACCGCGGTCGAGGTGCGCCTCGATCGCGACACCCTGGGCCTCCATCGCCGGGTTGGCGCGGAGGTCCAGCGACGCGTCGGCCGTCAACAGGATGGCTTCCAACAGCCCATCGATGTTGATGCCCTGCTTCGCGGAGATGTCGACGAACATCGTGTCGCCGCCGTACTCCTCGGCGACCAGGCCGTACTCCGTCAGCTGCTGACGGATCTTGGCCGGGTTGGCGCCTTCCTTGTCGATCTTGTTGACCGCCACCACGATCGGGGCCGACGCCGCCTGGGCGTGGTTGATCGCCTCGACCGTCTGCGGCATCACGCCGTCGTCAGCGGCGACGACGATGACCGCGATGTCGGTCGAGTTCGCACCACGGGCACGCATGGCGGTGAACGCCTCGTGACCCGGGGTGTCGATGAAGGTGATGAGGCGCGGGTTGCCCTCGAGCTCGGTCTCCACCTGGTAGGCACCGATGTGCTGGGTGATGCCACCGGCTTCACCCTCGTGCACCTTCGCCTTGCGGATGGTGTCGAGCAGTCGGGTCTTACCGTGGTCGACGTGACCCATGACGGTCACGACCGGCGGGCGAACCTGCAGGTCGTCCTCGTCACCGGCGTCCTCGCCGTAGGTGATGTCGAACGTCTCGAGCAGCTCGCGGTCCTCCTCCTCGGGGGACACGACCTGCACGACGTAGTTCATCTCGGAGCCGAGCAGCTCCAGGATCTCGTCGGACACCGACTGGGTCGCCGTGACCATCTCGCCCAGGTGGAACAGCACCTGCACGAGCGACGCCGGGTTGGCGTTGATCTTGTCGGCGAAGTCGGTCAGCGAGGCACCGCGCGGCAGGCGGATCGTCTCGCCCTGCCCCTTGGGCAGGCGGACGCCACCGACCGAAGGCGCCTGCATGTTGTCCATGTACTCCTGGCGCTTCTGCCGCTTGGACTTGCGTCCACGACGCGCCGGACCACCGGGACGACCGAAGGCACCAGCGGTACCGCCGCGACCAGCGCCGCCGCCACCACCGGGACGACCGCGGAAACCGCCGCCACCACCGGCCGGGGCGCCGCCACCGGCACCGCCACCACCGCCGGGACGGAAGCCGCCGCCACCGCCACCGCCGCCACCGGGACGGAAGCCGCCGCCACCGCCACCGCCGCCACCGGGACGGAAGCCGCCACCGCCGCCACCGCCACCGCCGCCGCGGAAGCCGCCACCGCCGCCGCCACCACCGGGACGACCGCCACCGCCACCGGGACGGCCACCGCCGCCACCAGGACCGGGACGACCGCCACCGCCGCCACCGGCCGGACGGCCCGGCATCATGCCGGGGTTCGGCCGCGGGGGCATGTTGCCCGGGTTGGGGCGGGGACCGCCCTGACCGGGGCCACCGGGACGAGGACCACCCTGGCCGGGGCCGGGACGGCCGCCGCCCTGGGCTGCTGCCGGGCGCGGACCACCCTGACCGGGCGCACCACCCGGACGGGGGGAAGCCGGACGGGGGTCGCCGGGCTTCGGGCCACCCGCGGGGCGGTCGCCGCCCTGCTCAGGCCTCGGGCCGGGACGAGGTCCGGGACGCGGCGCGGGAGCGTTGCCGCCACCGACGCCGAACGGGTTGTTGCCCGGACGCGGGGCACGCGGGCCAGCGGGCTTGGGAGCCTGCGTGCGCGGCGGCACCACGGACGGGGACTGCTGCCCACCAGCGGACGCGGCCGGAGCCTGCGGCTGCTGCGGTGCGGGCTGTTGCTGCTGCGGAGCCGGGCGCGGGCCCGGACGCGGGCCACCCGGCTTGGCGCCGGGAGCCGGGGCAGCCTTGGGAGCGGCCGGAGCCGACGCGGCGGGTGCCGGTGCGGCGGCGGCCGGAGCCTGGGGCTGCTGGACGGGCGCGGCCGGAGCCTGCGCGGCCGGAGCGGCGGGCGCGGGCTTGGGGGCCGGGGGACGCGGAGCCGCGGGCTTCGGGCCGGGCATGGCCTTCGGCGCGGACGGGGCCGCGGGCTTGCTGTCGGTGGTCGCTGCCGGCTTCGACTCCGCCGGTGCGGCGGGCGCTGCGGCAGCCGCGGGTGCGGGTGCCTTCGGCTTCGGAGCGGACGGCTTGGGAGCCGACGGCTTCGAGGACTTGGCTTCGTAGGCGTCACGAAGCCGCCGGGCCACGGGGGCCTCGACGGTCGACGACGCGGACTTCACGTACTCGCCCTGTTCGGCGAGCTTGTTCAGAACTTCCTTGCTCGTAACACCGAGCTCTTTCGCGAGCTCGTGCACGCGGGCCTTGCCTGCCACTGCTCTCCTTGGTCGTGAGGCCGGCGGGCAAGTCCCATCGACCTCGTCTTAACGTCGCGCGTTCATGTCTTCAGCTTCACGGCTGACTCATGACGGGTCGACCTGCTTCCTTGTTTCTTGCTGACCGAGGGGCTGTCCCCCGGTCGATTTCCCGTGCTGCTCCAGGTGCTCGCGCAACAAAGCGACGTCGAGTGCTCCCTGGACCCGGAGGGCCCGCGAGAACGCCCGTCGCCGCTCGGCGTTGCGGAGACATTCGAGATCGAAATGCAACCAAGCACCTCGACCAGGAAGCCGCCGACGGAGGTCCGGAACCACCGAACCGTCCACCGCGACCACACGCAGCAGCTCAGAGGGCAACGTCCGGGTACGGCATCCGACGCACGTACGAACAGGGCCGATGTGTTGGGTTGCCGAACCCGACGTTGAACCGTTGATAAGTCTATCCCCTGGAGCTCATTCGGCCGAACTGGATGTGACCGCCCCCGCGGCCGGGGACTCCGCGTCGCTGCGGATGTCGATGCGCCAGCCGGTCAGGCGGGCGGCCAGGCGGGCGTTCTGCCCCTCCTTGCCGATCGCCAGCGACAGCTGGAAGTCGGGCACCACGACGCGGGCCGTCTTGGCACGCTCGTCGAGCACCCGCACGGACACAACCTTCGCTGGTGACAATGCATTCCCGACGAAAGTGGCCGGGTCGTCGGAGAAGTCGATGATGTCGATCTTCTCGCCGCCGAGCTCGTGCATCACGTTGCGCACACGGGCACCCATCGGGCCGATGCAGGCGCCCTTGGCGTTCACTCCGGCAACCGTTGATTTCACCGCGATCTTCGAACGGTGACCTGCCTCACGTGCCACCGCGGGGATCTCCACGGTGCCGTCCGCGATCTCCGGGACCTCGAGCGCGAACAACCGCCGCACGAGGTTCGGGTGCGTGCGCGAGAGAGCGATCTGCGGTCCGCGCGCGCCACGGGACACGCTCACGACGTAGCACTTGATGCGCTCGCCGTGGTTGTACTGCTCGCCCGGCACCTGCTCGGCCGGCGGCAGCACGCCCTCGGTGTCACCGACCTGCACGACGACCATGCCGCGGGCGTTCGCGCGGGCGTCGCGCTGCACGACACCGGCGATGATCTCGCCCTCCTTGGCGGCGAACTCGCCGAAGGTGCGCTCGTGCTCGGCGTCGCGCAGGCGCTGCAGGATGACCTGCCGCGCGGTGGTGGCGGCGATGCGGCCGAAGCCTTCAGGAGTGTCGTCCCACTCCTCCTGCACCGCGCCGTCCGGACCCAGGTCCTGCGCGAGCACGCGCACGACGCCGGTCTTGCGGTCGATCTCCACGCGCGAGTGCGCGTGGTGCCCTTCGGTGTGCTTGTAGGCGGTCAGCAGCGCTGACTCGATCGCCTCCAGGACCGTCTCGAAGGGGATGTCCTTTTCACGTTCGATCGCCCTCAGGGCGGCGATGTCGACGTTCACCTCGGCTCCTCCTTCGGTGCTTTCCGAGTGAGCCGAGCCAGTTCCTCGACCGGCGGCTGCTTGAACTCGATCTCCATGACCGCGCGTTCGATGTGGCGGTACTCCACGCGCCGCAGCTCGTCCTTGTGCAGCAGCTCGACACCGGTCTCGTCGCACTCGCCGACCCGGCCGAACCACTCGGCCTGCTCCGGCTGCTTGATCTTCACGAGACGCAGGTGCGCGCGCTTCCAGTGGCGCGGGCGCGTCAGGGGGCGGTCGACACCCGGCGAGGTGACCTCGAGGGTGTACGGCCCGTTGATGATGTGGTCGTGCTCGTCGAGCGCGGCGGAGACCACCCGGCTCGCCTCGGCGACCTCGTCGAGCCCGATGCCGTCCTCGCCGTCCACGACGACCTTGACCAGACGGCGGCGCCCAGCCTGATTCACGTCGAGTGCGTCGAGGTCGAAGCCGATCGCTTCGAGCGCTTCCCGCACAACGGGTGCTAGCTGCGCGGCAAGCTCTCCGCGCGGCGGGCTGGACACGTGGTGTCTCCTTCAGTTCGAACGCATGAAAACCCCGGCCGACGGTGTTTCGGCGGCCGTGGACGCCCAGACTATCTCCTTTGCCCGGCTCCCACCGCGCCGCACGGCTGCTGGCAATATGGGTTCGCGTGATCTCCGAATCGGTCAGCCGCCGCCGTGTGCTGCTCGCGGTGGCCGCCGCACCGCTCGCCGTTGCGTGCACCACAGAACCTCCGACGCCACCGCCGCCGGACCCGTTGTCGGCGCTCGCGGCCCAGGCACGGGCGGATGCCGCGCTGGCCAAGACGCTCACGACGGTGCCGGGTGCCGCGGAGATCGCCACCGCCCGTGAAACGCACGCCAAGCTGCTGCAGGCCGAGGTCGACCGCGAACGCCCGCCGCTCTCGTCGACGGCACCGCCCGCGCCCACGACGCCGCCCACTCCGCCGGACCCGCTCGCGGCGTTGAAGACCGCGCTCGACGAGTCGGTGCGCGACGCGTCGGCGATCGTGGCGACCCTGCCCAGCTACCGCGCCGGTCTCGTCGGGTCGGTGGCCGCCGGCTGTGCTTCGTTGCGGGAGGTGCTCGTATGAGCGTGGATTCCGTTCAGACCGCGCTCGGCACCGAGCACGCGGCGTTGTGGACCTACGGCATGGTGTCGGCGTTCCTGGGCAACCAGGCCGCGGCGGTCGCGGAGGGTGCGAACGCGCACCGGGCCCGCCGGGACACGACCGAGCGGTGGCTGCGGGACAAGGGCGCGACCCCGAACCCGCCCGCCGCCGCCTACCTGCCGCCGGCTCCGGTGTCGGACGGGCCTTCTGCACTGGCCGCGCTGGTCGCCGTCGAGCAGGACACGTGCGCGGCGTGGCGCGGGGTGCTGGAGCGCACGGACGAGTCGGCGCTGCGGACCTCCGCGCTGGACGCGTTGACGGCGGCGGCGGTGCGGGCGACGCGGTGGCGCAAGGCGGCCGGTACGAACCCGGCGTCCATCACGATGCCGGGTGTCGCTTCCGGTTAGTCCCCGAAGGAAGACGCGAGACGGATCGCGTCGTTGGAGACCTTCTTCATCTCCTTGTTGTGCGCGAGCGCGTCGGTCCCCTTGGCCGGGGAGTCCGACTCGACGATCACCACGAGTTGGTCGCGCTGCTCCGAGGCGTACCCGCCGTTGGCCAGCGTGGTCAGCGGCGGCACGCTGATCGCCTTGTCCAGCACCAGGTCCTTGATGTTTCCGGTGCCGTCCTTCTGGGTCAGCTCGCGCAACGCCTTCGCGTCGGCCGCGCTCTTCATCTTCACCACGGACACCGACGAGTAGACGGTCCGTCCGTCCGGCAGCTTGGCCGTGTAGAAGGCCCGCGTCAGCTGGAGGCACTGCGTGGTCTTGAGGAACGTGCCCGTCTGCCCGGAGGCGTGGGCGGCGCAGTCGCTGTCCTTCACCGGCTCGGGGAGCTCCGGCACGGTGCTGAACTCGAACTCCCCCGCGGTCTTCTGGGGCTGCGCGACCGGCTTGTCCACCGGATCCGACGGCTGCAGCACCCACCAGACGAAGCCCGACACCACCGCGACGCCGACGAGCGCCAGGGCCTTGCCCACCCACGTCCTCTTCTGCTGCGAAGGAGGCTGCGGGGGCAGGTGCCCCTGGCGGTTGTCCATGATCGACTGGAGCTTCATCAGCTCGTCGGCCGGGTAGAGCGGCGCGGTGTCGGTCGGCCTCGGTGGGAAGCGAGGCAGGCTCTGGGTCACCTCTTCAGGTGACTGACGTGGTTCCGACACAAGGAACCACGGTAACGGACGGCGGTCAGCCAAGCGCTTTGAGCACCCGATCGATGTCCTCGATCGTGTTGTAGAGGTGACACGCAAACCGTGTGCGACCTGCACGAACAGACGAGACGACGCCCGAAACGTGGGGAATGTCTACTGAGACGATCGCCGAACCACTGGGGGCCAGCCCCAGTCCGGTGAGGAGGTGATCCGTCAGATTCACGCAGTGCGCGCGCACGGCCTCCAGGTCCAGCGACGCCACCCACGGGAGCGCGACCGCCGCACCGACGTGCGCGTGCCACGTCGGCGAGAGGTCGAACCGCCGCGCGTCCGAACGGAGCACCAGCTCGGTGCCGTAGTTCTCCCCGGTGCTGTACCAGTTGGCCGCCAACGGCCTGAGGAAGTCCATGCGGTCCGGGCGCACCGCCATCCACGCCGCGCCGCGCGGCGACATCAGCCACTTGTAGGCGACACCGACGACGAAATCGGCCCACGCCAACGACAACGGCATCCACCCGGCGGCCTGCGAGACGTCCAGCAGCACCGGTTTGCCGCAGTTCCGCAGCATCGAGAGGTCCGCGATCGCACCGTCCGCCGACTGAACCACGCTCACCGCGACGAGGTCCGCCTCGTCCACTGTGGACACGATCCGGTGGCCCGCCGCGACGAACGGCAGCGAGACGCTGGTGAACTCGCCTGGTTCGACGAAGACCTTCGACGCCTTGGGCAACGCCTGCGCCACCAGTGAGACGAACTGCGAGACCGTGGCACCGCACGCGACGGACTCCGCCGGAACACCGATGAGCCGCCCGAACGCCGCGCGGGACGTCTCGACGGCCTCGTTGAACGACGACGAGGTGTCCTGGCCGCGCCGCCACCGGTCCTGAGCAGCCGAGACCGCGTCGGCGACGTGCCGGGGAGGCACCCCGATCGAGGCCGTGTTCAGGTAGCCCGGTTCCAGGTCGAAGACCGCTCCGAACGCCTCACGCATGCGCGAGCTGCTTGCCGCGCTTGCGCCGCGCGTAGACCTGCTTCTTCACCCGTGCGATCACGGTTCCATCCTGCCCGACCACATCGGTCTCGAACCAGATCAACGCCTTCTCGCCGGCCGCGGTCTGCTCCAGCACCTGCTCGACGTGCTCGTCGGTCAGCCGGAACTCCGCGTGGACCGTGCCGCGGCCAGGCTCGACGAACTCGATCTCGCCGGCCTGGTCCCACACGACGTGCTGGCCTTTGAGCTGGTTGAACAGCAGCAACACCCAGAACGGGTCGGTCATCGCGAACAGCGAGCCGCCGAAGTGGGTGCCGAAGAAGTTGCGGTTCCACGGGCGCAGACGCATCTTGACCCGCGCGTACCGGTAGTCCGGAGAGATCTCTTGCACTCGGATCCCGGCGAACAGGAACGGCGGCCACAGGTTCATCCCGAAGCGCAGGCGGCTTGCCTTCATAAAAAACAGTGTTACACAACGTCCGCCAGACTGTCCGCAACTTCCTTCGGCGAAGGCATGTGACGTATCTCCTCCGCCATCCGACCTGCGGCTTCCCGGTGTTCTCCGTCCACAAGCAACAGTCGTGCGCTCTCCGCGATCGCGTCAGCACTCAGTGCTCGCACACCGGCGCCGGACTCGACGAGCGCTTGAGCGTTGCCGAACTGATCGGCGCCTTGCGGGAGCACGACCTGTGGAACCCCCTCGGCCAGAGCGGCCAGCATCGTGCCGCTCCCGCCGTGGTGGACGACGACGTCCGCCTGCTTGATCACTTCGGCCTGCGGGAGCCAGTTCCCGGGCCATGCGACCACGACCTGGGCGTCGAGGCTTTGGAGACCGCGCACCGCTGACTCGAGCAGGTCGTCGTTGGTGAACACCGTTCCGAACGTGACGTAGATCAGCTTCTCGTGGGTGCGTTGTGGCACCTCGCCGGGCGTCGCGTGCGGAACGGGTCGCAGCAGGATGCGGCCGTCGGTGAAACCCTTGTCCTGCAACGAAGGCGGGCAGATGTCGAGATGCCTGCCACCTTCCGGCCGCGCCAGCCCGATGTTCTCGGGGAACATGCGGCCGAACCCGTGCCACAGCACCGGGAACGCCCGGCGGCGCGCCTCCCTGAACACCTCGGGCACGGACCACCCGCTGATCACCAGGTCGGGCAGGACGCGTTCCAGCTCCGGCGCGATGTCCTCGGCGTAGATCTCGCCGAACACCAGGCCGGGGCGGAACGGCCGCAGCCCCAGCCGATCCAGTTCGGGGTGCATGTCGTCGCCGACCGCGAAGCAGACCTCGTGCCCGGCGTCGCGCAGGGCGAGGGCCAGCGGGATCAACGGGTAGGTGTGGCCGACCGCGGCCATGCTGGCGAAGAGCACGCGCATGACGTGAATCTACGCGGCGTGCCACTGCCACTTCTCTTGTCGCGGCACACCGGGCAGTTCTGCGCGCCCGGTGCACCACAGCAGCAGCTCGACCGCATCGGAATGCTGTGGCGCATCAGGGAACAACCGCTCGATGACCGGCGCACAGTGCTCTGGGCGCCAGTCCACGCCAAACGCTTGCGTGATGTCGTGAGTGTGCATCGCGAGCTCGGTGATGCCCATCGCCGCGAACCCTGTCGCGTCCGAGGGGCCCCACGGGTGCCACGCCCGTGCGTCCGGATTTGTGGCGACGGCGTGGGACAACAACTTGGCGGTCGTTGTGAGGCCTTCAAGGCAGTGTTCGAGTGGCAGGCCGGGGCGCAACGAACCGAGCAGGCTGGTCCAGCGGCGCTCGGCACGCGTGGTCAGCAGGGCGGTGTAGCCGAGCAGGCCCTCGACGACGTGGTCGAGCGTGACGCGGCACGACCAGTCCAATCCTGTGGCACGCCTGGAAAAACCGTCCTCGGGGAGGGTGCCCAGCACCTTCGCGCAGTCGTGGGCCGTGGCGTCGAGCAGTCCGGGCCAGTCCATCTCACGCCGTCCGCAACTGCTCGATGATCCTGGCCCAGCCGTCCGTGCCGTGGCCCGCCTCGACCGCCTGCCGGGCGTAGTCGTGGAACAGCCGGGGCAGTGTCGCGTCGATCTTGCGGACCTCGCTGGCGTGCACGAGGTGGTCGAGCGTGGCCAGGTGCACGTCGAGGGTCGCGTCGGAGCCGGGGTAACTGCCGTTGTCGACCTGCTCGGCGTAGGTGCTGATGAACCCGGCGACCGGGCCGAGCCAGCGAGTGGCAAGCGGCGTGAAGTGGTCCGCCGTGGCGCCGTCGGCGGTCACGAGAGCGCTGGCGTGCAACCAACCCGTGAGCGTCGCCCACATGATGCCGAGCAACGCCGTGTCGTAGAGAGCGGCGAGACCGGGGTCCGCGCCGAGGTTGACTGGTTCGGCCAGGGCTGACAACAGGTTCCGAGCTTCGTCGAACGCGTCCTGGTCGCCGCTGTAGAGGATCATCGAACGCTGGTCGCCGATGCCGGGCGGCGTGGTCATGATGCCGCCGTCGACATAGCGCGGGCCTGCCATCTCGCGGGCCTGTTCCGGGGAGCCGGAGGTGAGGTTGACCAGGATTCCGGGCAGGTCCGGGTCGAGGATCTCCTTCAACGCCGGGTAGTCGAGCACGCAGGCCACCACGACGGGCGCGGATCGTTGCGCTGCCAGAGCAGAGCTCGCGGCGTGGGCGCCTTGAGCCACGAGTGGCGCGGTCTTGGCTTCCGTGCGGTTCCAGACCGTGACGCGATGACCGGCCTTCAGGAACGCTTCGGCCAGCGCGGAGCCCATCTGACCGAGTCCGAGCACGGCGACGTCGTACTGCATTGCGTTGTCCCCCAAGGGTTGTTTGCTTTCCTCAACCCTCGCAAGATCCGCTCTGCACGAACAGTGGCAGAAATGCCGACTGTCGAACGATTGCTGCCAGCTACCGTGGGGGGCATGAGCGTGGTGGCGATCTTGGTGACCGACGACGACGCACCGGCGTTGTGGGACGTCTACGAGGCGGGACTGGCGTGTGTGGTGTTCGGGGTCGACCACTTCGATCCCTGGTACACGCTGCGGTTGTGCGGCCTGAACCCCGCGGCACCACGTGCCGAGCACGGCTGGGTGCTGCGTCCGGAGCACGGCTTGGAGGGCCTCCAAGGCGCGGACACGATCATCGTGCCGTCCGTGCCGCAGGCTGTGCTGGACGGCGTTGAACCGCTGGATCCGTTGCTGGTCAAGGAACTTCAGGACGCGGCGGACAACGGTGTGCGCATCGCGGCGTTGTGCAACGGTGCGTTCGTGCTCGCCGAGGCAGGACTTCTGGACGGACGTCGTGCCACGGCGCACTGGTCGTACACGGACCGTCTGGCGCAACGGTTTCCTGAGGTCGAGGTCGACGACTCGGTGCTCTACATCGACGACGGTGACGTCCTCACCAGCGCGGGCGCGGCGGCGGGGCTCGACCTGTGCCTGCATCTGGTGCGGCAGGACTACGGCGCGCACATCGCGAACCAGTTGGCGCGCAAACTGTGCGTGCCCGCGCATCGCACCGGTGGCCAGGCACAGTTCGTGACGCGGCATGTGCCCGAGACCGACGACGACAGCATCGCGCCGGTCCTGGAGTGGGCCACCAAGCATTTGGACAAGCCGCTGACGGTCGCCGAACTGGCCCGTCGCGCGGGGATGAGCCAGCGGACGTTCTTCCGCCGCCTGCACGACGCGACCGGCAGCACGCCGTTGCAGTGGCTGCTCGCCCAACGCGTCGCGCACGCCCAGGAGTTGCTGGAGAAGACCGGACTCTCCGTCGAACAGGTCGCGGAACGCTGCGGCCTGGGCACGGGCGCGAACCTGCGGCGGCACTTCACCGCCCACGTCGGCGTCGCACCGACCGACTACCGCCGCGCGTACGCAGGTTGAATGGCGGCCATGGGAACCAACCGCGAGAAGATGACCAACGGCGAGCCGTACCTGTCGATGGATCCCGAGCTGGACGCGGACCGGCGGCGCGCCTGGCGGGAGATGGCACGGTTCAACGCGCACGACCCCGAAGACCTCGACGGCCAGTACGCGATCTTGAAGGGCTTCCTCGCGGAGATCGGCGAGAACACGACGTTCCTGCCGCGCCTGCAGATCGAGTACGGCTACAACACGCGCATCGGCTCGAACAGCTTCGTGAACTACGACTGCGTCATCCTCGACTGCGGCCCGGTGACCATCGGCGACAACACGATGATGGGCCCGCGCGTGCAGCTGCTGACGGCGTTGCACCCGATCGAGGACCACGACGCGCGGATCGCGGGCTGGGAGACGACCGCGCCGATCGTCATCGGGGACCGCGTGTGGTTCGGCGGCGGCGTGATCGTGTGTCCCGGCGTGACGATCGGCAACAACACGGTGGTCGGCGCCGGCAGTGTCGTGACGCGGGATCTGCCTGATCACGTGCTCGCGGTCGGCAACCCGGCGCGGGTGGTTCGTAAGATCTGAGGTCATGCGCAGCGAGGAGATCCAGATCCGCACTGGTTCTGACGAGGTCGTGTGGGACCTCACGAGAGAGTGCGAGCGGTTCCTCAGCAATGAGAACGGCGACGGCCTGTTGCACGTGTGGGTGCCGCACGCGACCGCCGGCGTCGCCATCATCGAGACGGGCGCGGGCAGCGACGACGACCTGCTGACCGCCCTCGAACGCATCCTGCCCCGCGACGCGAAGTGGCGGCACCGGCACGGCACCCCCGGCCACGGTCGTGACCACGTGATGCCCGCGCTGGTGCCGCCCTACGCGACGATCCCGGTACTAGGCGGTGTGCTGGTGCTCGGCACGTGGCAGTCCATCTGCCTCGTGGACACCAACGTCGACAACCCCGTCCGCACGGTCCGACTCAGCTTTCTTGCCGGCTAGCAGCAGCACGAGCCCGACGAGAGCGATCCCCCCGAACACCCACCACTCGGTGCTGATGGAGCCGTCGTACATGAGGCTGCGCAAGCCTTCCGTGGAGAACCGGAACGGCGTCCACGACCACAGCACCGCCTTGTACGTGGGGTTGAGCAGCTCCGGCACCTGGCCCGCCACCGCGGGTGCCATCAGGTAGAGCAGACCGAGCACGCCCATCGCGCGGATGCCGAGGTGCTTGAACAGCCCGGCCTGCAGCAGCGCGAACGACACCGCGACGGCGAGCATGAACGTCAGCGCTTCCGTGCTGAAAGTGACGCCCCACCACGCCAGCAGCCCGACCACCGAGCTTCCGACCAGCACCGGCGTGAGGAGCGCGGACAGCAGCCGGAACCGCCGTCCCTTCAGGACCACGAACAGCAGTCCGGCGATCATTCCGCCGACCCACAGCAGCGCGCTCGCGGCGAGAGGCGCCGTGCGTTCGGCTGCCGACACAGCAGGGGCGTCGACCTTCACCGGCAGCCCGGCACCCTGCGCGACGCCGGTGAGCACCTGCTGCGCGACCTGCGTACCGGACGGGTTGACCGCCGGGTTGAGCCGGATCGTCGCCTGACCGGGTGAGATTTCCAGGACCCCGTAGACCTCTTTGTCCTTGAGGAGGGTCTGGGCTTCGGCCGCGTCGACGACCTTGAGGTCGACCTCGGGCGAGTCGGCGGCTTTCACTCGTTCGGCGATCGGCGGCGGTGCCACCACGGCGAGCGGAACGTCGTGGGGATGCACGGTCGCCTGGACGCCGAAGGTCAGCAGTCCCAGGAGAAACGCCACCACCGCGCCTGCGACGGCGGTGACCAGCGCGGTGCGCATCACGGGCCTCCAGTTGTTCATCACGCGTTGAATTTAACGAGGACGGTACGCCTTGGGTCGCCCGGAAGTCAACGCCTGATGAATTAAGGGCTGTCAGACCCACCAGGTACCGTTTGCCGCGTGACTTACCCAGGTGGCGGCGGACAGGGCGGCTGGAACGACCAGCAGGGCTGGGGCCAGCAGCAGGGTGACCATCCGAGCGGCGGTTATCCGACCGGCGGCTACCAGACCGGCGGGTACCCGCAGACCGGCGGTTTTCCCCCGCAGACGGGCGGTTTCCCGCAGCAGGGCGGCTTCCCGGACTCGGGTGGCTTCCCGCAGCAGGGCTACGGCCAGTACGGCGGTCTAGGTGTCTACGGCGGCTTCGACAACGAACCGCCCAAGAGCAAGAAGACGCTGTGGCTGGTCCTCGGCGCCGTCGTGCTGGTCCTGCTCGTCGGCGGGGGCCTGACCTGGTTCCTGCTGTCGGACAGGAAGACCGAGCCGAACGCGCAGCCCGACCCGTCGACGCCGACCAGCGCCTCCTCGCAGGCGACCACCGGCAAGTGCAAGAACGCCGACATGCAGTGCGTCGAGACGTCGCTCGGCTACAACTACGAGGTCCCGAAGAACTGGGACATCGTCGAGGACAAGATCCCGATCACGAAGTTCCCCGGCATCTCGCTGACCGGCGTCTCCACCTACGGCGACTACGAGTGCGAGGGCAAGCAGTACACCAAGGGCACCAACGGTGGCGCGCTGCTCCCCAAGGCCGACATGAACCAGACCGCCACCGACTTCGCCAAGGCCGTCGGCACCCAGTTCTACGCCTCGGGTGGCGAGCCGACCGTGACGACGGGCCAGCCCAAGCCGGTGAAGATCGAGCACACCCAGAAGGACGGCAAGAAGGTCGTCGTCGACGGGGTGCAGGTCGACGCCACGGTCACGCAGACCGCGAACAAGTGCCTGGCGAGCAAGGGTGTCGTCAAGGTCGTCGTGCTCAACGGCAGCAACAAGCTGCACACGCTCATGGTGAACGGCGACCTCGAGGGCGGCGGGGGCGGCACCACCAAGCCGCTGCCCAAGGACGCCGAACTGCAGAAGATGATCGACTCGGTGGTCCCGACCACCTGAGTCAGCGCGCGCCGCCGTTCGAGGGGACGGCGGCGGGCACCGGGTTCTCGGCGGTGATCTTCTCCAGCACGGCCAGCGCCTTGCTCTCCCAGAGCGCCAGGCGCAGCTCCTGGAACGTCATCATCGCCTGCTCCACGATGGCGATCGCGTGGAACGTCTCGCCCCGCTGCGACACCAGCTGCGCCAGGTCGAGCCGGATCCGCGCGGCTCCGACCCGGTCGAGGTTCTCCTCGCACAACCGGATCGCGCGCCGCAGCAGGCGCCCGGCTTCGGCGAACATCCGCATGCGGCCGTGGATCAGGCCCAGCGAGTGCAGCGCGTAGCTCTCGCCGACGGTGTCGCCGGAGCGTTGCACCATGCCGAGCACCGACGTGATGAGCTGCTGCGCCTGCTCGTAGCGGCCTTGCACGAGCATCGCGCCGCCGAGCCGGTACAGCACCTGGGCTTCGACGCGCGGGCTGGAGATCTCCCGGCACATGCCGAGAGCACCGCGCAGCTGGCCCACCGCGAGCTCGTGTTCGCCGCGGTCGAGCGAGAGCTGCGCGAGCTGAGACACCACGTAGGCCTGGCCGACGACGTCGCCGACGCGTTTGAAGCCCGCGAGCGACTGCTCGAAGATCCGGGTCGCGACCTCGGGCCTGCCCTCGTTGTACTCCAGCAGGCCCAGGTTGCGGCGCACCAGCGCGAGGCCGTGGGAGTCGTCGAGCTCGGTGAAGAGCTCCAGCGCGGGTTCGAGCGCGGCGCGGGCGGTTTCCATGCGGCGCTGGCTGTGGTGCAGGGAACCCAGCGAGCACAGCAGGGCCGCGGTGCCGCGCTTGTTGCCGGCCTTGCGCACGGCTTCCAGCGCGCGTTCGTGGGTCTGCTGCCAGTCGTCGAGGTAGCTGCGGGTCTCGAACAACGTCACCAGCGTCATCGCGAGGTCCCAGCACAGTTCGTCCAGGCCCGCGTCGGCCGCCTGCAGGACGGCCGCGCAGATGTTCGGGCGCTCGCTTTCCAGCCACCCCAACGGGTCCTGCAGCACCTGGTCGAGGTAGGGGGCGTGCGGCTGCCAGCGCTGGCCGTTGCCGTGCAGGACCGTGAAGTCGCCACCGTAGAGACGTTGGTGGGCCTGCTCGGCCATCGCGAGCCAGCCGCCGGCCACGCGTTCGACGGCGGCGAGCTGGGTGGCCGGGGACTCGTGGACGGCGAGCTGTTCCTTGGCGAACAAACGAATCAGGTCGTGGAAGCGGTAGCGCGGCAGGCCCGTCACGTCGCTGCCGACCACGTCGAGCAGCTGGGCGTCGACCAGGCGCTCCAGCAGGTCGAAGCCGCGGTGGCGGTCGTCGTCGGTGAGCGCGGAAGCCGTCCAGACCGGCAGGCTTTCCGCTTCCAGCAACGACATCAGCCGCATCACCCGGCACGTCTCGGGTTCCAGGCCGTCGTAGGTGAGCGAGAGGCTGGCGCGCACGACCATGTCGCCGTGCACGAGTTCGTCGAGGCGATGGCGTTCATCGGCGAGACGTCCGACCATCGACGCCAACGTCCAGTGCGGGCGCGCGGCCAGTCGTGCGCCGATGATGCGCAACGCCAGGGGTAAGCCTCCGACCACGTCCACCAACGCCGACGCCGCAACGGGTTCGCTCTCCAGGCGTTGCGTGCCGATGATGCGGCCCAGCAGCTCAAGCGCGTCGTCGGAGTCCATGAAGTCGACATCGACCAAATGAGATCCGGCCAGACCCGTCAACCGGGTCCTGCTCGTGACGACCACACCGCACGTCGGCGAGCCCGGAAGCAGCTGGTGGACCTGCGACTCGCTGCCCGCGTCGTCGAGAACGACCAGCACACGGCGGTTGGCGAGCATGCTGCGGTACATGTCCGCGCGCTCGTCCACCCCGTCCGGCAACGTCGAGCCCACGGCGCCCAAAGCGGACAGGAACCGGCCGAGAACTTCGGCGGGCGTGGCCGGTTGGGCCTGGGTGCCGCGCAGGTCGCAGTAGAGCTGGCCGTCCGGGTACGTCTCGGCGGCGACGCGGTGCGCGACGTGCACCGCGAGAGCGCTCTTACCGATGCCCGCCTTGCCCGAGATGTTCACCACGGGCATCGTCATGTGGTCGCCGGACAGCACCGCCTCGGCGCGGGCCACGACGTCCTGGCGGCCGATGAAGTCCGAGATGGTGGCCGGAAGCTGGTGCGGCGACACGACGTTCTGGACGGTGACCGGGACCGGCTTCTCCTGGTCGAGGCGCAGCACCTCGTCGTCGGTCAGGATCGCGGTCTCGAGTTTGCGCAATTGGTCACTCGGTTCGAGACCGAGGTGCTCGATGAACAGGTCGCGGCCGGTGCGGTAGACGTCCAGCGCTTCCGACTGACGGCCGGATCGGTAGAGGGCGAGCATGAGCTGACCGCGCGGCCGTTCCCGCAACGGGTGTTCGGTCACCATGCTCTGCAATTCGCCGATGAGTGCGTGATGCCTGCCCAGCAACAACTCTATGTCGACGCAGTTCTCCAGCACCGACAGGCGTTTCTCGTCCAGACGCAATGCTTTGTTCTGCAACGTGGCCGCGGCACCGCCCAACGCCGGCCCCCGCCACAGCGCGAGCGCCTGGCGCAGCACCGACGACGCCTCCTCCATGCGGCCCTGGCGCACGGCGGCGTCGGAGTCGGCCACGCGGCGTTCGAAGAGGAAGGTGTCGATCTTGTCGCCGGCGACGCGCAGCAGGTAGCCGGGCTGCCGCGTCTCGATCTGGGCGTCGACGTCGACCCTCGCGAACTCCCGCCGGAGCGCGGACACGCAGATCTGGATCTGCGCCCGTGCGGTCGACGGCGGGGTGTGCTCCCAGACGAGGTCGATCAGCTGGTCCATGCTCACGACGCGGTTGGCCTCGAGCAGCAAAGCACCCAGGATCGTCTGCTGACGTCCTGGAGGTACCTGAACCTGCTCCTCGGCGCCGATGACCTCGATCGGGCCGAGCAGCTTGAAAATCAGCTTCTCATCGGGGGCGGAGCTCATGACGGACGACCCCTCGCGCCTTTATCTCTCGCAAAGCCCCAACACCTCGCGTCTCCGTGACGGAATTGCATTTACGGATGCGGCGTACTCGCGTTCTTGCAATCCTGTCGAAAGACGCAGAAAAGGCATTCCCAGGGCGTCACCTCAAGATCAGGTTATTATATGAAAGTGTTTCACTTCCCGCCGTTGACCTCCCGTTAGCATGAACTGCAGTTGGCCACTCGGATGGGTGATGATCTCCAAAGCTATCCTCGACAGGGAAAACTGTCAAGATCCTTCTTGTGTATCGGCACACGATCCACCATAATGCGTCCGATCTCAATAGGCATCTCATTTGGAGATGATCCAAACCGGAACAACGGGCCAGATCAAGCAGTACGTGTGCCCAAGAATTCACATGTGTCGGGGGCGGCTTCACGACGATCGTACGTCATCGCACCGAGCAGCCTGAACGTCTCATCAAGGTTACTCCGAGCGGCACAAGCCGTTCGTTCGGATCGCTAACCGCACCCAACCATTGCGGTACACCGCACCTAATTCCGCGGATAAGCCACCACCCTGCGTAGTAACAGCAGTTTGCTGACTGGCGGATCAGCTGTTGAGGCGTCTCAATTGGCCAGTTCACTCCCGCCATCACGGCCGATTGATACGCGGTGGGTGCGCGATAGAGCGGCGATGGGCGGCGCTCCTAACTTCGTTCTCAGACGCCGCTCGAAGGTGTCTGAAGCAGAACTCGAAGCCAAGGTCCGACCAAGCATGAGGAGGCCGACATGATCCGCAAGACGACCGCTGCCGCTCTGGTTCTCTCCGCCGTCCCCGCGGCCCTGGCACTTTCCCTCTTCTCCGGCACCGCGCAGGCCGACGACACACCGTGGGGCAAGGTCATCGACGACGACACCCCCTGGGGCAAGGTCGTCCCGAACGACGACACCCCGTGGAAGAGCCTGAGCGCCTCCGACGACGACACGCCGTGGAGCAAGAAGGTCACGCTGCCCGAGCTCCCGATCGACACCCCGTGGGACGACGACACCCCCTGGAGCTGATCGCTCCCCTCCGCCCGGACCACGACCTGTAGGAGGCCAGAACCATGCGATTCCACCTGCTGGGCTCACTGGAAGTCCTCGACGACGACATGCCCGTGCCACTGGGCGGCGTCAAGCAGCGCGCGGCTCTGGGTTTCCTCCTGCTGCACGCCAACCGCGTGGTGGCGACCAGCAAACTGCTCCAGGCGCTGTGGTCGCGGGACGTCCCGCCCACCGCGCGCAAGATGCTCCAGAACGCGGTCTCCGGACTGCGTGGCGTTCTCACTCCCCACGGCAGCGGTCCTGAGGGCTCCGGCCCGGACGGTTCCGCGCTGCTGCTGACCCACGCGCCGGGCTACCTGCTGCGCGTGGATCCGGACTCCCTCGACCTGTCGCGCTTCCAGCAGCTCACCGAACAGGGTCGGGGCGAACTGTCCGCCGGCAACTGGCCTGCAGCCGCAAAAGTGCTCCGCAAGGCACTGAGCTTGTGGCGCGGACCGGTGCTCGCGGATCTTGCGGAGACCGGCATCAACTGGCCGGAGCTGACCGCCATCAAGGACTGGCGGCTGGCGACGCAGGAGGACTGCTTCGAGGCAGAGCTCGCCTGCGGAAGGCATTACGAGATCATCGGCGAACTGGAGTCGTTGATCGAGGTCGAGCCGTATCGCGAACGGCTCAACGGGCAGCTGATGCTCGCTTTGTACCGGTGTGGCCGGCAGGTCGACGCGCTGAGCGTCTACCGCCGCACGAGGGCGGCGCTGGTGGAGGAACTCGGTCTCGAACCGGGCCGCGAGCTCCAGGAGCTGGAGCGCGCGATCCTCGACCACGCCCCCGCGCTGGACCTCCCGCCGTCGGTGCAACGCAGGCACCTGCTCGCCGTCGGCCAGTCTGCTCCCGCTCTGCCCGTCCCGGCTCCCGTGGTGATCACGCCGCCGCCCGTCGTGGAGCCGTCGCCGGTGGACGTGACGACTGTGGAGCGCAAGCTCGTCAGCGTCATGATGGTGTCCGCCCAGCTCGGTCTCGCGGCCGGCGACGGCGACCCGGAGGACGTCGACGAGGTACACCAGGAAGTCGCCGCCGTGGTTGCCGCCGAGGTCTCACGGTTGGGCGGCGTCGTCGGAGGCAACGTCGGCTCCGTGTTCCTCGCTCTGTTCGGTGTACCGCGCACGGCCGAAGACGACGCCGACCGCGCCGTGCGTGCGGCACTGGCGATCCGCGACCGGTTGGGCTCGGTGGCGGACGTGCAGATCGGTGTGGCGACTGGCGATGCACTCGTCCGGCTACCGTCTTCTGGTACGCCGTCAGCCTCGGGCGTGCTGCTCGACCAGTGCCGTCAGCTGATGGCACTCGCACCTCTGGGCGCCGTACGTGCCTGCACCGCAAGCCGTGACGCCAGCGCATCGGTCACCTGGGCCGCCGACCCAGCCCCGACCGGAGGCTGGCAGGCGGTCTCGTGCGTCTCCCCGCGCGGCGCGACCCGCCGTGCGCAGGCTTCCGTCCCGTTCGTCGAACGCGAACGTGAACTCTTTGTGCTGCAAGGACTTCTGGACGAGGTCCGGGACCGCCGCCGCCCGCACTTCGTGACCGTTCTCGGCGAGGCCGGCGTGGGCAAGACCCGCCTGGTCCACGAGCTCGCCTCGTCGTGCTCAGCGGCTTTGCGCGGCACCGCAACAGCTTTCGGCGACGACCACGGCTACGGCCCGCTGTCCGGCGTCGTGCAGGGCTTCTCCTCCCCCGAGGCCCTGCACGACGCACTCACCTCGCTCGTCGGCGTCGGCGACCTCGCGGACCGGCTCTGCGTGAGCCTGTCCGGCCTGGCCTCGGGTTCACCCGACGTCGTCGCCGACTTCCCGGCGTGGCGGCGGTTCCTGGAGGAGATCGCCGACTCCGGCCCGCTCGTCGTCTTCCTGGAGGACGTGCACTGGGCCAACGACGTCGTGCTCGACTTCGTGGAGGAACTCAGCGAGCAGGCCGGTTCGGTGCCGCTGCTGGTGATCGCGACCGCGCGGCCCGAGCTCCTGCAGCGCCGTCCGTCCTGGTTCGGCGGCAAGCGCAACGCCACCACCATCAGCCTGGAACCGTTGTCGCACAACGGAACCCGCAGCCTGCTCAACGCGCTGCTGCAAACCCGCGAGCTGTCCGCGGAACTGTGGCAGGCGCTGGTCTCGTGCGTCGGCGGCAACCCGTTGTTCGCCACCGAGTACGCCGCGATGGTGTCCGACCCGCGGATGCCGTGCGTGCAGAACGATGTCGGGCTCCCGGTTCCGCCGTCGGTCCGCAGCGTGATCACCGCTCAACTCGACTCGCTGCCGTTCGCGGTGAAAGCCGTGCTGGGCGACGCCGCCGTAGTCGGCGAACTCGTCTCGCCCGGCGCGGTGGCGGCAACCGGCCGGCGCGACCCCGGCGACGTGGCCAAGGCGCTGGAGCTGCTGGAACAACGCGACTTCCTGCGCCGTCAGGGCCGCAACAGCGAGACGGGCGAGATCGAGTACGGCTTCCGGCACGGCCTCGTGCGCGACGTCGTGGCCGACCAGTTGCCACGCGCGGTGCGGGCGGAGAAGCAGGACCGTGCCGCAGCCTGGTTCGCCGAGCCCGCGCTGGACCTCATGCCCTTCATGGACCGCAGGGCAGGCTGATCCTCTGACACGGCGAAGGCCGCCTCCCCTGTTCGGGAGAGGCGGCCTTCGCCGTTTTCAGTGCTGTGTCAGTGCTGCGGTGCGCGGCGCGGACGGCCGGAGCCCGCGGCACGGCCGAAACCACGGCCGCCCTCCGAGCGCTCCGAACGGCGCGGGCCACCGCGGAACTCGCCGCCGCCCTCGCCGGACGAGCGACGCGGGCCGCCCCGGAACTCGCCGCCTTCCGAGCGACGGCCGGAGCCGCCGCGGTACTCACCGCGACCACCGGCGGCCGGGGCGCCGAAGCGACGGCCGCCGCCTCCGTTGCCGCCGCGACGGGCCGGCTTCTCGCGCTCGACGACCGGCTCACCGCTCGGGATGCGAGCACCCGTGATGCGGATCAGGTCGTCGTCGCCGGGGCGCACCTTCGTGCTCTCCGGACGGATGCCGGCTCGGGCGGCCATGCCCTGGACGGCGCGGCGCTGGTCGTGCGTGACCAGGGTGACGACCGTGCCGGACTGGCCTGCGCGGGCCGTGCGGCCGGCGCGGTGCAGGTAGTCCTTCGGGTCGGCGGGCGGGTCGACGTGCACGACGAGCGAGACGTCGTCGACGTGGATGCCGCGGGCCGCCACGTCCGTCGCGATCAAGACCGGCGTGGTGCCCTCGCGGAACTCGCCGAGCACGCGGGTGCGGGCGCTCTGCGCCTTGCCGCCGTGCAGGGCGCCCGCGTGGACGCCGACCGAGCGGAGCTTCTTGGCCAGGCGGTCGACGTGGTGCTTGGTGCGCACGAACATGATCGTGCGGCCCTCGCGCGCGGCCACCTCGGTCACCACCGTCTGCTTGTCCTCCTGGGACACGAAGAGCAGGTGGTGCTCCATGGTCGTGACGCTCGCGGTGGGCGGGGCCACCGAGTGCGTCACCGGGTCGTGCAGGTACTGGCGGACCAGCTTGTCCACGTCGCCGTCGAGCGTCGCGGAGAACAGCAGGCGCTGGCCGTCCTGCGGGGTCAGGTCGAGGATCGCGCGGACCTGGGGCATGAAGCCCATGTCCGCCATCTGGTCGGCCTCGTCCAGCGCGGTGATCTCGACCTGGGACAGGTCGCAGGTCTCCTGGCGGACGTGGTCGGACAGGCGGCCCGGCGTGGCGATCAACAGGTCGACGCCGCGGCGCAGGTGGTCGATCTGGCGCGGGAACGACGTGCCGCCCACGACCGTGCGGCACCACAGGCCCAGCGCGCGGGCGTGCGGCATGAGCGCCGTCTCCACCTGCATCGCGAGCTCGCGGGTCGGCACCAGGATGAGGCCGCGCGGCTTGTGCGGCTGCGAGCGGCCCTTCGCGAGGCGGGTCAGCATCGCCAGGCCGAACGCCAGCGTCTTGCCGGAGCCGGTCTGGCCGCGGCCGAGGATGTCACGGCCGGACATCGAGTCGGGAAGAGTCGCCGCCTGGATCGGGAACGGCTCGGTGATCTCGTTGGCGGCGAGCGAGCGGATCAGTGCGTCGCTCAGGCCGAGCTCGGCGAACGAGGGCAGCGGGCCTTCCGGCAGCGTGCTCTCGAAGTGCTCGGCGACGATCGGTTCCTCGACCCGCTGCTGCGGACGCGAGGAGTTGCCCTGGCGACCCGAGCGACGCCGCGGTGACCTGCGGCTTTGCGAACGCTCGGAACGACCTTCGGACATGGATGGCAAAACAAACCTCCGAGACATGGCACGTCTCAAGGCTGCCCCGCGCTTGCCGCGGTGCCAGTTCACAAGGACGAGCCCGGCGTCGTGGTGACGCCTGAATGAGTGGGTGGACGCACCGGTCAACGGCGGTCAGGCCTTCATCGGTGCACTTGACAGTCTAGCTGATCAATGGCGGTGCCTTGCGCGCCCGGCAGTGTCGTTGGACACGGCCGGACGCGCAACGTGGGTCACGCCATACCGGCCACGTCCAGCAGCGTTGCCACCAGCGCGGACGGTTCGCCGATCTCCGGCGGCAGCCCGCGCGAGGCGAACCAGCCGCAGATGTTGCGGACATCGCGGTCGAGGAACTCGACGCCGCGAGGGTTCGCGACGAGGTCGACCACCTGCGGCAGGTCGATCATGATCAGCCTGCCGTCGTGGACCATCAGGTTGTACGCGGACAGGTCGCCGTGGGTGAGGCCCGCCTCTGCGAGCGTCATCAACGTCGCGACCAGCTGACGCCACAGGTCGAGCAGTTCGTCCTCGTTCGGACGGGTCTGCGCGAGCCTCGGAGCCGCGTTCCCCTCGTCGTCCCCGATGAACTCCAGCAGCAGTTCGGTGCCGCTGCGCTGCACCGGGTACGGCACGGACGCGCCGGCCTGCCACAGCCGGGCGAGCGCGGCAAACTCCGCGACCGCCCACTGCTCCGCGATCAGGTTGCGCCCGAACGCGGTGCGGTTCTGGATGGCCCGCAGCTCGCGGGACTTCTTCATCTTGCGACCCTCCAGATACCCCGCGTCGCGGTGGAACATCCGGTGGTCGTTGCTGCGGTAGCGCTTGGCGGCGAGCAGGCACGCTCGCTCACCCATCGCGCGTTCCAGCAGGAAGACGTCCGCCTCCTTGCCGGTCTTCACGATGCCCAGCTCGCGGTCCACCGCGGCCAGCTCGGTGATGAGCCAGCTCGGATGCGGCTTCGGACCCTGGTCGGCTTCGCCCCAGGTGGACCAGCGATCGCCGTCCTCCGGGGTGTCCGCCGTGGAGAGCTGGTCCTCACGCAGTCGTGCGACCCGCAGCTTCTCTTCTTCGGTCATGCGGCCGCGACGCGTCGGCTCCGCGTCGTCGGCGTTCTTGCTGGTGCGCTTTCCCTTGCGCCGCATGGTTTCGTCGGCGCCGTCGAAAGCAGACTCGTAGCGTTCGTAAAGATCGTGCTCGCGCACGGTGGGGTCTCCTGAAGATCAAGGGTGACCGCCCCACTGGCGCTCTGCGATCAATCGATGCTGATCAGGCGCGAAGGGCGGAGGGACGGGTCTCGCGGCCACGTCCGAAGACAGGCTCTGACATGACGCACCTCCTCATCCCTCAACGCCGCACTTCGGCTGCGGTGAAGCTTGCCGGGTCGGTCTCCCGGCGCGCAACCGAATTAATCGGTGATCAGATCCGCGGTCTTCTCGCCGGTCGCCACGATCTTCATCCCGGCCTTCTGCGCGACCTTGACCAGGCCTTTCAGGTCTGAGGGCTCCGCGCTCGTGGTCACCAGGACACGGGCGAGCAGGCCCTTGTGCGCCTTGTTGAAGTGACTGACGACCTTGCCCTCGCTCGTGATCACCCGCACCACCACCGCGTGCGGAATCCGCGCGAGACTCGAGTACGCGCCGGAACGCAGGTCGACGACGAACTCGTCAGCCTCCTTGAACACCGGCTCCAGCACCGGCTTCCACAGCGCGCGGAGGCTGCCGTGCGACGGGAGCGTGCTGCCGCCGGACAGCCGGTACGCGGGCACCGGATCGCCACCGCGAATCGCCCCGAACAGCGCCGACGCGACCGCGAGCCGCTCATAGGCGCGTTCCTTCTCGGCCTTCTTGAGGCTCGGGAAGTCGAGGTTGTCGTAGAGGACGCCGGTGTAGCGCAGCAGCGCGGGCGTGGTCTCGGACGTGCGCAGTGCCGCGTTGCGCTCGACCTCGTCCATCTGGCGCTCGGAGATGTCGAGCGCCTTGAGGCTCGCCGGAACGTCGTTCGCCAGGTCCTCCAGCGCGGACACCAGCTTGTCGCGCACGGGGTTGAGCTCGGGGAACGACAACGCGTCGAGATCGAGCGGCGCACCCTCGCCGCCGATCGCCTTGGTCTCCGACGGGGGAAGCAGCACCAGCACGAGATGAAGGGTAGGGCAACGACCGAAACCCGCTGGACCTGTGTGGTGCTCTGGAGAGCGTGGACGCCCTGGACCGCTTGTACGACTCGCTGGACGCACGCCTGCGCCCGGAGGACGTGGCAGCCCTCGTCCTGGAGGCTCAGCCAGCACTGACGCAACACGAACGCACAGTGGTCCGCGAGGCAGCCTCAGCCTCTTCGCGCTGGTACAACTTCTCCGGCATGAGCGCCGACTACGCCCGCCCGGTCGGCGCGGCACGCCAGGTCGCCGCCACCCGTTTCCTGTTCGGTGTGGACGGAGGCGAGGTCGACGTGGACGACCCGATCTCGGTGCTCGAGTTCGCTGCTGTGGCCGGCTCCGAGATCAACTGGGACCCCGCGCACACCGACTTCCTCGCCGACCGGCTGAACCGCGAGGCGCGTGAGGCGGCGGGCATCGATCTGTCGAAGCGCCAGTACAACCGCCGCTTCCGCATGCTGCGCCGCCTCTCCGCCAAGGCGTCGCGAATGGAGCGCGCGCGGAAGATGCGCGGCGAAGCGCTGCTCGCGGCAGCAGGTTTCGTCGGCACGATCGACCACGACCGCTTCCGCGCCGACCCCGACGCGGCCTGCTTCATCGCCTACTTCACCGCACGCCGCAAGCTGCGCCGCGAGTTCACACTGGCAGGCCGCGAGAACCCGTTCGACCAGGTCGCCTTCCTGCTCTTCGCACGGTGCACAGCCCGTGACGGCACCGACTGGCCGATGATCGCGCTCGCCTGCCCGGCCCCGGACGTCCTGCAGCGCCTGCGTCCCGAACAACTCGGCGAACTGCTCGGCCGCTGGTCCGCCGCGACGAGGTCGGTGGCGTCCTCACTGGCCGCGCTGTGGCAATCGTCGTCGATCGACAAGGCGACCATGATCGTGCGGCAGGGCGTCGACTCGTCGACCTGGAACACCCTGGCCGGCGCCTACAACGCCGCCCGCACCGGCTGGATCGCCTGCCTGCACGCGGCCGGCCTGACCTCGCTGGCCGAGAACGCCTGGCCCGGCAAGGTCATGCGCGTCATGGCCGCCGACCTCGCCGCCTGGCACCAGGATTCAGGTGGCGGCCTGCACCCGGACACCTCGGTGTGGTCACGCCTTCCGCTGCCGTGGGACGTGCTCGACGGCACGGCCGCATGCTCCCGCGCCGACGTGGAGGCAGCCTGCCGCGAGCACCGCATCGAGCCGGAGAAGTCCGGCTGGATCGCGCCCCGCACGCGCCGCGCGATCGCACGCTTCCGGCCGACCCCGGAGCTCGTGCACGGAGTCGCCGTGTCCGATCCGTTGTGGGCCATGGCTTTGCGACGCGCGCACGTGTTCAGCGGCAAGCCCCTGTCCACCGAGGTATTCGGTGGACAGGACGCCGTCGACTGAGCAGGCTGTGGGAGAACACGTAGCTCAGTGGTAGAGCGCCCGACTGCGAGTCGGGGGGACGCCGGTTCGAGCCCGGTCGTGTTCTTCTAAGGCGCCTGCAACGTCAGGTACGCAAGCCCCATCACGCCGCGCCAGCCGCGCAGGCGCCACCCGCGCTGCCGGTCGGCCTTCTCCCGGATGTCGTCGGCGTGCGGCGAGTCCGGGTTGGCGCGCAACCAGCGCTCCCACGCCAGCGCGTGCCCGTTCTCGAACACGTCCCACTCGTCCTGGTTCGCCTGCTCCACCGCGAGAAACCGGTACCCGTGCTCCTGCGCGAAATCCACCAGATCCGCGAGCGAGCGGCACTGGTCGCGCGGCACCGGCATGGCCTCGAGCTGTTCAGCCGTCGGCTCCCGCTCCCAGAAACACTCGCCCAGCAACAACTTCCCTTGCGGAGCAAGCAGCTCGCGAGCTGCCGCGAGCGCGTTCGCCGTGTGCTGCACCGGATCCCCGCCGAACACCTGGCTGGCACCGTTGATGATCACGACGTCGGCGAGCCTGCCGAGCTGCCACTCCTGCACGTCGGCGACCTGCAGGCTGACCCTGTCCGCAAGGCCTCGCTTCTCGGCGTTGGCCTGCGCGTAGGCGATGTCCGCCTCATTCCGGTCGACACCCGTACCGGTGGCAGTGGGCGCGGCTTCGAGCGCGCGGAGCAGGAACTCCGCCCACCCGCACCCGATGTCGACCACGTGCTTTCCGTCGAGCTCCAGCCCGCGAATCAGGCGGGCGGCTCGCTCCTCGGACAGCGGGCCGTGGAACGTCACGTCATCGTGCAGCGGAGCTATCTCTGGTTTTGTCATCGCGAGCAGGATTACCGCTGCCGCCCTGTTCCGCGCAACGCGTTATTCGGTTGTTGGGCTCATCACCTCCCCGTAGCTTCGGTGGTGTGGAACTCGTGTGGCGCCCGCTGACAACGGCCGACATCCCAGCGGTGACGGCGTTGTACACAGCGGCCGAGGCTGCCGACGACACCGGCGAACTTCTGTCCGAAGAGGACTTCGCCCAGTCGTTCGGCAAGGCGGACCTGCCCGCGGCCTCGGTCGGCGCGTTCGCGGGTTCGGCACTGGCCGCCTACGGACTCGTGGAGCAGCGCGACGACCCGTCGCTGGTGAACCGCGTCCGCCTGGACGGCATGGTGCACCCCGACTTCCGCCGCCGGGGCATCGGCCGCGCGCTGATGCCGCACATGGTGGACCAGGCCCGGTCGCTGCACCTCGCCGCGGCTTCGGACCTCCCGCTCGTGGCGAGCACCATGGTCGAGAGCCGCTCGGCCGGCCACGTCGCACTGGTCTCGTCGCTCGGCTTCACCGCGGACCGGCACTTCCACGAAATGGAGGTGCAGCTGGGCGAGTCACTCGCCCAGGTCCCGATGCCCGAGGGCTACGCGATCCGGCCGTTCTCCGCAGCCGACCCAGACGAGGTCCGCCAGGTGGTGAACGCGGCGTTCGCCGAGCACTGGGGCTCGACCCCGCGCACCACGGAGGAGTTCGCGGCGTCCTTCACGGACAGCTTGCGGTTCCAGCCATCGACCTCCTTTCTCGCGCTCGACCGCGCGTCCGGTGCCGTGATCGGCTTCGTGCTCGCGCGGTACTACCCGGTCGTCGAGGAGATGACCGGTGTGCGCGAGCTCTGGATCGGCGACATCGGCACGCTCGACGAGCACCGCGGCCGTGGTGTGGCCTCGGCGCTGCTGAGCTGGACCTTGGCTCGGGGGCACGAACAGGGCTACCACCGCGCCGGGCTGTCCGTGGACACCGCCAACTCGACCGGCGCGCTCGGGGTTTACGAGCGCGCCGGGTTCAAGGTGGCGCGAACGTGGATCGACTACGGACTGCCGGTCGACCTCGGCTGACAGAGGCGCTGATGCCCTGAGGGCTCATGGGATGCGCAACGCCATGAGGGCTCAGGACGAACACGCCGCCGGCCCGACGGCTCGTGCCAGGCATGCACTGTCACGAGAGCACGGGCGCGCCGTCGCGACGCACAGGCGTTGGGGAATCTGAGGGCTCGCGGGATGCGCAACGCCACGAGGGCTCAGAAGGTCTCGCCGTGCGACGCGGGGTCCGGTGCGGCCGACGACCGGGTGCGGCCGTGCAGGGCCGGCGGCATCAGCCGTGGTCGTACCGGGGTTCGCTCGGGTTCGCGGTCCGGACGTCGTCGCGCCTGATCTGCCAAGGCGCGGAGGCCTCGTCGATGCGCCTGGCGTGGGCTGCTGGATCCGGTGTCTGTCGCGGTCTGCCGAACGAGAAGTCGGGTGCGGGTCAAGTGGCCAAGGGCGACTCCTTTCGAACTGAGAGGGGTGGGCCGAGGTGGCGGGGATCAGCCGCCAGCCCGGCCCGCGAAAGACCTAGAGCTCCTCGCCGGCCTGGCCGACGCAGAACTGGTTGCCGTCCGGATCGGCGAGGACCGACCACACGAGGCCGGGGATGGTGTGCACGGCGACCTCGCTGGCGCCCAGCGAGGTGAGCCGGGCGACCTCGGCCTTGCGGTCGGGCACGTGCGTGTCGAAGTGGACGCGGTTCTTGCCCGGCGTGGCGTCCGGCACCTGCTGGAAGGCCACCGCCGGACCGCTCTCCGAGGCCGGCGCGAGGACGATGAACTCGCCCCAGTCGTTCTGAATGGTCGTCTCCAGCGCGGCCGCCCAGAACTCGGCGAGCTTGCGGGCGTCGCCCGTGTCGAAGGTGATCATGTCGATGCTGAGGGACATGGGAGGGACGCTACTCAGAGGGTCTGACAATTTTGGTTCTCGCAGGTCAACACCAGTGAAACCGCCGCAGCGACGGTCGCGTGCGGCGCAACCAGTAGGCTGCTCCAACAGCCCGTGAACGAGGAGTACCCACCGTGATCACCAGGATGTCGTCTCTGTTCCTGCGCACTCTTCGCGAGGACCCGGCCGACGCCGAAGTGCCCAGCCACAAGCTGCTGGTGCGCGCCGGCTACGTCCGCCGCGTCGCGCCGGGCGGGTACACCTGGCTGCCACTCGGTCTGAAGGTGCTCCGCAACATCGAGGCAATCGTCCGCGAGGAGATGGACGCCTTCGGCGCGCAGGAGATCCAGTTCCCGGCGCTGCTGCCCAAGGAGCCCTACGAGGCGACGAACCGGTGGACCGAGTACGGCCCGAACCTGTTCCGCCTCAAGGACCGCAAGGGCGTCGACTACCTCCTCGGCCCCACGCACGAGGAGATGTTCACCCTCACCGTGAAGGGTGAGTACAGCTCGTACAAGGACTACCCCGTCACGCTGTACCAGATCCAGACCAAGTACCGCGACGAGGCGCGCCCCCGTGCAGGCATCCTGCGCGGCCGCGAGTTCCTGATGAAGGACTCCTACTCCTTCGACCTCACGGACGAGGGCCTGAGCCAGTCCTACCTGAACCACCGCGACGCCTACATCCGCATCTTCGACCGCCTGGGCCTGGAGTACGTGATCGTCTCCGCCACGTCCGGCGCGATGGGCGGCTCGGCGTCCGAGGAGTTCCTGGCCGTGGCCGAGACGGGCGAGGACACCTTCGTCCGCAGCACCGAGTCCGGCTACGCGGCCAACGTGGAAGCCGTCGCCACCCCCGTGCCCGCCGCCCAGTCGATCGACGACAAGCCCGCGGCGGCCGTGCACCACACGCCGAACACGCCCACCATCGAGACGCTGGTCGACTTCCTCAACGCGAACACCGACCGCAAGTTCACCGCGGCCGACACGCTGAAGAACGTCCTCGTCAAGGTCCAGCAGCCGAGCCAGAAGGACTGGACCCTCCTGGCCGTCGCCGTCCCCGGCGACCGCGAGGTGGACTTCAAGCGCCTCGAAGCGGCCCTCTCCCCCGCCGAAGTGGCGATGGTCGACGAGGCCGACTTCGCGCGGAACTCGTTCCTGGTCAAGGGTTACATCGGCCCGGCAGCCATCCAGGCGAACGGCATCCGCTACCTCGCCGACCCCCGAGTGGTCACCGGCACCGCCTGGGTGACCGGAGCCGACAAGGCCGACCACCACGTGGTCGACCTGGTGGCAGGCCGCGACTTCACCCCCGACGGCGTGATCGACGTCGCCGACGTCCGCGAAGGCGACCCGTCCCCCGACGGCAAGGGCGTCCTGGTAGCCGCGCGCGGCATCGAGATCGGCCACATCTTCCAGCTGGGCCGCAAGTACGCCGACGCCTTCTCGCTCGACGCGCTGGGCCCGGACTCGAAGCCCGTCCGCATCACCATGGGCTCCTACGGCGTAGGCGTCTCCCGCCTGGTCGCCGTGATCGCCGAGCAGTCGCACGACGACCGAGGCCTCATCTGGCCCCGCAACGTCGCCCCGGCGGACGTGCACGTGGTCGTCGCGGGCAAGGACGAAACCCTGACCGCAGCAGGCGAGGACTTCGCCAAGCAGCTGAGCGCGCGAGGCCTCAAGGTCCTGCTGGACGACCGCAAGGCAAGCCCCGGCGTGAAGTTCGCGGACGCCGAGCTGGTCGGCATCCCGACGATCCTGGTGATCGGCCGGGGCCTGAAGGACGGCACGGTAGAGGTGAAGGACCGCCGCTCGGGCGACCGAGTGGAGGTCCCGGTGGCCGAGGCAGTCGATCACCTGGTGTCCGTGGTCAACAGCTGACCAGCGCTTTCGCACGCTGACGCAGGGGTCCCCCTGAGTTTTGGCTCCCCCGCGACCCACAGTACGGGTGGGGTCTGACAGTCAGGGCGAAGGCGAAGCCGAGCTGCTTTGGCGACGGCGAAGCCGAGCTGCCTTTGGCGAACACTCTGAGGTGGGGTGGGTCCCGTCACGAGTCGTGGCTGATCGTTGGCCGCGCCAGAGCCGGGGTGTCAAACGGACACGCTTTTCGTCCGTTTGACACCCC
>NZ_JBFAYI010000023.1:0-145257 GCF_040681245.1 Lentzea sp. NPDC051838
GAACTCAACGTCATTCGAGTGTGGATCTGCGCAGCTCACAGCAGGTATGGAGAAGCGACGGCAAACGTCGAAAGAAGTCGATCTTAAATCGCAGGTTTATTGGTTCTAGTCAGCGCGACGGGTCGAGAACCAACTTTCCCGCAGTCTTGCGGGAGCGCAGGTCCTCGTGCGCCTGCCGGATCTCGCCCATGCCGTACTCGCCACCGGGAACGGCCTTCAACTTGCCGTCGACGACGAGCTCGAACAGCTCGGCCATCGCGCGGTGGGCCAGCGTGCCGTGCTCCGCGTCGCGCACCCTCAGAGCGTGAGGCAGCCACATACCCGCAACGGTCGTGGAGTGCACGAGCAGCGATCCAAGATCGACCGGCTTCGGCCTTTCGCGCGAGGCCATGCCATAAAACGCCAGGCGTCCGAACGGAGCCAGCGCCACCAGCGACTGGTCAGTGGTAGCCCCTCCCGTCATGTCCAGCACGACGTCGACACGCCTGCCGTTGTTGGCCTCGATCAACGCGGCCGTCATGTCCTCGGCGCGCGAGTCGATCGCGACGTCCGCGCCCAGGTCCAGCGCCAACTTGCGCTTGTCGTCGGACGACGCGGTGGCGATCACGCGACCGGCGCCCCACAACTTGGCCAGCTGCACGGCAATCGTGCCGACGCCACCGGCGGCCGCGTGCACGACGACCGACTCACCGGGCTCCTGGTGAGTCGACTTCCGCAGCAGCAGCCACGCGGTGGCGCCCTGCACGATCAACGACAGCGCCGTGAGGTCGTCGACCCCGTCCGGCACGTCGAAGGTCGTGAGTGCCGGCGCGACGGCCTTTTCCGCGTACCCGCCGGAGTTCTTGGTCAGCGCGACGACCCGGCGTCCGTCCTCGGTCGTGCCGACGACCTCGCCGCCGGGCACCAGCGGCAGCGTCATCTTGGCCAGGTACGAGTTCTCCGCCTGGTGCGTGTCGGCGTAGTTGAGGCCGGCCCGGCTGACGTTGATCAGCACCTCGCCCTCGGCCGGCACCGGGTCCGGCAGGTCGACCTGCTGCAGCACCTCGGGCCCACCGAACTCGGTGATCTGGATTGCACGCACGTCAGCTCTCCTTGAGCGCGATGGAAATGGGGTCCTTCTTGGCGGCGTCGACGCGCGAACCGTCGGCGGCACGCGGCCCAGGCGGGTTGCGGAACCCGAACGGCTCCGACTCCCTGCCGGACTGCACGAACCAGGCCTCGCCGGTTCCCGAGCCCTCCACGATGGACATGAACGTGTCCACCACAGCAGACACCGGCAGGATCGGCATGCCGATCTCGTCCAGCGTCGCCCGCAGCGGCGTGATGATGTTGGTGTCGGCGAACGCGGGGCACAGCGCGTTCACGCGGACGCCCGGCTCGGCGCCACCGAGAGCGCGTACGAGCGCGACGACGGCGGCCTTGTTCGCACCGTATACAGGATCCCCCGGCATGGGCATGAGGCCCGCCATCGAGGCCGTCGCGATGATCTGACCACCGCGTTCGCGCACCTGAGGCAGTGCGTAATGCATACCGTATGCAACGCCGTCGAGGTTGATGGCCATCGCGCGGCGGTAGGTCTCGACGTCGAAGTCGTCGCCCAGTGAGCAGCCGGTGCCGATGCCCGCGTTGAGGAATGCGATATCCAGTCCACCGTATTCACGCACGGCGGTCGCGACGGCCTCGGCGGAGTCCTCGGGACGCGTCACGTCGCAGCGCACGAACACGCCACCGACCTCGTCCGCGACGAGCTTGCCCTGCTCGACGTCGACGTCGGCGACCACGATGCGGGCACCGCGTTCTGCCAGACGCCGGGCGGACGCGGCGCCGATGCCGTTCGACCCACCCGTGATGAGTGCGACCTTGCCGGTGAGTTCCACGGGCACCTGCCTCCTCGTATTGCCACATTCCGACCAGTCGGTATGGTCGTCCGCACAGCGCTGGACGTCAAGCGGACTGATAGGTACGTTACTAAGCGCTTGCTTAGCTCACCATCCCCCAACGAAGGAGGACCCGTGGCCGACAGGGTTGCGATCGTCACCGGCGCGGCTCGTGGCATCGGTGCCGCGGTCGCGCAGCGTCTCGCCGCGGACGGCCTGGCCGTCGCGTTGCTCGACCTCGACGAGCAGGGTGTGCTCGACGGCGCCGACAAGATCGTCGCGGGCGGTGGGCGCGCCATCGGCCTGAAGGTCGACGTGTCCGACGAGGAGCAGGTCAACGCCGCCGTCGCGAAGGTCGCCGAGCAGCTGGGCGCCCCGACCGTGCTGATCAACAACGCCGGCGTGCTGCGCGACAACCTGCTGTTCAAGATGACGGCGTCCGACTGGGACACCGTCATGAACGTGCACCTGCGCGGCGCGTTCCTGATGAGCAAGGCCGTCCAGGCGTTCCAGACGAAGGAAGGCTTCGGCCGCGTCGTCAACCTGTCGTCGACCTCCGCTCTCGGCAACCGCGGCCAGGCCAACTACTCCGCCGCCAAGGCCGGTCTGCAGGGCTTCACGAAGACCCTCGCGATCGAGCTCGGCAAGTTCGGCGTCACGGTCAACGCGATCGCGCCCGGCTTCATCGCCACCGAGATGACCAAGGCGACCGCCGAGCGCATGAAGATCTCGTTCGACGACCTGATCAACGGTGCGGCGGCCACGATCCCGGTCGCGCGCGTCGGCCAGCCCGAGGACATCGCGCACACCGCGTCGTTCCTCGTCAGCGAGGGTGCCGGGTTCGTGTCCGGCCAGGTCATCTACGTCGCCGGCGGACCGAAGGACTGAGCGGATGCGCGTATTCGAAGGTGTTGACGAGCTCGTCGCCGCGAAGGGCGAGCACCTCGGTTTCGGCGAGTGGCACGAGGTCACGCAGGAGCAGGTCAACCTGTTCGCCGACGCGACGCTGGACCACCAGTGGATCCACATCGACGTCGAGAAGGCTGCCAAAGGCCCGTTCGGCGGCCCTGTCGCGCACGGCTACCTGACGTTGTCTTTGGTGCCTTATCTGGTGCGCGACATCTACACCGTGCGCAACATCAAGATGGGCGTGAACTACGGCAGCAACAAGGTCCGTTTCCCGCAGCCGGTGCTCGTCGGCGCAAGGGTTCGCGCGGGCGTCGAGCTGCTGGACATCTCGGACATCGCGCTGGGCAAGCAGCTCGTGACCAAGGTCGTGATCGAGATCGAGGGCAACGACAAGCCCGCGTGCGTCGCCGAGATCGTTTCCGTCATCGTTCCTTGATGCTGTGGATCAGCAGATCCGCGTAGTGCTCTGCCAGCCGCCCGGCCGGGATCTCCCCGTCCGGGCGGTACCACGTACCCAGGTGGTGCAGCGAGCCGAAGAAGTAGTGCGTGGCCAGATCAGCCGGCACGTCGGCCCGGAACGTCCCGTCCCGCTGCCCCTCCTCGACCAGCCCGCGGAACTTCTCGTGGTAGCGCCGCCGTTCCGCCCGCACTTCCTTCTGCTTCTCGGCGGAGAGATGATCGATCGACCGGAAGAACACCTTGGCGGCGTCGAAGTTCTCGACGCTCGTGACGATCACGTCGATCGCCGCCTCGCGCAGCCGTTGCGTGATCTCCCCGTCGCCTTCCGCGATCTTCTCCAGCCGTTCGGTCTGCATCCGCAGCAACCGCCCGTAGATCTCGTGCAGAAGGTCGTCCTTCGACCCGAAGTAGTGGTACATAGCGCCTTTGGTGACACCGGCGCGCTCCACGATCTCCTGCACGGCGACGCGTTCGTACCCCTTGTCCGCGAACAGGCGGGTGGCGGCGTCGATCAGTCTTTCAGGCACGGTCACGACCGGAGCGTACCTCCCGACCAAGGAGAATCCTGGCAATGATCAGTCGCTGGACCGTCGTCGTAGACCGCGACGACCTCACCAAAACCGAAGTCCTGCACGACGAACTCTCGCCCGAGTTGGGTGACTGCGAGATCCTGCTGCGCGTCAGCCACGTCGGCCTCACCGCCAACAACGTCACCTACGGCGTGGTCGGCGACCGCATCGGCTACTGGAACTTCTTCCCTGCCAACGCTCCCGGCAAGGGCGTCATCCCGTTGTGGGGCTTCGCCGACGTCGTCGACTCCACTTTGGACGCCGTCCCCGCCGGCACCCGCGTCTACGGCTACCTGCCGATGTCGAGCCACCTCGTCGTCCGCGCCCGGCTGACCTCGTCCGGCTTCGTCGACACCGTCGACCACCGGGTGGAGCTTCCTGCCGTCTACAACAGCTACCTGACCGCCACCGACCCGTCGTCGGAAGACCTCCAGGTCCTCTACCGGCCGCTGTTCATGACGTCGTTCCTGCTCGCCGATCAGTTGACGGACAACGACTTCTACGGCGCCCGCACGGTCGTGATCTCCTCGGCCTCCAGCAAGACCGCCTTCGGCACCGCCCAGTGTCTTCGCTCCCAGGGCGTCCGCGTGGTCGGCCTGACCTCACCGCGCAACGTCGAGTTCACTTCCGGCCTCGGCCTCTACGACGCGGTGCTCCCCTACGACGCTTCGGTGGACGTCGAGCCTTCCGTCTACCTCGACTTCAGCGGCTCCGCGGACGTGCGCTCGGGACTGCACGACCGCCTCGGCTCGTCGCTGGTCAAGGACATCTCGATCGGCCTCACCCAGCAGAAGGCGTCGGCGGACCCGCGCTCGCAGTTCTTCTTCGCCCCGGACCAGCTCCGCAAGCGCACGACCGACTGGGGCCCCGAGGGCTTCGCAGAGCGCTTCGGCACAGCCTGGAGCGCCTTCACCGCCCAAGCCGGCAACTGGGTCGCCATCGCGCACCACAACGGCCCGGACGAGCTCGTAGAGGTGTGGCAGGCCGTGCTCGCGGGCAAAACCAACCCGGACACGGCCGACGTCATCACCTTCTGAACAGGTCGCCCTTGACGGTGTCGAGGAACGCAGCCCAGGCGGGCGCCGCAACCGTGGCGTCCGCCAGGCCCTTCGAGTCACGGATCCGCGCGGCAGGGCCGTCCAGGGCGATCTCGACGCAGTCGCTGTTCTCGCCAGTGCCGCTCCTGCTGCTCTTGCGCCACACAACAGACACCTTGATCCCTACCTCCCGGCGGCCAGCCTCCCGATCCACTCGGCCGACTCGTCGGGGGTCAGCGCCAGCTTCGAGAGATGCTTGAAGACCAGCTTAGTGGGCTTCACCTTCGCCGCTTCCTCGATGTACGTGGCGCCAGCAGGGTGCTCGACGTAAAGCACCGACATCTCACCTGGGTAGGCGAAGTCCAGCACGGTGAACGACCCGAGCTGACCGTCGTTCAGTCCAGCGATGTCCGGCAGCACCTGCACCGTCACGTTGAGCAGCCGCGCTACTTCGTTTATGTGCAGCAACTGCTCCCGGTCCGCGTGACGGAAGGCTGCTTCGGCGATGATCGCGCGGTATTCGAGCGGGTCGTCGCCGACCAGTCGCTGGCGACGCCGCGTCCGCACCGCGACGTGGTTGTCGATCCACTTCCGCGACCGCTGCAGCTGCGATCCCGCGAACGCGGCGCGTATGTAGCTCTCGATCTGCAACAGGCCAGGGAGGTAGCCGAGGGCGAACGCGCTCACCCGGATCGCGTCGTGCTCCAGGCTGATGAAGCCGTGATCGTCCAGTCGGTAGGGGTGCCACCAGCCCTTCTCGCTGGCGCGTTCCCACATGTCGATGTACGGCGCCTCTTCCGTGACGAGCACGTTGTAGAGGTCGAGCATCGCCCTCAGGCCGTGGTACTCCGGCAGCTGACCGTTCTCGATGCGGCTCAGCTTCTGGTAGTTGTAGCGGAGCCGGTCCGCCGCGTCCCGCTGGCTGAACCCCGCCCGTTCACGCAGCCTCTTCAACGCCTCACCTAGGCGTACCTGCCGAAAGGTCGGGTCGGACATAGCCCAAACGTTACGGGCCAGATCTGACATCCGTGAATCACGCGGGCGATGTCTGATGAGGACCGTCCAAGCCATGGAGTACGTCCACAGCATCCAGTACCACCGCCGCAGCAGGAACGGCCGCATGACCCTCGCCTACGTCGAGACGGTGGAAGATCATGGTTGGTACATAAGGAAAGGCGACGACTGGAGGTCCCGCTACACGATCGCCTGCGCCACCGAGTACCTCGCGCGAGTGTCAGCAACCGCGGGCACGTTCGCCATCACCGTCTGGCGGGACACAACCCGAGTCTGCACGGTAGGCGTGGACTGGAATCCACCGATCAGGTGAACCTCTGAAGGCCTGACCGACCATCACGCGCACAGGGTCTTACTTGGAGGTTTTCCAAGCGTTCCAATGGATTCGTGCACGAGAAGCTAGTCCAGATCGGCATCCGGTTCCGGCAGTGGATGCACGACAACCTCACCCACGCCGCCACCCACTTCGGGCTCACCGTCACCGGCCCACCCCGCCACGGCTGGATGGACCGCTCGATCAGCGCGCCCACCGAAGGAGCGCTGTGGCTCCGCGTCGTGTCCGAGGACCAACACTGGTCCGGTGACGACATCTGGACGGGAAACCAAGCCGCCAACGCGTTAGCCGGCCTCCCCAAGCCGTACGTCCTCGACGTCTACGAGTGGACGAACTGGCAACACCAGCGCGCCGAACTGATGACCCTGCTGCCAGGCACACCCTGCACCCCAACCGACGCCCTGCACCTGACGGACGACTGGTGGCTGAACCTGCGCAAAACCATGGACACCATCGCCGCCACACCAACCGACCGCGTCAACACGGCCCAGGCCGAGGTGACCGGCCGAATCCAGCACCACTTCGGCGACGCGGCAGTCCACAAAGTCCACCAATGGGAGACAGCGCACGGCGACCTGCGCTGGGCACACCTGATGGGCCCGGACTTCGGCCTGCTGGACTGGAAGCAGTGGGGCCGCGCGCCAGCCGGAACGGACGCGGCGACCCTGCTCCACGACAGCCTCGCCGTGCCGGAACTCGCCGAGCGCGTGCGTGAGGTGTTCGCCGACGTGCTCAACACCGACGCCGGACAACTCGCCCAGCGCTACGTCAAAGCCAAGCGGGCCAGACGATGACCGCATCACGCCGTCGAGCTCGTCATCCGCGCCAAGCTGATCTTCTCGTCCCCACCAAGACGCTGTTTGGCACGCAAGTGCCAGCGGGGATGCAGGCAGGCAAAGCGAACCCGAGCACGGCCGATGTGATCACTTTCTGAGGTGCCGACCCATCCACTCGTGGACGTCGAGGTACCGGGTGAGGTGTCCTGCTTGCGCGCAAGCAGGACACCTCACCCTCGATGAACAAATGAATGAGCGCGCTTCATGGCTGTTCGCTTGCGCGATCCGGCAACCCGTAGAACCTCATCACCGCTGCTCGCTGATCAGCAACCGTCGCCACCTCGGAGATGTCGGCAGGCGCGAAGATGTCGACGGTGGGTCTGCCGGCCTCATCAGCCTCGTCTGTCAGGACGTAGGCGTACCTTCCACCGGTCTCCTGCTGTAGCAGACCGGAAGGAAAGACGTCCGGCCGCGCACCCTGACAGCAAAGCAGAAAACCATCTTCCTCCAGCCTGAGCCTGGCGTTCATGAGGCAGACGAAGAGGTCTTCAGCCTGAAACTCCAGGCTCGGACCTCCGTCGACCGCCATGACCATGGCCACGGCCGGGGGGTCGCGCAGCTCGATCTCGATCGAGCGCGCAACTCCCCGTTCGTTGAGGGCCACCAGCGTGAACGATTCCTCCAACGTCACCCCTTGAAGTGCGGGTTCGGCACCCAGTCCTTGCCTCCTACATAACATCCCACGATGCAACTCCGGTCGATCGCGCCGGGGACGGCTATCTCGTGCTCATACTTGTGACGGCCATCCGGCAGTGTCTTGTTCACGTCGACACCCTTGACGTTGCGGATGACGTACACGTTGTTCCCACGGCTCATCGCGTGCGACTTGGAAGTCGTCGTCGCCACGTATCCGGACGGATCCGTGTACTTGCCGGAGACTCCCGCCACGTGCTCCTCGAGGTTCATGTTGTCGCCCAGAGGCTCGAACCCCTTCTCGAAGATCTCGTCCGGATCTCGCGTGTCGGAGCGGTAGAGATCGCCGCAGTTGTGGCTGAGGACCGGCTGCGTACCCGCCACCACGAAGTAGGTGTGGATGTCGGCGACAGTCAGGTTGTAGACCCGCTCGTAAGCCGTCCACTTCCGAACCGCCGCGACCTGCACCCACGTGCCGGCCGAAGTCCGCAGCCACGCACCCTCTCGCAGCTCGGTGGCTTTGACCCACACACCCTTGTCCGGCAACCAGAACGGGTGCCCATCGGTCGCGGTCACCTTGCCGGTGGCCGAACCGGTCTTCCCGTCGGTGTCCACCGTGATCTCGACGAGGTTCTTCTTGCCCGCGCCGATGATCAGATTGGCGACGGTCTTGGTCTTGGACTCTCCTGTCTCCGGATCTGTGGCGAGCACCTTGTCACCGACCCGAATCGCGGCGATCGGTTTCCGCTTCCCATCCGCCATCACCACTTGGGTGTCAGGCGTGAAGCTGTTCTTCTTGTTGCAGCCGCCCAACACGTCACGAGCCTTGGCCAGTAGTCCCTTGGCCCACTCCTGCTGCTTCAGGAACGACTTGACCGCGGTGAAGGCGTTGTCCAAAGCCTTGACGATCTTGCCGGCCTTGAGGATCTTCCCCCACGGAATCACGCCGAGCACCATCTGAGCGCAGGCCCCGAAGTCGCCCTCGCCGAAGCACTTCTGCATGTCGTTGATGCCGAGAAGCTCCTTGAGGATCTCGCCACCGGCCTGCAGCGCGACGTCCACCCAGGACTGCTTCTCGAGCTCCTGAGCCCTGCGGTAGTTCGCGTCCGGAATCCCTGCCGCCTCGAGCTGGCGCTGCTGCGGCGACCGCAGCACGCCCATGCCGGACAGTTGCTCCGGCGTGTACTCGCCGTAGATCGACGAGCCTTCGCGGGTCGTGCTGTCGATGCCGCAGTCGCCGTAGATGCCGACGCAGATCGGGTGGTCGTCCTCCCGCTTCAGACCGGTCGGGTCGGAGTAGGTCAGTGGGCTGGAGTTGGCGTACGCGTAGCCGTTGATCTGCTGCGGATCGTCCAGCACCATCACCGGGTCCGCCGAGATGAACCTGCCCGTGGCGGAGTCGTAGTCACGCGCTCCCAGGCGGGTCAGACCGGACGCCTCCTGAACACCACCCACGAAACCCTTGTCGTCGGGCCACGAAGCCGGTGCGGCACCACGCGATTCGCCGAACGGGGTCTGACGGCGTTGCGTCACGGCCAAAGTCGACACCGCGAGCGAAACCTGTTGCGTGCCCTGGTGGTCGCTGAACTGCCACGAGATTCCAGCGGCGGTCCGGACGGCCACGGTCTGGCCACCAAGAGCGTAGTACCGCGTACCCCGAGGAGCCGTGGATCCGGAGACCAGCAGCATCTCCTGCATGCCCAGGTACAGGGTCGTGGCACCGGGAGCCTTGCGCAGCAAACGGTTTCCATCAGCGTCGTAGATGTACGACGTGTCCTGACCGGTCGCCTTGTCGGACACCATCTGGCCTTCGGCGTTCCAGTCCATCGTGTGGGTGGTGCCGGAGACCATGCGCCGGGTCATGTTGCCGGTGCTGTCGTAGTCGAACTCCGACAGCTGCTGCCCCGACGGCCCGGTGCTCGTGACCGAACGAAGCAGGTGACCACCCGACTGCGGATAGACATAATCCGACGTCGTGTCACCAGCAGCCGCGTGGTCGATCTCCTTGGTCCGGTTGCCCGCCTTGTCGTAGCGGAACGACTGCCAGTAGCCGGCCGGGCCACCCACAACAGCTTGCGAGGGCGCAGCAGCGCACTTCGACGTGCCGGCCCAGGCTTCCGTGAGCTGACGGACGTGGTCGTACTGGAAGCACTGGTAGTCGACGGAGCTGGGATCGTTGTTGGGCAACGTCACCACGTTGCCGTCGGCGTCGGTCTTGAACGAGGTGGGTGCCTCGATCACGGACTTGACGTTGCCGACCGCGTCGTAGTTGTACTGGGCCTTGCTCGGCACGGTGTTGGTCGACGCCCGGCGCAGGATGTCCGCAGTGGACAGTCGGCGGGTGTCGGCCTCGTAGGTGTAGTTGAGCTGCACCCACTTGGTCTTGTTCTGGATGCCCGTGTCGAGGTGGAGCTGGGAAAGCTGCGAGTACTCGTTGTACGTGGCCTTCTCCACGTACGGCGTCGTACCGCCCAGGTAGTCCGCCTGGCCGGTCTTCGTGTACAGGTACTGCAGCTTCTCCGCCGGCAGGTCGCCGGCTTTCGGCAGGTCGACGGTCGAGACGCTGCCGTCCTGGCCGTACTTGGTCCGAGTTTCGTAGGTGCCCGCCAGAGCGCCTTCCACGCCCGGAATGACGACCTTCGACGCTGTCGCGCGACCGGCCACGTCGTAGGCGGTCACCTCGGAGCGGTACTCCTGGCCGCCCGCGTAACGGATCGACGCGGTCGGCAGGCCCTTCGCGACCGTGTCGTAGGTCCACCCCGCGAGCTGAGCGGAACCCTCGAACGAGCCGGTCTTGCGGCCCAGCACGTCGTACTCGAAGCGCACGGTCTTGCCGCGCGAGTCCGTTGTGGACGTGAGCTGCCCGGCGTCGTCGTACGCACTGGTGGTGTGGCCACGGTCCGGGTCGTCGGAACCGGTCTTGCGGCCGCGCAGGTCGTAGGTGTTGCGCCAGACGTTGCCCGCCGGGTCGGTGACGGTTTCGAGCTCACCGGAACGCGAGTAGCCGTAGCGAGTCGCGTCGTAGTCGCCGGTCGGGGTGGGCTGCTTGTGCTGCCGCAGCTCGGTGGTGCGGCCGCGCGCGTCGGAGAGCACCGTCGTGGCCGTGCCGCCCGGCGGTGGCGTGGTCATGATCCGGTCGCCGCCGTAGACGGTGGTGGAGGTCCACTTGTCCTGGCCGAGACCGATGAACTTCTGGCTCACCGCACGACCGAGAACGTCGTACGAGGTCACCGTCTGGGACGGCAGCGCCACCTCGTTGCCGTTGGGCGGCACCACCAGCTCGGAGGACGGTAGAGAGTCCTTGTTGTAGTAGAGCGACGCGGTTCGCTCGACCAGACCGCGGTCGTTGTAGAACGTGTCGGTCAGCTGACGACCGGTGTACGGCGCCTCGGCCTGGGTCTGGCGCGGACGGAGCAGGCCGTCGTAGATGGCCCACGCCGTGACCTTGTTGCCCGTCGAACCGAGGGTCGTCGTCGACACCGCGGTGACCTTGTCCTTGCGCACCAGGTACTCGAACTGCGCGGTCGGCGAGTGCGTCCCGGGCACGCGACCCGGTTCGTACACCTTGAACAGGCGACCGAGCGCGTCGTACTCCAGTCGCGTGACGCCGTTGTTGACGTCGGTCTTCTCGATCGGCTGACCCAGAACGGGATCCAGCTTCACGGACGCGCTGTAGTTCTTGGCGTTGGTCATGGTCTGCCCGGTGAGCAGGCCGTGCGTGTGCGTGTACGACGTCGTCGACTTGCGGTCGAGCGCGTCGTAGGACTCGGTGACGCGGCCGTAGTCGTCGAAGGCGGCACGAGAAGTCTGACGGAAGACGTGTGCGCCGTTCTCGACGTACGCGGCTTGTTCGGACTTCGTCGCGTTGCCCAGACCGGGAATCACGCCCAGATCAGGGCTGCCGTCGTAGTACGTGCGGTTCTTCTTCAGCACCTGCTCGACGGTTGCCGTGCCGGTGCAGTCCTTGCCCCACGTCTCGGTCGAGACGAGCAGGTTGCGCAGCCACAGGTCGTCACGGTTCCCGTAAGTGCTCTTCACGCACAGGTCGTCGTCCGCCGTGGTGTCGTCACCGCGGTCGTCGACCTCCAGCACCACGCCGTATTGGTCGTGGTACTTCGGCGTGGACGTGGTCGTGCGCGTGGTACCGGACGAGAGCTTCGTGAACGTCCGGGTCTCGCCGGACCTCAGCATCCAGGCCTCGAGCGAACCCTTGCGCGCGAACGGACCCAGCGGCACCGGCTTGGTGATCGTCTTGATCAGCGCAGTGTCGTCGGGGCCGAGCACGATCTCCTCGCGCTGGAAGCCCTGGGCCGCGGGGATGTCGTCGAACTCCGGGTTCTCCGAGTCCTTCAGCTTGACGGACTTCGCGGTGCCGTCAGACTGCTTCCGGTCGCCGTTCATGCCGCGGTAGAACAACCGCTCGGTCCGCGTACCCGCCTTCGTGACCTTGACTCGCGCGTAGCCACGCCACTCCGACCACGTGCGCAACCGCTCCGGCGTGATCTCGTCGTCGGTGTAGTGCCAGGCGGGGTCGCCGATGTAGTCGTAGTTGGTCTTCTGGTCGGGAGCTCCACCCGTGCGGTCGGTCTCGGACACCGCGCGGACGACGTACTTGTGGAACCAGTCCACGGCCTCCGGGCGGTTCGGCGGCGCCCAGGTGACCGGGTAGCACCGCAACCTGTTCTCATCCAACGCGTTCTTGTCGGGCAGCCGCGAGTTCCGCTCGCAGTCGCCGTCGTGGTAGTCCAGGTTGATCCGGCCGCCCGACTCCGAGTACACGTCCGTCAGCCGGAACTTGTACAGCGGCAGGTACCCGCCGTAGCCCGCGGCACCGCCGACGCGGTTGGCCAGGCGCTTGCCGTCGAAGGTCACCTCGGGCAACGGGATCGTGTTGCCGCCGGCGTGACCCGCGTGCGTGATCCCCTTCAGCCACAACGCGGGGGAAGAAGAGTCCTCAGTGGACGGGAAGTCGTGGCCCAGCGACCACGAGTCGACCTCCTGCCAGCCGCCGTCGGTCTTCTTCGCCCTGGTGACGACCTTCGACAGCTTCTTGGTCGACCAGAACGACGCCGAGATCCGGTCAGGACACGTGCCGCCGTCGCACTTCTGGTCGAACGGCACGTCCGGGTAGTCGGCGGTACCGCAGGCGCTGCCGGACACACAGCGCTCGGCCGTCTCGAACGAGATCTTCGCCGGAGCACCCTCGTACTCGTGCCCCTTGCGCGTGCCGTACTCGACGCGGTTCAGCGTGCCACCGCGGATGTAGCGCGCAGCGGCGTCGTTGCGGTGCCGGCCGTAGAAGTTCACCTCGGCGTCGTAGTAGTACGTCATCGAGTTGCCGTACTTGTCCACGACGTAGTCGAGGTTCCACTTCCACACCCGGTCGCACCAGGAGTCCTTGAAAGCGGGCTTGTTGCACGGCTGACCGGCCCGGCGCTCGAACACCGGCACGGTCCACGCGGAGTTCGTCTCCGGGTTGCCCTGCGCCCAGCCGTCCAGCTTGTTGCGGCCGAAGTGGTACTGGGTGCCGTCGGTCTTCGTAACAACCCAGTACTCGCCGTCGACATCGCCGTTCGCGGCACCGGTCCGACGCTCGATCTTCGAGCCGTCGTCGTTCTTCAGCCGCAAAGCACCCGAGTCTTTGTCCTTGACGATCTGCGACGACTGGCCGCCCAGCACGATCGAGGCGTTCTCGTCGAACCAGCACTTGTCGGCCGTCTTGTCCGCGATGACCTCGGTGTTCTCGGCGCACGAGGTGAACCGCCGCTCGACGTGACCGGACGACATGTCCCAGCCCTCGCCGATCCACGACGGCTGGTTGTTCGTGGACGCCGTGTGCCCGTCGATCCGCGAGGACGAGTAGCTCAGCGCGAACTGCGGCTGCAGTCCGCCCGGCACCGCGGGCACCTTCAGCGGGTACGTCCAGTTGAAGTCGCCGGTCTGCTGCGACACCTGCCAGGACGCCGACGGCGCCAGCGGCGTCGCCGAGTAGTCGCCCTGACCATCACCGGACGCCGCGGCCGCGACCAGCGCGAACAGCACACCACCCGGCGCGGCGCCCTGCGCGACCGTCGAGTCCGAGCTGCCCGGCAGCTCGACGTCCGCCGTCAACTTCCCGGCGGTGCTGTCGTTGCGCGACGGCACAACGGTTCCGTCCGACACCCGCACCAGCTGCAACCGCGTCGCCCAGTCACCGCCGAACGCCCGCCGGAACCCGCTGTAGTCCAGGCCGACCGAGAGCGGACCGCCGTCGCCGGACACACGGAAGGCGACCCCGTGCACACCGGCTTTCTCCGTGGCAGCGCGGTCGAGCAGCTCGACCCGGACCTGGCCGTCCCGCTTCCCCACCCAGATCGGCAGGTTCCCGGCCCGCGCGTCCTTGCCTGCAGTCACGTCGACATCGGCGGATCCGGCACCAGGCCAGTCCACAGTGGACGAACCGCGCAGCGCGAGCCGCGCGGCCTCGCCCTGCTCGATCGGCTTCACCGGAACACCGCCCACCGCCACGTTGTGCGCGGCGGGCGGGTCCAGCACCAGTCGGGCGAGCTGGCTGACGGACGACGGCACCACCGCGGAGGCGCCGAGTGCGGCGACGCACGCGAGCAGCGTCGATCTGCGCAGATACCTCATGACAAGTCCCCAGGTCTCGTGATCAGGCGTCGGCGAGCAAGCGGATCTCGTTGGGCGTCAGCACGCCCTGGTACAGCCGGGCGTCGTTGACGGTGCCGTTGAAGTACTGCATCAGCTGGCCGTTGAACCGGCCCTGGCCGATCTGCACCGGTCCCCTGGCATGCCATTCGGACACGTGGAAGGCGGCATCGCCTTGAGGATGTCCGTCCACGTAGAGGCGCAGCTCACCCGCCGCCGCGTCGTAGACCGCCGCCAGGTGCACCTCCTCGTCCTTCACGGCATCCCTGTTGGCCTTGATGAACCTCTCGTTCGGGCCGTCCTTGTCGGCGTCGGTCATCCTGAGCCGCCAGGTCTTGACCGACTCGTCGTACTCCACGGAGAAGCCGCTGGTGCGGTCACCGATCTGGCTGATCACCGGGAACCGTCCGCCGGTCTGGCTCAGCTTGGCCCTGACCACCACGCTGAAGCTCTGGTCGGTGCGCACCACCGGACCTGCCGTCGCCGCGTACCCGTCGGTGCCGTTGAGCGTCAACGAACCACCCGACAGCGACGAGCCGCCGATGAGTGCCGCGGTGTGCCTGCGATCGGTGTCGTCAGCGGCACTGCGCGCGGCAGGCTCGAGTCGCCACAACGCCCCGTCGCCGGGATGGCCCTCGTACAACTCCTTGGCGCCGGCGTCGTTCGCCGCCTGCGCGTCGATCACAGTGCCCTCGATCGCGCCCGAGAGGTATCTCGTGAGGCCGACCGGCTTGCCGCGGCCCATGTTGAACGTGCCGGGCGTGGCCCAGGTGGTCGTCACCGGCACCGAGCCTTGCAGAGCCCCGTTGACGTACAACCGAAGCTGCTTCGCGACGTCGTCGTACACGCCGACCAGGTGCGTCCAGGTGTTCACCGCGGGCGCGTCCTTCGACCTGATGTGGAATCCCTGGGATCCGTTGGGGCTGTAGGTGCTGAACATCCAGCGGTCCCACGACTTGTTCCACTGCAGGAGCATCCCGCTGATGCCGGCGGTGCCGTCCTGGCTCAGCACAGGTGCCGACTCGTCGCCCTTGGCGCGCAGGTTCACCCAGGTCGACACGGTGAAGCTCCGCGTGGTGTCCAGCCGCCGGTCGGATCGGGCGTGACCGCCGTTGCCGTCGAAGGAGAGGGCGCTGTGGTCTCCACCGGCATGACCGGTCGTCCAGGTCGCGCCGCCGTACAGCGTCGGTGGCGGCACGGTGACCGGGCCGGCCGGGTTGTCGAACGACCAGTGCGCCTCCATCACCGCGGGCCGGTTCGACAGCTCCGAGATGTCCTCCGCGACCAACGTGCGGTCGTACACCACGACGTCGTCCACCCCGCCGGGGAAACGACCCCACGGGTTGCCGTCGAGCTTGCCCCTGCCGACCTGCAGACCGCCGGTCGCCGACCACGCCGCGGTGCGCTTGACCGCACCCTGGAACACGCCGCTGACGTACAGCTTCGCGTCACCGGACGCGGCGTCGTACACGCCGATCAGCCGCGTCCAGACACCGGTCTCCGGCGCGGCCTTCGAGGCGACCGCGCTCTCACCGCCGTTCTCGCCGGGCAGGTTGAACACCCAGCGGTCGAGCGAATGCGAGTACTGCAACAGGAATCCGCTGTTGCGAGCCCCGTCCTGGCTGACGGCGACGAACCAGTCGCCCTTGCGGTCGAGCTTCACCCATGCCGCGACGCTGAAGCTCTTGTCGGTGCGCACCACCGGTTGCGCGGTCGAGAGGCCGCCGTTCGTGCCGTCCAGCTGAACAGCCTGACCGTCGCGGCCCGGCGTCCAGCTGACGCCCGACGAGGACGGGGTCAGGTCGTGCGGCACGTCCGCGGTGTCGGTGCCGTCGCCGTCGAGCAGCCAGCGCCCGGTCGGCAGGCTCTGCTGGTCGGTCTGGAATTTGTACGCCACCGGCTGGCCCACGGAGACGTTGCCGGCGCGGTCCACGCTCTGGACGTAGATCACGTTGCGGCCCAGGTGTTTCGCGGTGATGTTCACGGTGGCGCTGCCGTTGGTGGCGGCGACCGAGTTCACCGGCGGGTTGTCGTAGCCGTACCGGAATCCGGCGACGTCCTCGACACCGTTGGCGTTGAAGGTGAAGCTGCCGTGGGTACCGGCGTGTCCGTGGAACTGGTCACCGGTCGGGAAGTCCGCCGAGGAGACCAGCGGAGGTTTGTTCGGCGGTGTCGAGTCGTAGGTGAAGGTGCAGTTGGCCGACGCGCTCGACTCCAGCCCACCATCGCCGGCGAAGGCCTTCCAGGTGTAGGTCTGTCCGTCCACGAACGCCTTCTCGCCGAACCTGGCGCGGGCGATCTCCCCGTTCGGGTGGTCGTTCACCTGGACCTTGAGGTCGCCCATCTCGAAGCGGGCGAACAACTTCGGGTTCTCGGCACCGTCCGGATCGGACACCCTCGCGGCGACCTCCGGGTTCGGCTCACGGATGTAGAGCGGCTTGCCCGGCAGGCGTGCACAGCTGGCGCCGGCCACGGTGAGGAACGCGGGCGGGTTCGGCCGCGTGTTGTAGGTGATGTTCAGCTGGGGGTTGGGGTCGAACTTGCGCCAGCCGTCGACGTTGCTCTCGTTGGTGGCCCACAGCCCCAGCCCGATCGTCCCGTCGCCGTCAGCGACCGCCGCGCTGACGCCGGTCAGGGCTTTGAAGTCGAACCCGTTGTGCTGGTTGCTGCAGTTCACGCCCTTCTCGTCGGTGCCGCTCTGCTTCTGCCTCCACCACACGTTGTTCCAGTTGGTGCCCCCGTCGATGACGCTGGTGCGCCACAGGTCGATCTGGCTCTTGGTGCAGTTCCACGCGTACCTCTGGGTGGCCTGGAACCACGCGGTGAGGACCTGTTTCCCGGCGAGCGCCGAGATGTCGAAGCTCCACGCCGAGCGCACGGTCACACCGGTCTGGGTCTCGTAGCCGGCCCGCGCCACACCCTGGAACCAGTTGTTCCAGTTCTCGTCCTCGGGCGCGTGCTTCCACAGTTCCGTGCCGCCGTAGCGGCCGGCGTTGAGCGGCGGGTCGATGTAGACCGGGTAGACCGTGTCGGGCGAGGTCAGCAGCTTCTGGTCGGGCACCACCTCGACGGAGCCGTCGGTGACGACGGTGTCCATCGCCTTGCGGCCGGCCTTGTCTCCCGGACCGCTCGTGGTCGAACCGCCCGCGGAGTCCCACATCATGGGCGTGGCGCCGGCGAAGACCTCTTTGCCCGCGTTGTCGGTCGCCTCCGGGTTGCCGCTGGCCTGGTCCTCGCGCAGGGTCAGTCCGGTGGTGCGCGCGCCGAGCTTGATGCGCTCCAGCGCGGAGTTCTTGGCGGCGTCGCGGTTCTTCACCACGAGCACCTGGGTGAAGCCGTCGGTCTTGGCGTGCAGCACGAGGTCGACGCCGGGGTACACCTCGGGGTAGGTCGCGCTGTCGCCGTCGAGGCGCGGTTCCGGCAGGGTGCCCGGCCACGTGAGCGCGATGTCCTTGCCGTCCTTGCTCAGCTTGACGAGCTGGTCGTCACCACCGCCGGAGAACACCAGTCCGGTGGTGGTCGCCGCCGGCTCGACCGCGCCATCAGCCCTCTCGCGCAAGCCCGTGTCGATCGGCACCCAGCCCGTGTCTCTTCGCACTCGCACGGGTTCGGCTCTGGACTCCAGGGTCCGCGTGCCGTCGGGGTTGACGAAGATCTTCGTCCGCTCGGTGCCGGAATCCGGGAGCTCGACCTTCTGACCGGTCTCCCGCGCCAGGGCCTCCGGCGACTTGTCCGGGCTCGCCACCGCGGCAGGCACAGCGGAAACAGCTCCGGACACGAGCGCGATCGTTGTGACGGCAGCGCAAACTAGACGCAGCATCGGATTGGCCCCCCAGGACTCCACAAATGAGCAGTTGAAGCTTCACCTGTGCTTTACGAGTCCACAAGGGTCTGTTCGGGCTAACGGACGATGAGCAACCGCGTACCGGGAGTGAGCAACTGTTACCGGCCCAGCAGAGTCGCCAGCAGCCCTGCGATGTTGTGCGCGTCGTCGTGCCCGCGGTGATGAGTGCCGTCGAGCTTCTGACCGGCGATGCGCACCGCTTCGGCCATCCCGACCTCACGCGGCAACGCGTTGGTGAGTGCGAAGAGCGTCTTCACGTTGACGTGCCGCGGCCCGAACGGATACCCGACGCCCAAGGCCTTGCACTGCCGTTCGAACATCTTGCGGTCGTAGTCGCCATAGGACGCCCACACCCGGCGATCCGACCGGAACTCCTTGCGCAGCAACGAACACGCCTCAGCGAAGGAGATGCCTTCGTCGACCTGTTCCTGCGTCAGCGTCGTCAGCCGCGTGCAGAACGCACTGACCCGCGACCGGGACGGACGCACCAGAACACTCCGTCGTTCGCCTCGCACGCCAGAGGAGACCTCGAGCGGGCAGATCCCGATCTCGATGATCTCCGAGACCTGACCGGGAGGCGGCGATCCTTCCCAACACGTCGACTCCACGTCGACGACCAGCACGTGGTCAAGCGATATCACGTGCTGATCGTCCCTGACGTGTCCAACGATTAGACGATGACAGCGCCACCGTCGACGACGAGCGTCTCGCCCGTGACGTAGCCACCGGCGGGAGAAGCCAGGAAGACGACGGCCGCCGCCAGCTCCTCCGGGTCGCCGATGCGACCGGCCGGAAGTGCGGCCTGCATCTTCTCCAGGTAGCCGGGCGGGTACTGGTCGGTCATCTCCGAGGCGAAGAAACCGGGGCAGATCGCGTTGACCCGGATGCCCTTGCGCCCGGTCCACTGCTGCGCCAGATCCCGCGTCAGACCGAGCAGACCAGCCTTGGACGCCGAATAGGCCGCCTGCGGGATGCCACCGGTCACCAGCCCCAGAACGCTGGAGATGTTGATGATCGAGCCACCGGACTTCATCACGGAAGCGGCGGCCTGAGCCATCCAGTACGCGCCGTTGAGGTTCACGTCCATGACGCCGAGGAACTCCTCCGGCGTCTCCCGCGACGCCGGCACGGCCGACGCGACACCGGCGTTGTTCACCAGCACCGCGACCGTGCCGAACTCTGCGGCCGCACGAGCCACCTCGCGGCAGTCGTCCGGCTGCGAAACGTCCGCCTGCACAACGAGAGCGCGACGACCGACCGACTCGACGAGCGCGGCCGTGTCCTTCAGCTTGTCCGCACGACGAGCCGCCAGCACGACGTCCGCACCGGCCTCGGCGAGACCCTTGGCGAACGCGACGCCCAGACCCGAGGACGCGCCCGTGACGATCGCGACCTTTCCGTCGAGGCGGAACTTGTCCAGGATGCCCACTACGAAAGCCTTTCCAGGATGATCGCCATGCCCTGACCGCCACCGACGCACATCGTCTCAAGACCGAACTGCGCGTCGCGCGCCTGCATGCCGTTGATCAGCGTCGTCATGATCCGCGCGCCGGTCGAGCCGAACGGGTGGCCCAGCGCGATCGCGCCACCGTGCACGTTCAGCTTGTCGATGTCAATGCCGAGCGCCCGCTGCGACCCGAGCACCTGCACGGCGAACGCCTCGTTGATCTCCACCAGGTCGATGTCCGAAATGGACAGACCGGCGTGGCTCAACGCCTGCTTGGTGGCGTCGACCGGCCCGAGGCCCATGATCTCCGGCGACAGCCCGGACACGCCCGTGGACACGATGCGCGCCAACGGGGTCAGCCCGAGCTCCTTGGCCCGCGTGGAGCTCATGATCACGACAGCGGCAGCGCCGTCGTTCAACGGGCAGCAGTTGCCCGCGGTGATCGTGCCCTCTGGCCGGAACGACGGCTTCAACGAAGAAACAGCCTCGTACGTGACACCGGCACGCGGGCCGTCGTCCGTGGAGACCACGGTGCCGTCGGGAAGAACAACCGGCGTGATCTCGCGGGCGAAGAACCCGTCCGCGATCGCCTTCTCCGCGAGGTTCTGCGACCGCACGCCGAACTCGTCCTGGTCGTGCCGCGAGATCCCCATCTGCGTGGCGACGTTCTCCGCCGTCTGCCCCATCGCGATGTAGTAGTCGGGCAGCTTGCCTTCGAGCCGCGGGTCGGTCCACGCCACGTTCGACGCGGCCGTGGCCTGAGTCCGCTGCTGCGCCTCGTCGAACAACGGGTTGAACGACGGCACACCCGAGTGCATGTAACGAGAAACGCACTCGACACCGGCCGAGATGAACCCGTGCCCCTCCCCCGCCTTGATCGCGTGGAAGGCCATCCGCGCGGTCTGCACCGAAGAGGCGCAGAACCGGTTCACGGTCGTGCCGGGCAGGTTGTCGTGCCCGAGCTGCACGGCGACGCGGCGCGCGATGTTCTGCCCGTGCTCGTCCTGCGGCTCGGCACACCCGAGGTGCAGGTCGGTGATCTCCGAGGCCGGAATGTCGCCCAGCGCCGCCGAAATCACCTGCGCGGCCAGGTCGTCCGGCCGCAGTGAAACCAGAGAACCCTTGCGCGCACGGCCGATGGGCGAACGCGCGGTGGAGACGATGACTGCTTCAGCCACAAGACACCCCTTACAGGCCCAGTTCGCGGCCGATGAGTTCCTTCATGATCTCGTTGGAGCCCGCCCAGATCTTCGTGACGCGGGCGTCCATCCACGCGCGAGCGACGCGGTACTCGGTCATGTAGCCGTAGCCGCCGTGCAGCTGCACACAGGCGTCGATGACCTCGTTCTCGACGTCGGCGCTCCAGTACTTCGCCTGCGCCGCCTCGACCGAGGTGAGCTCGCCGCGCACGTGCTGCATCGTCAGCGTGTCGACGAACGCCTGCGTGACGTCGAGCTTCGTGCGCAGTTCTGCCAGCTGGAACTTGTTGTGCTGGAACTTGCCGATCGCCTGGCCGAAAGCCTTGCGCTCCTTGACGTACTCCAGCGTCTCGTCGAAAACACCCTGCGCGTGCGCCAGGTTCGAGATGGCGCCGCCGATCCGCTCCTGCGGCAGGCGTTCCATCATGTAGATGAAGCCCTGGCCCTCCTCGCCGATCACGTGCTCCTGCGAGAGGCGCACGTCGGAGAAGAACAGCTCCGCGGTGTCGGACGGGTGCTGGCCGACCTTGTCGAGCTTGCGGCCGCGCTCGAAGCCGGGCATGCCGGTCTCGACGGCGAACAGCGTGATGCCGCGCGCGCCCTTCGAGGGGTCGGTGCGCGCCGCGACGACGATCATGTCGGCGGTGTAGCCGTTGGTGATGAACGTCTTGGAGCCGTTGAGGATCCAGTCGGACCCGTCCCGCACGGCGTTGGTCTTCAGCGCGGCGAGGTCGGAGCCACCGGAGGGCTCGGTCATCGCGATGCCGGTCTTGATCTCGCCGGTGCACATGCCGGGCAGCCAGCGCTGCTTCTGCTCCTCGGTGCACAGGTCGACGAGGTAGGGCGCCACGACGTCGCCGTGGATGCCCAAAGAGGACGCCACCGCGGCGTTGACCCGGCACAGCTCCTCGGCGAACACGGTGTTGAACCGGTAGTCGTTCGCGCCCGAGCCGCCGTACTCCTCGGGAATCTCGAGGCCGAGCAGACCCTGGCGGCCGGCCTCCAGCCACACGTCCCTGTCGATCACGCGCTGCTCGATGAACTTCTCGACGTTCGGCGTGATCGTGCGCTCGACGAACGCCTTCGCCGACTCCCGGAACGCGGCGTGATCCTCGTTGAACAGCGTCCGCTGCACGACTACCTCCATACTAAGCGGTTGCTTAGCGCTAAGCGCCCGCTTAGCGTGCAGTACGATTCATCACCTGTCAACACGCGAGGAGCGGGCCCATGACGACGACCGGACTGGACGAGTTCGCGCTGCTCGACGAGACCTGGCGCGCCGTCACGCCGGATGCCGCCCGCCGCATGCTCATCGCAGCAGCGCACGCGTTCGCAGGCAAGGGGTATCACGCCACGACCACGCGTGACATCGCCTCTCTGGCCGGAATGTCCCCCGCCGCGGTGTACATCCACTACCGGTCCAAAGAGGAGCTTCTCTTCAACATCTCCCGCGTGGGCCACGAACTGTCACTCACCGCGCTGTCGTCGATCGAAGGCCGTGACGCGACGGAACGGCTGCACAACGCGGTGAAGTCGTTCGCGAGCTGGCACGCGGAGTTCCACACGACCGCGCGGGTGGTGCAGTACGAGCTCGGCGCGCTCTCCCCGGAACACCACGCGGAGGTGGCGGAGCTGCGCCGGCAGATCGACTCGACGATGCGGTCGTTCATCGCGGACGGCGTCGAGGAGGGCACCTTCGACGTGCCGGACCTGAAGGGCGCGACGCTGGCCGTGCTGTCGCTGTGCATCGACGTCGCGCGCTGGTACCAGCCCGGCGGGAAGCGGACCCCGGACGAGATCGGCGCGCTGTACGCCGACCTCGTCCTCAGGATGGTCCGGCCTAACTGACCGACTTGCGGCCGTACATGCCGGCCACGACCGAGACACCGACCGCGGCGACGATGATCTGGACGATCACCTCGATCCAGTCGATGCCCGGCGTGTCCTGCACCCCGAGCAGCCGCGCGATCCACGACCCGATGAACGCGGCCGCGATGCCGACCAGCAGGGTCAGCCAGATCGGGATGTTCTGCTTGCCGGGCGCGAACAGCTTGCCCAGGAAGCCCAGGATCAGGCCGATGATGAGTGCGCCGAGAATGCTCTCGATGGTCACGGACGCCTCCTCCGCTTCTCCCCGCTGCTCACGGGGATCTCTCAGAAAATCATCCCGTCGATCGTCACGGTCCGCAGCGCGAGAACTACCGGCTCCACCAATCGGCCCTGGTCGGGTCGTGCAGCGCGTTGGTGACGCAGTGCACCTCGCCCTGCCGCTCGTGCGCGAACTCCCAGTCCTCGATCCACTTGACCTGCACCGGAGTGCCCGCAAGCGCTTGTTCGGTGACTGTTTTGAAGAGGTCGGTGCCGTTGATGCGCGGTCCGTGCGGTTCCGGTGCGCCGAAGATGTTGCCGTCGAGCGAGATTCCGTTCGGGATGCCCGGTGAGAAGGTGACGAGCCTCTGTTGAGGTGCCTCCCTCAGCTCGCGCCTGAGCCGATCCGGCTGGGGCTGCTCGAACAGCACGGGCACGCGGACGAGATCACGTTCGGTGAGCCCGGTTTCCTTCAGCAGCACGGCGACCTGCGCGTCCAGGTGCCCGGCCGCGATCTCGTTCGGCTCGGTGAACCACTGTTCGGCCAGCGACCGGTCGATCGAGAAGTCCCAGCCGTGTGGCAGGTCGTTGAACAGCATCTCGCCGCCGTGGCCGTCCTTCGACGCCTGGCGCAGCAGGCTGATCGCGAGCCTCGGATCAGCGACCATCAACGTCCAGCCGCGCGCGTTGCGGGCCGGGATGACGTGCACGGTCTCGTCTGCGTGGCCCACGATCAGCCACGACGTGTCGATCACGACCGGATCCGCGTACTGGGAGTCGATCAGCTTGGTGAACGTCGGATCCGGCCTGCCCTCGGGCGTGCTCCCGTACAGCGGCCTGCCGAGCGGGAAGCCGCGGTAGGGCGGCAGGCTCTCGAAGTTGCCGGTGGAGTTGAGCGTGTCGCGGCTGGTCGTGACGTCGCGCTGGGTCGTGTACTGCTGCACGACACCGACGTCCGGGCCGCGCAGCGCGCTGAACACCACCCGGCCGCCCACGCGCAGCATCGCCGGGTGCGGGCCGTCCCAGTCCTCGCGCGCGGGCTTGTAGTTGGGGCTGCGCAACAGGATTCGGATGATCTTCGGCCCGGTGGGGCCGGGCATGCTCGCCGTGGTGGGTTCGAACATGTCCTGGAACCACGGATCCGCGTTGTCGTGGGTGGTCGTTTCGGGCGCGGCCTTCTTGAGGTCCGCGAGGAACTTGTCGTACCCGAAGTCGTAGTCGCGGGGTCCTGGACGAGAGGTGAGCACCTGGCGCGGCGGTTTCAGGTCGCTCTGCAGGATCAGCGGCGCCACCCGCAACCGCACCGAGGTCGTGCCGAGCGACACCGTGACGACGCCGTTCCAGACGGCCTTGTCTCGCACGACATCGCGGCCCTCCAGCCCGAACTCGGCGCCGTTGCGGAGGTCTTGAGCGGTGATCGTGCCGCTGTCGCCGAGGGACGCCCACGTGCCGGCGTGCTTGATCCACAGCCTGGCGTACCTGCCCTCACCGGGACCGAGCGAGAGCGTGGTGTCCTTTGTGGCCCTGCCCGGCATGATCCGCAGCGGCGCGAAGTCCTCGGCGTCGAGCGGTCCGTTCACGACGTCGTCCTGCGCGTCGTTGCACGCCACGAGCCGCTCGTCGACCGCGAGCTCCTCGTCGCGCAGGTCGGCCTCGGTGACCTGGCAGCGCTTCGCGTCGTCGTCGAGGTTGGGCAGGAAGATCGCGGGATCCTTGCCCGTCCGGTCGGCCCAGCCGACCCTGCCGTCGCGGTTCGCGTCGGCCAGCAGCACGGGTCCGGGTGAGGCGATCGCGGGGGCCGCGCTGAAGATCAGGCCTGACACCACGCTCACCACGGCAAGTCCCCGCACGGCAAAGCCTCCACGTACTTGATCAAGTACGTGGAGGCTAGCGGCGTGGACTACCAGCGGCTACCGGAGACCTGAGCCATCCACTGGTTGATGGTCGCGGTCCAGTCGGTGGCGACGGCCTGCTGGTGCGAGACCGCGAAACGACCGTAGGCGTCGCCGCCCGCGCGCAGCAGCCCGGCGCGCTTGTCGGCCTCCAGCACCACGTGCAGCTCGTGCGGCGTCGTGACGAAGGTCAGCTCGACCTGCTTGAGGCGGCCGGAGAACTGCGGCGGCGGGTAGAACTCGATCTCCTGGTAGAAGGGCAGCTCCTGCGGCACGCCGTAGATGCGGCCGCGCTCGTTGTCCGCCTTGGTGAAGCGGAAACCCATCTGCCCGAACGCCTGCAGCACCGCGTCTTGCGACGGCAGCGGGTGCACCCAGATCGGGTCGAGGTCACCGGGGTCGACCGCGCCGCGGACCTCGAGCTCGGTGCGCAGGCCCAGCTGCATGCCGGACAGCTGCATGCCGCCGACCACGTTGAGCGGGCACTCGAACGGCACCGGGATCTGGAACGGCAGCGAGAGGTTCTGGTGCGGCTGGGCGACGATCCGCTGTCCCACGGAGAACTTGTGGAACTCCATGTTGGTGTTGTACTCGTTGTCGCCGCTCTCGACCTCGACGCGGGTGAGCAGCGCGAGCGTGACGTGGTCGATCTCGGCGGGGTGGTCGCCACCGGCGATGCGCACCTCACCACTGAGCAGCTCGCCCGGACGCACGTTCGGGTTGGTCAGCACCGTGTCGACAGTCGGCCCGCCCACGCCGAACGCGCGCATCATCCTCTTGAACACCACTGCGGCCTCCTGAAGCCACTCGCAACTTTGCGGGGAAGTCTGCCTGCTGAATCGCCCGAAAGCGGTGAAGCGTTCCGTGGACGCCTCAACCCCCCGATCGGTTCCGTATGGACTTCCGTTGACTTCAGATGGCAACATGCGACCGCCGTCACATACTAAGCGGTCGCTCAGGAGGATTGCCGTGCTGCTCGTCGCCAACCGGGGTGAGGTCGCCGTCCGCGTGCTGCGCGCGGCTGCTGACCTGGGTATTCGCACTGTGGCGGTGTACGCGGAGGACGACGCTTCCTCGCTCCACGTCACGCTCGCGGACCGTGCGGTCGCACTGCGTGGACCCTCGCCTTATCTGGACGTCTCACAGATCTTGGACGCCGCCGCCGGGTGTGTCGCGGTGCATCCGGGGTGGGGATTCCTGTCCGAGAACGCCTCATTCGCGCGGGCTTGTGCGGCGCGCGGGCTGACGTTCGTCGGACCGTCTCCCGAGGTGCTGGAACTGCTGGGCGACAAGCGGCGGGCCAGGGAGCTGGCCGCGTCGCTGGGCATCCCCGTACTGGACGCTGTGCCCGGCGAGTTCCCAGTGATGGTCAAGGCCGTTCTGGGTGGCGGCGGCAAGGGCATGCGGGCGGTGTACGCGCCCGAGGACCTCGACAGCGCTGTCGAGGCGTGCCGGGCGGAGGCGCTCGCGGCGTTCGGGGTCGGGGACGTCTACCTCGAACGGTTGATGCCCTCCGCCCGGCACATCGAGGTCCAGCTCGTGGGAACCTCGGTGATCGGCGACCGCGACTGTTCGCTGCAGCTGCGGCACCAGAAGGTCGTGGAGATCGCGCCCGCTCCCCTGCTGGATCCGGTGCTGCGCAAGGCTTTGCACTCGGCCGCCGCCTCACTGGCCTCCGCTGTCGGGTACACCGGCGTCGGCACGGTCGAGTTCCTGGTGGCCGGCGACTCCTTCTACTTCATGGAGGCGAACCCGCGGCTGCAGGTCGAGCACACCGTGACGGAGATGGTGTCCGGTGTGGACTTGGTGCGCACGCAGCTGCTGCTGGCTTGGGGCGGCGACGTCGACTACACGCCCTTTGACCGAGGTTCGGCCGTGCAGGTGCGCGTGAACCAGACTTCCGGCGGGGTGCTGTCTTCGTTCGCGTTGCCTTCCGGTCCTGGCGTGCGCGTCGACACCCACGGCTACGTCGGCTATCGGGTCGGAACCCGTTACGACGGCCTGCTCGCGAAGCTCGTGACGCACGGCGAAGACCTCGACGTGGCCCTGAACCGCGCTCGTCGTGCGTTGCGCGAGTTCCGCGTCGAGGGCGTCTCGACGAACCTGGACTTCCTCTCGTCGTTGCTGGCTCAGGACATCGTCGGCGCCACCACAGACTTCGTGGTCGAGGAACCGGTTGACGGCATGCGGGCTCCGTTGGCGGGCACTGTCGTGGACGTGTCCGCTGACTCCGTCGTGCTGGAAGCGATGAAGATGCAGCACGTGGTCCGGGTGTCCGGTGACGTGCTCGTGTCGGTCGGCGACACGGTCTCCGAGGGCCAGCTCCTCGCGTCCGGTGTCGGCGAGTCCACTGAGGACTCTCTTCAGGTCGATCTGGACGAGGTTCGCCCGGACCTGGCCGAAGTGCTGGCACGACACGACTTCTCCCGCCCCGAGTCAGAGGCCCGCCGTCACGCCACCGGCGGCCGGACGGCCCGCGAGAACATCGCCGATCTCTGCACCGACTTCGTCGAGTACGGCGGCCTGGCGATCGCCGCCCAACGCGCCCGCCGGTCGCTTCCGGAGTTGATCGAACGCACGCCCGCCGACGGCATGGTCGCGGGCATCGGCGTCGTCAACGGCCAACGGATCGTGGCGATGTCCTACGACTACGCGGTGCTCGCCGGCACGCAGGGCTTGCGCAACCACCAGAAGAAGGACCGACTCTTCGCGTTGGCCCAGCAGGAGAACCTGCCGGTGGTCCTGTTCGCGGAGGGCGGCGGTGGACGTCCCGGCGACACCGACCACAGCATGGTCAGCGGCCTGGACTGCGGCTCGTTCCACGCGTTCGCGACGTTGAGCGGCCAGGTTCCGCTGGTCGGCGTGGTCGCGGGACGATGCTTCGCGGGCAACGCGGTGCTGCTCGGCACGTGCGACGTGATCATCGCCGTCGAGGGCGCGAACATCGGCATGGGCGGGCCGGCGATGATCGAGGGAGGCGGCCTGGGCGTCTTCCGGCCGGAGGAGATCGGGCCGCTGGACGTCCAGATCCCCAACGGCGTGGTGGACATCGCGGTGGCGTCGGAGGAAGAGGCCGTCGCGGTGGCGAAGAAGTACCTCTCCTACTTCCAAGCTCCCGCAGGCGTCCCCCGCGAAGGGGGACCCCTTGATTCAATTATCCCAGACGACACCGACAATTTTCGGTGCGCCGATCAGCGCCTCCTCCGCCACGCCATCCCCGAGAACCGCCTCCGCGCCTACGACATCCGCAAGGTCATCGACACCCTCGCCGACACCGACAGCGTTCTGGAAATCCGCAAGGGCTTCGGCAAGGCCATCGTCACCGCCCTCATCCGCGTAGAAGGCCGCGCGATAGCCCTGATCGCCAACGACCCGAACATCCTGGGCGGCGCGATCGACGCCGACGCAGCCGACAAGTGCGCCCGCTTCCTCCAACTGGCGGACGCCTTCGACATCCCGGTCGTCTCCCTCACCGACACCCCGGGCTTCATGGTCGGCCCCGAAGCCGAACGCACGGCCACCGTCCGCCACCTGACCCGCATGGTCGTGACGGGCGCCAACCTCACCGTCCCCTTCGGACTGGTCATCCTCCGCAAGGCGTACGGCCTGGGCGCCCAAGCCATGGCAGGAGGCAGCCTCAAGGTTCCGCAGTTCGCCCTCTCCTGGCCCACCGGCGAGTTCGGCCCGATGGGTCTCGAAGGCGCCGTGAAACTCGGCTTCAAGAGAGAACTCGAGGCCATCGACGACCCGCAAGAACGCAAGCTGCGCTACGACCAGATGGTCGAAGCAGCGTACGAACACGGCAAAGCGCTGAACGTCGCCAGTGTCTTCGAGATCGACGACGTGATCGACCCGGCCGACACCCGCCGCTGGATCGCCACCGCGCTCGCCCCCACGACTTCCCGACAGCACAAGGGGAAGAAACGCCCGTTCATCGACACCTGGTAAGGGAGACGCCGTGGTCAGTGTTGCCCCGGAACAGAAGACCCTGCGCAGGCTGATGGCAGCCGGACTCGTGGGAAGCTCCCTCGAGTGGTACGACTTCTTCATCTACGCGACCGCCGCGGCCCTGGTTTTCCCCAAACTGTTCTTCCCCGAGGCGACGCCGATCGTGGCGCTGCTGCTGAGCTTCAGCACGTTCTGGGCGGGCTTCATCGCGCGCCCGATCGGCGGCCTGGTCTTCGGCCACGTCGGTGACAAGGTCGGCCGCAAACCCGCACTGGTCATCTGCCTCGCGCTGATGGCCGCCGCGACGTTCCTCATCGGCGTCCTGCCCACGACGGCGTCCATCGGCGTCGGCGCACCGATTCTCCTGGTGCTCCTGCGTTTCCTGCAGGGCATCGCGGTCGGCGGCCAGTGGGGCGGCGTCGTCCTGCTCCTCACCGAGTCGGCGGGGCCGAACCGCCGGGGCTTCGCGGGCACGTTCGGTCAGGCGGGCGTCCCGATCGGCGTGCTGCTCGGCAACATCGCCTTCATCAGCGCCACCACATCCCTCTCGCCGGCGGCGTTCGCGTCGTGGGGGTGGCGCGTGCCGTTCCTCGCGTCCGCACTCCTCTTCCCTGTGGTGCTCTTCATCCAGATGAAGGTCGAGGACAGCCCGGTATTCCGCGAGCTGCAAGCCAAGCGCGCGGACGCACCGGCTCCCGCACCGCTGAAGGAGGCCCTGCGCACCCACCGCAAGGCGATCCTGCTCGGCGCGGGCCTGATGTTCGCCTCCAACGCGATCTTCTACGTCTCGATCGCGGGCGTCCTCTCCTACGCCACCTCGACCCTCGGCCTCAGCCGCGAGTCGGTGCTGATCGTCAGCCTGCTGTCGTCGATCGTGAGCATCCCGGTGATCCTCTGGGCGGGCCACGCCTCCGACCGCATGGGCCGGCGGCCGCTGATCATCGCGGGCGCGATCGGGCTGACGGTGTGGGCGTTCCCGTACTTCCTGCTCGTCGACACGGGGTCGCTCGTCCTGCTGTTCGTGGCCGCGACGGTCGGAGGCATAGCGTCCTCCCTCGTCTACGGCCCGATCGCCGCGTACCTGGGAGAGCTGTTCGAGCCGCACGTCCGCTACTCGGGCGCCTCGCTCGCCTACCAGCTGGCGTCGATCCTGGTCAGCGGCGGCACGCCGTTCATCATGACCGCGCTGCTCGGAGCGACGGGCACGTCGATGTCGGTGTCCGCGTTCCTGTGCCTGATGGGTCTGGCCACGTTGTTCTCGGCGCTCAAGCTGCCCGAGACGCACAAGGTCGTTTGACCCCGGCTCGCTTGGTGCTACCCTAGTAGCACCAAGCGAGCTACCATGAGAAACATGGCGGTGGAGAAGTTGAGCGTGTCGATGCCCGGCGTAGTGGTCGCCAGGGCGAGGCTCGCCGCGGACCGGGCAGGGATGCCGCTGTCCGCGTGGCTCACGGAGGCGGCGGCCGCGGCGGCCGACCTGGCCGAGGCCCAGGCGGCAGCCGAGGACTACGCGTCGCACTACGGCGAACCGGACCAGGCCGAGCTGGAGCAGATCCGCGAGGAACTGGCAGCCGCCGGCGTCGGCACGCCCGAGTCCGCGGCGGACACCGCGGCGCGGCAAGCCGCGCTGGCACGACTTCTCGGGCTGCCGGACGAAAGGCAGGCCAGGTGAGCACTCGGGGCATCGTCCTGGACGCGGGTGCGTTGATCCACGTCGAAGGCAACCCACGCGGCCGCGTTTACGGCGCCTGCCGAGACGCCCTGGACAACGGCACCCGCGCCCTGCTTCCGGCCGTCGTGCTCGCTCAGGTGTGGCGTGGCAGCGCCCGGCAGGCGCCCGTGGCGATGCTGCGCCGGATGTGCAAACCGGTCCCGTTCACCGACGACGTGGCGGAAGCGGTCGGCAGGCTGCTCGCGCTGGCCGGCACGTCGGACGTCGTGGACGCGGCGGTCGTCATCGCCGCGTTGAGCCACAACTGTGCCGTGCTCACCTCAGATCCGGGCGATCTCGGCAAGCTCGCCGACGCCGCCGGGGCGAAGGTCCCGCTCATCACCGTTTGACCCCAGCACCTCTGGTAACCCTTGGTTCAGAACTCAAACCTGAATCGGGGGAAGCGCGTGTCCGAGAAGGTCTGGCTCATCACCGGCGCCAACAGCGGCTTCGGCCGCGCCATCGCCGAAGCCGCGATCGCGGCAGGCGACAAAGTAGTAGCCACCGCCCGCCGCACCGAAACGTTGGACGACCTCGTCCGCGCCCACCCGCGCCACGTCGTCCCGGTCCAGCTCGACGTGACCGACCACGACGCCATCGGGACCATGGTCGCCAACGTCATCGCCGAAGAAGGCCGCATCGACGTCCTCGTCAACAACGCGGGCCGCACCCACGTGGGCGCCGTCGAGGAGACCACCGACGAGGAGCTGCGGTCGCTCTTCGACGTCCACCTGTTCGGTCCGGCCGCGCTGACGCGTGCCGTTCTGCCTCATATGCGCGCACGCAAAGAAGGCGCCATCGTGCAGATGAGCAGCATCGGCGGCCAGCTGTCGTTTGCGGGCTTCGGTGCGTACAGCGCCACCAAGTGCGCCCTCGAAGGGCTATCAGAGGCCCTGGCCGACGAGGTCAAGTCGTTCGGCATCAAAGTCCTCATCGTCGAACCGGGCGCGTTCCGCACGAGCCTGTTCGAGAACGGCAGCGGCTCCGCCGACACCGAGATCTACGCCGACTCCGCGGGCAAGACCCGGCAGATGGTCGAGGCGACCGCGGGCAAGCAGCCCGGCGACCCCGACAAGGCCGCCCAAGCCATCCTCACCGCCCTCGACGCCGCCGAGACCCCGCTCAGGCTGCCACTCGGCGCGGACGCCACCGGCGGCATCCTGGACCACCTCAACCAGGTCAAAGCCGAGCTCGAGCTCTGGGAGAAGGTCTCCCGCGAGACCCAGTTCGACGGATGAACCGGACAAATCGATCCTTCACTGTCAAGACCTCTGCGGAACCCTGAGGCGATGCCGTACGTTGCTGCGTCGTGACCACTCTCATGGCGCGCTTCAAGCAGCGGATGCGCCGGTTCGCGCAGAAACCGGCGTCGGTTGACCTCGCCCCGTTCTCGGCACTGCTGAAGGACGTGGAGAAACACGCGGACACCTTCAAGGCGTTCAGCGACGAGGAGCTGACGGCACACGCCGCGAAGCTGCGCGAGGAGAGCGACGACCCGGAGCTGGTGGCTCTCACGCGAGAGGCCGCCGAGCGCGCGATCGGGCAGCGTCCGTTCGACGTGCAGGTGCTGGGCGCGCTGGGCATGCTCAGCGGGCTCGTCGTCGAGATGGCCACCGGTGAGGGCAAGACGCTCGCCGGCGCCATGGCCGCGGCCGGGTTCGCCATCAAGGGCAAGCGCGTCCACGTGGTCAGCGTCAACGACTACCTCGCCCAGCGCGACGCGGAGTGGATGGGGCCGCTGTACCGGCTGCTCGGCGTCACGGTCGGCTGGCTCAACGGCGGCTCGAAGACCGAGGAGCGCCGCGAGGCCTACCAGTGCGAGGTCACGTACGCACCGGTCAGCGAGATCGGCTTCGACATCCTGCGCGACCGGATCGTCACGAAGCCCGAGGACCTGATCGTCCCCGAGCAGCAGGTGGCGCTGATCGACGAGGCCGACTCGGTGCTCGTCGACGAGGCCCGCGTGCCGCTCGTGCTCGCCGGTTCGACCAGCGCCGAGGCCGCCGACCCCGTGATCGCGGACCTGGTGAAGCGCCTGCGCCAGAACCTGCACTACGAGATCGACGACGAGGAGCGCAACGTCTTCCTCACGGGTGCGGGCTCCGAGGCCGTCGAGCGCGCGCTCGGCGAGATCGACCTGTACTCGCAGGAGCACGTCACGTCCACGCTGTCGAAGGTGAACGTCGCCCTGCACGCGCAGGTGCTGCTGCACCGCGACGTGGACTACATCGTGCGCGACGGCAAGGTGCACCTGATCAACGACACGCGTGGCCGTGTCGCGAAGCTGCAGCGCTGGCCGGACGGTCTGCAGGCCGCGGTCGAGGCCAAGGAGAACGTCCAGACCACGGAGTCCGGCGAGATCCTCGACTCGATGACGGTGCAGGCGCTGATCTCCCGCTACCCGACGCGCTGCGGCATGACCGGTACCGCGGTCGCCGTCGCGGAGACCCTGCGCGAGTTCTACGAGCTCGAGGTGCTCGTGATCCCGCCGAACAAGGAGAACATCCGCGAGGACGAGCACTTCCGCCTCTACGCGACGCTGGAGCAGAAGGAAGACGCGATCGTCGAGGAGATCAAGAAGGTCCACGAGACCGGGCGGCCGATCCTCGTCGGCACGCTCGACGTCGCGGAGTCCGAGCGGATCTCCTCCAAGCTGCGCGACGCCGACATCGAGTGCGTGGTGCTGAACGCGAAGAACGACGCCGAGGAAGCGTCGATCATCGCCGACGCCGGCTCGTACCAGCGCATCACGGTCTCCACGCAGATGGCCGGTCGCGGTACGGACATCCGTCTCGGTGGCCACGAGGGCGAGGACCACGACCGGATCGCCGAGCTGGGCGGCCTGTACGTGATCGGCACGGGCCGGCACTCGTCCTCACGCCTGGACGACCAGCTGCGCGGCCGCGCCGGACGTCAGGGCGACCCCGGCGGCTCGGTGTTCTTCTCCTCGCTGCACGACGAGCTCATCACCCAGTACGCGCCCGACGCCGAGGATCCGTCCGAAGTGGACGGCACCGGCCTGGTCGAGGACAAGGGCCTGATCTACACCTTCGAGCACGCGCAGCGCGTCGCCGAGGGCGTGAACCTGGAGATCCACCGCAACACGTGGCGCTACAACAAGCTCATCGAGCACCAGCGCGACCTGCTGCTCAAGCACCGCGACGTGGTGCTGAGGACGGACGCGGCGCTCGAGAAGCTCGGCGAGAAGGAAGGCGTGTCCGACGAGGTGGCCGGTGACGCCGCCCGCAAGATCACGCTCTTCTACCTCGACGACCTGTGGACGCACCACCTCACGTTCCTGTCGGACCTGCGCGAGGGCATCCACCTGCGCGCGCTGGCCCGGCAGAACCCGCTCGACGAGTTCCACCGCGAGGCCATCCCGGCGTTCAACAAGATCGTGCCGGAGTCGTGGGAGCAGGCCTCGGACAAGTACGAGGCCGCGAAGATCACCGACGACGGCTACGACCTGTCGGACTCCGGCGTGAAGCGCCCGAGCTCGACGTGGACGTACCTGGTGCACGACAACCCGTTCGGCTCCGGGCTCGAGGAGACGATGAAGGGCCTCGTCAAGATGGTGCGCGGCCAGCGCCGCTAACCGTTTGGCACCAAGTCATCCGCAGGTCTGGCGGGCCGGGGCAATGCCTCGGCCCGTCTGTCTGTTCTTGACGTCGCCGTGGTCATCTCCTCGGTGAGGGCTCTGATCTCAGCGAGGATGTCCAGGTGCTCCTGCGACGGCGGCGGGCCAACGAAGTTGGACCTGTTGTGCGCCGTCCGTTCCGCCCGCTCGGCCAGCTGCCGGATGCGGCGGAGGAGATCGTGCTCCCCGTCCGGGAGCAAGAAGTCCGTCTGCTCCATCACCCGTGCAAGCTTTCGCGTGCACGGGTGACCAGTCGATCCCCTAGTCGGCTGATTCCAGTTTCTGGACGAGCCACTCGTGGAACCCGCCGATGTGGTGCTCAGAGGGCACCAACACTCCTCCGCGCGCGTACGCACGAGAGGACATCGCGGGTTGACAACGCTCACAGGCTTCGAAGTCCTGCTCGTTCACCCGGTGGAACAGCTCGACCGAGCGAGAGACGTCACGCCCGGTGTCGACCACTTCCTTTGCGTACAACCAATCGCACTCGACGATCGTCCTGTCGACCGCGACCGGGTACATCCGGTGCAGGATCACGTGGTCCGGCACGAGGTTGATGAAAACCTGCGGCTTGATGGTGATCGCGTAGTACTTCCGGTCGCGATCCTCTTCCAGGGCCGCAAGTTTTTCGAAGCCCTCGCTGCCGTCGACGGTGAAGCCCTTGATCTCGTCACCGAACTCCGCGCCGTGCCCGACGTAGTACTGCGCGGCGTAGCCGTCGGCGAACTCGGGCAGCACCTCGGTGAGCTCGGGGTGGATCGTCGCGCAGTGGTAGCACTCCATGAAGTTCTCGATGATCAGCTTCCAGTTGGCCTTGACGTCGTAGACGATTCGTTTGCCCACGGACAACTGGTCGATCTCGTAGCCGTCGATGCCCTCGAGCGAGCCGAGGCGTTCCGTCACAGCTGACAGCACGTCGTCCTCGAAGCTCGGCGGGTCGTCGGCGAGGTTGACCCAGGCGTAGCCGAGCCATTCCCTGAGGTGCACTTTCGTCAGCCCGTACTCGACGCGGTCGACGTCCGGCATCGAGGTGAGGTTCGGCGCGGCGATCAGCTTGCCGTCCAACGCGTACGTCCACGCGTGGTACGGGCACTGGAACGCCCGCTTGACGCTGCCCGCCTCGTCGACGCAGATGCGCGCGCCGCGGTGCCGGCAGACGTTGAGGAACGCGTTGAGCGCGCCGTGGCGGTCCCGCGCGATCAGCACGCTCTCCCGCCCCACCTGCACGGTGCGGAAGTCGCCGGGGTTCGCGAGGTCGCCCGACTTGACCGCGCAGAACCACATCTTCTCGAAGATGGCGGCTTGCTCCTGCGCGAAGATGCCCGGGTCGGTGTAGTAGCGGCCCTCAAGGGTGGAGATCAGGCTGCCGGTCATGCGTGGCCTCTCAGGCGAGCAGGGTCGAAAAGGGCGATCGGGTGCCGGGTGGCCCCGTCTGTGACGAGGTCGGCCAGGATCTCGCCGACGACGGGCACGAACTTGAAGCCGTGCCCGGAAAAGCCGCACGCCACTGTCACGTTGTCGTGGCCGGGGTGTTTCGCGATGACGAAGTGCCCGTCCGCGGTGTTGGTGAACATGCAGGTGGCGGCTCGCTGGAAGGTGCCCGTGATCCCGGGCATTCTGGGTTGCACGTAGTCCGTGATGTGCCGGACCTCGTGGTCGTGGACCGTGCGGTCGATCGTGTCGGGTGTGCAGGTCTCGCCCTCGCCGAAGATCGCGATCTTCACCGCGCCGTCGAGCTCGGGAAAGCCGTAGAAGGTGCCTTCCCGTTCCCAGATGTAGACCGGGTGGCCGGTGAAGTTCTCCTTCGGGGTGAAGAAGAACTGGACCTGACGTTCGACCTCGAACGTGATCTCGAGGTCTCGCAACAACTCCGGCGCCCACGGTCCCGGGCACACGACGACGTGCTCGGCCTCGTAACGGTCTTTCGTCGTCGTGACCGTGCCGGCTTCCCAGTGCGTGACGGGTTCCTCGAAGTGCAGCTCGGCACCGGCCTTCACGGCCAGGTCGAGGTGCGCCTTCACCGACTTCTCCGGTACGACGAGGCCTGCTCCAGCCTCGAAGAGCGCGACCTCGTCGTCAGCCGGGTGCATCGTGGGGAAGCGGGCCCGGATCTGGTGCGCGTCAAGCAGTTCGTGCTTCAGCCCGTACTGCTCGGCGCTCACCCGGCTGCCGCTGATCGTGCGGCTTTCCTTTGCACCGACCAGAATCCCGCCGACGCGGTGGAAGACGTGCTCGCCGCTGTCGTGCTCGATCTGGTCCCACATCTCGTGCGCTCGCAGCAGCAACGGCACGTACGCCGGGTCCTCGAAGTAGGCCTGCCGCGTGATCCGCGACCCGCCGTGGCTCGACCCGTGCGCGTGCACGGCCGTGTGCTTGTCCAGTCCCAGCACGCGTTTCCCGCGCTGGGCGAGCCGGTACGCGGCGGCACTGCCCATGCCGCCGAGCCCGATGACGATGACGTCGTACATCACCCCCGGAGCCGCTTCATCTCCGGGTCGAACAACGGCTCCTGCGCCGCACGCGCCTTGACGCGCTCGCCGAAGTACTCGATCTCCACCTCGTCGACGCCCTCGGGCAACCACGCGTAGGCGATGTTCAGCCCAGTGGTGTAGCCGTAGGCCGCGCTCGTGACGTACCCGACCGGCTTCCCCTGGTGGTAAACGGGTTCGCTGCCCATGACGACGCTGTGCGGGTCGTCGATGGTGAGGCAGGTGAGCTTCTTGTCGCTCGTGCGCTTGTCGAGCGCCTCCTTGCCGAGGAAGTCCTTGTCCTTGCGCACGGCGAACCCGAGCCCTGCCTCGAACGGGTCGTGCTCGTCGGTCATGTCAGCGCCCCACGACCGATAACCCTTCTCCAGCCGCAGACTGGTGAACGCGCCGCGCCCGGCCGCGATGACGCCGAGCTCCTGGCCCGCCTCCCACAACGTGTCCCAGAGCTTCGGACCGAGGTCCGCCGTCGTGTACAGCTCCCAGCCGAGCTCGCCCACATAGGACAGTCGCAGCGCGGTCACCGGAACGTTCTTGATGAACGCCTTCTGCCCGGTGAAGTAGCCCTTGGCCGTGTCCAGCGTGTTCGGGATCCGCTCCACGAGGTCGCGCGCCAACGGTCCCCACAGGCCGATGCAGCACGTGCCGGCCGTGATGTCCCGGAGGAAGACGTCGTCCGGCGCGTGCTTGGTGAGCCACGCGAGGTCGAGGTTGCCGTTCGCGCCGACCTGGAACGTGGTGTGGTCGAGGCGCGCGATCGTGAGGTCGCTGCGCACGCCGCCCGTCTCGTCCAGCAGCAGCGTGTAGACCACGGCGCCGGGCTTGCGGTTGAGGTTGTTGGTCGTCATGCGCTGCAGGAACTCCAGCGCTCCCGGCCCGCTGACCTCCAGCCGCTTCAACGGTGTCATGTCGAACATCGCCACGCGCTTGCGCGTCACCAACGCCTCGGCACCGCAGATCGGCGACCAGTACCGGCTGGCCCACTCCCCGCGCTCCGGCACTTCCGCGACCTCGGGCAGCGACGCGTTGGCCTCGTACCAGTGCGGCCGCTCCCACCCGGACGCCTCCAGGAAGAACGCGCCCAACGCTTTCTGGCGTTCGTAGAACGGGCTCGTGCGGATCGGCCGCGGGCTTTCCATGGGCTGCAACGGATGCAGCACGTCGTAGACCTCGACGAAGTTCTGGCAGCTGCGTTCCAGCACGTAGTCCGGCGCCAGCTGCACCTGCTCGAACCGGTTCAGGTCGCTGGAGTGCAGGTCGAGCTCCGGTTGCCCGTCGACGATCCACTCGGCCATCGCCTTGGCCACACCGGCGGAGTGCGTGATCCACACCGCCTCCGCGACCCAGAACCCCGGCAGCCCGGGGTGTTCCCCGAGCAACGGCATCCCGTCGCTGGTGAACGAGAACAGCCCGTTGAACCCGCGATCGAGCCCGGCCTCGGCGAGCGACGGGATCAGCTCGACGGCCGCATCCCAGGACGGCTCGAAGTCCTCCTTGGTGAACGGCTCCTCGGACCCGGTGATGTCGCGCGCCGCGATGGGCATGGGACGGTGGCCGTACGCCCCGATTCCGAGCGCCTCGCCGTGGGAACGGAAGTAGAGATCCGCGTCTTGATGCCGCAGGATCGGCTGCCGCGCCAAGGATTCCGTGCTGATCGCCGCCGAACCGCCCGCCGCGGCCACCACATCTCCCGTGAACGCGTACTGGTGCGCCATCGGCACCAGCGGAATGGTCAGCCCGACCATCTCCCCCAGCACCGGCCCCCACATCCCCGCGCACGACACGACGATGTCTGCGGGGTAGCTGTCGGTCTCGGTCCGCACCCCGGTGACCCGGCCCCCGGCGGTCTCGACCGCGACGACCTTCTGCCCGAACTCGAACCGCGCCCCGCGCTCGATCGCCCGCCGCGCCTGGATCTCCGCCGCCAGCACGGGCTTCGCGAGCCCGTCGCTCGGAATCAGGAACCCGCCCAGCACCTTGTCCCGGTCGACCAGCGGGTGCAGCGCCGCCACCTCGTCCGCGTCGATCAGCCGGCTCTCCACACCCCACGACGTGGCCCACCCGTGCCGCCGCGCGAGGTCGGCCAAGCGCGTCTCGGTCGTGGCGATCTCCAACCCGCCGATCTGGTCGAAGCACCCGAGCCCGGTGTACTTCTCGACGGTGTAGCGCGCGAAGGCCGTCATGCTCCGGCAGGAGTTCGTCTGGAACACGAGCCCCGGCGCGTGGCTGCTGGAACCGCCGGCGGCGAGCCACTGGGCCTGGTCCAGCACCGTGACGTCGGTGAATCCCCGTTCGGTGAGCTCGTCGGCCAGCGCACAACCGACGATCCCCGCCCCCACGAGCACCACGCGAGGCACCTCTCCAGGCATCTGGAACACCCCTTCGCCGCCGTTGCGCGGAACGGAACCTGTTCCGCTATCTGCAACAAGGTGCGTCCAGTGCGTCCTGCTGTCAATACCGCCGTTCGGGCATCCGGGGTTTGACGCTCGGTGAAACCGGGCATTGAGGGAGGTTCAGCGCGTCCACGAACCGCTCGGTGCCCAGAACCCGGTACGGCCGGTCGTGGAACAGACGGGTGCTGGGATCTACCGGCTCAGTCAGCCCGGCTTCGTTGTGGAGACGTGCGACGAACTCGTACGCCTCCACCAGGTACCGCTCCCGAGTCCGCCAGTCGGTGGCCGCCAGCACCGCCGTGAGCACCGGCCCCAGCGCCGGCCCGCAGGGCAGGTGAGCGAAGGCGGTGCCGAACCACTTGCCGTACGGCGGGTAGACGCGGCCGAGCAGCAGGCACAGGCACATCAGCTCGCGGACCAGGCGCGCGGCGATGACGGCGGACCCGAGCTCGTCACCGACGTCACCGCTGCGGCCCATGAACGAGTCCTCCTCGCCGATGCGCCGCCAGTGCCCGGCCATGACCTGACACCACACGTCGTCCGGATACCAGGCCAGCTTCCGCCGCACAGCTTCGAGCCCCAGCCCGTCGTGGAAGACCGCGCCGCCGGTGACCTCGGCGAACAGCTGGCTGGGCACCAGCCAGTCGACCTCGCCGAACGGGTCGAAGCCGAGCAGACCGGCCAGCCACTCCCCGGGCTCGGCGACGACGACGCCGTGCTGAACAGGCCCATCCGGCGGCCGCATGTGCAACGTTCCGCGCTCACCCGTCGGCACCAGGTTCGTCGAGTACCCGGCGATGGTGGCGGGGAGCTCCCTGGCCAGCACGTCCCGTAGCGCGGCGGCGTGCCCAAGATCGTCAGCGGCCAGGAACAGCTGCAACCGCGGCCCCCAGTCGTGGTCGGTCGACTGCTCGGTGTCGAACCCCAGGACCTCGGAGCCAGGCCCGATCAACGCCGCTGTGTGGACCAGTCCGGGAAAATGCCGCTCCAGCAACGGACGGACGGCCTCGCGGTAGAAGCGGCCGGACAGCTCCAGCCCCGGGATGTACGGCATGGGGAAAATCGTGGGGGCGAAGGCACCGAGTCCGCGACCGAATTCGGGCGGGGCTTCCATTCGTACAAGGCGTCCGGCCAGTCAGGCCTCCACCATGGATCGCATGCCTACCTGGGACGAAGTCGTCGACACCGCCAAGCGCCTGCCCGAGGTGGAGGAGTCCACCTGGTACCGGACCCCGTCGCTGAAGGTCGCCGGCAAGGGGTTCGCCCGGCTGCGGTCCGAGGCGGAGGGCGGGCTCATGCTCCTGTGCGACCTCGACGAGAAGGCCTCGCTGCTGGCGAGCGGCGACCCGGCGTTCTACACGACGCCGCACTACGACGGCCACGGCTCGATCCTCGTCGACCTGGAGAAGGTCGACGAGAGCCAGCTGGCCGAGCTGATCGAGGAAGCTTGGCGGATCAGGGCACCGGCCAAGCTCAAAATGAGCAGCTAGAGGCTGCCGCCGTCGCGCACAATCCGCACATGGAGTCCGCGACCCTGCACACGATGGCGCGCAGGTACCTGATGAGCCGCACCGACAAGCTGCACGCCGAGGCCGCCAGGGCTCCCAAGATGCCCAGCCTCAACGGCGCACACCCCGGTTACACCGAAGAAGAGAAGCGGATCTTCCCCCGGTTCCACGTCGTGAACGCGATGCTGAGCGCGGTCGAGCGCCTCGACCCCGAGGACCTGCCACCGCTGAGCCAGGTCGCGTCGACCCTCTCCATCGCCGCCTCGACGGCGCAGTCGATCTTCACCACGGATCGCGACCCGATCGCGACCGAGGCGGGCGCCGCCGAGCGCGAGCTGTTCCGCCGGGCGATCAAGGGTTGGCTGGTCTCATCGGACGTCGACGTCGAGCCGCTGCCGTACCGCCGCGTCTTCAGCGACGAGGAAGCGGCGGGGTGGCGTCGCGGCCTGGAGCGGAGGTGGGGCGTGCACCAGACCCTGTGGCACCCGCTGATCAGCGAGGACGTCCCGGAGGACGTGCTCGTGCTCGACTCGCTCGCGATGTGGGACGGCGGTGGGATCGAGCTGGTCCGCGAGGCACTGGCGGCCCTCGGCGTGCGCAGGGTGACCGAGATCCGCGAGTTCGGCGATCCGGGGGCACGGCTCGACCTGGAGCTGCTCGTACCGACCTACGACGGAGCCGAGGGCTACTGGACCGACGACACCCTCGACTGGCTCGTCTACGCCTCGCACGAGCAGTCGGTGGCGTTCGGCGGCACGCTCGCCGAACGCCTCCGCACCTCCTGGCCGAACCTCGCCGACTGGGCCTACGTCCCGCCGTGGGGTCAGCCGGCGAAGTAGCCGAGCTGCGCCGAGAGCTCCTGCGCGGCCGACGACATCGCGGGAACGATCTCCTCGACCCGTTCCCGCGACAACCGGTACGACGGCCCGGACGCGCTCATCGCCGCCACGACCTCACCCCGGTGCCCGCGCACCGGCACGGCCACCGCGTGCAACCCGAGTTCCAGCTCCTCGTAGCACGCCGCGTACCCCTGCTCCGCGACCGCTTCCAGTTCCGACAAGAGCCGCGAAGCGTCCACGACGGTGTTCTCGGTGTACGAGTCGAGCGGTAACGACACGAGCCGCTTGCGCTCGTCCAAGGGCAGGTAGGCGAGCAGGACCTTGCCGGACGACGTGGCGTGCAGGGGTGTGCGCTGGCCGATCCAGTTCACGGCCGACACAGCCGCGGAGCCGCGGGCCTGGGTGATGTTGATGGCGACTCCGGCGTCGTGCACGGCGATGTTGACGGTTTCGCCGAACGAGTCCGCGAGCGTCTGGCACACGGGCTGGCCGAGCTTGGTCAGGTCCATGCGGCCGGTGGCGGCACCGGCCAGGCGGACGACGCCGAAACCGATCGCGTACTTGCCTCTCTCCCCGAGCTGCTCGACCAGGCCACGCGCCTCCAGCACGGAGACGAGTCTCGACACCGTGGACTTGTGCACACCCAGCTCACCTGCGATTTCGGTGATACCGGCCTCGCCCTGGGCCAGTAGTTCGAGCACGCTGATGGCTCTGTCGACGGACTGCACCTGAGCTGCCGAGTCGGAGTTGCTCATCGCGCAACAGTAACCGGCAGGCAAAACAACCTGCTGGCCTCTTGACGAGAAGTCGCCGGAGCCGCACATTGTGTTGCGTCATTCGGAACGCGTGCCGCGTAACGCAACGGAGGCCCGACGATGATCCGCGCCTGCGCTCTCATGGACCTGCCCCCGGGAGAGGCGGTGCGCATCGTCGGCCCTCATGCCCCGATCGCGGTGTTCAACGCCGACGGGGTCCTCTACGCCATCGACGACACCTGCAGCCATCAGGACGCCTCCCTCAGCGAGGGATGGCTCGAAGGCTGCTTCGTGGAGTGCCCGCTGCACGCCGCGTCCTTCGACCTTCGCAGCGGCGAGCCGACTTGTCTGCCCGCCAAAAGACCGGTGAAGACCTATCCCGTCTTTGTGGAGGATGGAGTGGTCTATGTCGATGTCGAGGTGAACAAGGACGTGGCGTGAGGACGATCGCGATCATCGGCGCTTCGCTCGCCGGTTTGAGGTCGGCGCAGGCACTGCGCCAGCAGGGGTACGACGGACGGATCGTCATCGTGGGTGACGAGATCCATCTCCCCTACGACCGGCCTCCTCTCTCGAAGGACTTCCTCCTCGGCAAGGTCGAGGCGGTGCCGCTCGCCGACCAGGAGGACCTCGACGCGCTCGACGCCGAGTGGCGACTGGGCAGCAGGGCCACCGGCCTGCTCTCCACCCAGGAGATCGCGCTCGCCGACGGCACCACGGTCGCGGCCGACGGCGTCGTCATCGCGACCGGCGGTATACCGAGGACGATCTCCAATACACACGTCCTGCGCACCCTCGACGAGGCCGTCAAGCTCCGCGACGCCATCAACAACGCCCAGCACGTCGGCGTCATCGGCGCGGGCTTCATCGGCGCCGAGATCGCGTCGAGTGCGCGCGCCCTGGGCAAGGACGTCACCGTCGTCGAGGCGCTCCCCACGCCACTCACGCGTGTACTGGGAGCCGAGATGGGCAGTGCATGTGGACAGCTGCACGGCGACCACGGATCAACGTTGATTACTGGAATCAATGTTGACTCAGTCAACGTTGACGGCCAAATCAACCTCGGAGATGGACGCAAGGTTGACGCCGACGTCGTCATCGCGGGCATCGGCACGCGCCCGGCCACGGACTGGCTCGCGGGCGGACCGGTCAAGGTCGACAACGGCGTCGTGTGCGACGCGGGCGGTGTCACGAACGTGAAGAACATCGTGGCCGTCGGCGACGTCGCGAACTGCGCGGGTCATCGCGCCGAGCACTGGACGTCCGCCACGGAACAGGCGCAAATCGCCACCCGCAACTTGCTGGCCGGCGAGACCGTCGCCACGCACACCAACGGCGGCTATGTCTGGTCCGATCAGTACGGAGTGCGAATCCAGTTCATCGGACGGGCGACGAACGACGTCCGCGTCGAAGATGGGTCCATCGAGGACAGGAAGTTCGTCGCGACCTATCGAGACGGTGACAACCCGGAAGATGTCGTTGGCATCATCGCAATGAGCAACGCGCGCATGTTCACCCGCATGCGCAGGAACCTCAGATAGCGACGGTCGTCACGGTTTATCGCCACCGGCGACCGGCTATACCCCAGTGTCCTTCGTGGACACACGAAACAGGGAGGCAGTCCGTGTCGCCGGTGCGGCAGATCATCAACCCCTTCGACCAGAGCGTCATCACCGAGGTCGAAGAGCAGACCCGCGACCAGGCCCTCGCCGCGATCGCGAAGGCCAGGAACGCCTTCGACCACGGCGACTGGCAGCACGCGCTCCCCGAGCACCGCGCCGCCGTGCTCAACCACGTCGCGGACCTGCTGGAGCGCGACAAGGAGGACATCGCCCGCACCGAGACGCTCGACACCGGCAAAACGCTGGTCGAGAGCCGCATCGACGTGGACGACGTCGTCTCCGTGTTCCGCTACTACGGCAACCTCGCCGGCCTGCTGCACCCGAAGGTCGTCCAGGGCGCGCCGGCGGACGTCATCAGCCGCATCGACTACGAGCCCGTCGGCGTCTGCGGCATGATCGCGCCCTGGAACTACCCGCTGCTGCAGATCTCCTGGAAGATCGCCCCGGCCCTGCTCGCGGGCAACACGCTCGTGGCGAAGCCCAGCGAGATCACGCCGCTCACCACCATCAAGCTGTTCGAGCTGCTGCAGGAGGCCGGCCTGCCCGACGGCGTCGCGAACCTCATCCTCGGCACCGGGCCCGAAGTCGGCGCGCCGCTGAGCGAGCACCCCGACGTCGACCTCGTCTCGTTCACCGGCAGCCTCGCCACCGGCCAGCGGATCATGGCCAGCGCCGCCAGGACGGTGAAGAAGGTCGCGCTCGAGCTCGGCGGCAAGAACCCGAACATCGTCTTCGCGGACGCGGACATCGACACCGCCGTCGACTACGCGCTCACCGCCGCGTTCTTCCACGCGGGCCAGGTCTGCTCGTCCGGCACCAGGCTCATCGTGCACAGCAGCATCTACGACGACTTCGTCACCGAGGTCGCGCGCCGGGCCGACAGGATCAAGCTGGGCAACGGTTTCGACGAGGACACCGAGTCCGGACCGCTGGTCAGCGCCGAGCACCGCGCCAAGGTCGAGAGCTACGTCGAGCTCGCCAAGCAGGAGGGCGCCACGCTCAAGGCCGGCGGCAAGCGACCGGAGGAAGCCGAGCTGCGGAACGGTTTCTTCTTCCGCCCCACCGTCTACGCGGACTGCACCCGCGAGATGAAGCTCGTCCAGGACGAGACATTCGGCCCGATCATCACCGCCGAGCGCTTCGAGACCGAGGACGAGGCCACGTTCCTCGGCAACGACACGGACTACGGCCTCGCGGGCGGCGTCTGGAGCCAGGACCTCGACAAGGCGCAGCGCGTCGCGAAGAAGCTCCGCCACGGCACGGTCTGGATCAACGAGTTCGGCCCGTACCTGCCGCAGGCCGAGTGGGGTGGCTTCAAGCGGTCCGGCGTCGGCCGTGAGCTCGGCACCGCGGGCCTGCACGAGTACACCGAGCCCAAGCACGTCTACCAGAACCTCAAGCCACAAGCCCAGAACTGGTTCGCGCGAAAGGACTCCACCCAGTGACCGCATTTGACTACGTGATCGTCGGCGGCGGCACGGCGGGCTGTGTGCTCGCCGCGAGACTGACCGAAGACGAGAACGTGACGGTCGCGGTCATCGAGGGCGGTCCGTCCGACGTCGGCGACGAGAAGATCCTCAACCTGCGCAACTGGATCAACCTGCTCGAAACCGAGTACGACTACGACTACCCCACGGTCGAGCAGCCGCGCGGCAACTCGCACATCCACCACAGCCGCGCCAAGGTGCTCGGCGGCTGTTCCAGCCACAACACGCTGATCTGCTTCAACCCCCTGCCCCAGGACTTCGACGACTGGGGCCACGGCTGGACGTGGGACGCGATCGGCCCTTACTACGACAAGGTCGCGCTCAACATCATCCCGGTCGAGGAGAAGGACCGGAACCCGATCGCGAAGGACTTCGTCACCGCCGCGCAGGAGGCCGTGAGCGTCCCGGAGGTCGACGACTTCAACGCCAAGCCGTTCGAGGACGGCGTCGGCTTCTTCTCGATCGCCTACCACCCGGAGAAGAACAACCAGCGGTCGAGCGCCTCCACCGCTTACGTGCACCCGATCCTGGACCGCAAGAACCTGACGCTGCTGCTCGACACCTGGGCCGGCAAGATCGAGTTCGACGGCACCCGCGCGATCGGCGTGCACACCGACAAGGGCTATGTCGAGGCCACCAAAGAGGTTCTGCTCTGCGCGGGCGCGATCGACACGCCCCGCCTGCTCAACCTCTCCGGCGTCGGCGACGCGGAACACCTGCAGAGCATCGGCATCGAGGTCGCGCACGACCTGCCCGGCGTCGGCGAGAACCTGCTCGACCACCCGGAGTCGGTCATCGTCTGGGAGACCACGAAACCGCTGCCGCCCAACTCGGTCATGGACTCCGACGCGGGCCTGTTCATCCGCCGCGACTCCTCCGACCCGCGGCCGGACCTGATGTTCCACTTCTACCAGATCCCGTTCACCACCAACACGGAACGCCTCGGCTATCCGGCGGTGGAGCACGGGGTCTGCATGACGCCGAACATCCCGAGGCCCCACAGCAAGGGCCGCATGTGGCTGAAGTCCAACGACCCGAAGGAAAAGCCCGCGCTCGACTTCGGGTACTTCACCAACCCGGACGGTTACGACGAGCAGACGCTGGTCGACGGCTTCCGGATCGCGCGGAAGATCGCCGAGCAGGAGCCGCTGAAGTCGTGGCTCAAGCGGGAGATCGCCCCCGGACCGGACGTCAGGAGTGACGAAGCCCTGTCCGAGTACGGACGCAGAGCCGCCCACACCGTCTACCACCCGGCCGGCACGTGCGCGATCGGGTCCGTTGTGGACGGTGACCTCAAGGTCATCGGGCTGGAAGGCCTGCGAGTGGTCGACGCGTCCGTGTTCCCCACCATGCCGACCGTGAACCCGATGGTCACGGTCCTCATGATTGGAGAGCGCGCCGCCGACCTGATCAGGGAGGCGTAGTGACAGCTCCAACCGCCGAAGATCGGCTGAAAGACCTCGGGTACACGTCGGAGTTCCGGCGGGACATGAGCCCCTGGGCCAACTTCTCGCTGGGCTTCACCTACCTGTCCCCCGTGGTCAGCACGTACACGTTGTTCGGCACCGCCCTCGCCCTGGGCGGTCCGCCGATGATCTGGAGCTTCGTCGTCGCGGGCGTGGGCCAGTTCCTGGTCGCGCTCGTGTTCGGCGAGCTCGTCGCGCAGTATCCGGTCGCGGGCGGCGTGTACCCCTGGGCACGCCGCCTGTGGGGCAAGCGCTGGGCGTGGATGACCGGCTGGGTGTACATGATCGCCCTGCTGGTCACCATCGCGTCCGTCAGCTACGGCGCAGGTCCTTACCTCGCAACACTTCTCGGCTACACCGCCACCACCGGCAACACCGTGCTGTGCGCGGTCGCGATCATCGCCGTCTCCACGCTCATCAACTACGCGGGCACGAAAGTCTTGTCCTGGGCGGCTATTTTCGGGTTCGCCGCGGAGATCATCGGCGCGCTCGCCGTCGGCATCTGGCTGCTCGTCGACAACCGCGTGCACGGCCTGGGCGTGATCTTCGACAGCTTCGGCGCCGAGAAGAGCGGCAGCTACCTGCCGGCGTTCTTCGCGGCGGGCATCATCGGCCTCTACCAGTACTACGGCTTCGAGGCCTGCGGTGACACCGCGGAGGAGGTCAAGGATCCCGGCCGCGTCATCCCGAAGGCCATGCGCCGCACCATCTACATCGGCGGCGCGGCGGCGACGTTCGCGTGTCTGTCGCTGCTGCTGGCGGTGCCGGACTTCGGCAAGGTGATCTCCGGCGAGGATGCCGACCCGGTCACGAACATCCTCACCAACGCGTTCGGCCCGGTCGGCTACAAGATCGTGATCGGCGTCGTGCTGATCTCGTTCCTGTCCTGCACGATGTCATTGCAGGCAGCGGCATCCCGGCTGACCTACTCCTACGCCCGCGACAAGATGTTGTTCGGGCACAAGGCACTCGCGAAGTTCAACCAGAAACGGCACATCCCGCCGTACGCGCTCGCGCTCGCCGGCATCATCCCCGCGGTCATCGTGTTCGCGTCGATGCTGTCCACGAACGCGCTGGACAAGATCGTGTCGTTCGCGACGCTCGGCATCTACCTGGGCTTCCAGATGGTCGTGTTCGCGGCGTTGCGGGCCAGGCTCAAGGGCTGGGTGCCGTCGGGCGAGTTCACGCTCGACCGCTGGGGTCTGGCGATCAACGTCGCCGCCCTCGCGTACGGGGTCGCGGCGATGGTCAACATGGTCTGGCCGCGCACGCCGGACGCACCTTGGTACGACAACTACGTCGTGATCCTCAGCGGCGCATTGGTGGTGGGAATCGGGTTGGTGTACATGGCGATCGCGAAACCGTTCGGCAACTCCGACGCCCCCGCGGGGGACGCGGTCAGCTCATTCCGACCCGAACGGGTGTAAAACCGCGGACCGGCTGAGAACGCTGCCTATGCTCGTTCGTGGCCAGAGTCTTCCTCAGCTATTCCGTCGCGGACGAACGCCAGGCGGCCGAGGTGCGCCGGATGCTGGTGGCCGAGGGCCACGAGGTGTTCCTCGACCACGATCCGCAGGCAGGGATCCAGCCGGGCCAGGAGTGGGAAGCCGGCCTGCACGCCCAGCTGCGGCGGGCGGACGTGACGGTGTGCCTGATGACCGCCACCTACGTCGAGTCGCGGTGGTGCTTCGCGGAGATCTTCACCGCGCAGACCCTGGGCCAGCTGGTCGTGCCGTTGCTCGCCGAGCCCGGCGCGGAGCACCGGTTGCTGGACGCGGTGCAGCGCATCGACTTCACCGCGACGGACGGCCCGGCCCGGCTGGTGGCGAGGCTGCGGGAGGTCGACGCGTGCGGCGGCGCGGGCTGGGCGGACGGGCTGAGTCCCTTCCCCGGCCTGCGGGCCTTCGACGCGCGGTGGCGGCAGGCGTTCCGCGGCCGTGACGACGAGATCCGCGAACTGTCCGCGCTGGTGGCGAGGTCGAAGGAGATGCTGCTGCTGGTCGGGCCGTCCGGCTGCGGCAAGTCGTCCCTCGTCTGCGCGGGCCTCACCCCGGCGATCGCGGCCGAACCGGGCTGGCTGACGCTGCCACCGGTGGTCCCCGGCGAACGCGCGGTGGCCGAACTGGCGCTGGTGCTCGCCCGGCGGGCCTGCGAGCTCGGTCTGGAGTGGACGGTCGCGGAGGTGCGCACCGCCCTCACGACCGGCTGCGGCCTGGCGACTCTCGCGGACGAGCTGCTGGCCGCCGCTCCCGGACGACGAGACCGGCTCCTCCTCGTGGTCGACCAGTTCGAGGAACTGGTCACGCAGACGGAAACCGCAGAACGCCGCCGGTTCGCGCGCCTGCTCGCCGCGGGACTGCGCGCACGGGTGTCGATCGTCGCCACGCTGCGCCCGGAGTTCCTCGCCGCGGCACAGGCCGACGAGGAGCTGGACGCGTTGCCCCGCAAGCTGGTCGAGGTGCGGGTGCTGCGCAGACGGACACTGGGTGCGGTGATCGAACAGCCCGCCCGGCTCGCCGGTCTGAAGATCGACGGTGAGCTGGTCGACCGGCTGGTGGCCGACACGGACACGGGCGAAGCGTTGCCACTGCTGGCTTTCACGCTGCAGCAACTGGCCGAGGGCGTCGGCAGGGGCGGGCGGTTGTCGCCGGAGCGGTACGCCCGGCTCGGTGGGGTCGCCGGAGCCCTGGCGGGCCAGGCGGACCAGGCGCTCGAGGCCGCCGTCGACCGCACCGGTCAGCGGCCTGACGAGGTGATCGCGGGACTGGTGCGGCTCGTCACCGTGGACGAGCACGGTCTCCCCGCCCGCTGGCGGGTCACCAGGGACGACCTCCCCGAACAGCAGCGCACCGCATTGGACGAGTTCGTCGCACGCCGGTTGCTGGTCACCGGCACCCAGCACGGTACCGCCACAATCTCCGTTGCCCACGAAGCGTTCCTGACCGCCTGGCCACCGCTGGCCGACGCCATCGCGCGGGCCGGCACGGCGTTGAAGGCGAGGCCGCAGATCGAACGCGCGGCCAAGGAGTGGCGCGAGTCCGGCAACACCCACCTGTGGAGCGGTTCGCAGCTGGCCAAAGCGGTCGCCGACATCGGCGCGCACGAGCTCAGCGCGGACGGCCGCGAGTTCCTGACCACGAGCCGCCGCCGGGAACGCCGCCGCCGCACGAGGCTCGTCAGCGTGCTGACCGGCCTGCTCGTGCTGGCCCTGATCGCGGCCGGACTCGCGGTTCTCGGCCAGCAGAACGCCCTGCGCGAGCAACGCCTGGCCACCGTGCACGCCCTGATCACCCAGACCGATGCGATCCGCGACCGCGACCCCCGCACCGCTCTTCGGCTGGCTGTTGCCGCACAACACTTCTCCGACGACGAACGCACGCGGATCAACCTGTTCAACGCCTACAAGGACATGGACATCCTCGCGTCGCTGACCGGCCACACCTCGTGGGTGCGACAGGTCGCGTGGTCACGGGACGGCCGCACGATCGCCACTGCCGGCTCCGACAAAACGGTGCTGCTGTGGGACATGACCGGCGACGAGCCGCGTTACCTCGCAAGGCTCGTCGGCCACACCGAGCAGGAGGTGTCGCTCGCGTGGTCGCCGGACAACCGCACCCTCGCCACCGCCGGCGGCAGCACCGTGCTGCTGTGGGACCTCGGCGACCGCGAACACCCCCGGCTCGCCGAAAGCCTGACGGGACACACCGGAGGCGTCCTGTCGATGGCGTGGTCGCACAACGGCAGAACCCTGGCCACCGCGGGCTTCGACCACACCGTCCGACTCTGGGACAACGCCCGGCCCATCGGCACCCTCACCGGGCACACCGGCCAGGTGGAGTCGCTGGCGTGGTCCGCGGACGACCGCACGCTCGCCAGCGCGAGCCGCGACCACGACGTCCGGCTGTGGGACCTGTCCGCACCGGCGACGCCTCATCTCGCCGCAGACCCGCTCCGCCACGACACCGACGTGCTGTCGGTGTCGTGGTCTCCGGACGGCCGCACCCTGGCCACCGCCAGTGGCAAGACCATCTACCTCTGGGACACCGCCGAACGCCGCCACGCCACGCTCGACGGCCACCGCGAGGACGTCTGGTCGGCCGCCTGGTCACCGGACGGCCGCACCCTCGCCACCGCGAGCAACGACAACACCGTCCGCCTCTGGGACACCGCCACCCGGCGCCCGCTCGGCCACACCCTCATCGGCCACAGCAACGACGTGCTGTCGGTCGCCTGGGCACCGGACGGACGTTCCTTCGCCACCGCGAGCAGCGACCTGAGCGTCATCGTGTGGGACGCCGCCGCGCGTACCCGTCCACGCGGCCTCGGCAAGCTCACCGAAACACCGGTGCGCATCGCGGCGTCGTCGCCCGACGGACACACCCTCGCGACCGCCGGCCACGACACCGTCGAACTGTGGGACCTCGGCGAGCGGAACCGCCCGCGCCGCACCGGAACCACCCTGACCGGACCGGCAGCCGAGGCACTGGCGTGGTCCCCGGACGGCAAGATCCTCGCCATCTCCGGCTCCGACCTGACCATCACGCTGTGGGACCCGGTCAGCCGAAGACGCGTCACCACACCAACCGGACACCACCAGCGGGCACGGGCGATCGCGTGGTCGCCCAACGGCGGCGTCCTGGCCACCGCCGGCGAAGACAACGCCGTGCACCTCTGGGACACAGACCTCCGGCGGATCGCCTCGCTCACCGATCACACCGGCCCGGTCCGATCGGTGTCCTGGTCTCCGGACGGCAGGACCCTCGCCACCGCGAGCAACGACTCCAGGGTGATCCTCTGGGAGGTCACCGCCACGCCGCGCCGCATCGCCGAACTCAACGAACACTGGCGCGGTGTGCGCGCGGTGGCGTGGTCCCCGGACGGCCGCACGATCGCGACCGGCAGCTACGACGACACCATCCTGATCTGGGACGTCAGCCACCAGCCTCGCGTCATCGCGGCGGTCCTCGGCCACATCAACGACGTGATCTCGCTGGCGTGGTCCGCGGACGGCCGCACCCTGGCCAGCGCGAGCAGCGACCGGATGACGATCCTGTGGGACCTCACCGCCCGCGACGAACCCCGCCGTCTCGCGAACCTCAGAGGCCACGAGGGCGGCCTCACCTCGGTGACGTGGTCGCACGACCTCCTGGCGACCACGAGCGAGGACGAGACCGTGCAGCTGTGGGACCTCACCGGCCTCGACGACCTGAGCAGGAACGCCGCGGCCTGGGCGTGCGTCAGCGCCGGCGGCGGCCTCACCGAAGAAGAGTGGAGCCGTTACGTGCCAACGCTTCCTTACGAACCGACCTGCTAGCCCTGCAACCGGAGGAGCCGCAACGCGAGCTGCACCTCAAGCACACGTTCCGGCGACTGCCAGTCGCCCAGCAACGACGAGACCCGGTCAAGCCGTTGCGTGACGGTGTTGACGTGGAGGTGCAGCTCCGCCTTGGCACGACTCAGGTTCGCCCCGCACCGGAAGTAGACCTCCAGCGTGTGCACCAACTCCGTGCCGCGCTCGGCGTCGTAGTCCAGCACTGGCCCGAGCACCGACCGCACATAACCCGAGACGTCCGCCCGATCACCCAGCAGCACGCCGACGAAACCAAGATCGTCAAGAGTGGCGGCTTCCTTCTCGCGCCCCAACTGGCGCAACGCCTTCAGGCACCGGCGCGCTTCTTCGTAGGCCGCCGCGATCGCCACCGGCCCGGTGACCGGCCCGCACGCCCCGACCGTGGCGTCCAACGCCTTCGCGACCTCACGAGCGACGTCCGTTGATGTAGAAGGCAACGCCAGCACCACGTCGCGCCCGCGCGACCCGGCAAGGCCTCCGTAGACCGACACGTAATGCGTCGCACCGGACAGGTTCCCGTCCGCCACCAGCACCACGTGCGGCTCGCCCAGCTCGACACCGACCCGCCGGCCACGAGCCACCAGGCCCGCGGGATCACGCCCGTCCAGGATGTCGGTGATCAGCTCACCGCGAACCTTGTTCTCCGCCTCCGCGACGGTTCTTCGCAGCAGCAACAACAACGCCGTCACGGCAGCCGACCGTTCGAACACCCGGCGATCCGCATCCGAAAGGTCAGGCCGCCCGGACAACGCCAGCCCGCCCAGCAGCTCCGAACCCGCGAGCACCGCGCACACCCACACGCCATCAAGCACCACAGCGCGTCCGTTGGCCCGCACAGCCAGCGAAGGCACCGACTCCAGCACCTCGACCGGACCGCCGAGCAACTCCCCCACCGCCGCCGCGACCTCGGCCGACGACCCACCGCGCAACACCAAGTCCGTGAGCCGGTCGTGCGCTTCCTCGGCCCGTTTCATGGCCTCGTTGTGGGACTGGATCGTGGCGAACAACGACGCCGTGTCGATCGCGATGGCCGCGTGATCAGCCAACGACTGCAACAAAGCCACTTCTTCTGCCGGGAACTCGCGCGAGGTCCGATCAGCCGCGTACAGGACGCCGATGACCTTCGAGTCGAGCTTCAGCGGCACGCCCAGGATCGCCACGAGGCCCTCGTCGTGCACCGCCGAGTCGATCGGGTTGGTGTGGTTGAACCGGGCGTCCGCGAAGTAGTCCGAGGTCGCGTACGGCCGCGCCGTCTGCGCCACCAGCCCGCCCAGCCCCTCGCCGAGCCCCAGCCGCACCTTCTGGAACAGCGGCGAGAACGACCCGTCCGTCACCCTCATGTAGGTGCCGGCCGGGTCGTTCATCGACAGGTACGACACGTCGGTGCCGAGCAGCGTCCTGGCCCTGCGCACGATCGAGCGGAGAACCGCGTCCGGGTCGCGCATGCCCGCGAGCTCGGACGCGGTCTCGAACAACGCCGCCAGTTCGGCCTCACGCCGTCGTGTCACACCCCAACCCTGTCACGTTCCTCCAGATCCGCACCACGGGTCTCGCGCGCCACCACGACCGCCACGACCGTGAGCACGCACATCGCCACCACGTAGATGGAGATCGGGAACGACGACTTGTAGGCCTTCAACAGCGCCGTCGCGATCAGCGGGGCCAGAGCACCGGCCGCGATCGACGCGAGCTGGTAGCCGATCGACGCGCCCGAGTAGCGCACCCGCGTCCCGAACAGCTCCGAGAAGAACGCCGCCTGCGGCCCGTACATCGCCCCGTGCAGCACCAGACCGACCGTCGTCGCCAACGTGATCAGCACCGGGTCCTTGGTGTCCAGGAGCGCGAAGAACGCGAACACCCACACGGCCATGCCGACCGCGCCGATGAGGTAGATCGACCGCCGCCCGAACCGGTCGGACAGGTGACCCCACACCGGAATCGTCACCAGGTGCACGGCCGAGGCGATCAGCACCGCGTTGAGCCCGACCGACTTCGACAACCCGAGCCCGGTCACCACGTAGACCAGGATGAACGCCGTGATCACGTAGTACGACACGTTCTCCGCGAGCCGGGCGCCCATCGCGACCAGCACCTCGCGCCAGTTGTGCCGCAACAGCTCGAACACCGGCGCCTTCTCCTCCTTCGGCGCCTTCTCCGCTTTCTCCTGTGCCGCCAGGAAGACCGGCGACTCGGCCACCTGCAGCCGGATCCACAGGCCGATCACCACGAGCACGCCGGAGAGCAGGAACGGGATCCGCCAGCCCCACGCGAGGAAGTCCGCGTCCGACTGCACCGCCGCCAGGATCGCGAGCACGCCCGTCGCCAGCAGGTTGCCACCGGGAGCACCCGCCTGCGGCCACGACGCCCAGAAGCCGCGCCGGGAGGCATCACCGTGCTCCGACACGATCAGCACGGCCCCGCCCCACTCACCGCCGAGCGCAAAGCCTTGCACCAGACGCAAAAGCGTCAGCAGCACCGGCGCGAGCACACCCACCGAGGCGTACGTCGGCAGCACGCCCATGAGCATCGTCGCGCCACCCATCAGCAGCAACGACAACACGAGCAACTTCTTGCGCCCCAGCCGGTCGCCGAAGTGCCCGAACACCAAGCCGCCCAAAGGCCTTGCCAGGAAGCCGATCGCGTACGTGGTGAACGCGAGAAGCGTGCCGGTCAAAGGATCCGCGGTCGGGAAGAACAGCTTGTTGAACACCAGCGCGGCGGCAGACCCGTAAAGAAAGAAGTCGTACCACTCGACCGTTGTCCCGATGAGTGAAGCACCAACGACTTTCTTGATCATCGAACTCCTCCCAAAAAGAGTTACTGCGCGGTCCAGCCGCCGTCGACGGATAACGACGTGCCTGTGACAAAACTGTTCTCGCACAACCACAACACGGCGGACGCGACCTCGGAAGGCTCCATCAGCCGTTTGACGGCGGTGCGCTGGAAGAAGATCTGGTCCGCGACATCGGCCTCGGGGATGTCGTGCACGAGCGCCTGGTCCGCGATCTGCTTCTCCACCAACGGAGTTCGCACGTACCCCGGCGCCACGCAGTTCGACGTGACGCCGTGCGGAGCGCCTTCCAGAGCGGCGACCTTGGAGAACCCCTCAAGGCCGTGCTTCGCGGCGACATAAGCGGATTTGAACGCGGACGCGCGCAGACCGTGCACGCTGGAGATGTGCACCAACCGGCCCCAGCCGCGCGAGTACATGTGCGGCAGCACGTGCCGGGTCAACCGGAACGCGGCTCCGAGCATCAGTTCGAGCATCGAGGAGAACCGCGAGACCGGGAACTCGTGAATCGGTGCGACGTGCTGGACACCTGCGTTGTTGACCAGCACGTCGACCTCGGCGGGCAGCGCGTCCACCGACGAGGTCAGGTCGAGAACGTGCCCGACCCCGCCGATCTCGGACGCGATGTCCCGCACGTTCGGGTCGAGGTCGACCAGATGGACCTTGGCGCCCTCCGCGGACAGAGCGCGGGCGCAGGCGAGACCGATGCCACTAGCGGCTCCGGTGACCAGCGCGGTGTGACCCGTGACACTCGACATGACCGGAAACGGTAGGCGTCACACGGGGTGATCGACATGTGGCCTGCACACATAATGCCTGGTTATGAGGTGGCTTTAGCCAACATTTAGCGTCTCGATGGCATATGTGGCGAGAAGTTCGGGTACAGAGGCGTAAGCTCCCGTCACCTGAACGGGGGAAGATCCTTAAGAGGGGGCTACACCATGTCAGCGACACCGATTTACGACGACCTCCTGCGCGAGCTCGAAGAGATCGCGCAGGAGGCCGGGTTGACCAGCTCGGAGCCCACTTCCGAGCCCGTCAAGCAATAGGAACTACTTCGGAGGAGCGATCAGCTCGGCGGGCACCGGCTCGTCCTTGCTGATCAGGTCGAAGAGCTGCGAAGCCTTCTCCTTGTTCCACTGCACGACCGAGCCCGCACCGGGCACCGTCGGCGTGGACCCGACCGGCACCGTTCCGGACGTCGCGTCGCTCATGTTCAAAGCAACGCTCGCGAGGTGCCACACGTGGTCGCCCTCGTTGACCGACACCGACCCGGACGCCGCGTTCATCAGCGGCACCAGGCGGAACGGGTTCACGAGCGTGGCGGGGCTCTTCACCTTCTCGAACAACGCCGACAGGAACTTGCGCTGGTTCTGCACGCGCTGCAGGTCGGCGGTCGCGAACGCGCGGGTCCGCACGAACCCGAGCGCCTTCGGGCCGTCGAGCTCCTGGCAGCCCGCGGGCAGGTCGATGCCGGCCAGCGGGTCCTTGATCGGCTCGTCGATGCAGATGTCGACACCGCCGACCGCGTCGACCATGTCGGAGAACCCGCCGAAGCCGATCTCCATGTAGTGGTCGATCCGCACGCCCGTCGCGCCCTCGACGGTCTTGGCGAGCAGCTGCGGCCCGCCGAACGCGTAGGCGGCGTTGATCTTGTTGCGGTCGTTGCCGGGGATCGCCACGTAGGAGTCGCGCGGGATCGACACCAGCACCGGCTTGGCGGCGCTGTTGTCCGGCAGGTGCAGCATCATGATGGTGTCGGTGCGCTTGCCGGCCGCGTCACCGGTGGCGAGCGCGTCCTTCTGCGCCTGTGACAGGCCTTCTCGCGCGTCCGAACCGACGAGCAGCCACGTGGTGCCCGGCGTCTCGGCAGGACGGCCCTCGTAGTCCGGCAACGCGTCGATCCGCTGCAACGTCGAGTCGACGTAGAAACCGAATCCGACAGCACCCAGCACAATGACGAGCAGCAGCACCAGAATGACGCGTCCCGGACGCCTCTTCTTCTTCATCGGCCGCTGCGGCGGCATGGGACGCCGCGGCTGCTGGTAGCCGTGGTGATACCCAGCGCTCATGTGTCGCCAACCCCGATCGCATTAGATTCGCTTTGCAACTGAGGACGCAGTGCGCCCGTTCAGGTTGCGACGAACCTACCGGGGTGGCAGCACCAACGCTTCGAAAAGCCGGGTGACCTCGGCCGACGGATCGTCGGTGAATCCCGTATGCGCTGGTGAGGTCTGCACGATGGTGCTGCGCGGCGCGGTGAGCCACCGGAACCGTTGCCCAACCGTTGTCTTGCTGACCGGACCGGCGTCGGGTGTGCCGTCACACGAGTTCGTGAGGTGCTGGAGACTGTTTTCCAGGGTTTCGACGTCCAGCTGCGGGTCCAGCGCCCGCAGCCGGTCACCGTCCACATAGGTCTTCGCGCACAGGAAGTCCAGATCGCGGCAGTAGACGATCACGCCGACGTTCATGAACTCACCGCGCTCCTGCCGCGGCACCGCCCGCAGCAGCGCGTACTCAAACACGTGCGGCACGGGCGGCCTCCAGCTCGGTGACCCAGCCGCGGTGCGCGAGTCGGTAGGTGAAGAAGTCCTTGTAGCGCTGGCGAAGTTCGGCCGGATCGCCTTCGAGCCACTCGTCCGGAACGAGCGCGAGCACCTCGTCGAGCAGCTCGGGCGTGATCTTCGCGGCCATCTCAGCGTCCACTTCGGACACCGAACCCGCTTCCGGCAGCATCGCGTGGTCCGACGCGTCCCACCGGTACTCCTTGGTGGCGGGACGGTCCTCGCTCCACGAGTAGTGGAAGTACAGCGCGGCGCCGTGGTCGATCAGCCACGGTTCGCGGTGCCACAGCAGCATGTTCGGGTTGCGCCAGCTGCGGTCGACGTTGAGCACGAGAGCATCGAACCAGAGCAGCTTCGTCGCGAGCTCCTCGCCCGGGTCGCGCACGATCGGGTTGAAGTCGAAGGAGCCCGGCAGGTAGTCGAGTCCGAGGTTGAGGCCACCGCTGGCCCGCAGCAGCTCCTGGACCTCCTGGTCCGGTTCCGCGCGCGCCAGCTCCGGGTCGAGGTGCACCAGCACGATCTCGGGTATGCGGAAGCCCAGCCGCCGCGCCAGCTCGCCGACGACGATCTCGGCGACCAGCACCTTCACGCCCTGTCCGGCGCCGCGGAACTTCACCACGTACATACCCAGGTCGTCGGCCTCGACCAGCCCCGGCATCGACCCGCCCTCGCGGAACGGCGTCACATACCGGGTGGCCGTGACCTCCCTCAGAGAACTCGCTGCCACACTCACTGGCGCATGATCACACGAACGCCTTCGCGAAGCCGAGCAGAATTCCGCCCCAGCCACCCTCGCCGCTGACGCCGGTCTCGACGCGCTCGGGCTTGGTGAAGTGCCGCTCGAAGTTGCGATGCACCAGCTCAACGCGCGTGCCGTCACCCTCCGCCGTGAAGGTGATCTCCACTTCGGACGCCCGCCGCGGGTCCGGGTCGTAATCCCAGTCACCGTCGAGGTGCCAGGCCAGCAGCAACCGTGCCGGCGGCTCCCAGGCTTTGACCGAACCCCACTCGCACTCGGCGCCGTCGACGCCGATCTCGTACCAGCGGCCACCTTCGCGCGGCTCGACGACGACGTCCTTCAGCTCCGCCTCGCCGATGTGGTGCGCGGACGGCCACCACGTCACGAACTTCTCCGTGAACACCTTGAACGCGTGGTCCGCGCCCGCGTTCACGAGCACAGATCTCCGGACCTCGGTCATGTTTCCTCCACGATCGCAGCGAAGTTCGCGAGTGCCTGACCCCAGATGTCGTCGAGGTAGTCGCGCATCGCGGCCACCCCGACGTGGTCGACCGAATACAGCCGACGGGTGCCGGCCGCCTCCGCGCGAACCAGCCGTGCCTCCTTGAGCACCTTGAGGTGCTGCGACACGGCCGGCCGCGACACGGGCAGCTCGGCGGCGATCTCCCCCACCGCCCGCGGCCTGGCCACGAGCAGCGTGAAGATCTCGCGGCGGGTCGGGTCGCCGAGCGCCGCGAACGCCACTTGGTAAGTCTCCACGAACGGTAAGCTACGACTTACAGAGTCACCCTGTCAACGCCTGGAAGTACGCGGCCTGACCGGCCTTCTTCGGGTGGTACGAGTCGTCGGTCGGACTGACCAGCGCGTTGATCCACGGCTCGTCCGCACAGACGCCGTGGTCCGCAAACGCTTCCCTGACGTCGACATAGCGCGCACCAGCCCTTTGCGCGGCCTCGGCGATCACCCCGGACAGCTCGTCGGCGGCGTCGTTGAGCGCCTGCCGCTTCCGCACGGACAGGGTGCGGCACGAGTCGTTCTGCGTGAACAGCCGCGGATAGCCGAGCACGACGAGCTGAGCGTTCGGCGCGGCTTGCTTGATCGTGGAGTAGGCGCCGTCCAGTCGGCCGGGCAGCTCGTCGCGGGCGAAGTCACGGGCCTTCCCGACCCTGGTCTCGCACGCCTTGTCGCCCTTGAGCACGCAGGTCGTCAGCACGTCGACGAACCCGAGGTCGTTGCCGCCGATGGTGATCGTGACCAGCGTGGTTCCGGGCGTCAGCGCCTTGAACTGCGGCCTGAGCGACTTCGTGGTCGCACCGGAACACGCGACGAACTTGAACGACGGGAAGTCCTTGCCCTGCAACGCCGGATAGGCATTCGAACTTCGGCGGCAGGAACCGTCCAGATAGGAACCAGCGCCCGCGCCGGACGCGTAGGAGTCGCCGAGTGCGACGTACTCCGGAGCGAACGGCGCGGGCGCCAGCAGAGCTGCTGCGAGTACTCCAGCCATGAGTCCCATAAGGCCCGGAGTACCACTGTGGATGATCGACTAGAAGGCCATTAACCCAGTCGTGTGGGCAGCACGCAGACCGGGATCGCGGTCGTCAGCGGCGTGCCCGACGGCGTGAGCTTGCCGGTCGCCCGATCCACCGCGAACGACGTCACGTTGTTCGAGTTCTGGTTGGCCGCGAACAGGAACGCACCCGACGGGTCGAGAACGGCGTGCCGCGGGTACTTGCCCCCGGTCGGCGTGTGCCCGACCAGCGAGAGCCCCGTCGCCGTGACGGTGAAGTGCGCGATGCTGTCGTGGCCGCGGTTCGACAGGTAGACGTGCTTGCCGTCGCCCGACACCAGCACCTCGGCCGGGTAGTTGCGCACACTCGTCGCCGGCGCGGTCTTGAGCACCTGGCCCGGCGTGAGCTTCCCGTCCGCGTACGCGCAGACCACGATCGTCGAGTCCAGCTCGTTCGCCACGTAGGCCGTGCGACCGCCGGGGTGGAACGCGATGTGCCGCGGCCCGGCGCCCGGCTTGAACTTCGCCGTCGACACGAGCTTGAGCTGCCCGCCGGTGAACGAGTACACGAACACCGCGTCCGCACCGAGGTCGACCGCCGCCGCGAAGCGCCCCGACGGGTCGAACACGATCTGGTGCGCGTGCGGGCCCTCCTGGCGCTCCGGGTCCGGCCCGGAACCCTTGTGCTGCACCTTCTGCGTGCGCGCTCCCAGGCTCCCGTCCGGGTTGACCGGGAACACGCTCAGCGACCCGGACGAGTAGTCCGCGGTGATCAGGAACTTCCCGGACGGGTCGAGCGTCAGGTGGCACGGGTCCGCGCCGCCGGTCGCCTGCTTGTTGATCACCTTGAGCGTGGCCGCGTTGAGCGCGGTGACCTCGCCCTTCGTGTTCTCGTTGACCGCGTACAGGAACCTGCCGTCCCGCGACTCGACCACGAACGACGGGTTGACCACGCCGGAGATGACGCCGGTGGTCTTCAGCTGGCCGTTCGCCGTGTCGTAGGTGCCGATGCCGATGCCCTTGGCGCCACCACTCCACGTCGTGTAGGCACCGAAGAAGACTCTCTTCGTGGCGGGTGCCGCTTCCGCGGTTCCTCCGGTCATCAGCAACCCAGCTCCCACACCCATGACGCCGAGAAAACGTCGTCGATCAACACCCACGGTCCGCACCTCCGGGATACTCAGCGGCGGCGCATGACACAGTGGCCTAGACCATCACGGCCAGGCAATAGGTGCAACGAAGATTGCGCCTAGCGCAACGGGTCGGCGGAGATCAACCGGGCCTTCTCGGCCTCGATGTCGTAGGCGGGCGGCGGGAACTTCGGATCCATCTCGCGCATCGTCTCGAGCAGCAACCGGGACACCGCCCAGTTGCGATACCACTTGCGGTCACTGGGAATCGCGTACCAGGGCGTGGCGGAGCAGTTCTTCAACGCCTGCGTGTACGCGTCCTGATACTTGGACCACTTCGAGCGCACGTCGATGTCGGCGGGGTTGTACTTCCAGTGCTTGCGTGGATCGTCCAGACGGGCAAGCAGCCGTTCCTTCTGCACCTCCGGCGAGATGTTGAGGAAGCACTTGATGACCGTGATGCCGCTGTCGGCCAGTTCGAGCTCGAAGGCGTTGATCTCCTTGTAACGCCCTCGAATCTCCGCGGCCGTGAGCAGGCGCTCCACTTTTGGCACGAGGACGTCCTCGTAGTGCGAGCGGTCGAACGCGCCGATGCGCCCCTTGTCGGGCAGCACCTTCTTGATGCGGGTGAGGAAGTGCTGACGTCGTTCGGCGGGAGTCGGCTTCTTGAACGACGCGATCCGCACGCCCTGCGGGTTCACCAGGCCGACGACGTGGCTGACCACGCCACCCTTGCCCGAGGTGTCCATGCCCTGCAGCACGAGCAGCACCGCGCGAGAATTCTCCGCGTACAGCGCTTCCTGCAGGTCGTCCAGCTCGGCCCCGGTGGCGGCGAGGTCGTCGGCCGCCTCCTTCTTGTTCTTGGGACCGATCGGGCGCCCGGCCGGGTCGAGGGTGGAGAGATCCACCTCATCGAGTCGCAGAGCTTCACGAACCGACTTCTTCGCCATCAGCGCAGCGTATCGATGAACCGTTCTACGCGCCCGCCACGCAAAGATCACCCACGATCTGATGAATCTACGCAACGAACTGAGGCAGTACGCAACGCTTCACGGTCGAAATCGCTTGTCCGGGCCCCTAGCCTTGGAGGATGACCGCCATCGCTGAGCACAAGACCACCACCAGCGCTGACTTCGTAGCACTCGACGAGGAGTGGAGCACCCACAATTACCACCCGCTGCCGGTGGTCATCTCGCACGGCGAGGGAGCGTGGGTCACCGACGTCGAAGGCCGCCGCTACCTGGACTTCCTGTCCGGCTACTCGTCGCTGAACTTCGGCCACCGCCACCCCGCCCTGGTGGCCGCGACCATCGAGCAGCTCGGCCGCGTCACGCTGACCAGCCGCGCGTTCCACCACGACCAGTTCGGCCTGTTCTGCCGTGAGCTCGCGGCGCTGACCGGCACCGAGATGGTGCTCGCGATGAACTCCGGCGCCGAGGCCGTGGAGTCCGCGATCAAGGTCGCGCGCAAGTGGGCCTACCAGGTCAAGGGCGTGCCGGAGGGCACCGCCGAGATCATCGTCGCCGGGTCCAACTTCCACGGCCGCACCACGACCATCGTGTCGTTCTCGACGGACGAGACCGCGCGCAACGACTTCGGCCCCTTCACGCCGGGCTTCAAGGTCGTCAAGTACGGCAACCTCGACGAGATCGAGTCCGCGATCTCCCCGCGCACGGCCGCCGTGCTGATCGAGCCGATCCAGGGCGAGGCCGGCGTCGTCGTGCCGCCCGCCGGGTACCTGCAGGGCATCCGCCGCCTGTGCGACGAGCACAACGTCCTGTTCATCGCCGACGAGATCCAGTCCGGTCTCGGCCGCACCGGCGAGCTGTTCGCGTTGGACCACGAGGGCATCCGCGCCGACCTCTACACGCTGGGCAAGGCACTCGGTGGCGGCATCCTGCCGGTGTCCGCGGTGGTCGGCTCTCGCGCGGTCCTGGGTGTGCTGAAGCCCGGTGAGCACGGCTCGACGTTCGGCGGCAACCCGCTGGCCTGCGCCGTCGGCCGCGCCGTCGTGCGGCTGCTGGAGACCGGTGAGTTCCAGGAGCGCTCGCGCGAGCTGGGCGCCTACCTGCACTCCTCGCTGGGTCAGCTCGTGGGCTCCGGTGTCGCCGAGGTGCGCGGCCGCGGGCTGTGGGCCGGTGTCGAGATCTCCCCCGGTGGCCCGGTCGGGCGTGCGGCGTCCGAGGCGCTCGCCGCTCGGGGTGTGCTGTGCAAGGAGACGCAGGCGACCACGCTGCGCGTCGCCCCGCCGTTGGTGATCACGCGTGACGAGATCGACCTGGGTGTGCGAGCGATCGCGGAGGTCGTTCGTCCCGATTTGGGGTGATTTCCCCACCTGGAGTGGTCACAAATGCGGTGGACGGGCGACGTTGCCCGTCCACCGCAGGCATGATTACTCGTATGGGTGAACGGGTTAGAGCCGAGGCTGCTGCGGCGTTGGGCACTTGGACTGAGCCGGAAGAGGTCTACGCGGCCGGTCGTGCGCTGAGGTCCTCTGTGGACTTCAAGGCGCACCGCGCGGCTTCTCTGGCCGCATCGCGTCCGTCCGTGCTGGAGTTCATGAACGCCAGCAACAAGGGCCGGCTGGAGCACCTGATCCCGTTGCGCGTGGGCCGGATGCTCGCCAACCCCTTCGCGTTCTTCCGCGGTGCCGCCGGGCTCCAGGCGGGCGACCTCGCCGCCGGCTGCGCGACCGGTCTTCACGCTCAGTTGTGCGGTGATGCACACGCAGCGAACTTCGGGCTGTACGGCACGCCCGAGGGTCAGATCGTCATGGACATCAACGACTTCGACGAGACGCTGCCCGGCCCGTGGGAGTGGGACCTCAAGCGGCTCGTGGCGTCGCTGGTGCTGGCGGGCCGGACCGGCGGCGTGTCGGACAAGGGCTGCCGTGACGCCGCCGAGGACGCCGTACGCGCCTACCGCGGTGCGATCAGGGCTCTCGCCGAGCAGCCGTTCATGGACTCGTGGACCGCGCTGGGCGACGAGTCGGTGCTGTCGAAGGTGAAGGCCGACGACCTGATCAACGACTTCTCCAAGGCCGCCGAGAAGTCGCGCAAGAACACCAGCGCCCGCTTCGCCGCCAAGTGGACCGCGCACGACGGCGAGAAGTGGCGGTTCATCACGAACCCGCCCACCTTCACCGACGTCTCGCCGGAGACCGAGGCCGCCGTGATCGCCGCGCTGCCGTCCTACGTGGACACCCTGCGCGAGTCGCGGACCAACCTGATCATGCGCTACGGCGTGTCGGACGTGGCGTTCCGCGTCGTCGGCACCGGCAGCGTCGGCCTGCGCAACTACCTCATCCTGTTGCACGGCAACGGGTCCGAGGCCTTGGTCCTGCAGGCCAAGGAGGCGCGTTCGTCGGCGTTGGAGCCGTTCCTGGACGTGGAGCCCGCCAAGCACGAGGGCAAGCGGATCGTGCACGGCGCCCGGCTCGTCCAGGCCGAGTCCGACATCCTGCTGGGCTGGACGACGATCGAGGGCCGTCCGTTCATCGTGCGGCAGTTCCGCAACCGCAAGGGCGAGATCGACGCGACCACGTTGAAGCGCGACGACCTCGACGACTACGGCCGTTTCGCGGGAGCGCTCCTGGCTCGCGCGCACACGCGTTCGCTCGACCCGCGTCTGCTGGCGGGCTACTTCCAGAACGGCGGCGGCGAGGATCTCGACGAGGCCTTCGCCAAGTACGCGTTCGACTACGCCGACCAGACCGAGGCCGACCACGCCTCGCTGGCCGAACTGGTCAGGAACGGCAAGCTGCCCGCGCTCGTCGAGGACCGCTGACGCGCCTTCCGGCTTCCGCGGGAAAGTTCGCCTAGCCTGGAAATATGAAGATCCGCCGCGCCGCCACCCCCGACGACGTGTTCGCCGCAGCGCACCTGTTCGACGCGCCCCCGGTGGCCGACGCGACCGCGCGGTTCCTCGCCCAGGAGCACAGCCACCTGCTGATCGCCTACGTCGACGACCAGCCGGCCGGGTTCGTGTCCGGAGTGGAGACGACCCACCCCGACAAGGGCACCGAGATGTTCCTCTACGAGCTCGGCGTGGACGACGCGTTCCTGCGCCGCGGCATCGGCACGGCCCTGGTCGAGGCGCTGAAAGCCCTTGCAGCGGAACGGGGTTGCTACGCGATGTGGACCGGCACCGCCGCCGGTGACGCGGCGGCCCAGGCCACCTACAAGAAGGCCGGCGGGTCGATCGACGACGGCGCGTTCGTCTCCTGGGACCTCTAGGTCCAGACGGGTTCGTCCACTTCGGACACCCGGCCGTCCGCGCGGAAGTGCAGGAACCGGTCGAACGACTTGGCGAACCACCGGTCGTGCGTGACGGCGACGACCGTGCCCTCGAAGTCGTTCAAGGCGTTCTGCAACGCCTCGGCCGACGCCAGGTCGAGGTTGTCCGTCGGCTCGTCGAGCAGCAGCAACGTGGCACCGGACAGCTCCAGCAACAGGATCTGGAACCGGGCCTGCTGGCCGCCCGACAGGTTCTCGAAGCGCTGGTCGCCGGCCTTGTCGAGGCCGTACCGCTTCAACACCGACATCGCCGCGCCGCGATCACGTCCGCGGCGAAGGTCGTCGCCGTGCCAGAGGATGTCGACGAGCGTGCGGCCGATCCACTCGGGGTGCTCGTGCGTCTGCGCGAACAGACCGGGCACCACGCGCGCGCCGAGCTTCCACGCGCCGTTGATGTTGACGGTGTCGCCGCCCAACAGCCGGAGGAAGTGGCTCTTGCCGGAACCGTTCGAGCCGAGGACCGCGACCCGGTCACCGAAGAAGATCTCCTGCGAGAACGGCTTCATCAGCCCGGTCAGCTCCAGCTCCTCGCACGTGATCGCGCGAACGGCCGTGCGGCCGCCCTTGAGGCGAGGGTTGACCTTCTCGTCGGACGGGATCTCCGGTGGTGGGCCGGCTTCTTCGAACCGTTCGAGCCGACCACACATGACGCGGTACTTCGGCGCCATGGACTCGTAGTACTTCGCCTGTTGTTGGAGGGTGCGCACGAGCTCTTTCAACCGCTCGTGTTCCTCGTTCCAACGGCGATGGTCTTCCTTGAGCTTCTCGATGCGCTTGTGCCGCGCGGCGTGCCAGGTGCCGAACGAGCCGGCGTGCGTCCACGTGGAGTGCGCTTCGACCGTGACTACGTGCGTGGCGGCGTTGGCGAGCAGCTCGCGGTCGTGGCTGACGACGAGGACGGCCTTGTCCGTGGCCTTCAGACGTTCTTCCAGCCAGCGCTTGCCGGGCACGTCGAGGTAGTTGTCGGGCTCGTCGAGCAGCAACACCTGTTCGTGGCCGCGTAGGAGCGTCTCCAAGACGAGGCGTTTCTGTTCGCCGCCGGAGAGCGTGCGCACCTCACGGAACCGTGCGCGGTCATAAGGCAGATCGAGTGCGGCGACGGTGACGGTGTCCCAGAGGACCTCGATGTCGTAGCCACCCGTCTCGCCGTACGTGGTCAACGCGTTGGCGTAGCGCATCTGGGCGGCTTCGTCGTCGGTGTCCATCAACGCGAGCTCGGCCTCGTCAAGCTCCCTCGCGGCGTTCTGAAGCGCTTGAGGGGCGACGGACAGCAGAAGATCGCGTACGAGAGAGTCGTCGCGCACGGAGCCGATGAACTGCGGCATGACCGCGAGCCCGCCCTGCACGTGCACGCTGCCCTGCTTGGGTGTGAGCTCGCCGGACAGGATGCGCTGCAGCGTCGTCTTGCCCACGCCGTTGGCACCGACCAGCGCGACGACGGTGCCGCCACTCACCTTGAACGAGACGTCGCGGAACAGCTCCCTGCCGTCCGGCAAGGCGTACGCGAGCCCGTTCGCTTCCAGATAACCCACGCCGGAGATGGTCGGCGTTCCGGCGCCGTGAGCGCCAGCGAGTTTCCGGCTAGCGGAGGCGGAGCGGGTACTTGCGCAACACCAGCGCCGCCGCCGTGACGAGCAGGCACTGGAACGCGGGGCCGAACGCGCCGATCACCGTCAGCAGCACCGTGAGGCCACCGAAGAGGAGCAGCAGGGAGTAGAAGAGCCACGGCCGCACCTGGCGGTTCATGGTGCGCGCGAGTCTCGGTTCCTCGGCTAGCAGCCGCTGCTCGATCTCCTCGAGCGAGCGACGTTCGGCTTCACTGAGCATCGGTGCCTCCGGAAGACGTCGGGACGGCATCATTCCCGCCCGGCTCCCAGTGGATACTCGAACGCCGCCGTAGTCAAACTAAAGCTCGCCCAATCGGTCATACTCCCCCGCATGTCTGGGGGTTACTCGAAGAAGCTGGCGCTGAGACTCGACGCGGCGCAGTACGCCGCGTATGAGGGCACACCGCCCACCCGGCCGCACTGGACGGCCGCCCGCGCCGCGCTCGTGGCGGTGTCCGCGGTGCTGGTCGTGCTGGTCGCGGGCCTCGCCGTGCTGGGCGGATGGCTCGTGGTGCGGGACTTCCCGTCGTTCTCGATCCTGGCCGGCATCCCGGTGCTGATGATCGCGTGGGTGCTGCGGCCACGGCTGTGGAGCGCGGACGACGTGTGGCACGAGCTGCGCCGCGACGACGCGCCCGCTTTCTTCGCGCTGCTCGACCGGATCGCGGCCGCCGCGGGCGCGCCGATGCCGGACCGGGTGGCGCTGGACGCCGACTTCAACGCCTCGGCCGCTACCCACGGGTGGCTCCGGCGCCGGACGCTCACGATGGGGCTGCCGTTGTTCGGCGTGCTCACGCCCCAGCAGCGGGTGGCCGTGCTGGCACACGAGTTCGGGCACTTCGTGAACGGCGACCCGGCGCGCAGCCTGCTGACGCAGCCCGCCGTGCGGACACCGCTGATCCTGGCCGATCTCGTGCGGCCGTCCGACACGGCCATCAGCGCGAACCTGTGGGAACAGCTCGCCGAGCGGGCGCTGTGGCCGCTCCAGGTGGTGTTGCAGCGGTTGTTCCCGCTGATCGGCACCGGGGTCGTGGCCGTGGCCGCGCGCGATCACCAGCGGGCCGAGTACTGCGCAGACGCACTCGCCGTCCGGCTCGCCGGAACTCAGGCGGTGGTGTCGGCCATGACGGACATGGCCGCGGGAGAACAGCTCCTCGCGACGATCGCGGCCGCCGAGCGCGGCACCCAGTCGAACCCCCGGCACGGCCGGTCGCAACCACCCCGGTGCGGCACGATGGCGGGCAGCGGCGGACGCGTGGCGGGCGACGATGAACGTGGCCGACGTGCTGGAGAAGTCCGTCGAGGACGCCTCGCTCTGGCACGACCACCCGCCAGCCGGGCTGCGGGCGCGGATCGCCGAGTCCTGGCCGTACACCTCGCCGTCGGTCGTGCTCAGCGAGGCGGACTCGGCTCGGATCGACGCCGAGCTGCACCGGTTCTACGCGCGGGCGGGTAGAGATATGGCTTGGTCAGGCGCTTAGGGAGGCTGCGACACCGGCCCGTCAGCGGCTCAGGGCGACCAGCCTGGACACCGCCCGCAGGTACTTCTTGCGGTAGCCGCCCTTGAGCATCTCCTCGGTGAACAGCTCCGAGAGCGGCTGCCCCGAGACGGCGACCGGGATGTCGCGGTCGTAGAGCCGGTCGCCGAACGCCACCAGCCGCAGCCCGACGTTCTGGTCCGGCGCGGGCTTGACGTCCTTGAGGTGCACGGCCGTGACCCCGTCCAGCAACCTGCCGTACTTCGACGGGTGGATGCGGGCGAGCGCTTTGCACAGGTCGTCGAAGTCGTCGATCGTCGAGCCCTCGGTGTTAGAGGCTCTAACGATCAATTCAGTGTCTGACATCGGTGAAGGGGCATCAGGCAGGCCGCGGTGGCGGTAGTCGGGGCCGTCGACGCGCACGACGTCGAACTTCGACGACATCGACTGGATCTCGCGCAGGAAGTCGGCGGCGGCGAACCGGCCCTCGCCGAGCTTGTCGGGCAGCGTGTTCGACGTGGCCGCGATGAAGACGCCCTGCGCGGTCAGTTCCTTGATCAGGCGGGTGACCAGCATGGTGTCGCCGGGGTCGTCGAGCTCGAACTCGTCGATCGCGAGGAGCTTGTGGTCGCTGAGGCGCTTCACGGCCTCGGGGAACGTCAGGACGCCGACGAGGTTGGTCAGCTCGACGAACGTGCCGTAGGCCTTGGGGCCCGGGACGGCGTGCCACAGGCTGGCCAGCAGGTGGGTCTTGCCCACGCCGAAGCCTCCGTCGAGGTACAGGCCGAGCTTGCCCTCTTCTTCCTTGGCCCCGAACAGCGACCATCGCTTGCCCTTGGGCTTGGTCAGGCTCACGCGGGCGGCGAACAGGCGTCCGGCCTCGACCGCGGCGGCCTGGCTGGGCTCGTCCGGGTTGGGGAGGTAGCTGTCGAAGCTGACGCTGTTGAACCTCGGCGGCGGCACCAGGTTCTCGATCAGTTCGTCGGCCCCGATCTGGGGATCCCGGTCGGACAAGCGCATGCCCGCAGCCTATCGGCGTGATGGGATGGGAACGTGGAGATGTTGTGGCCCTCACCGGGTGTTGAGATGACCGACACAGCGCTTGCGTCCTTGTACGGCTACCCGGCGGACAGGACGTGGGTGACCGCGAACTTCGTGTCCAGCGTGGACGGTGCGGTGTCGGTCGACGGACGCTCGGCCGGGCTCGGTTCGCCTGCCGACAAGCAGATCTTCCTGCTCGGGCGCTCGCTGGCCGACGTCGTGATGGTCGGTGCCGGGACCGTGCTGATCGAGGGCTACCGGCCGTCGAAGCAGCTGCCGATCGCCGTGGTGACCGCGCGCGGGACGTTGACGCCGGACCTGCCGTTGTTCAGCGACCCCTCGCTGCGGCCGATCGTGATCACCACCGCGTCCGCAAAGCTGCCGCCCTCGTTGCCCGCGGACGTGATCATCGCCGGGGACACCGAGGTCGACCTTCCGACGGCCGTGTCAGAGCTCGCGGCACGGGGGCTGCACAAGATCAACCTCGAAGGCGGGCCGCGACTGTTCGGGTCGATGATCGCGGCCGGTCTGGTCGACGCGATCAACCTGACGATGTCGCCGTTGCTGGCGGTCGGCGACTCCACGCGGATTGCATACGGTTCGGTGGTGCCGCCGGTAGACCTCACATTGTCTTCAGTATTGCGCGCCGACGACGTGCTGTTGCTGCGGTACCAGCGGCAGAATTCCAGCTGAAGAGGCAGGATGTCGGCGTGGACCTACCGCTGACGCCGCCTCTGCAGCCCATGCTCGCGACCGCGGTCGACGGTATACCGGATACCGCCGACCTGGTGTTCGAGCCGAAGTGGGACGGTTTCCGCTGCGTGGTGTTCCGCGACGGCGACGAGGTCTTCCTGCAGTCCCGCAGCGGCAAGCCGCTCAACCGCTACTTCCCCGAGGTCGTCGCGTCGATGCTGGACGTGCTGCCGCCGAAGGCCGTCGTCGACGGCGAGCTGGTCGTCGCGAAGAACGACGAGCTCGACTTCGACGCGTTGTCCGAGCGCATCCACCCGGCGGCCTCGCGCGTGGCGTTGCTGTCGGAGTCGACGCCGGCCACGTTCGTAGCGTTCGACCTGCTCGCCCTCGGCTCCGAGGTGTTGCTGGAGCAGCCGACCACAGCCCGTCGCGAGGCGCTGCTGAAGCTCGCGGACCTCAACATCACCCCCGCGACGACGTCGGTGGACACCGCCCGCCAGTGGTTCACCCTGTTCGAGGGCGCGGGCCTGGACGGCGTGATGGGCAAGCCGGCCGACGGCCCGTACACGCCCGGCAAGCGCTCGATGATCAAGGTGAAGCACGCCCGCACCGCCGACGTCGTGCTCGCGGGCCTGCGCTGGCACAAGGACACCGAACCCGGCACCGCCGTCGGCTCACTGCTCCTCGGCGTCTACGACTCGAACGACCTTCTCCACCACATCGGCGTCTGCGGCTCGTTCAAGGCAGCCGAACGCCGCGCGCTGGCAACCGAGCTGGCTGAGTTGATCACCGAGTCCGACTCGCACCCGTGGGCGAATCCTCAGCCGGGCCAACGGATTCCGGGCGAGATCAACCGGTGGCGCGGCAAGCAGGCCGAGTACGTGGCACTGCGGCCGGAACGCGTCCTGGAGATCCACTACACCCAGACCGAGGGCGAACAACCCGTGCGGCTGCGGCACAACGGCCAGTTCGCGCGGTGGCGTCCGGACCGCGAACCGTTGTCGTGCCGCTACGACCAGCTGGAGATCCCGGCCCGCTACGACGTCGCCTCGGTGCTGAAGGGCGAGCTGCGCGCTCGTTAGACGTCCGGCTTGGCCGATCGGGTGGCTCCGACCGACGCGATGACGACGCAGCCCACGGCGACCCACTGCGCGGGCTTCAGTTCCTCGCCGAGCAGCAGCAGTCCCGCCAGCGCGGCCACCGCGGGTTCCATCGACATCAGGATCCCGAACACGCGCGGAGGCATGCGCCGCAACGCTTCCAGCTCCAGCGAGTACGGGATCACCGACGACATCAACGCGACCGCGAAGCCCGCCGCGAGCACGATCGGGTCGAACATCGCGGTGCCGGACGACGTGATGCCGAACGGCAGCGCGATCACCGCGCCCACCACCATCGCGAGCGCGAGGCCCTTGCCGTCGGTGGTCTTGCTGCCGAGCTTGGCCGTCACCAGGATGTAGGCCGCCCAGCACGCGCCCGCGGCCAGCGCGAACAGCACGCCGGACAACGCGAGCCCGCCCTGCACGCGGGTCAGCAGCACGACGCCGGTGCCCGCGAGCAGCACCCACACCCCGTCGAGCCACCGCCGCGACCCGACGACGGCCACCGCCAGCGGGCCGAGGAACTCGATCGTCACGGCCGCGCCGAGCGGGATGCGGGCGAGGGCGGCGTAGAAGCAGAGGTTCATCACGGCGAGCACCACGCCGTACGTCACGACGACCGCGAGCGTGCGGCGGTCCATGCGCAACGACGGGCGCCAGATCGCGACCAGGATGAGCGCCGCGAAGACCAGGCGCAGCGTGACCGTGCCCGCCGCGCCCGCGACCGTGAAGAGCTGCTTCGCGAAGGCCGCGCCGACCTGGACGCTCACGATGCCGAGCAGCACCAGCGCCGTCGGCGGGATCCCGCCCATCAGCCGGGCGACGGGAAGCCGATCCGCGTGAGCCATGGCCCCATCCTCACGCAGGGTCGTCCGGCGATGCATGCGAAATTCCACACACCGATCTGACTCACCGTTTCCTCACCTCAGACGTGCGAGGCTCAGCTCGTTCGAAGAGTGGACGAGAGTGAGGACATCTGTGCGTCGCGCTGCCTTGGCCCTGTTGGCAGTGAGCGTGCTGACGGCGTGCAGCGCGGGACCCTCGACCCGGCCGGTGATCGCGGTCAAGGGCGAGGAGAACCAGCCGGTCGACCAGAGCACCCTCGCTGGGCCGCAGCCCGTTCCCCCTCTCAGCGAGTACCGGACGGACTCGCTGGGCTGGTCGGCGTGCAACGAGCAGATGAAGGACCGCCTCGGCGCCGACGCTCCCCAGGGCGACCAGACCTACGAGTGCTCGCGGATGACCGTCGTGCTCGACCCGCCCGGACGTCCAGGGCGCGGCACGCTCGGCATCGCGTTGATGCGCGTCGGCACCGGCAAGAGCGCGCTGGTCGTCGTCAACGACCCCGGCGGCGAACCCGGCACGGTGAAGGCCGCGCGGCTCGCGGCGTCGTTGCCGAAGGACATCCTCAGCACGTACACGATCATCGGCATGGACCGGCGCGGCACAGGCCGTTCGGACGGCATGTCCTGCGTGCCACCGGCAACGCGCGCGCAGCTCGTCGAGTACGACCCCGCCGAGACCGAGCAGTCGAACCTCGTCGTCGCCGCCGGTGAAGCGTCGCAGGAGTGCGTGCTCGACCTCGAAGGCAGGCTGACGGCGTTCGACTCTTGGCGCGCGGCCGCCGACCTCGAACGACTCCGCGACCACCTCGGCACCGACCGCCTCAACGCGCTCAGCTTCGGCGAGGGCTCGCGCGTGCTCACGACCTACGCCCAGCGCTTCCCGAACCGCATCGGCCGCATGGTGCTCGACGGCGCCCCGGACCCGACGCTCGACATGGTCGGCGTGCTGGAGTCGCGGGCCGTCGCCTCCGAGGCCGCACTCGACGCGTTCGCCACCGACTGCAAGATCCGCAGCTGCGCCCTGGCGAACCCGCGCGCCGACGTCGAGGCGCTGCTGACCCAGCTGCGTTCCGGGCGAGTGCGCGGCGAGTACGTCGACCTCACGCCCGGCTCGGCCCTGAACGCGATCCTCTACGGCCTGGCCGACCGCGCGCGCTGGCCACAGCTGACCGACGCGATCGTCAAGGCGCGCGCGGGCGACGGCAGCGGCCTGTTCACGCTGCTCGACCCCGTCGTGAACGACCTCGACGAGAACCCGCCGCGCTTCGACGCGGGCCTGATCATCGGCTGCAACGACACCTCGACCCGCATCCCGCCGGACCGGGTGAAGGCACTCGCCGCCGACTGGCAGACCAAGTACAAGCTGTTCGGCACGCTGTACGCCCGCCAGCTGCTGCACTGCAACCCGTTCCCGCCGCCCAAGGCCGAGAAGCTCGACGCGTTGAAGAGCGCGCCGCCGATCGTGGTGCTCAGCACCGCCAACGACGTCTCGACGCCCGCCCCCGGCACCGAGCACACGGCGCAGCGGCTGCCGGGGTCGGCGTTGATCGGGTGGCAGGGCAGCGGACACGGCGCGTTGACGTTGTCGAGCTGTGCGACGACGGCGGTGCGCGACTACCTCGTCGACGCGAAGGTGCCGTCGAACGGCACCGTCTGCCCGCCGTGACCCGGACTCCGTAGCCTCGGCGGGTATGGGCGGAGAGCCGGTGAACCAGGTCCACGGCGACGCGGGCAACGTCGTGCAGGTCCGGGACATCCACGGCGACCTCCACCTGCACCAACCCCAACCACCGGTCCACTCGGTGACACCGCGCCAGCTCCCGGCGGACATCAGGCAGTTCAACGGCCGGGAAGGCGAGCTGCAGCGGCTCGACGCGCTGCTGACCGGAGAGACCGCCGCGGTGGTCGTCTGCGCCATCGCCGGTACCGCGGGTGTCGGCAAGACGGCACTGGCCGTGAGGTGGGCGCACCGGGCACGGCACCACTTCCCCGACGGCCAGCTGTACGTCGACCTGCTCGGCTACTCCCCGGACGCGCCTGTCCTGCCAGGCCAAGCCCTTGAAGGCTTTCTGCACGCGCTCGGGGTGTCCGGTGACGCGGTCCCGCCCCGAGTCGAGGACCAGGCCGCGCTCTACCGGTCGCTGCTCGACGGCCGCCGCGTACTGGTGGTGCTGGACAACGCCGGTTCCCCGGACCAGGTGCGCCCGCTGCTGCCCGGCTCCGGCAGCTGCTTCGCCCTCATCACCAGCCGCAGCGGCCTGTCCGGTCTCGTCGCCCGCAACGACGCCCAGCGGCTGACGCTGGACCTGTTGTCCCACCACGATTCCCTGGCCCTGCTCCGCGAACTGGCCGGTACGTCCAAGGTCGACGCCGAACCACGTGCCGCGGCGACCCTGGTCGACCAGTGCGGCCGACTGCCGCTGGCGCTGCGGGTGGCGGGCGAACGCGCCGCCGCGGAACCCGATCTCCGTCTGAGCGAGCTCGTCGCCGAGCTGACGGACGAGCGCGGCCGCCTCGATCTGCTCGACGACGACCAGGACCCGAGCACCGCTGTCCGCGCGGTCTTCTCGTGGTCGTACCGCAGTCTGTCCTCGCCCGTCGCCAGGCTGTTCCGCTTGCTGGGTCTGCATCCCGGCCCCGACTTCGGCGTGCCGGTGGCGGCCGCGCTCGCCGATGTCCCGCTGCCGCAAGCGAAACGGCTCATGCAGACGCTCGCGGGAGCGCACCTCGTCCAGTCGAGCGGTCCGGGCAGGTACCGGTTCCACGACGTGCTGCGGCTCTACGCGGCCGAGCTCGCTGAGTCGGACGAGCTGCGGCACGAGGCAGCCCGGAGCATGCTCTGCTGGTACCTGCACAGCGCGAGTGCCGCCGACCGCCTGCTCCTGCCTTTGTTCGTCGTGCCCCAGGTCGAGTTGCCGAAACCGCCGACCACGCCCCTCCCGTTCGTCTCCCGCGGTGAAGCCTTGGCGTGGTGCGAGGTCGAAGCGGCCAACCTCGCCGCCGCAGCCCGCTACGCGCACCAGCTCGGCGAACATCGGCTGGCGGTGTGGTTTCCCCGGGCCATGTGGAGCTACTACGACCTGCGCAAGCCGTGGACGGACTGGATCGCCACCTACGAGATCGCGCTGTCCTCCGCGCGCCTGGTGCGCGACAAGAACCTCGCCTGGATCGTCAAGTCGCTCGGTGTGGCGTACTACGACCTCCAGCGCTTCGACGAGGCGTCCGCGCTCTTCGAGGAATCCCTGGTGATCTGGCGGGACATCGGCGACAACTCCGGCGTCGCAGCCAGTTTGGACATGCTCGGCTCCACCCATCGCAAACAGGGACACACCGAAGCCGCACTCGAATGCCATCGGGAGGCGCTCACGTTCCGACTCGACGATGGCGCCAAGCGCGGTATCGCCGTGACGTTGAACCGGCTGGGGTCCACGTATCGCGACCTCGAACGCTTCGACGAGTCACTCGACTACCTGGGCAGGTCACTGGCGATCAGACGCGAGATCGGAGATCTGCACGGGCAGGGTTTCGCGCTGCACAGCATCGGCGCCACCTACGAACAGCTCGGCCGGTTGACCGATGCCATGGACGCCTACGGGCAGTCTCTGGTCGTCCGCCGGGAGATCAGCGACCGGCGCGGAGAAGCCGAGATCCTGTACTGCCTCGGGAAGATCCGGCTCCGCCTCGGCCAGGTCAGCGACGCACGGGAGGCGTGGACGGAGGCTCTGACGGTGTTCAGCGATCTCGGCGCGCCACAGGCATCGGACGTGCGGCGAGAGCTGCAGGCGCTCGGCGAGGCGTGACGTGGTTCGGGGAGCCTCCCGCCCGGCCTCAGCGCGGAAAAGGCTCCCCGACCGAATCTTGTGTCAGCAGCTCGAACAGCAGCCGCAGCCGGGACCCGTGCACCCGGAACAGCACCCACACGTACCCATCAGGGCCTCCCCGTCCTCCAAGCCGGACCTGCGCGGGACATCCGCGCATCCCACGGTCCGCCCCGGCACCAGCCCTGGGAAGCCCTCTCACCCGAACGCGTACGGACAACCACCGGGGCGTCGCAGCGCGTGATATCGCTACGCGCCCAGGTCGTCCAGAGCCTTCTGCGCTGCCTCCAGTTCGGCTCGCAACTGCTCCACGCGGGCGAGTTGCTGAGCACGCGCCGCGTTCAGAACACCCTCGACGATCTCGGCGACCTCGGGCGTCAGCAGCTTCGCGGCCTGGGCCACGGAGGCGGGCGACACCGGGGTCGGGCGGATCGTCTTGCGGGTGCCCTGCAGCACCTCGACCGTCCATTCGCCCTCGCCCGCCGACACCAGGGTGACGGTGACTTCGGGCGTGGCGTTCTTGGCCGCCGGCTTGCGCTTCACGGGCGCGGGCTCGGCGACGACCGGCGCGGGAGCGGGTTTCGGCTTGGGGGCCGCGGGTTTCACCGGCGCCTCCGGAACGTAGGGATGGAAGATCTCAGTCTCTCGCGGCGGCTCCGGCGGCGCAGGGGCCGGAGCCTTCTTGCGCGGCGGCGGCTTCTCCAGCGTCAGCTCGGCGGGACCGAACGACATCTCGTCCTTCGACCCCGTCGGCCGGACCTGGATGAAATCGCCCTCCTCCGGTTCGGTGAAGGCGAGCAGCTTCGCCGACCTCCCCGCCTCCATGCCCACCGCGGCCGCCGTGAACCACACCAGCGGCTGGGTGCCTCCGTCCAGCTGCGAGCGCAGGCTGTCGACGTCCTCCGCCGACAGCCCGCTCTTCTTCGCCATCGCCCTGCCTCCCGCCGTTCGAACACCTGTGCCCCAGCATGCCCTACACCCCTGACAATTCTGAGCACCGGGTCCAGCGGCAAGATCAACTACGGGTTTCCGTCGGTCCCGCAGATGTAGCCGGCGTTGATGCAGTTGCGCACACGCCGTTCCAGTTCGGCCTGGTCCCACGCGTTCATGAAGTCACCGTGGAACGTGTAGCCGGGCGCGCTGGTCACGTTGACGCCGTTGACCGTGCCTCCCAACGACAATCCGGTGCCGTTCACCGGATAGGTGATCAGGAACTCGAGCCGCGGCACCACCACGGGATGCGACGCCGGACAGACCAGCCCGACCGCGAACGCCATGTGGTCGCGGTGGTTCGCCGAGTCGAGGTCCCTGCCGTTCCAACAGGTCGGGAAGTCCAGATATGTCTCGACTTTCGTTCCCGGCGGGCAGTTCAGGAAGTTGCGGTCCGACGGCGACTGCGTGGTGCACGACCACCGCGCCGCCGGGTTCTGGTCCGGAGACGTCGCCTTCGAGTTGCCCACGACGTACCGCAGCCCCTGCGGGTGCGCGACGGCCCGCTGCCGGTCGTGGATGCCCTGGTAGTAGATCGTCACGGTGTCGGGCGCGATCGCCTGCCCGTTCTTGTACAGCGTCGGCACCCAATACGCCGACTTGTCGGCCACGGGAGCACAGTTCGTGGTCCCGGCTTTCAGCGATGTCAGCGTCGACTGCGCGTTCGTCGTCCGGTTGCCGAAGAACTCGTGCATGTGTGACACGCCAGGCTGGTTCTGGAACACGATCGGGTCATCCTGCCGACGATGACTCGCCCCGCAGTTGGCCCGGAATTCCGAACCGGGGATCGCCTGCTGCTCGACCATCGCCTGAGCCTGCTCGGCGCTGTACACGTAACTGTGCCCCGCGTGGGACACCCCAGGCTGACTCAGGATCAGCCCCGCCGCCACGAGCGACATCGCCACCGCCGCGACGCCGATCGCTCCTCGAATCCGCACGTGCATGGACTCTCCTCTCGCACCACAGTGTGTGAGAGCGCTCTCATGACAGGTACGGTAAACCCGAATGCCTCCGCGTGTCCACGTGAGGGTTGCTCAGGCTTCTTCGGCCTCGATCGCGCGCAGCCGGTACTCGCACCCGTACTCGACCGCGTACTCGAGGTCGTAGATGTGGACGATCTTGGGCCCACCGTGCAGGTGCACGTACGTCACGGTCTGCTTCGGGTCCTCGGGCGTCGAAGGCAACGAGTCGACCCGGCCGTCGAGAGGACCGCCGACGTACCGCACGACATAGGGCTGCGACATGGGCGACCTCCTCTCACGTTCCTGCCATTCTACGAGGTCGCACGCTGTATCCGTGCCCAATACAGCCGGTTGGCGCACTAGCCGAACCACTTCAGGGCCAGTTCTTCGAGCGTGTCGGCCTCCGGCATGCCTTTCATGAACCACGGCACATTGCTGTACACGTGCAACAACGTGTAAGCCATGACGGTGGCAGGATCCGGCGTCCGCCCATACGCCTCGACCATCGCCTTCCAGCACCGCGAGTCGCCCTTCGTGACGAAGATGCCCGCCCCGGCGAACTCGTACTCGAACGCCCCGCGCATCGCCGGCTCGAAGTCGAGCAGCCCGGACAGCTTCCCGTTCTGCCGCAACAGGTGCATGCTCCCGACCTCGGTGTGCAGCAACACCGGATCCTGGCTCGCGAGGTCGACGCCGTCGAGGAACTCAGGGATCTGCTCCAACCAGCGCTCGCCCAGCCCGTGCTTCCGTTGCCGCTCAACACATCCAGCGCGCTGCTTCGCGACGAACTCGCCCCAGTCGGCCGGCTTGAGCACTTCCGGCGGCACGATCTCGTGCAACGCCTTGAGCATCTCCCCGACCTGCGCGCTGACCCCGACGTCCGGCACCTCCGGCTGCTCGCCGTGCAGCCGCGACATCAGCACGTACGCCCACTCGCCCAGCACCCCGGTGTCGAGCAGCTTCGGCGTGGGCACCGGCAGCCGACCGTGCAGCGCCTCCATGACCGCGGCCTCGGTCGGCACCTCGTCGTGGTGCTCCGGCGGCCACAGCTTCAGCACCAGGTCGTCGCCGATCGCGAAGACGGGCAACGAGCCCTCCTCGAACCGCACCACGTCCCCGCGCAGCCCGAGCCGGTCGCGCAGCAGTTCCCCGTCGGGCTCCATGCGGTCGATCATGACTCACCAGGCGATGGCAGAGCTACAGGTGATCACGCCAGCACACACTGCAGGCCGCCTTGCCACGCTCCTTCGCCTGCCGAGCGGTCACCTGCTCCACAGGATTGAGCTTCCGTCCGTGCTTGATCGCGTTGCGGACACCCTGCTGGTATCCAGAACACTCCACGTCGCGATGAAAGGTCCGACCGCCCGTAGTAGTGATGCCGGGCGTGTTCGGTGGAGGCCACGGCTGGTCGAGTTGGTAGCCCCACCCTTGCGCATCATCCGTTGTCACATGGTGAAAAATCGGCGCCGAACGGGCGGCCGTTACCCCTGCTAGGGCTCAACGAATACGGGCGGCGAGCCGGTCGCGCAGCAACTCCCCCGTCGGGATCTGTTACTCCTGTTTGCGGGCGCGCGACGGCTGCACGCGCATCGGCTCGCCCGGCATCTTCGGGTAGTCGGGCGGGTACGGCATCTCACCGCGTGGGTCGGCGGCGTACCACTCCAGCAGGGTCTCGATGCCGAACGCCTCGGAGTCCAGGCCCGCGTGCAGGGTGCCGCGTTCCTCCAGGTACTTCGGCACGGTCAGCACGTCGAAGTCATCCGGGTCCACAGTGGACAGCTCGTCCCAGGTGACCGGCGTCGAGACGGTCGCGCGAGGAGTGCCTCGCACGGACCAGGCCGAGGCGATCGTGCGGTCGCGCGCGGCCTGGTTGAAGTCGATGAACACGCGAGAACCGCGCTCTTCCTTCCACCACGCCGAAGTCGCCAGGGAAGGTGCCCGCTTCTCGACTTCGCGGGCGAGGGCGATCACGGCGTGGCGGACGTCGATGAAGTCCCACGAAGGGCGGATCCGGACGGCGACGTGGATGCCGCGGCCTCCTGAGGTCTTCGGGTAGCCGGTCAGGCCTGCGTCCGCCAGCACTTCGCGCAGCACCAGGGCTACGCGGGCGGCGTCGGAGAAGTCGGTGCCGGGCTGGGGGTCGAGGTCGATGCGCAGTTCGTCCGGGTGGTCGACGTCGGAGCGCCGCACCGGCCACGGGTGGAAGTCGAACGTGCCGAGGTTGGCTGCCCAGACGATGACGGCTTCCGAGGTCGGGCAGATCTCGTCGGCTGGACGGCCGGACGGAAAGCGGACCTGGACCGTCTCGACGTACGACGGAGCGCCCTTGGGCACGCGCTTCTGGTAGAACGCCTCGCCTTCCACGCCGTCGACGTAGCGCTTCAGCACCACGGGCCGGTCGCGCAGCACGGTCAGCAGGTAGGGCGCGACGGTGCGGTAGTACTCGACCACCTGGCCCTTGGTGATGCCTCGCGCGGGGAAGTACGGCTTGTCCGGGTTGGACACGCGCACCAGCTGGTCACCGACCTGGAGCTCGATCGCCTTGGAAGCCACGCCGAAACACTAAAGGCCCCGGACGAACGCCGCGAGCGCCAGCTCGAAGCTGTCGCGGTCCAGTTCGCGGGCGACGCGCGGCAGCAGGTGGGCTCGGTCGAGGTGCGGGTAGCGGTCCGAGTAGTCGGCGGGGTCGGCGGAGAAGCCGCTGGAGAACGAGGACAGCGCGGAACCGAAGACGATGTACATGAGTCCGGCGGCGATCATCGTGGCTTCGCGGCGCGACCAGCCCGCGTCGACCAAAGCGCCGTGCAGCAGGTCGAGGCGTTGCAACGACTCGTCGCGGCCCGCGGGACCGTAGGCGAGGAACGGGACGATGTTCGGGTGCGAGGACAGCGCCGCACGGTACGAGCGCGCGCACCGCAGCAGACCTTCACGCCAGTCGACCATGAACCCTGTCACGTCGACTGTAGACAGTATGGAGGATGCGATGTCGTTGAGGAGCTGGTCCTTCGTGCGGACGTGCCCGTACAGCGAGGCCGCCTGAACGCCCAGCTCAGCGGCCAGCTTGCGCATCGACAGGCCGTCGAGGCCGTCGCGGTCGATGATGGCCAGGGCTGTCGACCGTATGCGATCTGGGCTCAACAGAGGGGTGCTCGGCCGGGGCATGTGGGTTAACCTAACACTGTTCGGTTTCTCAGGAGGACCCGTGGACTTGACGCTTTCGGACGAACACCGGCAGCTCAGGGAGCTGGCGCGGCGCTTCACCGACGAGCGCGTCGTGCCCAACGCGACGCGCTGGGACCGCGAGGAGGCCATCGACAAGGAGCTGGTCACACAGCTCGGTGAGGTCGGCTTCCTCGGGCTCGGCATCGACGAGGAGTACGGCGGCTCGGGCGGCGACAACCTGGCGTACTGCCTGGTCCTCGAAGAGGTCGCACGCGGGGACAGCGCCGTCCGGGGCATCATCTCGGTGTCGCTGGGCCTGGTCGCCAAGTCGATCGCGAAGCACGGCACCGAAGAGCAGAAGCGACGCTGGCTGCCGGGGCTGACCAGCGGAGAGCAGATCGGCTGCTTCGCACTCACCGAGCCCGGCACCGGCAGCGACGCGGGCAGCCTCGCCACCAAAGCCGCGAAAACCGACAACGGCTGGACCATCAACGGCCGCAAGGTCTTCATCACCAACGGCACGTGGGCCGACGTGGCGCTCGTGTTCGCCCGCACCGGCGGCCCAGGCCCGAAGGGCATATCAGCGTTCCTCGTCCCGACAGACACGCGAGGGTTCACCGCCACCGAGATCAAGGGCAAACTCGGCATGCGCGGCCAGGCCACCGCCGAGATCACCCTCGAGGACGTCCACGTCCCCGACGACGCCCTGCTCAGCGAAGCAGGCTTCAAACTCGCGATGCAGGCGCTCGACAAGGGCCGCATGTCGGTGGCCGCGGGCTGCGTCGGAGCGGCGAGAGGCGCCTTCGAGGCGGCCCTGAAGTACTCCCAGGAACGCGAACAGTTCGGCAAGCCGATCGCGGGCTTCCAGCTGGTTCAAGAACTTCTCGCGGACATGGCCGTGGAAACCGACGCCGCGAGGCTCCTCACCTGGCGCGTCGCCGACCTGGCCGACCGCGACCAGCCGTTCAGCACCGAAGCCAGCATGGCCAAGCTCTACGCCAGCGAAGCCGCCGTGAAGGTCGCCAACAACGCCATCCAGGTCTTCGGCGGCTACGGCTACATCGACGAGTACCCCGTGGGCAAGTACCTCCGCGACGCCCGCGTCACCACCCTCTACGAGGGCACCAGCCAGATCCAGAAACTGCTCATCGGCAGGGCACTCACCGGCATCAACGCGTTCCAGTAAAGGAAGACAACTATGGACTTCACGCTCGACGACGAGCAGAAGGAGATCCGCGACTGGGTGCGGACCTTCGTGCGCAAGGAGATCATCCCGCTGGAGCCCGAGGTGCTGCGCCGCGAACGCGCCGGCCAGCCCGGTCTGCCGAAGGACGAGCTCAAGGCGTTGCAGGACAAGGCGAAGCAGGCCGGGTTCTTCGGTGTGCTGACGCCGCAGGAGTACGGCGGCATGGGCCTCGGCGGCATGATGACCGCGCTCATCGAGGCGGAGCTCGGCCGGTCCTTCGTGCCGTTCCGGTTCGGTGGCTACGCGGACAACATCCTGTTCCACGGCAACGAGGAGCAGAAGCAGCGCTACCTGCTGCCGACGATCTCCGGCGAGCGCGTCTCGTGCTTCGCGATCACCGAGCCCGGCGCCGGCAGTGACGCCAAGGCCATCCGCACGACCGCCGTGAGGGACGGCGACGAGTGGGTGATCAACGGCGAGAAGACGTTCATCACGCAGGGCAACGAGGCCGACTTCGTGATGGTCTTCGCCATCACCGACAAGGAGAAGGGCGCCGACGGCGGCGTCACGTGCTTCCTCGTCGACCGCGACATGGGCTGGAAGTCCGAGCCCATCCCGACCATGGGCCAGTGGGGACCGGCCGCGCTCGTGTTCGACAACGTGCGGGTGCCGCACGAGAACATCCTCGGCGAGGAGGGCAAGGGCTTCCACCTCGCGATGCAGTGGATCGGCCAGGGCCGCTACCTGCTGCCCGCCCGCGCGCTCGGCTCCGTCGAACGTCTCGTCGAGATGTCGATCGAACAGGCCAAGAACCGGGTCACGTTCGGCCAGCCCATCGCCGAGTACCAGGCGATCCAGTGGATGATCGCGGACTCCGCGGTCGAGATCGAGGCGTTGCGCTGGCTCGTGCTGCACGCCGCCTGGCTCGTCGACCAGAAGCAGGACTCGCGGCAGGCGCAGTCCATCGCGAAGCTCTACGGCGGCATCAAGGCCAACGAGATCGTCGACCGCGTCCTGCAGATCCACGGCGGCATGGGCTACACCCGCGAGCTGCCGATCGAGCGCTGGTACCGCGAGCTGCGGCTGCTGCGGATCTACGAGGGCACCGACGAGATCCAGCGCCGCACGATCGCCCGCAACCTCCTCAAGGGCCACGCGAACGTTCGCGGCACACTGGGGTAATGCTGCAACACGACATCCTCGGCGTCGTCGAACGACAGGTCCGCACCTGGTCGCGCGACGACGCCGAGGTGTACGCGGCGGCGACAGGCGGCTACTCCCCCGCCTTCGCCATCCCGTTGCTGCAGCACGGCGGCCCGCAGCTGGGGCTGACCGGCGCCGACATGACCCAGGTCCTGCACGCCGAACAGTCGCTGTGGATCACCAAGCCGCTCCCGCCGAGCGGTTCGGCGGTCGTCACCAAGACCGTCACCGACATCCTCGACAAGGGCTCGGGAGCGCTGGTCGTCAGCACCTGGGAGTCGGAGTACGCGAGAACCCGCTCGTCGTGCTTCCTCAAGGGCGAGGGCGGTTTCGGCGGCGAACGCGGCGAGACCGGGAAGTTCACCGTCCCGGACACCGAACCCGAGGTCAGCTTCTTCCGGACCACGCGAGACCAGGCTCTGCGGTACCGCGAGACCGGCGACGTCAACCCGATGCACCACGACGACGAGTTCGCGCGGAGAGCCGGGTTCGACAGGCCCATCCTGCACGGCCTCTGCACGCTCGGGATCACCGTGCGCGGCAAGGACTTCACCGAGCTGCACGCCCGCTTCACCGCCCCGGTGCTGCCCGGCGACGAGCTCAGGATCGAGCACTGGCCGACCGGCGAGTTCCGCACGTCGACACGCAATGAACAAGTAGTCATCGGATGGCTTCGGTTTTCCGAAGTGGACAGCCGCCGAAATTCCGCACGATCGGACCATGAGTAGTGCCCTGGCGACCGTGGACTCCGGCATCGAACCGGTGCGCGTTGCGGTGGAGTCCCGAGACCTGATCAGCGCGGCCGGTGTGACCCATCTGCTGAAGGCATCACCGCGCGTGCGAGTGGTGCAGGACCGGACGGACGCCCACGTCTTGCTCGCGGTCGTGAACGAACTGTGCGCGCAACAGGCGGCAAGGCTGCGGGCCATCGGCTCGTCGCGGATCGTGGTGATCGCGGCACGGGTGCACGACCTCACCCCGTCGATCGCCGCTCAGGCCGGGCTCGCGAACCCGTTGCGGCGCGCGGACGTCAACGCCGAACGCCTGATCAAGCTGCTCTGCGCCGGGCAGGCCGTGCAGGACCGGTCGGCGGTGCTGAACGACCGCGATCTGCAGCTGCTGCGGCTACTGGCCGACGGCGCGACGATCGCGGAGGTCGCGGCGCGGCTGTTCTGCTCGGAGCGGACCGTGAAGTACGCGCTGCACCAGCTGCTGGAACGGTTCGGGCTGCGCAACCGGGTGCACGCCGTCGCCTGGGCGATCCGCTCCAACCTGCTCTAACGGGAGGCGTGGTACTGGTCCCAGGTGATCGTGCCCAGCAGCACGTCGTGCACGTCGTGTTCGGGTGCGGCGGGTGCGATCGGGGTGCGCTTCGGTTCGTCGGACATCGGAGGAACTCCCGTCGTTTCGTTGCTGTTGTTGGCAAAGAACGGCGGGACGACCGAGCGGGTTCACGTCTGTTTGGGTGACAACGAATCTCAAATGGGAGTCTCAAATGGGCCCGAAGACCGAGGACAGCTGCACTCGGCGGCTGATCCCGGCCTTGCGGTAGATCCGGGTCAGATGCAGCTCGACCGCGCGCTGGGTCACGTTGAACCGCGTGGCGATCTCCCGGTTCGTCTCCCCTTCCAACGCCAGCTCGACGATGCGCGACTCGTGCGGCGTGAGCTTTCCCCAAGCGCCACAACGCACCGCGGCAGGCCGCTCGACCAACGCCGCCCGCGCCTGCACCACCAGCTCATCGACTCCGGCGCGGTCGGCGTCGGCGAGCGCGGCCCGCGGCGAACCCAGCGCGAGGTGCAGGCGCGCCCGCTGGTGCAGCAACACGATGCACACCCACGCGGGCGACAACGTGCCCGTGTAACCGAGGCGCACCAACATCTCCCGAGCCTCGCGAAGCCGTCCGCAGTCCACACAGGACGCCACGAACGCAGCCGCCGCCAACGCCACGCAACCTCGCGAAGGCGACGCGCGTTCAGCCAGTGAGTGCATGAGCCGGAACACCTCGGCGTGCCTGCCGCTCTCCCGATGCGCCCACATCTCCAGTGCGACCAGCCAGTCCTGCTCCGCGCCGACGAGCCGGTCCCGCAACGGGAGATCCAGCAGCACGCGCGACGATCCGCCACGCAGAAGCCCCAGCCCCGCAAGGACGAGCGACAGCATCGCGGGCTCGGGAAGATCGGAGAGGACCTGCTCGGCACTCTCCCCGGACTGGAGCGCGCGAAACCAGTCCGGCGGCTCCTCCTGTCCAGCGAGAACCCCGAGAACGTCCTCGTCGCACTGCCAGTCGAGCACCACTGCGGCCAGCCAGTCCAAGGCGCCACCAGGGTTTCCCTCGGCCGACAACCGCTGCCAGCACCGCGCCAGTTCGTCCGCACGAGGCGCGATCCCCGACCGCAGATGGAGATCCGCCATCCCGATCGCCACCTGCGCGGCGACGGACCCGCTCATCGGCTCCCGCAACGCCGCCCGCAGGCACCGCACCGCCTGCTCAGGTCGTCCGGCAGCTCGGTGCAGCCGGGCAGCCGTGCGCAACACCGGAGCAACCCATTGCGCCCCAACAGGTTCAACACACGCCACGACGTGCTCCGCCACCGCGGTCGCAGGATCGGACCGCCGCCGCATCCCCTCCGCGGCCGCGCGATGCAGACGTTGCCGCAAGTCCGGTGGCATCTCCTGACAGACCGCACGCGACAGCGCGGGCGACCTCAGCCGATCACCCGAGGTGAGCCGGGCGTCGGCGAGACGTTCGAAGGCGGCGAGCGCGTCGTACGAGCTCATTCCCGAGACCTCGCACAGCAGGTCCAGCGGCGCACGACCAAGGACGGCAAGCGCACGGGCAACGGTCACCGCGTCCGCGTCCAGCACCTGCCAGTACCGCCGCACGGCCCGCAGCAGCCGCGGCAGTCGCAACTCGCGCAACGCGTCGCCGGAGATCTCATCGGGTTCCAGGAGATCGAGAACGTCGCTCACCACACCCGGCGCACCACCGCTGTAGTCGAGGCACAGCGCGGTGATCTCGGGGCCGGCATCGCAGCGCCGCCCGATCATCTCTGCCACCGCGAGGGCGTCGACAGGCCGCAGCGGCACCCGCTCGGCGTCCGCGACGAGGTCCGCGAGTCCATCCGGCGGAGACTCGGGATCGAAGTCGCCGGCGAGCACGACAGCACCCCGGAATCGCGCCAGCCGTTCGGCTTCCTCCGCAGACAACCTCTCGACGTCGTCCACCAGCAGCAACGTGTCGCCGCCGGACAACGCCCGCAACCCGCGCACCGGCCGCATTCCGCTGCGCACCGCGATCGACGACGCGACGGACAACAACGCGCTCTTGCCCATCCCCGTCGCCCCGTGCACCACGCACGAGCGGCCACCACCACTGAGTGCGCGTGTCAAGGCGGCGATCTCCCGCTCACGTCCCACGAGCACGCCGCCCGCCTGACGCACGGCGGCCTCGACGAGACCGGGGCGGAGCGGGGCGACCATGTCTTCCAGCAAAACGCGAGAGGGCTCTCAGAACCATGCAGAAGGACCGGCAGAAAGTTCCGCATCTCTGCCCGTTCGCACAGCCCACGTGGACCTGTGCCCGCACCCCGCTACCCCAGCGCTGAGCAGCACGTCTCATTTGGTGCTACATCGGCAAACACCTGGCAATCCATTGGCAGTGCTTGGCAATTGGTAATCGGAACGCGTGACCCTGAACCAATTCGGCACCCATTACGTGAGAACTGACGAACACAGGCGAACACCTCAAGGAGTTCCGATGCGGGTCGCGTCACGCACCGTCTTCGACTTCATCCGTCCGAGCGGCGCCACCGCCCCGGTGGAGACCGAGCTGATCTACCAGTCCGACGACCCGTTCGCGGTGACGATGAAGTTCCACGCCGGCGGCTCGGTCGCGACCTGGATCATGGGCAGGGACCTGCTGATCGAGGGCATGACCACCTCGTCCGGTCTCGGCGACGTCCGGCTGCGGCCGCACTCCGGCCGCACGCTCGTGCTGGAGCTCGTCTCCGACCGGCACGTCACCGTCTTCCGGCTGCCCACCGGCACGCTGCGCAAGTTCCTCGACGCCACCTACCGGCTCGTGCCGCCCGGTAGCGAGCAGTTCGACGCCGACGCGTTCCTCGCGACGGTTCTGCAGTGATCTACACCGCGAGCCGCAGGGCCTTCTTCAGCTCGTTCTGCAGCGCGGTCATGCCGGGCGACTCGTAGCCGTCGGACTCCGCGAGAGCGCGCACCCGGTATCTCGTCGCCGCGTCGTGGTCGCTCATGCGGTCGCAGACGTCGGCCAGCGCGATCAGCACGGACACCACCGACTCCGGGTCCGCCAGCGCTTCGGCGGCCACGGTGAACTCGTCACGTGCCTCGGCGAGCCGGCCCGCGGCACTCAGCGCGCGGCCACGGGCGTGCTGCGCGAGCGACCGCACGCCCGACACGGACTCGCCGATGAGCGCGTCCGCCTCCGCCACGACGTCGAGAGCCTCCTCGTAGTCCCCTGCCGCCGTGAGGCTGTCCGCCAGCCTCAGCAGCAACTGGGCGACGTTCTCGTTCGCGACGCCCTTGCCTCCTGCGGCACGTTGCTCAGCGATGCACGCGCGGTGCGTCTCGACCGCCTCGGCGAAGCGGCCCAGCCGTTGCAGCAGCACACCGGCGAACGACAGCGCGAACATGACACCGGACTGCAGCCCTGCCTCGCGGAACAGCTCGGCGGCGATTCGGACGTGGGCGACCCCGGTCTCGTTGTCGCCCCTGCGGGTCTCGATGCCTCCGCGGTAGTAGTGCGCCCATGCCGTTTCGACCACAGAGCCGCACTCCTGCGCGACTCGCAACGCCCTCTCCTGCGTGGCCATGGCCAGCGGAATGTTCGTGATACGCGCTGTATACACCCAGCACACGAAGTTGAGCTGTTGGGCTTCCTGGCCCTGTATACCGAGTGCACACGCGGCGTCCACACCCGCTGAATAGACCTCCAGCCACAGCTCACCCACGCCGCGGTGGTCGGAGTACCAGTGCATCGAGCGCGCCAACGCCAGCACAGCTGTATGCGCGCCGTCGACGACGGCCTCGCGGAACGCGCCACGCCAGTTCGCCAGCTCCTCGGACAACCACCGGTCCGCGCTCGCCAGATCCGGAGCGCCTTGCTCGTCGGGGTGGAACGAGGACGCTGCGGCCATCGCGGTCGTCAGCAACCAGTCGCGCGTGCGCAGCCGGTGTGTCTCGAGGTCGGCCTCATCGCTGTGCAGGCGTTCGCGCGCGTAGTCGCGGATCAGGTCGTGGCACGAGTACCGGCCAGGAACCTCCGGCCGCACCAGCGACGCGTCGACGAGCTCCTCCAGCAACGTCTCCGCGTCCTCGACCGGGATGTCGGCGGCAACAGCGGCCAGAGCTACGGACGTGTCCGGCCCGTGCACCAGCGCGAGCCTGCGGAAGATCGTCCGGGCGGCCGGGGCGAGCTGGCGGTAGGACATCTCGAACGCCGTGCGCACCTGGACGTCCCCGGTCGCGAGCACGTCGAGGCGTTCGCGTTCGTCGGAGAGCTGGTCGGCGAGGTGCCGCAACGACCACGTGGTGCGGCCGGTCAGCCGGCGCCCCGCGATGGCGAGCGCCAGCGGCACTCCCCCGCACAACGTCGCCACCACGTCGGCGGACTCCGGGTCAGCCCGGATCCGGTCGGCACCCGCGGCCGCCGCGAGCAGGTCGACGGCACCGGAGTGGCTGAGCGGGCCGAGGTCGAAGCGGTACCGGCAGTCCAGGCCCGCCAGCACGTTGCGGCTGGTCACGAGCATGAGTGAACCGGGACTCGCAGCGAGCAGCGGCCGAACCTGGGCCTCGTGAGCGGCGTTGTCGAGCACGAGCAGCACGGTCCGTTCGCGCAGCATCGACCGGTACAGGCGGAAGCGGTCGTCGGCGTCGGACGGCATGCGCGAGTCCGGTACCCCGAACGTGCGCAGCACCTGCTCGGCCGCGCGTTCCGGGGACAGCGGCGACGGATCCATGCCGCGCAGGTCGAGGTGCAGCACGCCGTCGGTGAACCTGCCCGCGAACCGGTGCGCCGCGTCGACCGCGAGAGAGGTCTTGCCGACGCCGGGCGGTCCGTGCAGGACGACGACGTCCAGCCCCAACGACGCCGACGCGCTGCTGATGCACGACGCGAGGTCCAGCTGCTCCTGGCCACGGCCGACCAGAGCCTGAGCGGGCGGCGGCGCGAGATCCGTGCGTTCCGGACGTGAAGGAGAGGTTCCCGGTGAGCGGGCGAGCGCGAGAAACTCCTCCGCCTCGCCGTCGTCGAGACCGAGTCCGGTCACCAGCAGGTCGACGGTCTGCGCCTGCGGAGTCTGCACGCGGCCGCGTTCGAGATCGCTCAGCGTGCGAACGCCCAGCCCCGTGCGGGCGGCGAGATCCTCCTGCGTGAGGGTCGCGCGCCGCCGGTAGAACCTCAGAAACTCGCCAAAGGTGGTTGTGGTTGCCCGCATTCCCTCACCCTCTGGCCAGAGACTCCCGCACCTCGGCGGCGATCTTGCGCGTGGCGTCCGTGTCCCACCGCTCGCACGCCGTGAGCGAGTCTCGCAGATGATGTTGATACGCGCCGTCATCGCCCCGTGACCTGGCGTTGTCCGCGAGCGCGCGCAACGTCTCGATCTCTCTCACGCCGTCGCCACACGCGCGGAAGCCTCCCAACGCGTCAGTCAGGTCCTCATCGGACTCAGCAAGCCGCCCCGCCAACCGGTGAGCCTCCGCGCGATGCCACTGTGCGCGCGCACGCCACGACTTCATCCGTGCGCGCTCATAGACCCGTTCAGCTTCCGTCAGGGCAGACACGGCTTCGTCTGGCTTGTCAGCGTCAATCAGCGCGAGGCCGAGCCACCAGAGAGTGCGACCGAGTGCGGACAACTCATAAGTGGTGCGAGCAAACGTGCTCAGCTCGTTCGCGACCTCTGTGTGTACGGCGACCGCGGCGTCCGGACGTCCCATGCGCTGCCACAGCACGCCGAGCACAGAGCGCGCGTAGAGCACGTCCATCGGCTCACGCATCCACTCGATCGCCTTGCGGCACACACGTTCCGCTTCGCCGAGGTCTCCGAGCCCGCTGTGCGAGGCCGCCGCGATGAGCCACACCCAGCCGATGTGCCCGGTCTCCCCCGACGACTCCGCTCGTTGTGCCGCGACGGTCAGCACGTCCAGCGCGTCCCGAGACCGGCCCAGCACGTCGAACAGCACCCAGCCGAGCTGGCCGCGGATCACGATCTCCTGCCACGGTTCGCGCGCGGACGCCAGTGCGGTGCGGTAGATCCGCTCCCAGAGCGGGCTCGGTTCGATGGCGGCGTAGTGCGACAGTGCGATCACCGCGCGGACCACGCCGTCGTGCATGCCGTGGCACTGCGCCTGTCCGATGATCTCGGACATGAGGCTGCGGTGGTCGTCCAGCCACCGTCGCGCGGTCGCGATGTCCATCTCGCCTTGCGGGACAACGCGTCGCGCGTCACCTGTCTGTCCGAAAAGGACTCCTGCGTTGACGGTCGTCTCCAGCAACGACGTGAGCATCCTGCGGCGCGCATCGTCGTCGGTGGCATCGATCAGGCCGTCGGCGAACGTTCGCACAAGGCCGTGGATCGAGTATCCGCACTCGTCGGGGTCGAGGAGGCTGACCTCGGTGAGCTCCTCCAGCGCCTGTTCGGCCTCGGCCACACCGATGTCGGCGAGAGCAGCGGCGAGTTGTGGCGTGACGTGGGTGCCGATCAACAGTCCCAGCCTGCGGAACACGAGCCGCGCGTGGTCCGGCAGGTGCGCCAACGACACCTCGAACGCGCCTCGCACCTCCAGATCGCCCGCCGTCAAAGCACCCAGCCGGCGTTCCTCGATCTGCTCGGCGAGATGGGCGAGCGGCCAGCGCGGGCGGCTGGCGAGCCGGTTGCCCGCGATCCTCAACGCGAGCGGCGACATCCCGCACAACCGCACGAGCTCCCGCGCGGTCTTGAGGTCGTCCTCGACCCGCCGCGACCCGATGATCGACGAAAGCAGCTCCAACGCGGCTTCTTCGGCGAGGCCTCCCAGACGGATCCAGGTGGCGCCCACGAGTCCGGTGAGCCTGCGCCGGGACGTCACGATCGTCAGACACCCCGGCGAATCGGCCGCGAGCGCGTGGACCTCCTCCTCACACGTCGCACCGTCGAGCACGAGCAGCAGGCGCCGTCCCGCGAGCAACGATCGGTAGAGCCTGATCTGCCCGCGCTCGTCCTCGGGCAGATGCTCAGCCGCCACGCCGAGGTCCTTGAGCAACCGCTCCAACGGCGGTGTGGAGCCCTCCAGTTCGATGAGCAGCTGACCGCCCGGAAACTGCTCCTCAAGCAGATGCGCGGCCCTCACGGCCAGCGACGTCTTACCCGTCCCCGCAGCGCCATGGACGACAACGAGCCCACTGCGCTTCTCGGCGATCGTGAACAGTTCCGCGTCCCTGCCGACGAGGTCCGCCACGTACATCGGCAACGACCAGACCGGCCCCGGCAGCGCGACCCGGCCGGACCTGGCCAGTCCGCGCAGCTCGTCGCGGTCGTGTTCGTCGAGGTCAAGGGCATCGAGCAACGCCTCAGTCGTGCGCCGCTGAGGTGATCGCGCGCGGCCGCGTTCCATGTCGCTGATCGCGCGGACGCTGACGCCGGACCGCTCGCTGAGCTCCTCCTGGCTGAGCCCGGCGTTCTTGCGGTGGTGCAGAAGCCGCGCGCCGAACGTCATATCGCCAAGCTATCGGTTCAAGCTGGTCAGCATCTGCGCACACACGCGAGAGAGATGGCGTCGCATCACCGTGGACGCTTTGGCCGCATCGCCGTTCTCGATCGCCTTCACGAGTTCGTCGTGGTCGTCCATCGACGCGTGCTGGTGCGGCGGGTCGTCGTCCAACGCGCTGCGGAGGAGCACCACACGTTGCTGCACGAGCCGTACCTGCTCGGCGATCCGTGGACTGCGCGCGGCGTCGATCAAAGTCTGGTGGAAGGCGAGGTCCAGCCGGTACGGGAACGGCTGCCCGGTCTTGTAGTTGCGCCGGCTCTCCGCACACACCTCGTGCAGCCGCACCAAGTCCACATCGGTACGCCGGGAGGCCGCGAGCTCCGCCGCAGCGCACTCCAGAGCGGTGCGCAGTTCGAACAACGCCTTGACCTCGTCCGTGTCCGCGTCGGGCACGAACGCGCCCCGGTGCGGCACGAGCTGAAGGAGGCCCTCGGAAGCCAGGTGCCGGATCGCCTCGCGCAACGGGCCGCGGCTGATGCCGAGCTTCTGCGCCACCTCGACCTCGTTGACCCGCGATCCTGGAGGGATTTCCCCAGTGAGCACCTGCTCGCGCAAGACGTCCACGGCCTGCCCGGCCAGACTGAGGTGCAGCGGGGTCGGAGGTGTCACTTTCGTCTCCTGCTCTGGACGGCACAGGCCGTCTCCTGGTTACACTAGCCGCGTTGTCAACTGTCGACAGTTGGCAGTTCCGGAACTGAGGAGGGGTGGCATGGGACACGAGGTTGTGGCTGAGGTCTGGCGCGGCGACTTCCTGGAGTCGGTGCACCACGGCACCGTCGTCGCCACCGACGCATCCGGCACCCCCACCCTGGAGATCGGCCGCCCCGGCGACGTCGCGTTCCCGCGCTCGTCCAACAAGCCGCTCCAAGCCCTCGCGATGCTGCGCAGCGGCCTGGACCTCGACGGCGAGCTGCTCGCGCTGGCCTGCGCGTCGCACTCGGGCGAGGACTTCCACGTCGAAGGAGCTCTCCGGATCCTCGCGTCAGCGGGTCTGGACGAGACAGCCCTCCAGTGCACCCCGGACCTGCCGCTCGGCGACGACGCGCGCGCCCAGCACCTCGCCCGCGGCCTCTCCCCCGCGCCGAAGTACATGAACTGCTCCGGCAAGCACGCCGCCATGCTCGCCACCTGCGTCGCCAACGGCTGGTCCACCGGCGACTACCTGGACCCGACGCACCCGCTGCAGGTCGCCACCCGCGAGACGATCGAGGACGTGGCCGGCGAGCCCGTCGCCCAGGTCGGCGTCGACGGCTGTGGCGCCCCGATCTTCGCCATCAGCCTCACGGGCCTGGCGCGCGCGTTCGGCCGTCTTGCCTCAGCGCCTGAAGGCACTCTGGAGCACCGCGTCGCCGCCGCCATGAACGCCTTCCCGCAGTGGGTCGGCGGCACGGGCCGGGACGTCACCGTGCTGATGGACGCCCTGCCCGGCGTCATCGCGAAGGACGGCGCCGAGGGCGTCTACGCGGTCGGCCTGCCCACCGGCGAAGGCGTGGCGCTGAAGATCGCCGACGGCTCGTCGCGCGCCCGCGCGGTCGTCATCGTGGCAGTGCTCAAGCGCCTCGGCGTGGACGTGAGTTCGGTCGAGGACCTCGCGACCGTCCCGGTCCTCGGACACGGCCGAACCGTTGGTGCCGTGAAACCTTCGCTTGCTCTGGCGAGTTGATCCGAGGCACTAGTCTGGGGGTTATGGGTGATTCGAAGGACGAGCGCGAGAAGTTCCAGGAGGAACTGATCGGCCTCGACCCGCACGACCCCGAGACCCAGGCGTTCGCCGACCACCTGGACAAGATGAAGCGCCAGCGTCCGGGCTACACGGTCGAGGGCTACCTCGAGGGTGTGCAGGACTTCGCCGACTCCGCGAACCGCACGACGGGCCACCAGCGACTGGTGGCCGTGATCGTGGTCGGACTGATCCTGCTGGGCGTGATCCTGACGATCTGGTTCGCGTTGAGCGACATCCTCGCGATCATCTTCTGACCCAAACGAAAACGACTTCTTAACCAGGTCTTACGGCTGCGCTCCCGCGACGGCCCCCGGGAAGCGTCGCACCGGTTCCCGCGTTAGAAAGAGACATGGAACCTGTTGTCGGCACCACCCCGAAAGTCGTGCGTACCGAAGAGGAATGGCGCGCCCAGCTGAACCCCGCCGAGTACGCGGTGCTGCGCCAGGCAGGCACCGAGCGTCCGTGGACCGGCGAGTACACCGAGACCAAGACCGAGGGCGTCTACGAGTGTCGTGCGTGCGGAGCCGAACTGTTCCGCAGCGACACCAAGTTCGACTCGCACTGCGGCTGGCCGTCGTTCTTCTCGCCGCTGGCAGGAGACTCGGTCATCCTGCGTGAGGACCGTGCACTCGGCATGGTCCGCGTCGAGGTGCTCTGCGCCACATGCCACAGCCACCTCGGGCATGTTTTCGAAGGTGAGGGGTACCCCACCCCGACGGACCAGCGCTACTGCATCAACTCCGTCTCCTTGAAACTCGTTCCGTCCGAATAGGAGACTGAGGCACAGTCCGGCCACCAGGACCGGACAGACCTGGGAGGCGACCATGTACTTCTTCGGTACCGACGGTGAAGGCTCCAGCGGAGTGGACGGCGGCTCTTCAAGCTGACGTGATGGCTCCGAAGAGTGAGCCATAGCCACAAATCAGTGACAGAAGACGGACAACCCTAAGGCTTCGTCAACAGCCCTTGCCGGGCTGTGGCACGGACCACACCATTGACGCCACCGAAGCAGTTCGGGGGGTAGGTCAGGGGGTGGGTCGAATGCCGAAGCCTTGGGGTTTGTCCGGACCGGAGTTCCTTCAGCTGTACTGGGTCGGGCTGGCACTGGCAGTGCTGGTCGCGATCGCCATCAGGGTGCGCGCCCGGTCGGGTCGCAGCACCACACCAGTGCGCTCGCTCGACATGGACGAGCTCGCATTCCTCGCGGGCGGTCCCAGGCGCGTGGTCGAAACGTCCATCGCGCGGTTGCTCACGGCGGGTGAGCTTCGCACTTCACGGCGTGGCGCCGTGCAGGCCACGTCCACCACGAGCTCGATCAACGCGGTGGACCGCGCCGTCATCACCGACAGCCAGCGCTACACCAACCGCACCGTCGGCCTGATGATCCCGGCCATCGCCAAGGACGACGCCGTCACGTCGATCGGCCGTCGTCTGCAGGAGATGGGTCTTCTCGTCGACCCGGACGTCGCGAACAGCGCGCGGCGCAAGGGATCCATCGTGCTGTGGGTGTTGCTCGCGATCGGTGTCGTCCGCCTGGTCAACGGCCTGGCGATCGGCGCGCCCGTCGGCTGGCTCGCGTTGCAGCTGGTGCTCACGGGTGTGCTCATCTTCCTGCTCACGAGGCGTGCCAAGCACGTCCGCACGAGCAAGGGCAACAGCGTGCTCAGCGAGGCGCGCTCGACCAACGCCCGATTGGCCATGTCCAACAACGACGCCATGTACGCGGGTGCGGCCGGGCTGGTGCTCTTCGGCGGTTTGGCCGTGTACCCGGACCTGGCGGTGCGCAGCTCGTTGCTCGCCTCGTCCGGCTCGGCCGGCGGCTACACCGGATACACCGACTCCAGTGGCGGCAGCTACGGCGGGTGTTCGTCGGGTTCTTCGTGTTCAAGCGGAAGCAGCTGCGGTGGGGGCGGCGGCTGCGGTGGCGGAGGCGGCGGCTGACGTTTTCCGTTGATCGGTCCTTTTCAGGTAACACCAGGAACCCAGGGGTAGATCTCACGTCGAAGATGCACTGGCACCAGTGAAGGGGAGTGCTGATGGCCAAGTCTTCGACGCCGGGTCCGGACTGGAAACCGGAGGAGATCGGGTTTCTGGCAGGGGGACCGGGCAGAGCGGCGGAGACCGCGCTGGCCCGGCTGATGGACGGCGGTCTCGTGCGTGTTTCCCGGGAGGGACTCGTGACCGCCGTCTACCAGAACGGTTACGGCGCCACGACGCGGATCGAGTCGTTCATCCTCAACGGGTTGAACGGCGCGGGCCGCCCGATCGGGCACGTGACAGGACCGGCCTCGCACAGCCAGGAGATGGGGTCGCTGCGGCAGAGCCTGACCGACCGGGCGATGATCCGCCGCAAGTGGGGCAAGGCCAGCGGTGGCACGGTGGCCTTCCGGGTGCTGCTGATCTTCGTCGGCTTCGGGTTGCTGGTGGCGACCTTCGCGGCCGACCGGGTCTTCCTGGCCGGCGCGATCGTCGCGTGGTTCCTGGCGTTCCTCCTGCGCGGCAAGAAGATGCTCACCCCGATGGGCCGGGGCGTGCTGGGGTACGCGCGGACGCACCAGCGCGGCCGGGTCGACGCCGTGGCGATGTACGGGCTGCGGGGCGTGATGGGCCGGCAACGGGTGTCCGACCTGTTCGGCTTGCCGTACCAGATCTTCGTCCCCGCACCGGGCAGCCTCCACCACGGCAGGCGGAAGTCGCGTTCGGACAGCGGGTGCGGCGGCAGCTCCGACAGCTGCGGCTCCGCGTCCGGTTGCTCCAGCAGTAGTTGTTCGAGCAACAGCTGCAACAGCAGCAGTAGCTGCGGCAGTTCCAGTTGCAGCAGCAGCTCCAGCAGCTGTTCGAGCAGCAGTAGCAGTGGCAGCAGCTCGAGCAGCAGCTGCAGCAGTTCCAGCAGTTAGGGGGAAACTGATGGCAACACCGACGACCACGCAGGTGACGCGGCTGTCCGCGGAAGAGGCCGGCTATCTGACGGCCGGACCCGGACGTGCCGCCGAGACCGTGCTGGCGCGACTGCTCGACGTCGGCGCCTTGCGGGTGTCGCGCGACGGGTACGTCACCGCCGTGCAGAACACCTACCAGGCGACCACGAGCATCGAAGCGCGGATCCTGAGCTACGCGCGCACGCCGGTCCGGTTCGACACGATGGTGCAGTCGACTGCGAACAGCACGGAGATGGCGGCGCTGCACCAGTACCTGCTCGACCGAGGTCTCGTGCAGCGGCCACGCCGCCGCAACGAGACGTGGTGGGTCTATCTCGTGATCGCGGGCTTCCTGGTGCTGCTCGGTTTCTCGACTCCGGTGTTCCTCCTCGGGGTACCGGTCGCCGTGGCGATCTTCCTGTGGCAACGCGGCCGCAAGGCGATCACCACCGCGGGCAAGGAGGCGCTGCACCAGGTGAGCGCGACCGACCGAGTGCACGCCGTGGCGCTGTACGGCTTCTGCGGCAAGATCAACGGCCAGGCGGTCGCGGACCTGTTCGAGCTGTCCCAGAGCATCGTCAAGATGCTGCCGCTCAAGACCGATCGCAAGAAGCGGTCCTCTTCGGACGGTGGCGGTGGCTGCGGTTCGAGTTGCAGCAGTTGCGGCAGCGGGTGTGGTAGCAGTAGTTGTTCGTCGAGCAGCAGCGGCAGCAGCTGTTCGTCCGGTGGCAGCAGCTGCGGTGGCGGCGGCTGCGGCGGTGGTGGCGGAGGAGGCGACTGATGGCGGGCATCACGAACCTGGGCGTCGGCATCGGCTGGCGTTCGGAGATCGACCTGACCGTGGAACGGCTGCCCGGCGTGGACTTCGTCGAGGTCGTCGCCGAGAACCTCCACATCGGACACCTGCCCGAGTCGGTCAGCCTCCTGCTGGAACGCGGCATCCCGGTACTACCCCACGCCGTCTCGCTCTCGCTGGGCGGCGCGGACCCTCTCGACCTGAGCCGCGTCGAGCACCTCGGCAGGATCGCCGAGGCCGTCGGCGCGCCGATGGTGAGCGACCACGTGTGCTTCGTCCGCGCGGGCGGCCTCGACTCGGGCCACCTGATGCCGGTGCCGCGCACCAAGGACGCGCTCGAGGTGCTCGTCGCGAACGTCAAGCTGGCGCAGGAGAACCTGCCCGTGCCGCTCGCGCTGGAGAACGTCGCCGCGCTGCTGGAGTGGCCGGACGGCGAGCTCACCGAGGGCCAGTTCCTCGCCGAGCTGGTCGAGCGCACGGACTGCTGGCTGCTCGTCGACGTCGCGAACCTGTACGCGAACGCCCGCAACATCGGCACCGATCCCGAGCGGTTCCTGGACGAGATCCCGTTGGAGCGCCTGGCGTACGTGCACGTGGCCGGCGGCGAGCAGCACGGCGACGTCTACCACGACACGCACGCGCACGCGGTGTTGCCGGAAGTACTCGGTGTTCTCGACGAACTGTGCTCTCGCGTGAAGCCACCCGGTGTTCTGCTGGAACGCGACGACAACTACCCGTCGGACGCCGAAATCGCGAGCGAACTGGCCGCGATCCGCGCGGTGGTGGACAAGCATGAATGACCTTTCGGCCGCACGCGAAAGGCTTGCCGTCCAACAGGCCGAGCTGTTGAATGCTTTGCTCGCGAAAGGACCTGTTCCCGCGGGATTCGACGAACAACGCTTCGACGTCGAACGGCGCGCGTTGCTGTCGAAACGCCGCGGCATCGTGCGGATGCTGGGACCCGCCGTCGCCGACGAGCTCGGCGACCGGTTCCGGCCGCTCTTCGACGCCTACGCAGTTGAACACCCACGTCGCGCGGGCTCCCGCGCACGCGAGGATGCCGCGGCGTTCGCGGATTGGTGTCGTGCCGCGGGAGAACTGTCAGAGAAACGCAAGACCCGCTGGAAGTTCTGGCAGTCGAACTGACGGGCGAACAAAACCCCTTCAAGAATCCCCCGTTCAGCCCTGTGTGACCCCGTTCACCCTCGATACGTTCGAAAGGGTCGGGGGACCTTTTTCACATTGCCGTAGAAGGCCTTCCGGCCTGCGCGGACCACAGCGCGCAGCAATTCGAACCATGAGGGGATTCGAATGCGCGGAAAATCCAAAGTGCTCGGCGCCGCCATCGCGGCACTGGCACTGACAGCGGGAACGGCCACGGTGACGCCTCTTGGAGCGTCGGCCGCACCGCAACCCAGCAGTCCGAAACAGGCGATCGACGAGGTCACGCTCGTCACCGGCGACAAGGTCCTGCTCGGCCACGGCCAGCAGGTCGTCGCGATCCAGCCCGGCGACGGCCGCAAGGGCATGACGTTCAAGACCCACCGGAGTGCCGACGGGCACACGATGGTCGTTCCGAAGGACGCGTTCGGGCCCCTGGCGGCGGGCCGGCTCGACCGCAGGCTGTTCGACGTCACCACGTTGCTGGAGTTCGGCTACCGCGACCGGATGCCGTTGATCGTGGACGGTCACGCGAGACTCGGTGCGCGGTCCTCGAACGACTGGACCGCGCTGAAAGCCGAGGCGGACTCCGGTGACAAGGTCTGGCTCGACGGCATCCGCAAGCCGACGCTCGACCGCAGCGTCAAGCAGATCGGCGCGCCGGCCGCCCACGAGAAGGGCATCACCGGCAAGGGCGTGAAGGTCGCGATCGTCGACACCGGCGTGGACGAGAACCACCCGGACCTCAAGGGTCAGCAGATCGCGGAGAAGAACTTCACCAGCGACCCCGACAACACCGACAAGGTGGGCCACGGCACGCACGTCGGCTCCACGGTCGCGAGCCACGACTCGAAGTACGGCGGTGTCGCGCCGGGCGCGCAGCTGCTCGACGCCAAGGTGTGCGTCGAGTTCGGCTGCCAGGAGTCCTGGATCCTCGACGGCATGCGCTGGGCCGCCGAGCAGGGCGCCCAGGTCGTCAACATGAGCCTCGGCGGCGGTGACACCGAGGAGGTCGACCCGCTGGAGCAGGCCGTCAACGAGCTGACGGCCCAGTACGGCACGTTGTTCGTCATCGCGGCGGGCAACTCCGGTTCCACCGGCACGGTCAGCTCGCCCAGCACCGCGGAGGCCGCGCTGTCGGTCGGCGCCGTGGACCGCGACGACTCGCTCGCCCCGTTCTCCAGCAAAGGCCCTCGCGTTGGAGACAGCGGCCTCAAGCCCGAGGTGACCGCACCGGGCGTCGGCATCGTCGCAGCAGCTGCGGGCACCAACGGCGAGCACTTCGCGGCGAGCGGCACGTCCATGGCGACGCCGCACGTGGCGGGCGCGGCGGCGTTGCTGAAGTCGCAGCACCCGGAGTGGACGCCGGCGCAGCTCAAGTCGGTGCTGGCCACCACGGCCAAGCCGACCGCGGGCGTCAGCGCGTTCGACCAGGGCGCGGGCCGCATCGACGTGTCCAAGGCGATCAACCAGGTGCTGACCGCCGACGTCGTCGCGGTGAACCTCGGCCGGCACGAGTGGCCGCACGGTGACGACAAGCCCGAGACCAAGGCGATCACGTACGCGAACCCGACGGACGCGCCGATCACGCTCGACGTGAAGCTGACCAGCGGTGCGCCGCAGGGCATGTTCTCGCTGGGCGCCACGAAGGTCACGGTTCCCGCCAAGGGCACCGCGTCCGTCAACGTCACCGGTGACACGCGCGTGGGCACCAAGGACGCCGCGTACACCGGCGAGGTCGTCGCCACGTCCGGCACGCACACGGTGCGCACGCTCGTCGGCGTCGACCGCGAGGTGGAGAGCTACACCCTCAACCTCGACCTGACCGGCCGCGACGGGCAGGACCCGACGCAGGCGCTGACGTTCGTCGAAGGCCTGGACATCAGCTCGTTCAAGGTGATCTTCGGCGGCGACCAGAAGATCCGCCTGCCCAAGGGCACCTACGTGATCGACTCGTCGATCGCCTCGCCGACCACCTACGACATGGTGGTCCAGCCGACGGTGAAGCTGACCGGTGACCTGACGATCAAGCAGGACGCCCGCCTGGCGCAGGCGATCGACGTCAAGGTGCCGGAGGCGACCGGCAACTTCGTGGTCGGCGACCTCACGTGGCGGCGCACGTTCGGCACCAGGATCGTGCAGGCCGGGTTGCTCTCGTTCGGCGGCTTCGACGGCGTCGGCGCGGTCCAGATCGGCGGGCCGCTGTCGCCCAAGGAGATGGCGTCGCTGACGACCGTGCACGCGAACTCGGCGGCGGACGCGAACGTCTACTACCGGCTGTCCTACCCGGTCGGCGGAACGCTGCCGACGGGTCTGACGCGCGCGCCGGAGAAGAAGGACCTGGCTCGCGTCGAGGCCACGATCGGCGGCCTCAAGCCGGACAGCCAGGCGACCAAGGGCGAGCTCCCGCTGTCGGTGCACGGGATCAGCGGCGGTTCGGCGCTCTACCAGGTGCCGCCGGGCAGCAAGGCCGTCGACTACGTGACGACCGAGGACGTGCGCTGGCAGTCGATCGTGAGCATCACGCACGCGAACGGCAGCCGGGAGCAGACCATCTCCGGCCCGCGCAGGTACGAGGCGGGCAGGACGTACCAGGAGCGGGAGAACCAGCCGGTGTTCTCGCCGGCGCTGCCCGAGTCCCCGTACCCGTACGCCCAGCGGTTCGGTACGCAGATGTTCATTGGCGTCCCGCTGCTGGCCGACTCGAACGGCGGCGAAGGTGTGTCCACTGTGGACACCGCACGGACCGCCCTGTACCGCAACGGCGCGCTGATCGGCGAGACCACCACGGCGGGCGGGAACTTCCAGAACGTGCCGCTGCCCGAGGGTGACTTCCGCGCCGAGGTGAGCCTCGACCGCGGCAAGCAGTTCGACTTCAGCAGCAAGGTGTCCGGGGTGTGGACCTTCAAGTCGAAGGGCACGCCCGACAAGGTGGACACGCTGCCGTTGAACGTCGTGCGGTTCGCGCCGAAGCTCGACGCCGACGGCGCGGTGCCCGGCGGCACGTTGCAGCGCATCGGGTTGTCCACCCAGTCCCAGGGCGACACGGGCAAGGTGCGCATCACCGGCGTGCAGTACTCGCACGACGACGGCAAGACGTGGCGCAACGCGGGTGTGGTCGGCAACAGCGCGTTGATCTACCACCCGGCGGGCTCGCAGTGGACCTCGTTGAAGGCCACGGCGAAGGACGCCAAGGGCAACACCGTCGAGATCACGGTGATCCACGCCTACAAGGTGAGCTGACGACGAAGGGGCCGCCTCGGCGGCCCCTTCTCGTGTCACTACGGCAGGTTCGTGACCAGCTCGGCCGCCGGGACGCGGGTGCCCGTGTAGAAGGGGATCTCCTCACGCACGTGCAGCCGCGCCTCGGTGCCGCGCAGGTGACGCATCAGGTCGACGATGCGGTGCAGCTCGTCGGCCTCGAACGCGAGCATCCACTCGTAGTCGCCCAGCGCGAACGACGCGACGGTGTTCGCGCGCACGTCCGGGTAGTCGCGGGCTTCCTTGCCGTGGTCCGCCAGCATCTTGCGGCGCTCGTCCTCCGGCAGCAGGTACCACTCGTAGGAGCGCACGAACGGGTACACGCAGACGTACTTGCGCGCCTCCTCACCGGCGAGGAAGGCCGGGATGTGGCTGCGGTTGAACTCGGCGGGGCGGTGCAGGGCGACCTGCGACCAGACCGGCGTCGAGACCTTGCCGAGCGGCGTGCGGCGGAAGCCCGTGTAGGCGGCCTGCACCTGCTCGATCTCCTCGGCGTGCCACCAGATCATGAAGTCGGCATCGGCACGCAGACCCGCCAGGTCGTAGACGCCGCGGACGACGACGCCCTTGCCCTCCAACGCGTCCAGGTAGTTCTGGGTCTCCGCGGCGGCGGCGCTGCGGTCCTCGGGGAGCTTGCCCGGTTCGACCCGGAACACCGACCACATCGTGTAGCGGATGGTGTCGTTGAGCTCGTTGTAGTTCAGGCGTGCCATGGCTCCATCTTGGCACGACCCCGCTAGCGGCGAACTCGGCCCAGCAGGTGTGCTGCGACACGGGCGGCGGCCGCGTCCGCCGTCGCGATGCAGGCAGGGACGCCGACGCCGTGCAGCGTGGCACCCGCGACAGCCAGGCCGGGAACGTCGGCGACGCCGCGCTCGATCGTGTCGACCAGATCGACGTGACCGACGCCGTACTGCGGCAGGCCCCCGCCCCAGCGCTGCACCACGTAGTCGATCGGCTCGGCCCTGATGCCCGTCAGTTCGTACAGGTCGTTGCGCACGGCCTTCACCAGGTCGGCGTCACTGCGCTGCAACAGCGCCGTCTCGCCGTGCCGGCCGACCGAGCCGCGCAGGATCACCGGCTCGCCGTAGTGCGACCACTTGCGGCTGGAGAACGTGAACGCCTTGGCGGTGAACGGGGTGATGCGGTCGCTGTACCGCTCCCCCTCCGCGATCAGGACGCCGGAGCGGTCCGGCAGCTCGGTACCTGGAGGTAAGGCGAGCGCGACGACGGCCATCGAGGCGACCTCGACCTTGCCGTACGCCGCGGACACCTGCGGCGCGATCTCCGCCAGCAGCTTGCGCGCGGACGGCGCCGGGACCGCGAGCACGACACCGTCGCACTCCAGGTACTCGGGCGTGGCGGCCGACCCGATCTCGAGGCGCCAGCCGCTGCCCTGCCACGACAGCACCCGCACCGGCAGACCGAGGCGGATGATCGGCCTGGCGACCTCGGCGAGCCGGTCGACGAGCGACTGGACGCCGTTCGCGAGGCTCGCGAACACCGGCGGCCGCGCGGCACGGGGCTGCGGCGGCGCGGGCATCATCATCGCGGCGGCCGCGAGCAGCGAGCCGACACCCTTGTCCAGCAGCGTGGCGATCTGCGGCATCGTCGCGCGCAGGCCGAGCTCGTCCGCGCGGCCCGCGTAGACGCCACCCAGCAACGGGCTGACCAGGCGGTCGGCGACCTCGGGGCCGAACCTGTCCTTCATCAGCGAGCCGACGGCGACGTCGCCGCCCTTGAGCTCGATCGGCGGCAGCGTCGGTTCCATCTCGACCCGCAGCGCGCCCTCGGACGACAGCATGTGCCGCACCGTCTCGACGCTGGCCGGCACGCCCATGAACGTGTGCGCGGGCAGCTGGTGGGTACGTCCGGCGGCGTGGACCGAGGCCTTGGCACCGGTCGGGTGCACGACGTGATCGGCGAGGCCGACCTCGGCGATCAGCTCCTGCGCCTCGGGCTTGCGGTGCAGGAACGCCTCCGTGCCCACGTCGAACCGCACACCCGCGAGCTCGGTGGTCCGCAGCTTGCCGCCGAGCCGGTCGGACTGCTCGATCACCGTGATCTTCGCGTCCGGACCCAGCAGCATCCGCAGGCGGTGCGCGGCGGCGAGGCCGGAGATCCCGCCTCCGACGACAGCTACGTGCGGCGCTCTTCCGTGCATTACAAGCTGTGGATCAGTTCGACGGTCCGGGTGATGATCTCCGGATCGGTGTCGGGGAGCACGCCGTGGCCGAGGTTGAAGATGTGGCCGGCGGCGGCCTTGCCCTCGGCGTGGATGCGGCGCACCTCGCGTTCGACGGCCTCGAAGCCCGCGAAGAACAGCGCCGGGTCGAGGTTGCCCTGCACGACCGGCTTCGGCAGCTCCGGGGCTGCCTGCTCGAGTCGCTCCACTGCGACGTCCAGGGGGATCCGCCAGTCGACGCCGACGACGTCCGCTCCGGCCTCGCGCATCGCGGGCAGCAGCTCACCGGTGCCGACGCCGAAGTGGATGCGCGGCACGGTGGTGATCGTCTCGAGGACGCGCTTCGAGTGCGGCAGGACGAACTCGCGGTAGTCGCGCTCGGACAGCGCGCCCGCCCACGAGTCGAACAGCTGCACGGCCTGCACGCCCGCGTCGAGCTGCGCGTGCAGGAAGGCCGCGGTGATGTCCGCGATCTTGGCGAGCAGCGCGTGCCACAGCTCGGGGTTGCCGTGCATGAGGGCCTTGGTGCGCTCGTGGTTCTTGCTGGGGCCGCCCTCGACGAGGTAGCTCGCCAGCGTGAACGGCGCTCCCGCGAACCCGATCAGCGCGACTTCCTGGGGAAGTTCCTTGAGCAGCAACCCGATGGCGTCCGCGACCGGCTGGACCTGCTCGGCGTGCAGCTCGGGCAGGTTCTGGACGTCGTCGAGCGTCCGGACCGGGTTCGCGACCACGGGACCGACGCCCGCGACGATGTCCAGGTCGACACCGGCTGCCTTCAGCGGCACCACGATGTCCGAGAAGAGGATCGCGCCGTCGACGCCGTGCCGCCGGATCGGCTGCATGGTGATCTCGCAGACCATCTCGGGATCCATGCAGGCGTCGAGCATCGCGGTGCCCTGGCGCAGTGCCCGGTACTCGGGCAACGACCGTCCCGCCTGCCGCATGAACCAGACAGGGGTGTGCGACGGGGTGCCGCCACGCGCGGCCACAAGAAGGGGTGCCATGGAAGTCATCTCCCTTTCATGGTCCCACGTCCCGGCGTGCCGCCGTCACTCGGTCGGTTTCCGAGGCATACAGTCAGTTGTGTGACCGAGCCGGAAATCTTCCGCCGGGCGGTGGGGACGCTCAAGTCGGTTCGCACCAGGCCCGAGATAGAACTCACCGAGGTTCGCCCACCGCAGCGGCTCGCGCCGTGGGCGTACGCGCTGACGGCTGAGGTCACCGGTCCGTCCGACGAACTGTCCACCGGCCGCCTCGTGTTGTTGCACGACCCGGACGGCGACGAGGCGTGGGGCGGTGTCCTGCGCGTGGTCGCCTACGTGCGGGTCGAGCTGGACCACGAGCTCGCGTCGGATCCGCTGCTGCCCGAGGTCGGGTGGTCGTGGCTGACCGAGGCGCTGGAGCAGTCCGGCGCCGGGTTCACCGCGCTGGGCGGCACCGTGACGCAGACGTCCTCGGCCCGGTTCGGCGACATCGCGGGCCCGGCTCGCACCGACGACCTGGAGCTGCGCGCGTCCTGGACCGCTCTGGACGGCGAGCTCGCCGAGCACGGCACCGCGTTCTACGAGCTGATGGCGACAGCCGTGGGGCTGCCGCCGGTCGGCGTCACGCTCTTCGGTCAGCGCCAGTCCTAGTCAGCGTCGCGCAGCACTCGCAGGACGTTTGCTCCCGCGAGCTTCGCGCAGTCGTCCTCGGACCAGCCCTTGTCGAGCAGCGCGCCGATGAGGTTGGGGTAGGTCGAGACGTCCTCGAGGCCCTGCGGGAGCTCGCCGACGCCGTCGTAGTCGCCGCCGAGGCCGATGTGGTCGACGCCGACGACCTCGCGTGCGTGCTCGACGTGCGCGACGACGTCGTCGAGCGTCGCCGTGGGCGCCGGGTTGTCGACGATCCACTTCTCGCCGAAGACCTTGCGGGCTCCGAGGTCGGCGTGGTTCTCGCCCGCGGCCGTCATGGCGTCACGAAGGGCTGCGTCCCATTCAGCGAACCGGGGTGCCACGAAGCTCGGGACGAATGTGATCATGGCCACACCGCCGTTGGTCTTGAGCTTGACCAGGACGTCGTCAGGGATGTTGCGCGGGTGGTCCGCAACGTGGCGGCACGACGAGTGGCTGAAGATGACCGGCTTGACGCTCGTCTCGAGCGCGGCGTGCATCGTGCTGGGCGCGACGTGGCTCAGGTCGACGAGCATGCCGATCCGGTTCATCTCGCGGACGACCTCGCGGCCGAACTCCGTCAGCCCGCCGTGTTCCGGCTGGTCAGTGGCACTGTCGGCCCACGGCGTGTTGTCGTTGTGGGTCAGTGTCATGTAGCGGACGCCCAACCGGCGCAGGGCGCGCAGAACTCCGAGTGAAGAGTTGATGGAATGTCCGCCCTCCGCACCCAGGAGGGACGCGACACGCCCGGACGCGAAAACTTTTTCAGCCTCCGCGGCGGTGGTCGCGACGCCCAGGTGATCGGAGTACCGCTCGGCCAGCTCGTAGACGAGTTCGACCTGCTCCAGCACGGCGGTGACGGCTCCGTCGCCCGCGAGCCGGCAAGGAATCCAGACGGACCAGAACTGCATCCCCAGACCGCCCTCGCGCATTTTCACGAGGTCCGTGTGCAACCTGGGATGACGTTCCGTGAGATCGATCTTCGCGGCGGTCGTGTAGACGTCCTCGCCCGTTCCGTCACCGAACTCCCGGAGTGCCCACGGAAGGTCGTTGTGGCCGTCGACGAGGGGCACACGCTGCAGCAACGCCCGCGCTCGCTCGATACCGGAAGAGCTCGGCACAACCAACTCCTATACGTCGTCGTGAGAGGGACTCGTGTTACTCCCCCTATCTAGTTGTCATCCGATCGTGTGACAGATGAGGCCATCTGTCACAACTCAATAGGGATAGATACCCGATTGATCGTCCCGTAGACCCGCATGGGCGGCTACGCTGCCCCAGACGACACCACTTTCGGTCGATCAGTGGCGCGGCTGATTGGACGAAAGTCTCCGGTGCCGGTCGGGGGGCACGACCGACTCCAGGGAGGTAGTGACGTGGCTGCCGTCGGCTTAGGTCAGGCCGTTCGTACCACGCCAGCCGGCTCGTTGCCGGCGAACATGGTCCCGCACCCGCGGGAGGAGCTTTTTTCAGTGCTGGTGGTCGACGACCACCCACTGCTGAGGGAGGCGATATCAGCTCGGCTCACCCAAATGGGGGCCGGGACAGTGCATGAGGCCGCATCGGTGGCAGAGGCTCGGGCGCGGGCACTTGCTACCGGACCGTGCGACCTCGCGATCCTCGATCTGGGTCTGCCGGATGGCACCGGCATCGACCTGGTCACGGAACTCCGTGCCCAGGGCTGGCCCCGCATCGTGGTCCTCGCATCCTCCGACGACCCCTACGCGGTCAGGTCGGCCTTCCAGGCGGGCGCCCAGGCGTACCTCCTGAAGTCCGCCTCTCCGATGGTGGTCACCGACGGGGTGCGCCGGGTTCTCGATGGCGGCGTTTACGCAGATCCGAGCGTGGCACCAGTACTCGCAGCGGGTACTCGGGTGCCGGGCACCGACAACACGCCGCGGGAACTCTCCGCGCGTGAGGTCGAGGTGCTCCAGCTGGTCGCCGATGGCCAGAGCAACAAGGAAATCGGCGAGGCTCTGAGCTTGTCCGCGTTGACGGTGAAGTCTCACCTGTCGCGGATCGGCCGGAAGCTGGGCACCGGGGATCGCGCTCAGATGGTCGCGCTGGCCATGCGTGCCGGCGTGATCCGTTAGATACCGGTTTGAAGCACTGAACCGGCCGAGAACACCTGTGAGTGGTGCGATCGTCGTAGGGTCATCCGCTGTGGATGTACCCGCCGACGAGCCAACCGCACCAACCGGACCAGATCCGGTACCGCTGACGGAACCTGCTGATGGGGTCCCGCCCGTGGTCGCCGATCCTGCTGCGCTCCGGCGAGCCGCTGACGCGCTCGCCGGGGCGAAGGGCCCGGTCGCGGTGGACACCGAGCGAGCCTCGGGCTACCGCTACTCACAGCGTGCCTATCTGGTGCAACTGCGCCGGGAGGGCGCCGGCACATGGCTGGTCGACCCGATCGCTCTAGGCGGTCGGCTGGACCCGCTGGTGCAGGCGCTGGACGGCACTGAGTGGGTGTTGCACGCGGCGTCTCAGGACCTGCCGTGCCTCGCCGAACTCGGGCTGCGACCCGGCGTGCTGTTCGACACCGAGCTGGCGGGCAGGCTGGCTGGGTTCGAACGTGTCGCACTGGGCACGTTGGTGGAACGGCTACTTGGTTACAGGCTCGAGAAGGGGCACGGCGCGGCCGACTGGTCGCGCCGGCCCCTTCCTGCCGATTGGCTGACGTACGCCGCTCTCGACGTGGAGCTGCTCGTGCAGCTGCGCGACGTTCTCGAAACCGAGCTGGAGCGCCAGGGCAAACTCGCCTGGGCGCTCGAGGAGTTCGAGGCGGTGCGGACGGCGCCTTTGCCGCGCCCCCGTACCGACCCCTGGCGGCGCACGTCGGGCATCCACCGCGTGCGCAACCAGCGCCAACTGGCCCTCGTGCGGTCGTTGTGGGAAGCCCGCGACGCCGTGGCCCGCGAACGCGACATCGCCCCAGGCCGAGTCCTCCCGGACTCCGCCCTGATGGAGGCAGCCGCCCGCAACCCGGCCTCAGAAGCCGAACTGCTGGCCCTCCCGGTCTTCCGCGGCCGAGCCCAGCGCCGCATGTCCGGCACCTGGATGAACGCCCTGCGTCGCGCGGCCGCCCTGCCCAAGTCGGACCTCCCCGAGCCCGCGGGCCAGCACGACGGCCCGCCCCCGCCCAACCGCTGGGCGGACAAGGACCCGGACGCCGCAGCCCGCCTCACCGCGGCCCGAGCGGCCCTGGCCGGCATCGCCGAGGCCAACACCCTCCCGGTGGAGAACCTCCTGCTGCCCGACCTGGTCCGCCGCACCTGCTGGCAACCACCGGCCGACCTCTCGCCCGAGTCCGTGGCCACCGTCCTGCGCGACGGCGGCGCCCGCTCGTGGCAGGTCGACCTGACCCTGGAAGCCCTGGCGAAGGCCCTGACAGCAACGGCCCCAACCACCTGATATCCGATATATCAGTTCCCGCACCCCTTGCTGACCTGCCCCTTAGCAATGAGACTTTGGACTTCGTCCGCAAAAGACTCATTGCAAGGGGCAGGTTCGCATGATCAGCACCTCACGGCTGGACCTGCTGCCGTTGCAGGTCGAGCACGCAGCGGAGATGGCCGAGGTGCTGGCGAACCCGGCACTGCACAGGTTCATCGGCGGCGCCCCACTCACCCCGGAAGCACTCCGCGCCCGCTACGAACGACTGGTCGCGGGCTCCCCCGACCCGACCGAGCAGTGGCTCAACTGGGTGATCTTGCTGCGGTCCGAGGGCCGCCTCGTCGGCACCGTCCAGGCGACCGTCGCTTCTCAGACCGCCGAGATCGCCTGGGTCGTCGGCACGTGCTGGCAGGGCCGGGGCATCGCGGGCGAGGCAGCCCGCGGCCTGGTCGAGTGGCTCTCCCCTCAGGTGCTCGCAGTCGTCGCCCACATCCACCCGGACCACCACGCGTCCGCCGCCGTCGCCGCCTCGGCCGGCCTCACCGCCACCGACGAGGTGCACGACGGCGAGATCCGCTGGCACAGAGCCTTGCAATGAGTCTTTTGCGGGCGAAGTCCAAAGAGTCATTGCTAAACACCAGGTCAGTGGGCGCCGCGAAACCGATATATCAGTTGGCCATCCGCTCGCCGAGGCGGCGGGCGAGGTCGGCGACCTCGTCGTCGGGCAGGTCGAGGTGGCCGCGGGAGGGCTCGAAGACGGCGATCTGCTGATCTTCGTAGGGCACTCCCGGTGGCAACGGCGCGAGGTGCCAGTGGACGTGCCGGTTGCCCTGCTGGCTGCCGAGCGACAGCACGTACAGCCGCTCGACCGGCAGCAGATCGGTCAGCGCGCTGCCTGCGGAGTGCACGACGCGGTGGATCGCGGCGTACTCGTCGGGGGTGAAGTCGCCGATGACGTGCTCGCGGTGGTCGACCGGCGCCACCAGGAAGTGACCGACCACCGACGGGAACCTGCTCGCGAAGACGATGGCGGCGTCGTCCCGGTAGGCGACGTGGTGCGGGTAGTCCGGGTTCCCCGCGAGGAGCTCGCAGATGAAGCACGCCCGCCGGACCAGGTCGAGGTAGGCGTCGGCAGCCCACGGGACACGAGTCGTCATGCGTTCCACGTGTACCCGATCCAGGCGCCGGGTCGCGGAAGGCCGGTGGCTCTCGCCCAGAGGCCAGTGGGAAATTCCAGCGCGCGACCGACGCCATTGAGCGCATTCCGAGCCCCGCCAGGATCGGTAAACTTCCCGGTACCGCCGCCTTGACAACGTTGTCACGACGGAATGGGAGCTCGACCGATGCAGAGATCATCACATCGTCGTCAGATTTCCCGGTTGCTCACAGGCCTGCTGTTGATCACGGCCGCAACGGTCGCCGCGGCGCCACAAGCCGCAGCGGCGACCAACGTCGCACTGAACAAACCTGCCACCGGGTCCGCGAGCTGTGCACAGGAAGAATCGCCCGCCAAGGCGGTCAACGGCAGCGTGACCGGTGGAAACGCCGACAAGTGGTGTTCGGGCGCCACAACGAAGTACCTCCAGGTCGACCTCGGCACGGCCATCACCATCAACCGGTTCGTCGTCAAGCACGCAGGTGCCGGTGGTGAAGGACAAGACCTCAACACACGTGCCTTCACCATCCAGACAAGCGCCAACGGCACGGCCTGGAGCACCACAACAACGATCACCAACAACACCGCCGACGTGTCCACCCATGACATCGCTGCCACCAGTGCGCGGTACGTCCGGCTCAACGTCACTCAAGGCGAGCAGAACGGCGCAACAGCGCGCATCTACGAGTTCGAGGTGTACGACACCGACGGCGGGCAGCCGTCAGGCAACCTCGCGCTCAACCGTCCCGCGACCGGCAGCACGCCGTGCGCGACCGCGGAAGGCCCGGAGAAGGCTGTGAACGGCAGCGTCACCGGCGGCAACAGCGACAAGTGGTGCTCGTCGGCGGCGACGAGGTTCCTCCAGGTCGACCTGCAGGCTGCTCGCACCGTTGGTGGCGTGATCATCCGGCACGCCGGCGCTGGTGGGGAGTCGACTGCAAACAACACCGCTGCATACAACATTCAGGTTTCTGCCGACGGTACGAACTTCACGACGGTGTCGACGACGACCGGCAACACCGCCAGCGTCACGCGGCACACGTGGAGCCAGGGCAACGCTCGCTACGTCCGGCTCAACGTCAGCGATGGCACCGCGCGGATCTACGAGTTCGAGGTCTACCTCGACCCGCCGCCGATCGGTGGCGATCCGGGCACGTGCCACTCCGACGCGCCGCCGACCGTGCCCGACTACGTCGCCGAGCACACGACGTTGATGACGAGGGTGTCGTGCAACGCTGACGTCGCCGTGTACTTCGACCCGGAACTCCTCCGGCTGCCGCCCGCGCAGACCGCGTGGACCACCCCGTTCGCGACCGAGGTGTGGCGCCACTACCGGGAGACCTACGGCGGCTGCGCGGTCAACCGGCCGCTCCCGGCGCCGATCGGGCCGAACTGCACGCGGTTCGGCTACCCGAAGCCGTTGCTCGCGTTCTTCCACGAGGGCAAGTACCACGGCGGCACGGTCGTGAACCGGTTCGACGACTTCGCCGGCTTCCGCAACACGATCGACGTCGGCGACAACGGCTGGAGCGTCAACAACGCGACCCTGCGCGACGTCATCACGCACGAGGAGTGCCACATCGTCGAGGGCGCGAGTCAGGGCGTGCACGAGTCCCCCGCGTACGGCGAGATCTGGGGCGACAGCAAGTGGGCCGAGATCTGCCAGTACGACTTCTACCGCAAGTCGGGCCGCACCGACGACGCGAACCGGGTGTTCAACCAGTACATGAACAACCGCGACGACCTGCCGCAGGGCGCGCGCCAGGCTGCCTGGTTCCGCGACTGGTTCCACCCGCTGTACCAGGAGACCGGCAGCACGATGGCGTTCATGGAGCGCTTCTTCGGGTTGCTCAACCAGCACTTCCCGAAGCGCTCGGAGAACGACAACCGCAACCTGATCTACACGCGCCGGATGAACGCCGGCGAGTTCGTCCACTTCATGAGCGGTGCCGTCGGCCGGGATCTCAGCGCCATGGCGCAGCAGGCGTTCAACTCGGGGTTCAGCCGAGCGCAGTTCGACCAGGCAAAAGTGAATTTCCCGGGCATCACGTACTGAGAAAGACCAGCCCCTCCTGACGGACATGTCCCCACCGAGGAGTTGTCCGTCCCGAGGAGAGGCCTCCGTTGAAACGAAATCTCCCCATCGCCGTGGTCAGCCTCGCGCTGGCCACGGCGCTCACCGGCGCCACCCCAGCCACAGCAACGACGGCCGACACGGCCGACAGTCGACCGTCTGCAGAACACTGGATCACCCTCATCACGGGTGACCAGGTCCGCACCGACGACAAGGGCCGGCCGCGCGAGTACAAGCCGGCACCGGGCCGTGAGCACATCATGGTGTCCACGAGAGAGGACGGCGCGCACTTCTACGCCGTGCCCGCCGACGTCGAGCAGATGATCGCGAACGGCAAGCTCGACCGGCGGCTGTTCGACCTGGCCCTGCTCAGCAAGCCCGAGTACACCAAGCGCAAGGGTCTCGGCCTGCTGGTGTCCGCGGGATCCGGTATGCAGAATGCGCGCTCGTTCACGCGCGCGGGCGTCGACGCCGTCACGGTGACGCCCGAGAACGCGTCGACTGTATGGAGTTCGCTGTCGACCGCACGCGGTATGCAGCCGACCGTCTGGCTGGATGCTGCATACAAGCCGACACTCGACCGCAGCACGGCGCAGATCGGCGCGCCCCAGGCGTGGCAGGCAGGGTTCGACGGCAAGGGTGTGAAGGTCGCCGTGCTCGACACGGGCGTCGACAACACCCACCCCGACCTCGCCACCCAGGAGATCGCGGAGAAGAACTTCACGGACTCCCCCGACAACGCGGACCGCGTCGGCCACGGCACGCACGTCGCGTCGATCACGGCCGGCACGGGAGCCAAGTCGGGCGGGAAGTACAAGGGCGTCGCTCCCGGCGCGCGCATCCTCGACGGCAAGGTGCTCGGCGACGACGGCTCGGGCTACGAGTCCGGGATCCTCGCGGGCATCGAGTGGGCGGTCGAGCAGGGCGCCGACGTCGTCAACATGAGTCTCGGCGGCGACGACAGCCCGGTGCTGGACCCGATGGAGATCCTGATCAACAAGCTCTCCCAGGAGACCGGCACGCTGTTCGTCATCGCGTCCGGCAACTTCGGCCCGAACTCCGTCGGCTCTCCCGGCAGCGCCGACCAGGCCCTCACCGTCGGCGCCGTCGACCGCGACGACAAGCTGGCGAGCTTCTCCAGCACCGGTCCGCGCGAGGGCGACGGCGCGATCAAGCCGGACATCACCGCACCCGGCGTCGGCATCGGCGCGGCGGCCGCGGGCAAGCTCGGCGAGACGCAGCCCAAGCCCGCCGACGGCTACGTCACGCTGAGCGGCACGTCGATGGCGACCCCGCACGTCACGGGCGCGGCGGCGATCCTGGCGCAGATCCACCCGGACTGGCGCGGCGACCAGCTCAAGGCCGCGCTGATGGCGTCCGCGAAGTCCGGCGCCTACACCCCGTTCGAGCAGGGCGCGGGCCGCACGGACGTCGCGAAGGCGATCAAGCAGACCGTCACGAGCGGCTCGATCTCGTTCGGCACCGCGTTGTGGCCGCACCACGACGACGTCCCGATCACGAAGGACGTCCTCTACCGCAACGAAAGCGACCAGCCGATCACGCTCGACCTCAAGGCCGAGACCACCGCGCCACAGGGCTTCTTCACCCTCAAGGACACGAAGCTGACCGTCCCAGCGCACGGCACCGCGAGCACCAAGCTCACCGCGGACACGAAGCTGGGCGGCGACGCGACAGGCACGTTCAGCGCGTACATCAACGCGAGCGGCGGCGGCCAAACCGTCGTCACGCCGGCGGCTGTGACGCGCGAGGACGAGCGCTACAGCATCACGATCAAGGCGATCGGCCGCGACGGCAAACCCGCCGCGGACTGGCGCACCGAGTTGCAGGGTGTCACCGGTGACGCGAAAGGCAACTACATCGGGCTGGGCACCGGGCTGGAGACCTTCCGCGTCCCCAAGGGCCGCTACCTGCTGACCGGCCGCCAGTGGGTCGGCCCCGAGCAGCCGAACCCGAACTACAACTGGTTCAACGGCACGAACATCGAGATCAACGCCGACACCACGATCACGCTCGACGCCCGTCAGGCGAAGCCCGTCGACATCGTGCTCCCGGACAAGCCCACCGAACGCTTCTCCTACATCAGGGTCGGCCACAAGGTGCCGTCGATGGAGTACGGCTTCGGCTTGCTGGGCCTGCCGTTCAGCGTCCTCAACACCGCTCACGTCGGCCCGGAGGGCAAGCCCGGTGAGATGAACGAGCTGCTCACCGCCTCGTACACCGGCACCGACCGCAACGAGTACCACGTGGTCGACGAGTCCTCGACGCTCACGAAGTTCTGGACCGGCAACCGCAAACACCTGCAGCCCAAAGATCTCGTGACGGTCGAGGCCTCGGCGGGCACCACCGCCGAGGGACGCACCGGCTTCCTGTACGCGGAAGCCGCACTCGGCGACAACGCGGCGTTCGGCGTCGGGTTCGGACACTCCTTGCCGCACAAGCGAAAGCTGCACCTCTACTCCCCCGCCAACACCTGGGGCTTCCGCTTCGAGCAGGACAACGCGGACGTCACCGAGGCCTACTGGGTCGGCGCGGCGGAGAAGTTCAAGCCGGGCCGCACCTACAAGAAGACGTTCAACACCGGCGTTTTCGGCCCGGCACTGTCGAACGAACGCCGCGTGGGCCTGTACCGCGACGGCGACATCCTGTTCGGCAGCCTGCCGTTCTTCACCGACGGTCAGGGCCGCCCCGGCGGTTCACTCGTCGAATCGGGCTCGACGGTGCTGAAGCAGGGCGGCGAGGTGATCTCCTCGACCGACCGGCCGCTGGATCTGGAGACGTTCTTCTCCATGCCGGAAGCACCGGGCAGGTATGAGCTGACCACCACGGCGAACCGGAGCGGTGTCGCGGCGATCAGCACCTCGGTCACCGCGACGTGGAACTTCGACTCCACGCGCACCGAGGGGCCGACGCAGCTCGCGTTGTCGATGGTCCGGTTCACGCCGGAACTCGCACTCGACGGAACCCTGCCCGCGCATCGGTTCCAGCGCATCCCGCTGACCGTCCAAAATGGCCGGCTGAAGTCCGCGCAGGTGTCCTACGACAAGGGCGTCACGTGGCAGAAGGCGTGGGTCGCCGGCAACTCGATGCTGGTGACCAACCCGGCCAAGGGCGGGAGCGTCTCGCTGCGGGCCACCGCGGTCACCAAGGGCGGCAACGAGGTCACCCAGACCGTCGTCAACGCTTACCTGACCAAGTGACGAACGACAACGCGCCCGGCCACCAAGGCCGGGCGCGTTGTCTTGTCAGCGGTTCGGGAACGCCTCGTCGTAGACGGCCCGCAGATCAGGCTCGTCCAGACCGCTGTAACCGCAGCCCATCACCCGCATGTCCGCCGCCGCCACGAGGTACTTCCTGCCGACCTCGGGCTCGAACCCGGCCAGCACCGGCGACGCGGCGGTGTTGCGGACCTCGACGAAATCGGCCTCGCCGATCCACGCGTGGTGCACCTGCAGCGTCACGACGTTGCCCTCGATCTTCAGCACGGTCGCCTCGAACGCCATCCGCGCGTTCTCCGCGAGGAACGCCGCTTCCGGTTTGCGGCACCGGACATCGGGATCCTCGGGGCCGGAGGTCAGCACCGCGACCGTCGTCTTGCGGCCGTCCGACGGGCTGGGGCTGACCGGCGGCACGGGCACCGACGTGGTGCCGCTCCCCGGACGCGGCTGGCTCGTGGTCGCCGGTTCTCCTCCCCCGCTGCCGTCCGGCGCACCGGAACCGGTCGCCAGGCCGTGCTCGGTCGGCGTCGGCAACGCGACCGGAGGCCCTGACGCGGGTCCGGAGTCCGAACTCGCCAGCACGATCGCGCCGGCCACCACGGCGACCGCGGCCGCCGCGCCGACGAGCACCGGCAGTCGTCGTGAGGAAAACCGCTGCACGACGGGGAAATCACGGTTGGCACCGGCGACGAGCCGCCGCACCTCGTCTTCCGGCAACGGGTGGAGCGTGGCCGCCGGATCGGCGCGGCGCATCCTTTCGCGCAGGTCGTCGCTCATGGCCGCTCCCCTTCCTGGTCCAGAAGTGTCTTGAGCTTCTTGCGAGCGCGGTGCAGGCGGATGCTCACCGCGTTGGCACTCAGGCCGACGACCTGGGCGATCTCGGCGGGTCCGAGCTCTTCCCAGGCCCACAGCCGCACCAGCTCGGCGTCGACGGACGACAACCGCGCGAGTGCCCTGCCGAGCGCCGGATCCGGGTCGTCGCGGGCGGGCGCGTACTCGGGCGGCCGCGCGACCTGCCAGATCCGCACGAGCAGCCGGTCCTGTCGGCGGCGCGCCCGGTCGGCGTTCGCGAGACAGTTGCGCGCCACGGCATATGCCCAGGCCAGCGGCTCGGCCGGCATCTCGGCCCGGCGCCGCCACGCGACCAGCAGCGTCTCGGACAGCACGTCGTCCGCGGTCGCCGGGTCGGTCCGCCGGGCCAGGTACCGGCGCAGCGGCTCGATCAGCTCCTGCGCGACGGCGTCGAATCCCGTTCGGCGCGGTTCCACGTCCACCTGCTCCACCTCGGGACATGTCCGGCAGGACGCCCGCTCTTTCAACTCGCGCGAGGAATTTCCACCGTGACGACGAGACCGCCGCCGTCGCGGGGTTCCGCGTGCACCCGGCCGTTGTGCGCGACCGTCACCGCACGCACGATCGACAGGCCGAGTCCGGCGCCGTCGGGTCCGGTGCGTTCCCGCGTGCCCCGGTGGAACGGCTCGAACAGCTGGTCCGCGTCGGGCACGGCCTCTCCCGTGTTCTCGACGGTCAGCCTGCCCCAGTGCCCGGACGGCGTGACGCGCACCCACACCGTGCCTCCGGGAACGTTGTAGCGCACGGCGTTGTCGAGCAGGTTCCGCAGGAGCTGCTCCAGCAACAGCTCGTCGCCGACCACCTCCACCGCGGCCACGCGCACGTCGATGGGGCCGGCGGTCTCACTCGCGACGCGTTCCGCGACGGTGTCCAGCCGCACCCGGTCCCTGACGCGCAGCTCCTGCTCGCCCCGAGCGAGGTGCAGCAGTCCGTTGATCAACGCGATCGACCTGTCGTTGCTGCGCAGAAGCTCTTCCCTGGCGCGCCGCACGCGATCCGGGTCCGACGAGGACAGCCCGACCTGCAGCAGCGTCCTGGTGACGGTCAGCGGCGTGCGCAGCTCGTGCGAGGCGTTGGCGATGAACCGTCCCTGCGCCTCGAACGCGGCGTCGGCCCGGCGCAGCACGCGGCCGCTCAGCCACCAGCCGAGGCCTGCCGCGACCGCGGCCAGCAGCAGGAACGTGAGCACGGACTGGACGAGCAACCCGGTCAGCGCATCGTCCCACGCCTGCTCCGGTGACGGGCCGCTCCACATCGGCCCGCCGCTCAGGGTCATCCGCGGCATCACCTTGCGTTCCAGCTCCAGGATCGTCGCCCTGTTGTCGAAGTACAGGAAGGTGACCACGAGGGTGCTCGCGGCGAGGAACAGTCCTGTGTGGACGAGGGTCAGCCGGGTGCGCAGCTTCATCTGCTTCACCGCTGCTCTCCGCGCAATCTGTAGCCGACGCCGGCGATGGTCTCGATGGCGCTCGCGTCGTCGAGCTTGGCGCGCAGGCGGGACATCGTGATGCGCACGGCGTTCGTGAACGGATCGGCGTTCTCGTCCCACACACTCGTCAGCAACTCCTCGGCGCTGACCACCGCGCCGCTGGCCGCCATCAACGCGTGCAGCACGCCGAACTCCTTCACGGACAACGGCAAGAAGCGCCCGTTCTGCGAAACCTGCCTGAGCGCGGTGTTCATCTCGATGCCGCCGTGACGCATGACGGGCGGTGCGGCGGGAGTGCTCCTGCGGCCGAGAGCGTCGATGCGCGCGACGAGCTCGTCGAAGTCGAACGGCTTGCCGAGGTAGTCGTCCGCGCCGATGCGCAGGCCCTTCACGCGTTCGCGAACGTCGTCCATCGCCGTGAGCATGAGGATCCGAGTGCGCACACCGGACGCGATGACCTCGCGGCACACGTCGTCGCCGTGCTTGCCGGGCAGGTCCCGGTCCAGCACCACGACGTCGTACTCGTCTCCGGCGAGCTTCTCCGTCGCGGTGAGGCCGTCGTGCGCGATGTCCACGGCCATGGCGAGCTGCCGGAGCCCGTCCGCGATGAAATCCGCCAGAACGGGTTCGTCCTCGGCTATCAGCACACGCATCTCCGGCCCTCCTTTTTCCACACCCTCGCACAACAGTTGTTTCACCGGCATAACGACATTGCGAGACGTCGCTGAAACGGGTGGCTCCGTAGCGTTTCTCTTGTCGCCATCACCCGATGGTCCCAAGAGAAGAACACCGTGAAAGGAAAGAACCATGGCAGACGTTCGCCCCCGCCTCGAGGTCACTCCGCGCAACCCCATCTGCGACGTCATCCCGCGCATCACTCCGCGCGTGACGCCGCGGGTCACGCCGCGCTCGCCCGAGGGCACGCCGCGCGACTGACAGTCGAGCCCGGCCCGCGGCGTCACCCCCTCGCCGCGGGCCTTCTCCCCTGATCGGAGCCTTCTCGTGCCGGGAACCGCCTTGTCCGCGCGTGCTGTCTTCCGCCGTTTCTGGCCGTTCACCCGCGGCGACCGTCGCTGGCTCGTCCTCGGCTGCGTGCTGCTGATCGGGGCCGCCGCCTGTGACGCCTTCGCGGTGTCGATGTTCGCCCGAATCGTCGACGACGCGTTGCGCGCGGGCGACCTCTCCGCTTTCTGGCGTCCCGCTTCCCTTTGGGCGGGCGTCGCGCTGTTGTCGAGTTTTTTCGTATTCGGCGGTGAGTACCTCACGGCCCGCACCGGCGAACGATTCCTTTTGCGCCTGCGCACCAAGGTGTTCGCACATCTGCACCGCCAGCCGCCGGACTTCTTCGAACGCCGCCGCCCCGGCGATCTCCTCGCCCGCCTCACCGACGACGTCGACACCGTCGAGCGCTTCGTCGGCTCCGGCCTCGTGCAGATGGTCACCGCGCTGTTCGGCTTCGTCTTCTTCACCGGCTACGCGCTCTACCTGAGCTGGGAGCTGGCGCTGGCCGCGTTCGTCGTGGTGCCGCTGTTCTCGTGGGTGACCCGCCGTTTCGCCCGCCACATCAACGCGCGCTCCCGCGAGCAACGCGCGTTGAACGGCGACATCACCGCCATCCTCGAGGAGAGCCTCGCCAACGTCACCGCCGTCCAGGCCTACAACCGCCAGGACTCCGAGTCGGACCGCCTGCTGTCCGCCGGCCGCCGCATGCTCACGACGAACCTCTCGATCGCCCGCCTCAGCGGCCTCTACGCACCGGTCGTCCACATCGCGCAGACCGTCAGCGTCCTCGCGGTGATCGGCCTCGGCGCCTGGGAGATCTCCACCGGCCGCATCAGCCTGGGCGGCGTCCTCGCGTTCGCCGCGATCCTCAGCTCGCTCTACGCCCCGGTCCAGCAACTGGGCCAGCTCCGCGTCATGGTGTCCGCCGCCGCCACGGGTTCCGAACGCATCATCGAGCTCCTGGACGCCGAGCCACCTCTCGTCGACGGCCCGCGTGTCCTGCCTCGCGCCCGCGGCTTCGTCAGCCTGCGCTCCGTCGGCTTTCACTACCCCGAGACGCCTTCGCCAGCGTTAGAGGCTCTCACCATCGATATAAGCCCTGGCGAGCTGCTGGCCATCACCGGCCCGTCCGGCGCGGGCAAGTCGACCATCGCGAAGCTCCTGCTCCGCTTCTACGACCCCACCGCCGGCCTCGTGTCGCTCGACGGCGTCGACCTCCGTGAGCTGACCCTGGCCTCGCTGCGCTCGAACGTCGCCCTGGTGGGCCAGCAGACGCAGATGTTCCACGGCACGATCTACGACAACATCGCCTTCGGCTCCCCCACCGCCACCCCGGACGACGTGGTCGGCGCCGCCAGAGCAGCCGACGCCCACGACTTCATCGCCCTCCTGCCCGACGACTACGACACCGTCATCGGCCAGCACGGCCACGGCCTGTCCGGTGGCCAGCGCCAGCGCATCGCGATCGCCCGCGCGATGGTCGCCGACACCCCGGTGCTCGTCCTCGACGAACCGACCGCGAGCCTCGACGCCCACTCGTCCGGCCGCCTGCTCGGCCCGCTGCGCCGCCTCGCGTCCGGCCGCACCACGATCCTGATCACCCACGACCTGCGCCTGACCGCCAACGCCGACCGCGTCCTCGTCCTCACCGCGGACGGCACCGTCGCCGAGTACGGCCACCCGGCCGACCTCCTCGCCACCCACGGCCCGTACCGAGCCCTCCACGCCCTGACCCTCAGCTGACCCCTTGCAACGAGTCTTTTGCGGACGAAGTCCAAAGAGTCATTGCTAAGCAGCAGGTCACGGCGGCGGGAGAACTAGTATATTGGCCAATATATTAGTTCGGGGTCGCGTCGCCAGGGCCGTCGCTGAACATCGCGCGCGACAGCTGGGCGTGCGCGAGACGCCGTACCGCCTTCAGGACGGTGTCCCCGATGAGGGTGCCGACGACCATCGCCTCGATGACGTCGTCGGACGAACGCTGCTGCGCGATGTACTCGACGTCGGCCTGCGCGATGATCTTCGCCCCCTCCAGGTAGGCGTCGAGCACCTGGCGGAAGTGGTCATGCCCGACCGAGCGGGCCGCGGACAGCGCGGCGGCCAGCATGTGCGTGACGTTGCTCTGGGTGACGTCGTAGCACTCGTCCTCGCCGTGCCGTCCGAAGAACTCCTGGACGTCCTTCACCGCGAGCGGGTCCAGGTCGGCCGAGCCCGGCTGGCTGATCGCCTCCTGCACCTTGCCGAGCTTGTTGTGCAGGGAGTCGTCGCGGGTGTCGACGGCGGCGAGGACCTCGCGCACCGACGCGATGGAGAGGCCGCCGACGTCCACTAGCGCGCGCACCAGACGTAGACGGCGGAGGTGCTCGTCGTCGTAGTGAGCCTGGTTCGGGCTGGTCAGCACGCCGGCGGGCAGCAGTCCCTCGCGCAGGTAGTACTTGATCGTCGGCACCGGAACGCCGCTTCTCTTCGAAAGCTCGCCAACACGCATATGGATAGTGTACCTTTCCGATAGCGGGAAGCGCCGCTATCCATTCTCTGCAGGGGGCTCAGATGTTGAAGACCGCGTACAGCTGGCACCGGCCGTTAATGCTCTTCACGTTCTCCATGGCCGTGCTCACCCCGATCGCCGCGCTCGGCATGCTGCTGGACGACCGGATGCTGCTCGACTCGCCCATCTGGTTCAAGCCGTTCAAGTTCGCGGTGTCGTTCACCCTCTACAGCGCCTCCCTGGCCTGGTTCACCAGCCTGCTCGAAGGCCGGCTGCGCAAGATCGCTTGGTGGCTCGGCACCGTGTTCGCGGCGGCCGGCGTCGCCGAGATGGTGATCATCATTACGCAGGTCACCAGGGGCAAGCGCAGCCATTTCAACTTCGAGACGCCGCTCGACTCCGCGCTGTTCGGAGCCATGGGCATGCTGGCGATGGTGCTGTTCGGCACGAGCCTCGTCATCGCGATCCTGTTGTTCCGCAAGAAGTTCGACAACCCCGCCCAGAGCTGGGTCATCCGGCTCAGCCTGCTCGTCGCGCTCGTCGGCATGAGCGTCGGCTTCCTCATGACGCAGCCGCGCGCCGGCCAGTCACCGACGGGTGGCGTGATCGGCAGCCACTCGATCGGCGGACCCGACGGCGGTTCGTACCTCCCGCTCACCGGCTGGAGCACCGTCCACGGCGACCTGCGCATCGGTCACTTCATCGGCATGCACGCGGTGCAGGTCCTGCCGCTGCTGATCTTCTTCACCGGCCGGTGGGCCAACGCGCGCCTCGCGTGGGTGCTCAGCGGCGGCTACCTCGGCCTCACCGTTCTCGTCACCTGGCAGGCGCTGCGCGGGCAGTCCATCGTCAGGCCCGACTCCCTCACCCTGATCGCCGCCACCGCACTGATCGCCGCCACCGCGCTGGGCGTGGTGTGGGCACGGCAGAAGAACACCAACAAGGAGCTCGTGAACGCATGACCGCCACCCTGTTCTCCCTGACGTTCCTGCTGGCCGCGCCGTTCTGGGCGCTCATGATCTTCGCGCCGAAGTGGTCGTGGACGAAGCGGATCGCCGAGTCGTACCTGATCATCCTGCCGGTGGTGGCGATCTACGTCGTGCTGATGATCCCGGTGTTGCCGGAGCTGTTGCCGCTGGTCACGCGGCCGGAGCTGCCCGCGCTGGCCCAGTTCATGAGCACCGACGTGGGCGCGACGCTGGTGTGGGCGCACATGATCGCGTGGGACCTGTTCGTCGGGCGCTGGATGTACCTGGAGGGGCGTCGCCTGAACGTCCACCCGCTGGTGATGGCACCCGTTCTGGTGATCACGATCCTGCTGGCCCCGGTCGGGTTGCCGCTGTTCCTGATCGTGCGCAAGGTGTGTGACGCAACCAACAGGGGTGCCGCAGTGGTTACTCACCAGTAACTAGGGTTAGAGTTGGCGTTACCGACCGGTAGGGATGTCGCGCACCCCCTGCCCGGTGGACAGAGTTGTCACCACAAGTGGAGGAGACGCCGTGGCCGCACCAGCAGCGCCGGCACGCGTTCGGAACGTGGTCTTCGTCGACGGCGTCCGCACGCCGTTCGGCAAGGCCGGCCCCAAGGGGATTTTCGCCGAGACCCGTGCCGACGACCTCATCGTGAAGGTCATCCGTGAGCTGCTGCGCAGGCACCCCGAGCTGCCGCCGGAGCGCGTCGACGAGGTCGCCATCGCGGCGACCACGCAGATCGGCGACCAGGGTCTCACTCTCGGTCGCACGGCGGCGCTGCTCGCGGGTCTGCCGAAGTCGGTGCCCGGTTACTCGATCGACCGCATGTGTGCCGGCGCGATGACCGCCGTGACCACCGCGGCGAGCGGCATCGCGTTCGGTGCCTACGACATCGCGATCGCGGGCGGCGTCGAGCACATGGGCCGCCACCCGATGGGCGAGGGCGTCGACCCGAACCCGCGCTTCCTGTCGGACCGGATCGTCGACACCAGCGCGCTGGTCATGGGCCAGACCGCGGAGAACCTGCACGACCGGTTCCCGCACATCACCAAGGACCGCACCGACGCCTACGCGGCCGCCTCGCAGGCCAAGTACGCGGACGCGCTGAAGAACGGCAAGATCGGCCCGGAGCTCGTGCCCGTCGCGACCCGCTCCGCCGAGAACGGCTGGGGCCTCGCCACCGCCGACGAGCCGCCGCGTCCCGGCACGACCGTCGAGGACCTGGCGAAGCTCAAGACGCCGTTCCGCCCGCACGGCCGGATCACCGCGGGCAACGCGGCCGGTCTGAACGACGGCGCGACCGGCTGCATCCTCGCCGAGGAGGAGACCGCGCGCGAGCTCGGCCTGCCCGTCGGCATGCGGATGGTCGGCTACTCGTTCCTGGGTGTCGAGCCCGAGGTCATGGGCATCGGCCCGGTTCCGGCCACCGAGAAGGCTCTCGAGCGCGCCGGTCTGTCCATTGAGGACATCGGCCTGTTCGAGGTGAACGAGGCGTTCGCGATCCAGGTGCTCGCGTTCCTCGACCACTTCGGCATCGCGGACGACGACCCCCGCGTGAACCAGTGGGGCGGCGCCATCGCGACCGGTCACCCGCTGGCCTCCTCCGGTGTTCGTCTGATGACGCAGCTGTCGCGTCAGTTCGCCGAGCGCCCGGACGTGCGCTACGGCCTCACCACCATGTGCATCGGCATCGGCATGGGCGGGACCGTCATCTGGGAGAACCCGAACTGGAGTGGCAAGTGACCATCACCGCTGAGGAAGCAAAGGCGATCTTCCCCGACGAGGTCGTCACCGTTGCCAAGACCCGGCTGATCTCCGTGCCGGGCCTGGACAAGCCGGTCGCGTTCATCACGATCGACAACGGCCTGGACCACACCCGTCCGTCGACGTTCGGCCCGCAGTCGCTGGTGTCGCTGGGCGCGGCGTTCGACGAGGCCTACGCGGCCCAGCCCGCCGCGATCGCGGTGACCGGCAAGCCGTTCATCTTCGCGGTCGGCGCGGACCTGTCCGCCGTCGAGCAGGCCACCGACCGTTCGCAGGGCGTGACGATCGGCAAGCTGGGCCACGACGTCTTCAAGAAGTTCACCGACTCGGACATCCCGACCTTCGCCTTCGTCAACGGCGCGGTCATGGGCGGTGGCCTCGAGCTCGCGCTGTCGTGCCACTACCGCACGCTGGCGTCGAACGCGGCCGCGATCGCGCTGCCCGAGGTGTTCCTGGGCCTGTTCCCGGGCTGGGGCGGCACGCAGCTGCTGCCGAACCTGATCGGCGCCAACGACGCCGTGACGGTGATCTTCGAGAACGCGTTGAACCAGAACAAGATGCTCAAGCCGAAGGAAGCTTTGGCGTTGGGCATCGCGGACGTGCTGTTCGACTCCGCGGACTACCTGGAGCAGTCGCTGCTGTGGCTGTCCTCCGTGGTGCGTGGCGAGATCACGGTGGCGCGCAAGGAGATCGACCGCGGCGAGGCGTGGGACGCCGCCGTCGCGCGGGCCAAGGCGATCGTTTTCGGCAAGACCAAGGGCGCGGCGCCCGGTGCTCAGAAGGCGCTGGAGCTGCTGGAGCTGGCGCGCGAGAACGACCTGGACAAGGGCTACGCCGCCGAGACCGAGGGCCTCGCGGACCTCGTCATGAGCGACGAGCTCCGTGCTGGGCTCTACTCGTTCAACCTGGTGCAGAAGCGCGCGAAGCGTCCGGCCGGCGCGCCGGACAAGTCGTTGGCGCGCAAGGTCACCAAGGTCGGTGTCGTCGGCGCCGGTCTGATGGCGTCGCAGATGGCGCTGCTGTTCATCCGCCGCCTGCACGTGCCGGTCGTGCTGACCGACATCGACCAGGCGCGCGTGGACAAGGGCGTCGGCTACGTCCACAGCGAGATCGACAAGCTGGCTTCGAAGAAGCGCATCTCGCCGGACGAGGCGAACCGGTTGAAGGCCCTCGTGTCGGGCTCGCTCGACAAGGCGGCTTTTGCTGACGCCGACTTCGTGATCGAGGCCGTGTTCGAGGACCTCGCGGTGAAGCAGCAGGTGTTCGCCGAGGTCGAGGAGCACGTGTCGGCCGAGGCCATCCTCGCCACGAACACGTCGTCGCTGTCCATCACGGACATGGCGTCGAAGCTCAAGCACCCCGAGCGGGTCGTGGGCTTCCACTTCTTCAACCCGGTCGCGGTCATGCCGCTGCTGGAGATCGTGCGCGCCGAGCAGACCGACGACGCCACCCTGGCGACGGCGTTCTCGGTCGGCAAGCAGCTGAAGAAGTCGTCCGTGCTGGTGAAGGACGCGCCCGCGTTCGTCGTGAACCGCCTGCTGACTCGCTTCATGGGCGAGGTCATCAAGTCGGTCGACGAGGGCACCTCGTTCGAGGTCGCGGACAAGGCCACCGAGCCCCTCGGCCTGCCGATGTCGCCGATGATCCTGCTGCAGCTGGTCGGTTCCGCCGTCGCGCTGCACGTCTCGGAGACGATGCACGGCGCGTTCCCCGACCGCTTCTCGGTGTCGGAGAACATGAAGAAGTTCGTCGCCGCAGGCAAGGGCGCGGTCTGGCAGTGGGACTCCACTGGCGCGCAGACGGTCGACCCCGAGGTCCTGGCGCTGTGGGAGTTCGGAAACGCTCCTTTGTCGGGTGAAGAGGTCAAGCTCCGCGCGCTGGAGGCGTTGGCCGAGGAGATCCGGATCATGCTCGACGAGGGCGTGGTCGCGGAGGCGCAGGACATCGACCTGTGCATGATCCTGGGCGCCGGGTGGCCGTTCTGGCTGGGCGGCATCACGCCGTACCTGGACCGCGCCGGCATCTCGGAGAAGGTGACGGGCAAGCGGTTCCTGGCGCCTGGCGTGGCGTCCGTGCCTGCCTAGTGCGTTCTTCGAAGCCCCGGCTCCTCCTCGACGGAGCCGGGGCTTCGTCGTGTTCAGGCCTGGTAGACGAGCTTCTCCGGCGCCTGGCCGCTGACCCACGCCTTGGCGAGCTTGCCGGCGGCCGTGCGGAAGACCCCGTCGGTGTTGCCGTCGTCGGGCAGGATCGTCTCAGCCTGCTTGTCCAGGACGAGGTGGCGCACCGCGCCGCCGTCGGTATGGAACCGGTAGCGGACCTCGGTGGCCGTCTCCTCTTCCTTGTGCAGGTACACGAGCATGGCCATCCGGTACTACCTCCACGGCTTGCTGAAGTCTTCGTTGCTCGACGGCGGAATCCGGCTCTCCCACCGGGAGACGCGGTTCGGCGGGCAGAACGCCGATGCCGGTCATGATCACCACCCGGCCGGACGAACGTCTCGTCGCCTCATCGGGCCTTGCGCACCTGCCGCGTGATGCGCGCCTGAGCGGCCCTGACGCATCCCATGACCAGCGGCCCGAGCTCGCTCGGCGGCACGGTCACCGAACCGGACGTCGACCGTCACCGTGACTGCGGCGTTCTGACTGGTCTCGGTCACCTGAACCCGGTCGCCCTGCGCCAGATCGCCGTCGAACAAGGCGTTCCACCGCGGCGTTGGCATGTCGTCACCCCCGCGCCTGGCCATAGCGGGTGGTTGATCAACTCGCCGTCGAGTTGGAAGTTATTCAGTCCTCAGTCTCCGGCTGGTACTGCTCCGCGCTGCCGTCCTGGCGGATGAAGTAAGCCTCGATGTTGGTCGCGCGCAGCGTCACCTCGGAGCCGGCCACCAGGTCCCGGTAGCGCAGCAGGTCGGGCAGGCCGATCGCCACGACGTCGAACGGGTGCTTCTGGCGCAGCATCAACGACTTGCGCAACGCCTCGCTGAACGCCCGGCGCGGTGAGTCGTCGTCCTCGGGGACCTCCACCAGCGCGCCTTCGAGCTGACGTTCGAGCGCGGCCCGCACGTGGTCTGCCGTGCACCAGGCCGCGATCTCCGTGAGAGTCATGTGTCCCGTATCGGGAAAAATCAAGGGATCATTAGCCGTCTCAATGTTTCGATCAGGTCATGTTGTCCCGACCGGCGATTCTGGTCGACGTCGACGGCCCGCTGAACCCATTTCTCGCGAAGCCGACCCTGCGTCCGATCGGCTACTCCACGCACCGCATCCGGCCTGCGGGTTTCTCCCGGCCGCTGCGGGTGTGGCTCGATCCGTCGCACGGTCCGTGGCTGCTCTCACTGGCTGCCGCGACGCGTGCCGACCTGGTGTGGGCGACGACGTGGGAACACGAGGCGAACAAGTTCATCGGACCGCTCCTCGGACTCCCCGAACTCGAGTGGATCGACTTCGGTGGACGCGGCGCCGACCATCACGACGGCCTCCACGGCAAGGTCCCCGCGATCGCGGAATGGGCGGGCACGCGGCCGATCGCGTGGCTCGACGACGAGTTCCAGCCCCGCGACCCGGAGTGGGCAACGTCCCGGCCCGGCACCCTGCTCGTGCCGGTCGACCCCCGCGAGGGCATCGGCATCGAGCACCTCAGCCAGGTGCACACATTCCTCACCAACGTGTCCGCACAAGCGTGACACCACCGATATATCAGTTCTCCTACCACCCTTTGCAACGAGTCTTTTGCGGACGAAGTCCAAAGTCTCATTGCTAAGGTGCAGGTCGACGCCCTGTGACGGCGATATATCAGTTGGTCACTGGTGCAGAGCGATCTCCGCGAACTCCTGGACGCGGGCCAGCGTGATGCCCTCGCGTTGCTCGACGGCGAGCGGATGGTCCGTCGGCTCGAGCTCGATCAGCGGCCGCACGCCCAGCGGCTGGGTGTGCAGGTTGGTCTTGAGGTTCAGCGTCGTCGGCTCGTACCCCGGCAGCACCGTGGACAGCCACCCGAAGTACGGCGGCTCCTCCACGCGGGCCGGATCCTCGAACACGTCTCCCATGCGGATGAAGTTCGCCTTGGACAGCGACACCCACACGCCCCACTCGAAGTCCTCGCCGGCCTCGCGCACCGGCAGCACGATCCGGCCGCGCACGAAGTAGTGCTCGTTGTCGATCAGGCAGTACTCGTCGCCGAGCACGTTGGCGGGGTTCTCGGCGAGCTCCGGCGTCCAGTAGACGGGCGCGGCCATCGCGTAGGCGAAGGGCAGGCCGTCGTGTTCCTGGCCGCAGCACGTGCAGGTGAACGCCGGGGTGGTCATGCCGGGCAGCCTAGAGGTGAATGCTTGCTGCCAAAGGCGTTTCGGCGCACAACAACGGCATGCGCGTGTTCACCGCGAGGCTCGGCCAGTTCTTCTTCCACGGATCCGTTCAGACCTGACGGATCGGCACAACCTCCACGAGCCGGTCGAGGTCCTTGAAGTCCTTGACGTTCATCGTCAGCACCGGCATGCCCGCGACCGACGCCGTGGCCGCGATCTGCAGGTCCATCCGCCGCGGCCGGGGACTGCGGCCCGCGCGCCGCACCAGCGAGGCCATCTGCCCGTAGACCTTGGCCTCCTCCACACCGAACGGCAGCACCTCGAACGTCTGCATCGCCGCGTAGTACCGCTCCGTGCGCGCGGCTCGCTCGACCGGGTCGTCGACGTCGATCCCGAACGCCAGCTCCGCGATCGTGACAGCGCTGAGGAACGGCTGGGCGTTGAGGTACTCGCCCAGGTTCGCCCGCTCGATCCTGATCAGCACGCAGGTGTCGAGCAGGCAGCGCTTCACCTCTGCCACGGGTCTTCCAGCGGGTCGTCCGCGCCGAAGAACTCGTCGGCCGCCAGCCGGTCCGCCTCCCAGCGGTCGGCGTCGATCGACGGCAGGGTGCCGAACAGCACCTGAATCTCGCCGAGCGCCGGCCGGGACGTGACTTCCTCCCGGTACGGCGAAAGCTGCGCGACCGGCTTGTTGTTGCGGGTGACGACGAAGCTCTCACCCGCCTCTACACGGCGCATGATCTCCGCGTTGTCGTTGCGGAGCTCGCGTTGCCCGATGGCTTTGAGCTGCTGCATACCACCAATGTAGCTCAACCCCGAGAAAAGTGCGACAGATGCGCTACACGATCCGGGCCTGGCGCAACACGCTGACCGAGCGCTAGCTTCACATACGTGAAATTCACTCGCGTCTCGGCCACCCTGCTCCTGGCCGCGAGTCTCGTTGCTCCCGCGCAGGCGGAACCGGCGTCCTGGACCGGCCCGCTGAGCACGCGCGGACGGTGGATCGTCGACGCACACGGCGACCGCTTCAAGCTGAAGTCCGGCAACTGGCACGGTGCGAGCGGCACCTGGAACGGTTCCGGCGACATCAACGACCCCGCCAACCACCACGCCGGCGAGAAGGCCGACCAGGTTCCGCTCGGCCTCGACCGCGCGACGATGGCCACGATCATCACCAGCTTCAAGGAGATCGGCGTCAACAGCGTCCGGTTGCCGTTCTCCAACCAGATGATCAAGGACACCAACCCCGTCAACGGCCTGAAGGACGCGCAGCTCAACGGCAAGCGGCCACTCGAGATCTACGACGCGCTCGTCAACGCGCTGACGAGCAACGACCTCGCCGTCATCCTCAACAACCACACGACGACGTCGCGCTGGTGTTGCGGCGTTGACGGCAACGAACGGTGGAACACCAGCCAGAGCACGGACCAGTGGGTCAACGACTGGGCGTTCATGGCCGACCGCTACAAGGCCAACAAACGGGTCGTCGGCGCCGATCTCTACAACGAGGTGCGCCGCAACGTCTGGGACGACCCGAACTGGGGCTGGGGCAACGACCACGACTGGCACAAGGCGTCCCAGCAGGCCGCGGATCGCATCCAGCAGACCGCACCCGATCTGCTGGTCATCGTCGAGGGCATCAACTGGACGGGCATCCCGGTCGACGGCTTCGCGCACGGCAGGCCCACGCTAGAGCCCGTCCGCTTCCTCAGCCACACGCTCGCCAACCCCGAGAAGCTCGTCTACAGCGCCCACTTCTACGGCTACACCGGCCCGAACCACAGCGGTGCCACCGGGGTCGGCGAGACGAGCGACCCGCGCTACCAGGACCTGTCGCCACAGGAGCTGACGGATGTCCTGCAGCGCCAGGCGTTCTACATCACCGAGGCGCAGAAGCACTTCACCGCGCCGTTGTGGATCAGCGAGTTCGGCGTCGGCGGCATCGACGAGTCCAACCAGAAGGCGCGCGCCTGGTTCGAGCGCTTCGTCGACCAGCTGATCGCCAAGGACACCGACTTCGCCTACTGGCCACTGGTCGGCTTCCACACCAACAAGACCGGCAACAGCTGGGCGCTGCTTCGCTGGGACGCAGGCGGAAACCGCATCAGTGTCAACGACGGCGACGACTGGCGCGCGGGGGCGTGGAACCGGCTCGTCAACGCGCCCCAACGGTCCGGGCAGATCGCGCGCGAGACGCGGTGGAACATGCTCCTCAAGGAATCGTGCCCGCAGAACGAGAAGCTCGTCGGCATCAGCCACACGGGCGGCCGCGGTCTGTGCGTCAGCGGTCCACAGTGGAGCAACACGACCCGGGTCACCAACGAGCAGCACGTGACCAACGACTGGGCCGTCGGCTACACGAAACTCCAGTGTCCACAAGGAAACGCGGCTGTCGGGTACGCGAACTTCACGCTGGTGTGCGCACCGATCGCCACCGGAACGTCCACGCGCGTGCTGTGGTTCGACCGCGGCGACAACCGGCCGGACCAGGGCGGCGACTGGGCCAACGGGCACTACAAGGGCCAGTGCGCGCAGGACGAGCACATCGCCGGCGTCGCCTACAACTGGCGCAGGACTCCGGACGCACTGCTCTGCCGGAAGTGAAGTCCGAAGTACTGAAGGAAAGCGGCCGCAGGATCCTCGACCGGAGTCGAGGTCTTGTGGCCGTTCTCCGTGACGACGACCTTCTCGTTCGTCACGGTGAGCCGCCCGGACGGCGTCAGGATGGTCGCCCGCGGCGCGATCCGGAAGTTCGACTCCGGCGAGGTCTGCTGCCACCAGCACGTCGGCACGAACTCCGCCAGCGAACGCGGCCGCCGTTCGATCCGGTAACGTAGCTCGTCACCGTTGTAGACGTCCACATCACCGTCGTGGTCGACCAGCCGGAACACTCCGGCCGGATCCCGCTGGTCCTCACGCGACTCCCACCGCAGCGGGTGCGTCGAGAACGACCCGAACCCGACGTCGCAGAGCCACTCACCGTCCACCAGCAACGTCAGATGGTCGAACGGCGGCCCGAACGTCTCGCCGTTGAACACCTTCGCGGCCATCAGCTCGACGGAATGCCCCAAGTCCCGCAACAACTCCGCGAACAACCCGTTGAGCTCGTAGCAGAACCCGCCGCGCCGCTGCACCACGATCTTGTCGTACAGCCACGGGATCTCCAGCTCGACCCGGATGTCCATGTGGGTGTATAGGTTCTCGAACGGGACGCTCAGCAGATGCCGTTCGTGCAGCTCCGCCAACGATGACGAGCGAGAGGCGCCGATGCGCTGTAGGTAAGCGTCCACCGTGCCACGATAACCACATGGGCGAGGTCAGGATCGGCACTTCGGGATGGGTCTACCCACCCTGGCGCGGCGTGTTCTACCCCAAGGGCGTCACGCAGAAGCGCGAGCTGGCCTACCTCAGCGAACAGCTCAACTCGGTGGAGATCAACGGATCCTTCTACTCGCTGCAACGCCCGTCCAGCTACCAGAAGTGGGCCGCGGAAACCCCGGACGACTTCAAGTTCGCCGTCAAGGGCAGCCGCTTCATCACGCACATGAAGCGCCTCAAGGACGGCAACGAGCTCCTCGCCAACTACCTCGCGTCCGGAGTCCTCGCCCTGGGCCCGAAACTCGGCCCGATCCTCTGGCAGCTCCCGCCGACGCTGCAGTTCGACGCCGACCTGCTCACCGCGTTCTTCGAGGGCCTCCCCCGCACCACCACCGAGGCGGCGAAAGTCGCCGAACGCCACGACCACCGCGTCGACCCGGCCCACACCACCACGGACGCCGAACGCCCGATGCGGTACGCCCTCGAAGTCCGCCACGCCAGCTACCACACGCCCGAGTTCGTCGACCTCCTCAAACGCCACGACATCGCGCTCGTGATCGCGGACGCCGCCGGCAAGTACCCGCTGATCGAGGAGGTCACCAGCGACTTCGTCTACGTCCGGCTGCACGGCCACGACGAGCTGTATGCCAGCGGCTACACCGACGAAGGCCTCGACATATGGGCGACCAAGGTCCGGAAGTGGCGGAAACACGGCGACGTCTTCGTCTACTTCGACAACGACGCCAAGGCCTACGCCCCACGCGATGCCAAGGCGCTTCAAGATCGTCTGGCCGATTGATCCAAACGGACGCACACTCGTCTCCTGACGGAGGTGCGCCCATGTCGACGAAGAGCCTCATCGCCGCCTTGGTGATCACTGCGGGCGCGGTTGCCTCCAGTGGGATCGCTGTCGCACAGAGTGACAAGAACTGCGACAAAGGCGAGTTCTGCGTGTGGGCCGGACCGGAGTACACAGGGGCCGTGCAGCGGCTCGACCTGGAGTCCGCGAACCCCGCCGAGTGCATCACGCTGACCGTCGTGGGCCGATCCTTCGTCAACCGTCTGAGCAGGGACGCGAGCGTGTACCAGCGGGAGAACTGCTCGACCGAGGCCGAGTTCACCACCTACCCCAAGCACGGCACCTACGTGCCGGACGCGTACTTCGTCATCCGCGGGCTGGAAGTGTGGGGGCCATAACGAGGGTCGACTACTTTAGTCACCCTATGTAACACCACTCGATCGTGTGAGTACTCACCAGTAGGTCTCATTTGGTGCCTAGGTTGCCGCCCTATCGAGTGGTGGCAGCTGGAGGAAATGTGACCGTGGCGGGTGAAGCCGGGTTACTCGAACTGATGGCCGGGCGACTGGCCCATGACGATCTCACCCCACGTGCGGCGGAACTGGTGCTGGCGGCGTGCCGAGGCGAAGCGGCACTGGACCGCGCGCTCGCCGGTGCGCCCTCGAAAGCGGAGACGCCGAGAGAGCGGACGGACGGGCCTGGCCAGGGGATCTTCGTGTCGGAGATCCGGGTGCGCGGCTTCCGGGGCATCGGGCCTCAGGCACGCCTGCCGCTGGCGCCGGGGCCCGGGCTGACCGTCGTCACCGGACGCAACGGAAGTGGCAAGTCGAGCTTCGCCGAGGCCGCGGAGCTCGCGCTCACCGGCTACAACGCCCGCTGGACCCGCGCACGGCACGACGTGTGGCGGCAGGGGTGGCGCAACCTGCACCAGAACGACACCGCCGTCGAGCTGGAGCTCGTGCAGGCAGGGCAGGCGAACCGGACCACGATCCGAAGACGCTGGGCGCAGGACGAGGACCTGGCGCAGGGCGACTGGACGCAGGACAACGCGCCGTTCGACGACAGCAGGTGGCACGACGCGCTGGAGACCTACCGGCCGTTCCTGCCCTACAGCGAACTGGGGACAGTCCTCGACGCACAGCCTGAGGACCTCTACGAAGCGCTACACCGTTTACTGGGGTTAGAAGCTATAACGGAAGCTCAACAGTCTCTCGCCGAGCAGCGCAAACGCCTCGCCGAGATCGTCGCGCGGCCCTACGACCGGCGTGAACGCGTGCGTGCGGAGCTGGCGGCGTCCCCCGACGAACGCGCCCGCCGTGCCGCCGAGCTCCTCGGCAGCGACTCCCCCGACCTCGACGCGATCGCCGACCTGGCACTCGGTGCCGATGTCGGCAGCGGGACCGACCTGCTGCACCAGATCGTCGATCTGCAGCTGCCGCCCGACGACGAGATCGACAGGTGTCGTGAGACCCTCGATCTCGCGTTAGGGGCTGTAACTGTCGTTGCAACCGATAACGCGCAGGACTCGCTCAGGTGCAGCGAGATCCTGCGGCTCGCGATCCAGTTGCAGGAGTCCGGCGGCAACCAGTCGTGCCCGGTGTGCGATCTCGGGCGGCTCGACGGGCTGTGGCTGCACAAGGCCAAGGAACGCGCAGAGCACCTCGCCAAGGCCGCCGCGGAGCTGCACGACGCCGCGGATCGCCTCGACGTGGCGGTCGCGGCCGCGCGGGCGTTGTGCGTGCCGACCCCGGACGTGCTGCGGGAAGCCCAGGACATGCTCGACACGACCACCGTGCTGCAGGCCTGGCAGGCGTGGGAGGACTGCGTCTCGATCGACGACCCCGTGCGGCTGCGACAGGAGTTGTTCGACCGGTATGCAGACCTCGTGCAGGCTGTGGACCAGCTGAAATCCGTCGCTCGCGAGCAGATCGACCGGCGTGACCTGGTGTGGCGGCCGATGGCGATCGCGTTGTTCGAGTGGCACTCGCAGGCGCAGCAAGCGCTTGCGGACGCGGACGTGCTCGCGGACGTGACCGAGGCCGAGAACTGGATCCGCAAGACGGCGGCGACGCTGCGTTCGGAGCGCATCGCGCCGTTCGCGAAGGAGTCGCAGCGGATCTGGCAGCGGCTGCGGCAGCAGAGCAACGTCGACCTGGGCGCGGTGCGGCTCGGCGGCACCCGCAACGTCGAGCTGGACGTGTCCGTCGACGGCGTCTCGAACTCCGCGCTGGCGGTGATGAGCCAGGGCGAGCTGCACTCGCTGGGACTCGCGTTGTTCCTGCCGCGCGCGATGGTGGACGAGAGCCCGTTCCGGTTCGTGGTGATCGACGACCCGGTGCAGGCGATGGATCCGTCCAAGGTGGACGGACTCGCCCAGGTGCTCGCCGACGTCGGGCTGACGCGTCAGGTCGTGGTCTTCACGCACGACGAACGCCTGGTGGAGGCACTGCGGCGGCTGAGGCTCCCCGCGACGGTGTGGGAGGTCTGCCGCGGCGAGGAGTCCGTCGTGCAGGTGCGGATGTCCGACGACCCCGTCGGCCGCTGCCTGAACGACGCGCGGGCGATGCGCGGTGACGACGACCTGCCGGAGGCGCTGCGGGCCGAGCTGGTGGCGTCGTGCTGCCGGGCGGCGCTGGAAGCCGCGTCGCACGCCCGGTTCCGGCGCGCAAGGCTCGGCCGCGGCATGCCGCACGCCGAGGTCGAACGCGTGCTGGAGTGCGCGTTGACGACCAGGCAGAAGCTCGCACTGGCCGTGCTCGACGACCTCGCCGAACAGGGAAAGCTGTTGCGGCACCTGGAGGACGTTGTCGGCTCGTGGGCCGTCGACCTGCTGCAGGCGTGCCGCGTCGGCGGTGACGGCGGCGACCTCGACGTGCTGATCCGCGACACCGAGCTGCTCGCGGGGTGGTTGCAGCGATGACCCGGACCCCCAATGTCCCTGCTGACGTGCAGGACCGGTTGACCTGCGTCGCGAACCTGCTGGCACGCCCGGAGCAGCTCGACGGCGTGCGGATCCGGTGCTGCGCGGAGCTGTTGCGCACGGCGGTGGAACGTTCGGTGGCTCGTGCCTGCAAGGCCGAGAACACCGACCAGCCCGTGCACGCGCTGCTGCTCAACCTTCCGTCCCATGTGGACGCTGATGCCGCGCACGACGCCTCCCAGCTGTGGCACGCGCTGAGCCGCGCGATCCGGCACCACGGCTACGAGCTGACCCCGACGGTCGCGGAGCTGCGCGGCTGGCACGCCGACACGGCTGCTGTCGTCGAGGCTCTGCGGCCGACCCTGACCCTTTCCGGCACCATCGACCTCACCTGAAGGCACCGGTGAAACTGCTGCTGTTCGCGGACCTGCACCTGGACACGCGCTTCCCGAGCGCCGGTCCCGCGCGGCGCCAGGCGTTGCGCGACACGCTGGGCCGCATCGTCGGCCTCGCCCAGGACTCCAACGTCGACGCGGTGCTGTGCGCCGGCGACCTCTACGAGCACGATCGCTGCTCCCCTTCCACGGCCGCGTTCCTGCAGTCGTCGTTCGACTGCTCGGTGCCGGTGTTCCTGGCTCCGGGCAACGACGACTGGTACGGGCCGCAGTCGGTCTACCAGCAGGTGGACTGGACACCGAACGTGCACGTGTTCTCGTCGGAGAACATGACACCCGTGGAGCTCGCCGACGGCATCACCTTGTGGGGCGCCGCGCACGTCGGACCCGGTCCGGCGCGGGACTTCCTGGACGGGTTCGCGGTGAACCGGTCGGGCGTGAACCTGTCGCTGTGCCACGGATCCGCGCCGGACGACGTCGCGATCACCGGCCTGGACCACGCTTTCCTCGGCCACGAGCACACACCCGAGCACGCCGTGCGCTACACGTTCCCCGGCAACCCGGATCCGTTGACCGCGGACGAAACCGGTGAGCGCGGCGCCGTTCTGTGCACCGTGCACGACGACGGAACGGTGTCGCGCGAGGTGTTCGACGTGTCCGCGTCGCGTTCGCTGGGGCTGGTGGCTGAGTCGTCGGAGGCTTTTCCCTTGCTGGACTTCGATTCCGTGGCCGCGGAACGAACCGTGCGCGGCCAGTTCGTGCGGGACGTGCTGGCGGATCCCTCTCTCGACACCGGTCTGCGCGGCCGTGTGCTCGCCACCGGCCTGCGGGCGCTGGAGGAACGATGAAGATCGAGTCGGTGACCGCGCACGCCTTCGGGCCTCTGCACGGCAGGACCTTGCCGCTGGCGCCGGGTCTGACCGTCGTGTCGGGCATGAACGAGTCCGCGAAGTCCTCCTGGCACGCGGCGATTCGCGCGGCGCTGTGCGGCGAACCGTCGTCGCGGCACCGCCCGTGGCACGGCGATTCGTGGCGGGTGGCCGCCACGGTGTCGCTGGAGTCGGGCGAGGTCGTGGCAGTCGACCGCGACCTCAACGACGACGCGTGCCCGGACGTGGCACGGCACGTCGGCCTCGACCGCTCGTCGTTCGCCGCCACGGCCTGCGTCGACCAGGCGCAGCTGCTGTCGGTGCTGGACGAGGCCGACGGCCTGCAGGATCACCTGCGCCGCGCTGCCGCCACCGCGGGCACGGACGGGACCGTGGAACAAGCGTTGCAGCGCTTGACCGCGCCGGTCGACACGTTGCGCGATGCCCGGAACCGCTTGCGGGAAGCCGAAACGGACCTGGCTGTCGCGCGCCGCGAACACGCGCGCTACCTGCAGTTGAGCGCAAAGGCCCGTTCCGCCGCCGCAGCCCGCGCCCGGCTGGCCGTCCAGTCGCACGCGGCTTCGTTGGAGGCGCTGAACACCCGCGCTTCACGTCTGGCCGAGCTGCAGGAACGTTTCGGCGACTCGCCGCCGTCCGGTCTGGCAGCGCAGGAAGCCTTGACGGACAAGGTCAACCGCGCGCTGGCCGCGTGGCGCGCGGCTCCGACTCCGCGGGTGCTGACCGGTCCCACAGCCGCGACGCTCGAGGGCGAACTCGAGGCCCTGCCTGAGTTTCCCGTCGGCGAAACCGCTTTGGACGACGAGCTCCGCGTCGTGGCCGCCGCTTTCGACACCTCTGCCGCCGTCGTCGCAGCCCACCGCGAACGACGTCCGATGCCCGCGACGTCCGCCGAACCGTCGGTGCTGCGCGGCCTCGCCACCCGGCTGGACCCGATCAGCGGCTCGCGCCTGACGACGGCGTCCCTCGAGGTCGACACCGCGCGCCAGTTCCAGGACGAGGCCGCCGCCAACGCCGCGCGCATGCAGGTGGAAGCCGACGTGGCCGCCGCGCGGGTGCGGGAGATCGCGATGCCGAACCCGTTCCTGCGCAACGCTTTGCTGGCTCTGAGCTGCCTGACCTCATTTGTCGGCGTGCTGCTCTTCCTGGTGGACCAGCAGATCGCGGCCGTCGGCGTGCTCGTGGCCGCCCTGACCGCGGGCATCGGCGGTGCTCTCGCCCGCGGCAACGCACCCCAGCGCGAGGCCGCCGTCGCCTTCGCCGCGGAACGTGCCGCCGCCGCACACCAAGCGCGCGGCCTGCTGTTCGTGGCCGACCGCAAACTGGCCGAGGCGGAGGGCCAGCGCGCGGTGGCGTTGGAAGCGGTGCGCGTCCACGACGAAGCAGTGGCCGGGTGCGCCTCTCTGGGCGTGCCACCGGACCGCGAAACGTTGTGGCGCCTGGCAAACCGCGCGGCCTGGGAAGCCGAGCACACGGACCTGGTGTGCGAGATGGCCCGCATCGAGAAGGCAGTGCGCATCGAACTGGCAGCACGGGGCAAGGTCGACAACTCGATGACCGTGCCCGACCTGCTGATCGACTACGAGACCGACTGCAAGGTCCGCGCCCGCCAGGCGTTGATGGCGGCCCAACGCCCGCTTCTCGCTCGGGCGCTGGAGGACCGCCGCCTGGCCGAAGCGACAGTCGCCGAGGCCACGACAGCCCACGACCGCGCTTTGCTGCTGCTGCGCGGTGCCGTGCTGGCGGTCGGCGGCACCGGCGAGCGCCCCGAGGACCTCTTGCGCTGCCTGGCCGAGTGGCAGCGCGGCTGGGACCGGCTGCTGCGCGAGGCCGAGGAGGAGCGCAACGCGTGGGCGGAGCTGCAGTCCCTTCTGGCTGACGGAACATTGGACGACTTGGAGGCCACCATCTCCGCCTCCCAGACCCACCACGCCTCACTGCTGGAAGACGCGGCTCGTTACGCCGCATGCGATCCCGTCGACCCGTCGCTGGCCACGTCCTGCGACTCTCTCGCGGCCGCCGTCGCCGAAGTCGCGCGCGTGCTGCCCAGCGTCCCGGACGCGGAAGAGGAAGTGCAGGCCGCCGCGTCGGTGGTGGCCGAGGTGACGGCGGAGGTCGAGGCGATCTCCCTGGCCACGCGGTACCTGACGGCGGCTCGGGAGAAGGTGCACAGCACGATCGCGCCGGCGCTGGAGAAAACGTTGCGGGAGTGGCTTCCCGGGGTGACGGACGGGCGCTACGTCGACGCCGCTGTCGATCCCCAGTCGTTGACCGTCCGTGTGTGTGCCGCGTCCGAGGCTTGGCATCAGGCTTCACGTCTGTCCCTGGGCACGGCGGAACAGGTCTACCTGCTGCTGCGCGTCGCATTGGCTCAACACCTCGCCACGGAGGCGTGTCCGTTGTTGTTGGACGACGTGACCGTTCAGGCTGACGATGCCCGTACCCGTGCGGTGCTGGACCTGCTGCTGCGGTTGTCGGAGGACAGGCAGATCGTGTTGTTCGCGCAGGAGACCGCGGTGGTGGAGTGGGCTCGGGAGCGGCTGGGTGAGCGGGACGTGCTGCACCAGCTCACGCCCGTGGCTGCCTGACCCGTCGAGACGTGACGGCCCGGTCGGCAACGTCCTCCGGGTCGTCGTGCTCAGGCGCGGTGCCGACCTTCGAGACGACGCCCGAACAGCGGTTTCCCGGAATTGTCAGACCCCGTCGCTACCGTCGGCCCCATGACCAACGCCGCCTTCCGCAAGCTGACCCCGACCACCGACGAGAGGCTCGCCGAGCTGGGCCTGCGCCTCGCCGTCCTCGACCGCGCGATCGCCGCCGGGATCGACGCGCGGGGTGCCTCGCCGCCGTTCGGGCCCACCAACGCGCCGGGGCTGCTCGACTGGATTCACCGGGTGGGCACGCTCAGGCAGCTTCTCGACGCGGAGGGCTGGCAGCGGCTCGACCACTGGAACGCCGGGCTGATCAGGCATCCGTCGCGGCCGATTCTGCTCGGGACGTTGCAGGGCAACCGCGGGACGGGGTCGCCGGACGCGCCGTTGCGCAGCGACTACGCGAAGGGGCCCGCCATCGCGGCGATGATGCGGGACAACGACCACGACCAGTTCGCGCTGTTCGAGAACGTGCGCAGCGAGGGCCTGAAGTTGTGGTTCCTGGTCACGTATCCGCTGCAACTGGAGGATCGGCTGGTGGTGTTGCGGGAGGTGTCGCAGCCGGAGCCGACGCCGCAGAACCAGGTCATCGAGCGGTGGGCGCATCGGATTCCGTTGCCGCCGATGGAGTTCGCGCAGACCAGGACGTCCAATGTGGACGGACCGGAGGAGGTGGACTTCCCGATCGCGCTGAGGCGTTGAGCAGGCGATGTCGAGTCCCGCGTCACCTCGGGGCGAGCACACGCACAGCTTCCCGTTCGTCCTCCAACCGTCCGCCGGACCAGGAGGTGAAGTCCGCGGCGTTACCCTCCAGCTGGGACTCAGCAGGCCCCTCATCCGCACGAGCAGGGCCCGCGTGGCAGCGCGGCGGGGCAGAGGTGACAATGGCCGGATCATGTTCACCTCCTCGCGACTCACGCTCGCCCGCACCCGGCGCGGACTCACCGCGGCCGAGCTCGCGCGCAAGTCCGGGGTGTCGGCGCGCGCGATCAGCGAGTACGAGCGCGGGGTGCGGTGTCCGCGGCCGTCCACAACGGAGTCGCTGGCGGCGGCGCTCGGGTTTCCCCAGACGTTCCTGACGTTGCCGGAACCACCGAGGCCGCAGAACGCACCGGAAAACGCGCAGGCCGCGGCGGCCGCGCAGCTGGCGATCGAGTTCAACGCGTGGCTGGAGCGGTTGTTCGTGTTGCCGCAGCCAGATCTGCCGCCGCCGAAGACGTCGCCGGACGACACGCGCACGGCGTGGCGGCTCGACACGGTGCCGACGCCGAACATGGTGCAGCTGCTGGAGTCGCGCGGTGTGCGGGTGTTCTCGCTGCCGGTCGACTGCGCCGGGCAGGAGGCGTTCTCCTGCTGGCACAACGGGACGCCGTACGTGTTCCTCAGCCCGGCGGCGACTCCGGAGCAGGCTCGGTTCGACGCGACGACGCAGCTCGCCGTCCTGCTCGGCCACGCCGAACCGGAGAGCTTCGCCGCCGAGTTCCTGATGCCCCTCGACTGGTGCGCCATCGGAATGGTGCGCCGCGAGACGTCGAAGCTGCTCACCAAGGTGTTCAAGGTGCTGCGCGAGAACGGCACCACGCCGCTGCACGTCGCCAAGGAGCTGCACTTGGGCCTGGAAGAGCTCAACGGCCTGGTGTTCGGGCTGGTGCTCACGGCGTTGCCAGGTGGCGGAGAACCCGGACCGAAGGGACGCGCGCGCCTTACCCTGGTCCACTGATCAACCTGGGGGGGACCAGAGATGATGTTCGTGCGCTACCTCGTGGCGCTGCCGTTGATCCTGCTCAGCTACGTCGGCGTGCCGTTCGGGTACCTCACGTTCAACCGGTATCTGGTGGTGGGCGGAGAAGACTTCGACTTCGCGGCCGAGTTCACGAAGCGCCTCACGGGCAACGACGGGTTCTGGCCGGTCGTGCTGGCGCTGCTCCTCTTCGCCGCGCTGTGGTGGATGACCACGGCGTGGCCGCGGATCGCGCTGGTGCCGTCGGCGCCGATCGCGTTCATGGGAATCCTCACCGGACTGATCGACGGCTGGCAGAAGATCGCGGCGGGCGTGGCGGCCCCGGCCATCGCGTGGGGCCTCGCGTGGCTCGCGGCGAAGATCGTGTCGTGGCCGCTCACCGGGGCCGTGAGGCGGTCCCCTGTCGAAGTCGCCATCGGACTGCGCGGAGAGGGAAGGCTGCGGGTGCAGTCACGCAGGCTGCTGCTCGACAAACTGCCACCGCCGAGGCACCCGGAGTCGCCGGTCGGGCGTGTCGCGATCCCGTTCGACCGGATCAGCCACGTCGAGGCGGGTGTGGTGCACGCGCCGGCGCAATGGCGGTTCGGCAACACCAGCGAGCTCGCCCTCTCGCCGGGGCCGGTGCTGCGCGTCATCGGCGGCGGCCAGGAGTGGCTGCTGCCGGTCGACGACGTCGAGGCGACCATGCGGCTCGTCATCGAGCGCACGGACGTTCGCGCCAAGCAGGATCCGCGTCCACCGCTGGAGAACAGCCGGTGGACGAACGCGAAGAAACTGTGGGAACTGCAGGACAAGCAGTCGATGAGTCCCAACACGCAGAAGGTCAAGCACGGCATGCACCACGGGATGCTGGTGCTGAGCGCCATGACCGCGGCGATGGCCGGGTACGCGGTGTACCGCATGTTCACCGGCAGCTGGGGTTTCCTCTTCGGCGTCCTCTTCTTCGGTGGTATCTCCTACGGCATGGCGCGAGCGTGGGCGTCGCTCGGGGCCACGCAGAAGCTAGCTGAGGAAAATCCGCGGCCACCGACGGCTGACGATCCCGACCCTCGACACATTCCGGTCACTGGCTGGAGTGCCTCGCCAGTGGTACTAGGCCAAACGAGCGATTTGTGAAACGCATCGCCCGGCATACCCGACACTGAGAGTGACGGGTCGCAGAGTCGGGAGGACGCCCCATGACGATGCAGCAACGCACAGAGCCCTCGCCCGCAGCTGTTCTGATCTCCGTAGCCGTGCTCGCGCTGGTTCTGACCGTTGCTTTCGGCCCGCTGGGCTTCGTCATCGGGCTCGCACTCTTCGCGTTGATGTTCATCGGCACCAAGCACAGACAGCCGTCCGAGCAGATCGTCCCCGCCCGCACCCGCTCCCGGATCCGCCGGCTGTCCACGGCGGGCCGGGTGGCGATCGTCGGCGAGTCGCACTACCAGGACGCCATCGCCGAGGTCGCCAAGCACGCGACGGCGCAGACCCTCGAAGACGCGATCCCGGCGACCGCGGTGCTCGTGCCGGAGCCCGCCAACCGCCACGACCACCTGGCTGTGCGGGTCGACCTGCTGCGCGGCGACGGGTCCGCGATCACCGCCGGCTACCTGCGCGGCGACCAGGCCTCCGACTACCGGCCACTGCTGCTCGAACTGGCCGGGCGTGGCGAGGTCGGCTCCTGCCCGGCGCGGATCATGGGTGGCGGCAACCGCTACTACGGCGTGCACCTGCACCTCGGCGACCCGCGACTGCTTCTGCTCGACCACGAGATCCTCGGCACGGCCCCGACCATGCCCGCGGAGCACCAGGTCGCGGTCACGGGCGAGGAGTCCAACCAGCTCATCCTGCACCGAGTGGTCAACGGCCGGACGCCCGTCCACGTCATCGCGGAACTTCGCGACTGCCGCATCGCGAAGGGCACGCACGTCGGCGAACACACCCTCGAAGTGCTTCTCGAGGGCGAACGCATCGGCCAGCTCACCTACGCGATGGGCCTGCGCTACTGCGACCTGGCCCAGGAGTGGCGCGCCCGCACGGGGCGGGCGCTCTGCGAAGCCGTCATCACCAACGAGGGCACGCGCGGCCTTCAGGCGAAGCTGCTGCTGCCCAAGTAGTCGGCGAACGTGCGCGGCTCACGGCCGAGGACGCGCTGCACGCCATCGGACAGGTGCGCCTCTTCTCCCATGCGGATGCGGACGAGCAGCATCGTGACGAGGTCGGCGATCTCGGCCGGGTAGCCGAGGTCGCGCATCGAGGCGGCGAACGCGTCCGGCTCGACGTCTGCATACAGAATGGGATTGCCCGTCACCTCGACGATCCGCGCCAGCATCTCGGCGAAGGACAGCGACTCCGGACCGCTCAGCTCGTAGGTCTGGCCGGAGTGACCGGGCTGCGTCAACGCCGCGACGGCGACTTCGGCAATGTCCACCACGTCGATGAACGGGTGGATGCCCTGGCCGGCGGGAACGGCGAGCTCGCCGTACTCGACACCGGGGGCGAACAGGTCCTCGTCGAAGTTCTGCATGAACCACGTCGGACGCAGGATCGTCCACTCGAGGCCGGACTCCTTGACCGCTGCTTCGAACGGGTCGTCGTCGGGAGCGCCGCGCATCGAGAGCAGGACGAGACGGGTGACACCGGTCTTCACGGCCAGCGGGACGAACTCGGCCAGGAGCGCCGGGTTGTCCGGCGGGACGACGTAGACCGCGGTGGTGCCGGTGAGAGCCGGCTCCCAGGTGTCGGCGTCGGACCAGTCGAACTTAGTGGCCGACGAGCGGGAGGCGGGGCGGGCGGCGTCGCCGAGGAGTGCGGTGACGCGGCGGCCGGTCTTGCCGGAGGCGGCGAGCACGAGGACGGTGTCGGCGTTGATCTCGTTCGTTGTCATGGCTAGAGCTAATCAACGTTGACTCGGACGATCCATGCCTCAATCACCGGCATCCTTGCTCGTTCGTCCAGGTGGTAAGTAGTGGGTCATGAGTGAGCGTGATCTCGTGGACCTGAGGGATGCCTTGCGGGCCTTTGCCGCCGCCCGCGACTGGGACAGCTACCACACGCCCAAGAACCTGGTGATGGCGTTGTCCGCGGAGGTCGGCGAGCTCACCGACCTCTTCCAGTGGCTCACGCCCGATGAGGCGAAGAATGCAATGAAAGACCCAGAACTCGCTTGGAACGTGCGGGACGAGCTCGCGGACGTGATGCACTACCTCACCAGGCTGGCGGACAAGCTCGGTGTCGACCTCGTCGAGGCCGCGTTCGCCAAGATCGAACGCAATGAGCGCCGATTCCCGACCGGGAGCCTGACTCCGGTACCTGTCGAGAAGGGTGAGCTGTGAGTCTCCAGAGCGTGCAGGCATTGCACGTGCACCAAAAGGTCACGTTCATGTCCAACCGTTACGAGGTCTTCGTCGACAACGCCGGTGAGCCTGGCGAGCTGGTCGGCTACGCGGAGCAGAAGAAGTTCAAGATCAAGGAACGGATCACGATCTACACCGACTCGTCGAAGAGCCAGGTGCTGTTCGAGTTCAACGCCCGCAAGGCGCTCGACCTCGGCAGCGGCTACGACGTGACGGACGCGCACGGACAGTCGATCGGGTTGTTCCGCAAAGACTTCGCGCGCTCGCTGCTGCGGTCGACGTGGCACCTCGAGCAGCCGGGCTGGGGCAGGACGACGGGCGCCGAACGCAACAAGTGGTTCGCGGGCATTCGCCGGCTGTGGCAGTGGATCCCGATCGTCGGCGAAGCGCCGTTCCCCATGCGGTATCACTTCGACTTCACCACGGAGAACGGCGCTCCGGTGTTCAGCGTCGACAAGAAGACCTGGGTCCGCGACCACTACCTGGTCCCGATCCAGGATCCCGGCGTCGACCGACGGCTTGTGATCGCCCAAGCCGTCGCACTCGACGCGCTGCAGTCCCGCTAGAGGTACGTCAGCAGGAGGAGGATCAGGCACACCAACAGCACGACGCCGAGCACCGCGGGCAGGAGTGACTGCGAGGACGGCGCGGGCTCGCGAGCGTGCCTGCCCCGCCTCCTGCGCGCTCGCCACCGCAATGGTGCCTCCCCTGCCCACTGATCGTTCATGACGATCACGGTAAGGACCGGGAAGCCGAGCTTGACTCGCGTCACCCGCTCGCCGGGGGTACATCACCCTGACGGCGGCTCAAGGTGACAGGACCCAGGAAAACCGTCCAGGAAACAGCATGGGAACGGCACAGAAAAAGCCCTGCGGGGAGCGCTTTTGGCGCTCAACCCGCAGGGCTACATTAAGTTCGGCGGCGACCTACTCTCCCACACCGTAACCAGTGCAGT
>NZ_JBFAYI010000024.1:0-134135 GCF_040681245.1 Lentzea sp. NPDC051838
TGGTGGGGTGGGTCCCGTCACGAGTCGCGTCGGAGCGAGCCACACCAGGGAGGGGAGGTCAAGTCGACGAAAAGCGTGTCGACTTGACCTCCCCTCCCTGGCGCGGCAGACGTTCAGCCACGACTCGTGACGGGGGCCACCGGAGCGCACGGTTTCAGGCAGCTCGGCTTCGCCTTCGCCACTGCAGCTCGGCTTCGCCTTCGCCCTGCCTCGGCTTCGCCTTTGGGGCGCCTCGCCTGCGGCATCGGCGGGGGTGCGGCGAACTAGGGTGTGAGGGTGCGTATTCGTCGTGTTGTCACCACTCGTGCTGGTGGCGTGTCCAAGGCTCCGTACGACTCGTTCAACCTCGGCGACCACGTTGGGGACGAGGAGAAGGCCGTTGAGGCCAACCGGGCTCGGCTTGCCGAGGGGATTGGGCTGACGCCCGATCGGTTGGTCTGGATGGAGCAGGTGCACGGGCGGACTGTCGGGGTGGTGGACGGGCCGCAGGGGGAGCCGTTGGAGGCCACCGACGGGGTTGTGACGAAACAGGCTGGTCTTGGGCTTGTGGTGTTGACGGCGGATTGTGTGCCCGTGTTGCTCGGGGATGAGGAAGCCGGGGTTGTCGGTGCTGTGCACGCTGGGCGTGTCGGCGCGCGTGTCGGGGTTGTGGTCGAGACGCTCAAGGCGATGATGGCTCAGGGGGCCGAGCTCGAGCGGATCGAGGTTCTGCTGGGGCCCGCTGTGTGTGGTGAGTGCTATGAGGTGCCCGCCGACATGCAGAAGGACGTGGAGAAGCATCTGCCTGGGAGTGCGTCCAAGTCGCGGAAAGGGACGCCTGCGCTGGATCTCCGGGCCGGGTTGTGGAACCAGTTGGCGAGTGCCGGGGTCGGGAAGATCGGTGTGGACCCGCGCTGCACGTTCGAGGAGAAGGATCTTTTCAGTCATCGGAGGCAGGCGCCGACGGGGCGGTTGGCCTCGGTCATTTGGATCGAGCCGTGAGCAGGCGGGAAGAGCTCGCGCAGAACCTCGCCGAGGTTGAGGAGCGCATCGCGAAAGCGTGCGAGAACGCCGGGCGGCAGAGGGCCGAAGTGATGTTGCTCGCGGTGACGAAAACCTGGCCCGCGAGCGATGTGGAACTGCTGTACGAGCTCGGGTTGCGGAATTTCGCGGAAAATCGCGACCAGGAGGCCGGGGCCAAGGTCGACCAATTGAGACATCTTCAAGGTGCGAGATGGCACATGGTCGGCAGATTGCAGCGGAACAAGGCCAAGTCCGTTGTCGAGTGGGCCGATCAGGTCGACTCCGTGGACAGCGTGCGATTGGCCGAGGCGTTGGCGCGAGCGGCGCACGCGAAAGGCGTGAAGCTGGACGTGTTGTTGCAGGTCAGCATCGACGGCGACACGTCGAGAGGCGGCTGTGCGGTTCCTGATGTTCCGGAACTGGCTGGCGCGATCACTCGTTCGGGTGATCTTATTCTTCGTGGTGCGATGACTGTCGCTCCCCTGACGATGAAGCCATCGCAGGCGTTCGAGGCGTTGGCGTCAGTCGTGTCAGGCCTACGTGATGATCATCCCACTGCCACCCGGGTGTCAGCGGGGATGAGCGGAGACCTGGAAGATGCCATCTCGCACGGATCGACCTGTGTGCGTGTCGGAACGGCGTTGCTCGGCAGTCGGCGGCTAACGTTGCCTTAGGTTGTCGGGAACCTCGGGACCGTCCGCACCGTCCCTATAAGTGGGGCACCGCCGAGGAGGGGCTGGAATGAGCGCTTTGCACAAGCTGAAGGCCTACTTCGGGATGGTCCCCGCCGAGTACGCAGACGACCCCGGCTACGACGACGACCGAGGCCGCTACGGCGACTACCGGTCCGAGTACGCGGCCGAGGCCGACGACTACGACCCCTATCCGCGGCGCAACCGCGTGTTCACGCCGGGCCGGTCGGAGCTCCAGGGCTCCGGGTACCGGACCGAGATCGACGAGTCGGACGACTACGAGCCGGAGACGCGGCGCGGGGGCGGCAGCCCCTCGAGCACGCGGCGCTGGAACGCCGATGCACCCGTGCACGGCGCACTCGCGGTCGAGCCGCAGCGCGAGCCCGTGAGCAGGCTGCGTCCGGTGGCCGAGCCGGCAGGCAACCCGTTGGCGCGCATCACCACGCTTCACCCCCGTAACTACAGCGAGGCGCGCACGATCGGGGAGCACTACCGCGACGGCACTCCGGTGATCTTGAACCTGACCGACATGGACGACGCGGACGCCAAGCGTCTCGTCGACTTCTCGGCCGGTCTCGCGTTCGCTCTGCGCGGGTCCATGGACAAGATCACCAGCAGGGTGTTCCTTCTCTCACCGCCCAACGTTGACGTGACGGCGGAGGACCGGCGGAAGCTGGCGGAGGGTGGGTTCGGGAACCACGGTTAGAGTTGACCCGTGGACCCGATCCGTCTCGTCATCTTCTACGTCCTGTTCGCGTTCTCCCTGTTCCTGACCGCGCGTGTCGTGGTCGAGATGGTGAGGACGTTCGCGAGGGAGTGGCGCCCCGCGGGCGGCGTAGCCGTGACGCTGGAAACCGTATACACCGTGACCGACCCACCGGTCCGCGCTGTCCGTCGGATCATCCCGACTGTGCGGATCGGGGGCGTCGGGCTGGACCTATCGATTATTGTGCTGTGGCTGGTCGTTATCATTCTGATGCGATTCGCAGATCCCAGGTGACGGGGAACCGGGGATGACCGCAGCCCAGGAGTGCGAGAGGTGATCCGATGCCGTTGACCCCCGCTGACGTGCACAACGTCGCGTTCAGCAAGCCGCCGATTGGCAAGCGGGGCTACAACGAGGACGAGGTGGACGCGTTCCTCGACCTGGTTGAGGGCGAACTGGCCCGCTTGATCGAGGAGAACAACGACCTCCGTCAGCAGGTCGAGCAGCTCGACCAGCAGCTCGAGACCGCACGTGCCGACCTCGACGATGCGCGCGCGAAGGCTTCCTCCGCTGGCCCCATGACGAGCCGTATGCCGGTCGAGGAGCCGCGCCGCCTGGCGCCGGTCCCGCCGCCCACGGTGATGGAGCAGACGTCCCCTGGTGGGGGCGGCGACCACCACGTTCAGGCCGCGAAGGTCCTGGGTCTCGCCCAGGAGATGGCGGACAGGCTGACCGGCGAGGCCAAGGCCGAAGCCGACGGCATGCTGTCCGAGGCCCGCACGAAGTCCGAGCAGCTGTTGTCCGAGGCTCGCGCCAAGGCCGACACGATGGTCAACGAGGCGCGCACGCGTGCCGAGACCATGCTGAACGACGCGCGCACGCGCGCTGAGACGCTCGAGCGGCAGGCCCGTGAGAAGGCCACCGCGCTCGACCGCGACGCGCAGCGCAAGCACGCCGAGGTGATGGGCAACATCACCCAGGAGAAGAACACGCTCGAGAAGCAGATCGACAAGCTGCAGACGTTCGAGCGCGAGTACCGCACGCGACTGAAGACGATGCTCGAGTCGTCCCTGCGCGACCTCCAGGACCGCGGCCCGGCCGCTCCGTCCGAGGGTCGTTCCCAGGGCTACTCCTTCGGCGCACGCGCCGAAGCGGGCTGAACTACTGTCCATTAGGTGCTCTTCGTAGTTCTACTTCTGGTGCTGGCTGCCCTCGGGCTGCTCGTTCCTGCGCTGACCACGTCCAACACGATCTGGGCGTGGTCGTCCGTGGGCGCGAGCGTGCTCGCCGCCCTGGTTCTGATCTGGGACTGGTGGCGACGACGTCCGGGGGACCCCGCAGCCGTCGCGCAGAGTGTAGATCAACTCGCTGTAGCTGATGATCAACGGGTAGTGGTGCCGGCAGAAGCCGACACGCCGCCCGCTGACGAGGAACCACCGGAAGAGGACACCGACGCGGCAGACCTGCTCGCGGTGGCCGATCTGGTGGACGAGGTGCGGGTGCTGGACGAGCGGCCCCGGTATCACCTGAGCTCGTGTTCCTGGCTCGCCGGGAGGCCCACGCTGGGCCTCCCGGTGCAGGAGGCACGGCAGCTGCAGTTCACGCCGTGTGCCGTGTGCCGGCCCGACGCGACATTGGTGTCCCGTCACCGCGCACCACGCCAGGCAGTCTCCGACGACCCGGCCTGAGGGCTCGGCTGGGCGCGCCCAGTTCGTCCGAGCTGAACAAGAGCGTGCCGGCCGACCTTCCTCGAACGCCGGCGGCCGTGCTCCGCAGGCGGAACACGACCACCGTGCCCGGTGTCAGCGGCGGTAGCTGACCTTCGCGCGGAACGTCGTGTTCGGCTGATCCTGGTAGTGGTGCTCGACGGCGCCGTCGAACTCCGAGATCAGGCCCTCCGCGTTGTAGGCGATGTGCTCGACGGAGAAGTCGCCGCCCTTGTCGTACCAGCCGAATCCCTGGTTCACGACCAGCACCTTCTGGTCCGCGTAGTGCCCCTCACCGATGCGCTGCCCGTCGTTGCGGTACAGCTCGATCATGAGGTAGTCCCGGCCGTCCGGGGACTCGCCCTTGATCCGGATGAGGTTGTTCTCCTCGGGGTCCTCGCGCACCGAGAAGAGCTCCGGCGGCGTCCAGCTGCCCGAGCGGCCCTGGGTGGGCCACGCGTCCTTGTCGGAGTCCCAGATGAAGTAGCCGGTGGCGTCTGCCGAGGCCGGTGTCGCGGTGGCGACCACTAACGCGGCCGCGGCCAGCACTGAGCGAATCATGAAGCCCCCACTTCTGTCGGCGGTGATCCCCCGATCACCTCGACGGCAAGTCTGGGGGAGGCGGCGACGGGCACGCCATGAGTGGATCTACTCAGAGCACGACGGGGCGGGCGCCGTGGGCCGTGACCAGGCCCGGGAGGCGTTCGCGGCTCGTCACGACCACGCGGCACCGCGGTGTTCCGGGCAGCAGCGGGACGACCTGGGCCGTGTCGGCGGCGTTGTCGAGGACGATGAGCATGCGCTTGTCGGCCAGCAACGTGCGGTAGAGCGCCGTCTGGGCGTGTGGCTCCGGCGGGATGCCGTCCGGTGAGGTGCCCAACGCGGTGATGAACGCGCGGACGACGTCGGCCGGGTCGCTGCCGCTCAGGTCGACGAACAGCTGACCGTCCGGGTAGTCGGCGGCGTGCGCGTGTGCCCAGTGCAGTGCGAGCCACGTCTTGCCGGTGCCCGCGGGCCCGGTGATCGTGACGATCGGCCCGTCCTCGAGTGCCGCGAGCTCGGCTTCGCGGCCCGTGAAACCTTGTGGCGCCAACGGAAGCTGGTGCGGACTCCACTGTGGACGCTGGGTCAGCGACGCGTGCAGGTCGCGCAGGGCGGGTCCGGGGTCGAGGCCAAGTTCGTCGGCGAGCCGGTGCTTGAGCCGCGAGTAGTGGGCGAGGGCATCGGGCCGTCGGTCGGCACCGATCAACGCGCGCATCAGCTGTCCGGCGAGCCGTTCGTCGAGCGGGCGTTCGGTGGTGCGTGCGGTCAGTTCGGTGACGAGGGACCGGTGTTCGCCCGCGGTGAGCCTTTCGTCGGTGTGATCCAGTTCGGCGGCCGTGATCTCGCCGGCGAGCGTCTCGCGCAGACCGTCGAACCACGCGCCCTGCAGCCCTTCGAACGGCACGCCGCGTACGAGCGCCACGGCCTCACCGTGCTTGTTCGCCGCCACGAGAGAGCGGAACCGGTGCAGGTCGATGGACGCGGGATCGGCCTCCAGCACGTAACCCCCGGAACGCCGGAGGATCGGCAGCCCGTCGAGCGCCGTCCGCAACCGGGACATGTAGCTGTAGAGCGCGGACTTGGCCTGCCGCGGCGGCGCCTCGCCCCACACCCGCGAGAGCAGCTTGTCGACGCTGACCACCTGGTTGACGTCCACCAGCAGCACGGCCAGCACACTCAGCTGCCGCGCGTGCCCCACCTCGACCAGCGCGCCGTCGCGCCGGACCTCCGCAGTGCCGAGGACGTGGAAGGAGTAGCTCACCGGTCCAGGAACAGCAGCGTGATCAGCAACGCCAGCAGCACCAGGTCCACGACCATGCCGGTCGGCTTCGAGTCGTACCTCAACCGGGTGATCGTGGCGCCGACCATCAGCAGCCCGAGCCCGACGGTGGCGGCGTGCGCCACCCAGTCCCACGTGACCAGCCCGACGACCAGGCCCACCGCGCCCGCCCACTCCAGCGCGCCGATGGTCCGCCACAGCGTCCCGCTCATCCGGAAGTGGTCGCGAGCCTCGATCGACTTCTTCGCTCCCAGCACCTTGCCGGCACCGGTGGCGACGAAGAGCAGGGCCAGCACGATCGACAACGCGATGGTCAACGTCATCCGGCGAGCATACGGTTTGCGCGCCCCCGTACCCTGTAGCTACAGGCACCGATCCGGCCATCACCGGGGAGCCTCCGGAAGAACAGGTTCAACGTCCGGTTTGAACCTCAGTAGAACCGGACGGGACCGGCCCGTCACAGCCGAAGAACGAGAGGCTCACCCCCGCGGTGAGCAAGCGGGGTGGTACCGCGGCCTGCCGGGCAACGTCCGGCGTGTCGTCCTCGCGTGTCGCATCAGACCGCGAGGAGCAGTGGAGATGGCCTACCCCAGGGCCGGACAGAACGAGGTCCCGGCGCAGCCGTCCTTTCCGAACCTCGAGCAGGACGTGCTCGGGTACTGGAAGGACGACGAGACCTTCCAGGCGAGCATCGACCGCAACCCGGTGGGCGAGAACGGCCAGAACGAGTTCGTCTTCTACGACGGCCCGCCGTTCGCCAACGGCCTGCCGCACTACGGGCACCTGCTGACCGGCTACGTCAAGGACGTCGTGCCGCGCTACCAGACGATGCGCGGCAAGCACGTCGAGCGCCGGTTCGGCTGGGACACGCACGGCATGCCGGCCGAGTACGAGGCCGAGAAGCAGCTCGGCATCACGCAGAAGCACGAGATCGACGAGCTCGGCATCGAGAAGTTCAACGAGGCCTGCCGCACGTCGGTCCTGCAGTACACGGACCAGTGGCGCGAGTACGTGACGCGCCAGGCCAGGTGGGTCGACTTCGACAACGACTACAAGACTCTCGACCTCGACTACATGGAAAGCGTCATGTGGGCGTTCAAGGCCTTGTGGGACAAGGGCTTGATCTACGAGGGCTTCCGGGTGCTCTGGTACTGCTGGCGTTGTCAGACGCCGCTGTCCAACACCGAGACCAAGATGGACGACGCGTACCGCGACCGGCAGGACCCTGCCGTCACGGTGGCGCTGCGCCTCGAGTCCGGTGAGAAGGCCCTGGTCTGGACGACCACGCCGTGGACGCTGCCGAGCAACCTGGCGGCCGCCGTGCACAACGACGTCGACTACGTGACGGTCGTCGGCCAGGACGGTGAGCGCTACCTGCTCGCCGAGGCCCGCGTCGCGGCGTACGCGCGTGAGCTGGGCGAGGAGCCCGAGGTCGTCGCGCGCTACAAGGGCTCGGACCTGGTCGGCAGGAAGTACCTGCCGCCGTTCGACTTCTTCGTGGGCCGCGAGAACGCGCACCAGGTGCTGGCCGCGGACTACGTGACCACCGACGACGGCACGGGCATCGTCCACATCGCACCGGCGTTCGGTGAGGACGACAAGGTCGTGACGGACGCGGCGGGCATCGAGGTCGTCGTGCCGGTCGGGCCGGACGGCAAGTTCACCGCCGAGGTGGCGCCGTACGCGGGCGTGCACGTCTTCGAGGCGAACAAGCTGATCATCCGCGACCTCAAGGAAGCGGGTCTGCTGCTGCGCCACGAGACCTACGACCACCCGTACCCGCACTGCTGGCGGTGTGCGAACCCGCTGATCCAGCGCGCGCTGTCGGCGTGGTTCGTCGCGGTCACGCAGTTCAAGGACCGGATGGTCGAGCTCAACGGGCAGATCAACTGGGTGCCCGGCCACATCAAGGACGGCCAGTTCGGCAAGTGGCTCGAGAACGCGCGCGACTGGAACATCTCGCGCAACCGGTACTGGGGCTCGCCGCTGCCCGTGTGGACCTCGGACAACCCAGAGTTCCCGCGCACGGACGTGTACGGGTCGCTGGACGAGCTCGAGCGCGACTTCGGCGTGCGCCCGGACAACCTGCACCGGCCGTTCATCGACGAGCTGACGCGGCCGAACCCGGACGACCCGAGCGGCCAGTCGGTCATGCGCCGCATCCCGGACGTGCTCGACTGCTGGTTCGAGTCGGGCTCGATGTCGTTCGCGCAGGTGCACTACCCGTTCGAGAACGCGGAGTGGTTCGAGAACCACTACCCCGGTGACTTCATCGTCGAGTACAACGGGCAGACGCGCGGCTGGTTCTACACGCTGCACGTGCTCGCGACGGCGTTGTTCGACCGGCCCGCGTTCCGCGACTGCGTGGCGCACGGCATCGTGCTCGGTGACGACGGCCAGAAGATGTCCAAGTCGCTGAAGAACTACCCGGACGTCAACGAGGTCTTCGACCGCGACGGCTCGGACGCCATGCGCTGGTTCCTCATGGCGTCGCCGATCCTGCGCGGTGGCGACCTGGTGGTGACCGAGCGCGGCATCAGGGACGCGGTGCGCCAGGCGGTGCTGCCGTTGTGGAACTCCTGGTACTTCCTGGCGTTGTACTCCAACGCCGCCGGGAAGGAGGGCACGTGGCGCGTCGACTCGAAGAACGTGCTCGACCGGTACGCGCTGGCGAAGACGCACGACCTGGTGCGCGACGTCCAGGCGGCGATGGACGTCTACGACATCTCCGGTGCGTGCCAGCTGGTGCGCGAGTACCTGGAGGTGCTGACGAACTGGTACGTGCGCCGGTCGCGGCAGCGGTTCTGGGACGGCGAGCAGGACGCGATCGACACCCTGCACACCGTGCTGGAGGTCGTCACGCGGGTGACGGCGCCGTTGCTGCCGTACACGACCGAGGTCGTGTGGCGCGGGCTCACGGGTGGGCGTTCGGTGCACCTGACGGACTTCCCGTCGGTGTCGGACGTGCCGGCCGACGACGCTCTCGTGGCGGCGATGGACGAGGTCCGCGACGTGTGCTCGACGGCGTTGTCGTTGCGCAAGGCGAACAAGCTGCGCGTGCGGCTCCCGTTGGCGCGCTTGACGGTGGCGTCCCCGGTGGCCGGTTCGCTGGCGGACTTCGCGGAGATCGTGCGCGACGAGGTCAACGTCAAGGACGTGTCGCTGTCCACGGACGTCGACGCGTACGGCCAGTTCCAGCTCGTCGTGAACGCGCGCGCCGCCGGTCCGCGCCTCGGGCCGAACGTGCAGAAGGTCATCAAGGCCGTGAAGGCCGGCGACTGGTCCGAAGTGGACGGTCGGGTCGTGGCCGCCGGTGTCGAGCTGTTCGAGGGCGAGTACGAACAGCGTCTGGTGGCGACGGATCCGGCTGCCACCGCGGCACTGCCCGGTGGTGCGGGTGTCGTCGTGCTCGACACGGCCGTGACGCCGGAGCTGGAGGCCGAGGGTGTCGCGCGTGACCTGGTGCGCGTGGTGCAGCAGGCCCGCAAGGACGCCCAGCTCGACGTGTCCGACCGGATCACGCTGACGCTGGAGCTGCCGGACGAGGTGCGCTCGGCCGTGGAGCCGCACCTGGAGTTCGTCCAGGCGGAGACGCTGACGTCGTCGGTCGTCTTCGGCGCTGGTGTCGCCGAGGGCACGGTGGGCGACGGCCTGAAGGTCAAGGTCGCTGTCGCACGAGTGTGATCGCAGTTGTACGGGGCCGCTGTCTTCGGACGGCGGCCCCATGCCATGTCAGAGGCGAAAAAACTGTCGGACCCCCTCGCTACGGTCGAACCAGGCCAACTAGCAAGGGGGATTGCAATGGCTATCTCTGGGGGATGGCGCGTCCTGGTGGGCGCACTGGTCCTTTCGGCTTCCGTGGTGGCACCCGCCACCGCGTCGGCCGATCCGGTCACCTGCGCGCGGTGGACCGAGTCGGACCTGCCGGGGGTCGAAGGGCTGCGGACGAGCAACGTGTCCGATGCCGCCGGGTCCTACGTCGTCGGCAACGGTGTCTTTCGCTGGGGCACCGGCTCGTCGATCCTGATCTGGAAGGACAGGCAGCTGGTCGACGAGCTGTCGTTCGGCAAGCACGGTCCGCACGCCAGCGACGTGAACTCGTCCGGTGTGGTGCTGGTGAACGCGGCCGCCGGTTTCTCGGGGGCGTCGCGCTGGCAGGCGGGCGTGTACACGGGCCTGAAGGGCTGGCAGGGCGAGTACGACGTGAAGGCCGTCGACATCAACGAGCGCGGTGACGTGCTCGGGGAGTCGGGCGGCAAGCCGGTGCTGTGGCCTGCCGGGTCCGACGAGGCCCAGCTCGTGCCGGGCACCGACGAGTCCTGGTCGGCGATCGGCCTGGCTGACGACGGCACGATCCTGGCCGCCACCACAACGGGCGTGTACTGGCTCGGGGGAGCCGAGCCCGTGCAGCTCAGCGGAGGCACCGACGTGCAGGTGAAGGCAATGCGGAACTCCTACGCCGTGGGCTGGTCCGGCCAGGGGATCGTGCGCTGGGACAGGCAGGGGCAGGTGAGCCCCGTGTACACCGGCGCGATGGAGGTTCAGTCCGTGAACTCCCACGGCCAGATGGTGGGCGTCTTCAACAACCAGACGACGGTCGGGATGCCCGCGGTCTGGTATGACCCCGAGCAGTATCCGGTGTCGGCGGGTACGAGCTCGTGGCTCAGTGTCATTGCTGACGACGGCACCCTGTACGGCTCGTACGCCTACGACTCGTGGAGCAGCCGTGCGGTCGTGCTCGACTGCGAGGGTGCTCGACGATGAGAGCCTTGCTGGTCGCGGCTTTCACGGCTTCGGTGGTGTTCGCGCCCGGCTCGGCTTCGGCGGCCGCGTGCTCGTGGACCTCCGCGGACCTGCCGTTACCCGCGGACACGCGTTTCTCGGCGATCACCGGCGCGGCGGACGACGGCAGCCACGTCCTCGGCTACGGCTCCGCGCCGGAGTGGCGGGACGTGGCTCTGTTGTGGCACAACGGTTCCGTTGAGTCGCTGCCGCTGGAGCCCGGCCAGTTCCCGAACGACGTGAACTCGTCAGGCACCGTGCTGGTGAACGCCTCGGAGGGCCGCGCCTTCCGGGGTGGTGTGGAGCTGAACCCGTTGCCGGGGGCCGACTCCGCGTGGGCGGCATTCATCAACTCGGCAGGTGAGGCGGTGGGCCGCTCGGACAGCCGGATGGCGATCTGGCCCGCTGGTTCTTCGGTGCCGCAGATGCTTTCCGGCACCGACGACAACGCGAGCTGGACTCCTGCGGGCATCGACGACCAGGGCAGAGTGGCCGCGTGGCGCTACGGCCTGGTCGAGGAGGCCACGCAGTCCTACGTGTGGGACGCGAACGGCGTCCGCACGCTCTTACGCCCGTTACCCGGTCACACCGAAACGGAGGTTCGCGCCATCCGGAACGGCCGTGTCGTCGGCCTGTCCAGGGGCGTGGACGTGGTGGGCGTGGAGTGGGATCTGCAGGGCGCTGTCGTGCGCACGCTGACCGGGTCGGCCGAGATCAAGGACGTCACCTCGTCGGGCGATGTCCTGGGACTCACGACGGACAGCGGAAGGGTTTGGCGCGCCAACGGTGACGTCGAGCAGCCGCCGGTCACCGCGGTCTACGAGAAGATCGCGGATGACGGGTCTGTGTACGGGGGCTCGTACAGCGAGGGCGTCTACACACCGGTTCGGGCGACCTGCGCGTGATCGGGGAGGGTGAGGCGGCCCGGCGGGGCCGCCTCGCCCTCGGTACGGTCTGCGGAGTGACCGAGCAGCAGAACGCCTTGCACGACACCAAAGTCGCGTACGACGCCGTCGCCGCCCTGTACGCCGAGATGTTCAGCGGCATCCTCGAGAAGCTGCCGCTGGAACGCGCGCTGCTGCAGGTGTTCGCCGACAACATCGGGGCGAACGAGCTGGTGGCGGACCTCGGTTGCGGGCCCGGTCACCTCACCGCGCACCTGAACGCGCTCGGGCTGGACGCGTTCGGTGTCGACCTGTCGTCCGAGATGATCGCGATCGCCCGGCAGGCGCACCCGGACCTGAGGTTCGACGAGGGCACGATGACCGCCCTCGACATCGAGGACGGCAGCCTCGGCGGCGTTCTCTCGTTCTACTCCGTCATCCACCTGCCACCGACGGAGCTGCCGGGTGTGTTCAGGGAGTTCGTGCGGGTGCTGAAGCCGGGCGGTCAGCTGCTGCTCGGGTTCTACGGCGGCGACGACGTCTGGCCGCGGACGTTCGACCACAAGGTCACCACGGCCTATCGCTGGCTGCCCGACGCCCTCTCGGAACTGCTCGGTCAGGCCGGCCTGACCGAGATCACGCGGCTGGTGCGCGCGCCGTACGAGGGCGAGCGGTTCCAGCAGGCGCAGTTGCTGCTGCGCAAGGAGTGATCAGGCGCGGGCCGGCTGCCGGTTGATCGCGCCGAACACCCGCCGCATCAGCCGGACCCACGGAGACCACCGCGCTGGGGTGGCGGGCGGGTCGCCTGCTGCCCGTGAGCAGTTGTCGAGGAAGTCCTCGATGAGCGCGTCGTGCAGCCAGTGGACGATGAACGCCCAGCGCAGGCGGCCCGCGAGGTCGAACGACGCCACCAGCTCGTGGCGCAGCACGTTCCCGTGTGCGGACAACGTGTGCGTGCCCGACACGGTGGTGAACTCGAAGGTGATCGACGAACCCGGCTCGAAGGCCGAGCACCGGTAGCGGATCGGGCCGTGCCCGCCGTCCGCGCCGACACCCAACGGCCGGTCGAACTTCATGGCCGGCCAGCCCGCGACCGGCCACAGCTCCTGGATCCGATCGACGAACGGCCCAGCTGGGACCGGTAACTCTCGTTCGTGCACGTTGCGAACCACGACACACTCCTTCCATACGGCACCGTATGTTGGCGAACCATACGCTAGCGTACGGAAATGCGCCGCACCCGTGACGACTGGACTGAGATAGCGCTGAGAGCGTTGGCGGAAGGCGGGCTCAACGCGGTCGCCGTCGAACCGCTCGCGGCCAGGGCGGGAGCGACGAAGGGGAGCGTCTACCACCACTTCCCGAACCGCGACGCGCTGCTGAGGGCGACGGTCGAGCGGTGGGAACGGGAGCACACCGAGAGGGTCATCGAGCTGGTCGAGTCGGAACGCACGCCGCAGGACAAGCTCAGGACGTTGTTCGCGACGGTGCTCGACCGGCACCGCAAGGGCTCGGTGGAGATGGCGTTGCAGGCAGGCGCCGAGAACGAGGTGATCGCGCCGGTTCTCAAGCGCGTCACGGAGAGAAGGCTCGGCTACCTGACCGAGCTGTTCGAGCAGCTCGGGTTCGACCACGAGCACGCGAAGAAGCGCGCGTTGATCGCGTTCAGCCTCTACCTCGGCCAGGCGCAGATGTACGTGACCCTGCCCGACCTCGTCGAACCGGTGCTCGACGAGGCCGTGCAGGTGCTGACCAGGTTCTAGGCGGCCAGGCCCCACAACGCGATGGCCATCACGTCCGCGTGGCGGTCGAGAGCCGTGGCGTTGATGTTCGACGTGGTGTCGCAGGCCTGGTGGTAGCAGCGGTCCATGTACTGACCGGCCGTGCCGCCCCACTTCGCCACCTGCGCCGCGGTCTTCCGCTCGTCGCCGCCGGCGTACGTGCCCGAGGTCGCGATACCCGCGCTCGAGAACGCCGCGTGGTCGGAGCGTCCGTCGACGTTGGTCAGCTCGGTCTTGACGTTGATCGCCGTGAAGGCCGCCTCCAGGCGCTGCTGCAGTTCGACCGAGCCGGGGGACGACCCGGCTTCACGGCCGTTGTAGACGAAGTAGCCGGGGTTCGGCGAGCCGGTCATGTCGAAGTTCAGGTACGCCTTGATCTTCGACTTCTCGGTGCTGGACAGGGACTTCACGTAGGCCTTCGAACCGATGAGGCCGAGCTCCTCCGCGCCCCACCAGCCGAACCGCAGGTGCTTGGTCGGCTTGAAACCGGTTGCTTTCACCTGGAGGGCGACCTCCAGGATCGAGGCGGAGCCGCTGCCGTTGTCGTTGATGCCGGGGCCCCTGGTGACGCTGTCGAGGTGGCCGCCCAGCATGACGACGTTGTTGGCGTCGCCGCCGGGGTAGTCGGCGATCAGGTTGTAGCCGGTGGCACCGCCGTAGGTGAACGACTGCACGCGCGTGGCGAAGCCCGCCGCGTCGAGCTTGCTCTTCACCCAGTCGATCGAGGCCTTGAAGCCGGGACGACCGTGGGCGCGGTTGCCGCCGTTGTTGTTCGCGATCGTCTGGAACTGGTTCAGGTGCGCCTGGACGTTCGCGACGTTGATGTTCGGTGCTGCCAGGACGGCAGGTGCCGCCGCTTGCGCCGCTGTGGTTCCGGTCACCATCAAGGCGGCCGCCAGCGCGATGAGGATCCTCATGGTTCAACTCCGTGCAGGGTAGGGATTGAGCCACTGATCAACATGCTCCACCGCGCATGAGCCCAGTAGGGGCGAACGGCGGGTGTTGTTAACGCGTCTGATTCGTCCAATTCGGTGGTGATCAACCAGAATGGTCCAGGTGGGTGACATCACGGTCGTGCTGGGCATCGGCGCAGCCGTACTGCTGATCTCCGTGATCGCGGTGCGGGTGTCGATCCGGCTCGGCCTGCCCTCGCTGTTGCTGTACCTGGGCATCGGAGTGCTCCTCGGCGAGTCGGTGTTCGGCATCAAGTTCGACGACGCCGACCTGACGCAGTCTCTCGGCATCGCGGCCCTGGTGCTGATCCTGACCGAGGGCGGGCTCACGACCCGTTGGCACGCCGTGAAGACGTCGCTGTGGTTAGGCGTGGCACTGTCCACAGTGGCCGTCGCGGTGAGCGTCGCGGTCACCGGCACGGCGTTGCACTTCCTGCTCGGTCTCGACTGGCGGATGGCGCTGCTGTGGGGCGCGGTGCTGTCGTCCACGGACGCGGCGGCCGTGTTCAGCGTGCTGCGGTCGCTGGGAGTGGGGGCGCGGCTCACGGGCGCGCTCGAACTGGAATCAGGCCTCAACGACGCGCCGGTCTACATCGCCGTGGTGCTGCTGGCGTCGGCGGACAAGATCTCGTGGACCGCGCCGTTGCTGGTGCTCTACGAACTCGCGGCGGGCGCGCTCATCGGCGTGCTGCTCGGCGTTTTCGGTGCGGCGGCACTGAGACGCGCGGCGCTTCCCGCCACCGGCTTGTACCCACTCGCCACCGTCGCCGTGTGCGTGATCGCTTACACCGCAGGCGATCTGGTGCACGCGTCCGGCTTCCTCGCCGTCTACGTCGCCGCGCTCGCCCTCGGTAACGCCCGCCTGCCGCACCGCGCCGACACCCTCTCGTTCGCCGAGGGGCTGGGATGGCTCGCCCAGATCGGGCTCTTCGTCTTACTCGGCCTGTACGCCTCGCCGTCGCGGCTGCTCGACGCGCTGGTTCCCGCGCTGATCGCGGGCGTGGTGCTGACGTTCGTGGCACGGCCGCTGTCGGTCGTGCTCGCCTCGCTGCCGTTCAAGGTGCCGTGGCGGGAGCAGGCGTTCCTCTCCTGGTCGGGGCTGCGCGGTGCCGTGCCGATCGTGTTCGCGCTGATTCCGTTGATCCAGGGCGTCGAGGGTGCGCGCGACCTGGTCGACGCGGTGTTCGTGCTGGTCATCGTGCTGACGGCGGTGCAGGGTTCGACGTTGCCGTTCCTCGCGCGGCGGCTCGGGCTGGTGAACCTGCACGAGGCGCAGGAGGTGCAGGTCGACTCCTCGCCGTTGGACGAGCTGGGCGCCGAGCTGCTGCAGGTGCACATCCAGCGCGGGTCGAAGCTGCACGGCGTCTACATGACCGAGCTGCGGCTGCCGAGCGGCGCCACGGTGAGCCTCGTGGTGCGGTCGGGGAAGAGTTTCACGCCACAGCCGACGACTCGGCTGCAGGTCGACGACCAGTTGCTCATCGTGACCACCGAAGAGGCGCGCGATGCCGCTGAGCGGCGCATACGTGCCGTGGACCGGGCCGGTCGCTACGCACGGTGGAAGGGCGAGACAGGCGACTAGCTCGGTCTCCGAGGCTTCTCAGCATGTGATCGGTGGTCGACTTCCGCCGCGAGGCTCCGCTAACGTCATCGGCAGGTCATGAGAGCCAGCGTCAAGCCCAAGCTTGCTGGCCGGCAACCCTCCAACCGCGGTGGGGTGCCCTTGGTGAGGACCTGGTCCGGCGCGTGGGGCGCCGGTCAAGCGCGGGCCTTCGCAGAACGGGGCCCCTGGCCTCGGAGGCAGTTCGATGACGCTCGCGATCACCCCTCAGACTGTTACCTCGGTTCCCGCTGTCGTCGGCGCTGACCTGCGCGTTCCTCTCGTCACCGGAGAGCGCGTGACGTATGCGAACCTCGATCACGCGGCCTCTGCGCCCTGTCTGCAGGAGGTGCGCGACGCCGTCGACGAGCTGCTGCCCTGGTACGCCAGCGTGCACCGCGGCGCCGGGTTCGCCTCCCAGGTCTCCACTCGCGTCTACGAGCAGGCGCGGGACCGCATCCGCAAGTTCGTCGGCGCCCACTCGTCCGACACCGTCGTCTTCACCCGCAACACCACGGATTCGCTGAACCTGTTGGCGCGCAGCGTTCCTCGCAACACCGCCGTCGTGCTGTTCGACAGCGAGCACCACGCCGCTCTGCTGCCGTGGCGTGGCCCGAACGTTCAGCGCATTCCCGCCCCGTCGTCGTCCGGCGCTGCTGTTGTCGCGCTGGACCGGGCTCTTGCCGCCGCCCCGGTCGGCCCGAGGCTCGTGATCGTCACCGGGGCGTCCAACGTCACGGGGGAGCTGTGGCCGGTCGCGGAGCTCGCGAAGGTCGCCCGCAGGCACGGCGCGCGCATCGCGCTCGACGCCGCGCAGCTCGCCCCGCACCGCCCGATCAACGTCCGTGAGCTGGGCGTCGACTACATCGCGTTCTCCGGCCACAAGATCTACGCGCCGTTCGGTGCCGGCGTCCTGGTGGGTCGCGCGGACTGGCTGCAGCAGGCTCAGCCGTACCTGGTGGGCGGCGGTGCGACGGCCAAGGTGACCGACCACGGCGACCGGCTCGGCGTGGCCTGGTCCGCGGTGCCGGAGCGGCACGAGGCCGGCAGCCCGAACGTCGTCGGCGTGCACGCGCTGGCGTCGGCCTGCGAGATCCTGTCGCGGCACTGGGAGCAGACGGTCGCGCACGAGCAGGAGCTGCTGACGCGCCTGCAGGACGGGCTGCGCTCGATCCCTGGCTTCCGCGAGCTGTCGATCCTGACCGACGCCGACAAGGTGGGCGTCGTGAGCTTCACGATCTCCGGCTTCGACGCGGGCTTCCTCGCGGCGGCGCTGTCCTGCGAGTACGGCATCGGCGTCCGTGACGGAGCGTTCTGCGCCCACGTGATCGTCGGGCGGCTCGTCAAGCAGGCCGGATCGCACGAGGAGCGCGCCGTGCGTGCCTCGATCGGCCTGGGTACGACCGCCGAGCACGTCGACCGCCTGGTGGCCGCGCTGCGCACTCTCGTCACCGAGGGTCCGAAGTGGACCTACACGCAGCGCGACGGCCGCTGGGTGCCCGAGGACGACAGCCGAACCCTGCCGCCGTTCCTCGCGTAGTTCCGGTAGTGGACAATGACCTGGTGAGTGACGAGTCCAAGGCCGCCGACGAGGTCGCTGAGAAGCCTGCGGAAGAGCAGGTCAGCGAGCCGAAGCCGGTCGCGGATCGCAAGTCCAACGAGTTCGTCGGGGTCGATCTCGCCGACGACGAAGCCGACGACGCCGGCGCGGACACCAAAACCGAGGCCGTGGCCGTGGTCGCGGAGCTGCCGGCCGAGGAGGAGAAGCCCGCCGCCGAGCGGGTCGTGTCCTCCGACGACGTCATCGAGCCGGAGTTCGCGATCAGCGGTTCGCTGCCCGAGCCGCGGATCAAGATCCTCGCGGTGCTGGCCGCCGTCGTGCTGGCGCTGGACGTCCTCACCAAAGTCCTGTCCGTGGCGTTCCTCGAGGGTGCCGACCCGATCAAGCTGTTCGGCGGCGTGCTCTACCTGACGTTCGTCCGCAACCCCGGCGCCGCGTTCGGCATGGCCGAGGGCATGACGTGGATCCTGGCGCTCATCGCGCTGGGCGTCGCCGGGTTCATCCTCTGGATCTCGCGCAACCTCCGCTCCCAGCCGTGGGCCGTCGGGCTCGGGCTGGTGCTGGGCGGGGCCCTCGGCAACCTGGCCGACCGGCTGTTCCGGCAGCCTGGGCCGATGCGCGGCCACGTGGTGGACTTCCTGTCGCTGTTCGACCCGTTCGGCCGAGTGTGGCCGGTGTTCAACGTCGCCGACATGGCGATCGTCTGCGGTGGCGCGACGATCGTGGTGCTGGCGCTTCTGCAGCACGACTACGACGGGACGGTTCACAAAGAAGAGAAGAAGGTCGACGCGTGAGCGGTTACCGAACGCTGCCCATTCCGGACGGGCTGGACGGCATGCGTGTCGACGCGGGCCTCGCGAAGCTGCTGGGTCTGTCCCGCACCGCGATCGCGTCGATCGCCGACGCCGACGACGTGCTGATCGACGGCAGGGTCGTGGGCAAGTCCGACCGGCTGACGGCCGGTGCGATGCTGGAGATCACGCTGCCCGCTCCGCCGCAGCCGGTCACCGTGCAGGCGATCCCGGTCGAGGGCCTGGTCGTGATCCACGAGGACGACGACATCATCGTGGTCGACAAGCCGGTGGGCGTCGCCGTGCACCCGTCACCAGGGTGGACCGGGCCGACCGTCGTGGGCGGGCTCGCCGCCGCCGGCCACCGCATCGCCACGTCCGGTGCCGCCGAACGCCAGGGTGTCGTGCACCGGCTCGACGTCGGCACCACGGGCGTCATGGTCGTCGCCAAGTCCGAGTCCGCCTATTCGGCTTTGAAGCACGCCTTCAAAGAGCGGACCGTCGACAAGGTCTACCACGCGATCGTGCAGGGGCACCCGGACCCGATCAAGGGCACCATCGACGCCCCGATCGACCGGCACCCGAAGCACGACTACAAGTTCGCGGTGATGAACTCCGGCAAGCCGTCGATCACGCACTACGAGGTGATCGAGGCGTTCCGGGCGGCGTCGTTCGTCGAGGTGCACCTGGAAACCGGGCGCACGCACCAGATTCGCGTGCACTTCTCGGCGCTGCACCACCCGTGTGTCGGCGACCTGACGTACGGGGCGGACCCGACGCTGGCCAAGCGGCTCGGCGTGACCCGGCAGTGGCTGCACGCGCGGCAGCTCGGCTTCCACCACCCGGCCGACGGCCAGTGGGTCACCTACACGTCGGAATACCCGGCTGATCTCGCCGAATCGCTGGAAAAGCTGCGCGAAGAAGGCTGATTGCGTCTGGGTAAATCACCGGTTGATGACATTGCACTTGATGTTAATCGGTGTGCTCAATAGCGTTTTCGGCATGCACCTGACAATTCTCGCGGCTTCCGGCCGGACCGGTCTCGCCCTCACCCGCCAGGCTCTGGAGCGTGGCCACACCGTCACCGCGATCGCCCGCGACCCGCGGAAAATCGGCCTGGACCACCCGAACCTGCGCAAGGTCGCCGGTGATGTGAGCGACCCTTCGAGCATTTCCCTCGACGTGGACTCCGTCGTGCTGTCCGGCCTCGGCACGGACCGCGCGGGCGTCCTCCTCGACGGCGCCAAGGCGGTCGTCGCCGCCGGGCCGCGCCGGATCATCTGGCTCGGCGCCTATGGAACGGGCGGGTCGGCAGAGGCCGCGGGCGAGGGCGCCGCTGTCCTCTGGAAGTTCCTGGGCGACCGGATTCCGGACAAGATCGCGGCCGACAACGCCGTCCTCGCCGCCGGGGGCACCGTCTTCCACGCGGGGGTGCTCAGCGATGAACGCGAAAGCCCAGACCGCCGCACGGTCGGGCTGGACGCCGGGCCGCCGTTCGACCTCGGTGCGAAGGTCAGCCGCGAAACCGTGGCGGCCGCGATGCTCGACGAGGCCGAGAACCCGCGTTTTCCCGGCGTCATCGCGCTAGCACTTCCGTGAGAGTCGCCCGCACCTGGTCGCGCAGCCATGCGTGGGCGAGGTCCGAGTCGTAGCGCTGGTGCCAGTTGCAGTTGATCGCCGCCTCCGGTGACTCGACCGGCAGCGGCCGGGTGACCAGCCCGAACGCCTCGATCAACGGCCGGCAGAGGATCGTCGTGGTGGTCACGAGCGCGTCGCTCGCCGCCGCGATCTGCAGGGCGGTGTGCACCGTCGCCACGGTCGCGATCACCTTGCGCTGCAACCCTTCCGCCGCCAACACGTCGTCGATCGGCGCGGTCAGCCGACCACGTCGGGAGACCAGTACGTGCGGGTAGGCCGCGTAGGCGCGCAGATCCAGTTCGCCGCACGGGTGACCGGACCGCATGACCACGGCGAGCGGATCGGTGCCGAGGGTCTCGGAGCGGAACTCCGGCAGATCCGGGGTGCCGCCGCCGAGCTCCAGGTCGACGCGGTGCCGCAGGTCGTCGGTGTCGCCGGAGTGCTCGGCCAGCACCCGCAGCCGCACACCCGGTGCCTGCTCCGCGATCCGGCCCACCAGCGACGGGATGACGGACGAGGCCAGCGCGTCGTGGCACTGCACGGTGAACGTGCGGTCCAGGGCGGAGAGGTCCAGCTCACGGCTCGGCGACAGCACGGCGTTCGCCTCCCGCACCAGCCGGCGCACCTCCTCGGCGATCCCGAGCGCGTACGGCGTCGGCGTCATCGAGTGGCCCGTCCGCACCAGGATGTCGTCGCCGGTCACCTTCCTGATCCGGCCGAGCGTGCGGCTGACCGCGGGTGACGACAGGTGCAGCCGCTGCGCCGCTCCCATCACGCTGCCCTCTTCGAGCAGGGCGTCCAGCACGGTCAACAGGTTCAGATCCGCTTGCATGACAGTCAATCTTGGAGGAAGCCATGCCCACCACCGCTACCGGCGCCACCACCGCCCCCGCGCCCGCAGCTCTCACCGCCGCCACCACCGCGGCAGTCCGGCGTGCAGGGAGCCGGATGCTGAACCGCTACTCGACCGAATCTCGCGCCTCAAGCCTCGCCGAGATCATCGAGGCCGTCCGCGCCAACGACGCGGCCGTCGTCGACCTGCTCCAGCCCGAACTGACCGCGATCCACCTGAGCGCGAACTGGCTCAACGACGAACACGGCTCCGGAGCGCTCGACGAGGGCGACTGGTGGCTCGTCGACCCCGTCGGCGGCAACATGAACGCGGTCCACGGCATGACCGACTGGAACATCGGCGTCAGCCTGGTCCGCGACGGCCGCCCGGTGCTGGCCGTCCTGTACTTCCCGCTGTTCGACGAGATGTTCACGGCCACCGAGGGCGGCGGTGCGTTCCTCAACGGAGTGCGGCTCCAGGTCTCGGACAAGACCTCACTCGACGGCGCGCTGGCGGGCACCGGCCAGGCTCAGCCCGGTCAGGGGCCGGAGATGGCGGACCGGGTCGGCGCCTCGTACGCCGCGATGGCGAAGGAGGCTCTCTACGTGCGGATCTCCGTGCCGGTGACCCATCAGCTCGCCCAGGTCGCCGCCGGTCGGATGGACGTGCACTGGCAGTACGACAACGTGCGCGCGCACGCGTCCGGTGTGCTGCTCGTGCAGGAGGCAGGCGGTGTCGTCACGGATCTCGACGGCAAGCCGTGGGAGCTGACCAGCCGTGAGTACCTGGCCGCGGCGCCGGGCGTGCACGCGGCGGCGCTGGACGTGCTCAGTCCTCTACGGTCCACACCAGCGTGTTGATGTCCACCTCGGGGCGGACGCTCCAGCGGACCTGGATCACCTCGGTCGTGTCCGGCAGGACGAAGACCGTGTGGCCGCCCGCCGTCTCACCGGGCTGCGCGCCCAGCTTGTGCGCGGGGCGCGAGGAGAGCGAGACCGGGGCCTTGGTGACCGTTTCGCCGGTCTTCGTGACCAGGACCAGGTACATGTCCGGCAGCGAGGTGTACGGGACCTGCGAGGTGTTGGTGACCTCGGTGTGGACGACCACGGCCCGTTCACCCTCGGCCAGCTTGTAGCCCGCCGCGGTGAAGAGGAAGTCGGCCGGGTCCACGACCTCGACGAGCTGGATCGAGAGGTGCGCGCCCTCGAGGCTGTCGGCCTCCAGGGTGGAGCCGATCTTGCCGGTCCGCGAGAACGGCTTGGGCTGCGCCTGGTCCGCCCGGACCCAGCCCGCGGACTGCGGCGGGCCCCAGGTGGCCTGCGGCTGGGCCGGGAAGGGCTGGCTGGGCGGGTTCTGCGGGGCGTACTGCGGGGCGTACTGCGGGGGCTGCGCGGGGCCGGTGACGTGGTGGGGGCCGCTCTGGTGCACCGAGTACGGGCCGGAGGGCGGGCCGCCCATGTAGTTGCCGTAGGCGGCGGCGTTCGCGAGGGCTCGGCGGATGCCGTTCGGGTCGCATTCGACGCCGACGAGCAGGGGCAGGCCGCTGCCCGAGAGGGTGATGAGGCGCATGGCGGCTTCGCGCGGGTCCATGCCCAGGCGCTGGGCGATCTCGTGCACGGCTGCACGGCCCGACTCGGCCAGGACGGCGAGCAGGCGTGCGTCTACGGGATCAGGGGCCACCACGCGGTGAACGCTACCTTCCGCCTGCGATCTTCGCGTCACCGCCTACCGGATCGAGATCAAGGTGACGTGCGCTGTCGTGCGCGCGATTGATCGCCGACGAGCTGTAGAATGCCGACCTTTTGCCCTGGCGGAAGATCTTGAAACCGTTGGGCGGGTCGACGTTCATGAACCAAAGCAAGTCGGCTAGTCTCGACGAGCGCCAGGGGCCTTCCCGTCCCCCTCATATGCGCGGAAACGCTTGCTATACAAGGGGGTTGCCCGTGTCGGACTCGTTTGTGCATCTGCACGTGCACACCGAGTACTCGATGCTCGACGGTGCGGCGAAGCTCAAGGACATGTTCGCCGAGTGCGAGCGCATGGGCATGCCCGCCGCGGCCATCACCGACCACGGCAACATGTACGGGGCCTACGACTTCTTCAAGCAGGCGCAAGGTGCCGGGATCAAACCGATCATCGGCATCGAGGCCTACATGGCGCCCGAGTCGCGGTTCAACAAGAAGCGCGTGCTGTGGGGCGATCCCGGGCAGAAGGCGGACGACGTGTCGGCGTCCGGCGCGTACACGCACCAGACGATCTGGGCGCGCAACGCCGAGGGCCTGCACAACCTGATGAAGCTGTCGAGCCTCGCGTCGACCGAGGGGCAGCTCGGCAAGTGGCCGCGGATGGACGCGGAGCTGATCGCCGAGCACAGCGCCGGGCTGATGGCGACCACCGGGTGCCCGTCCGGTGAGGTGCAGACCCGGCTGCGGCTGGGCCATGAGAAGGAAGCGCTGGAGGCTGCTGCCAAGTGGCAGGAGATCTACGGCAAAGAGAACTTCTACATGGAGATCATGGACCACGGCATCGAGATCGAGAGCCGGGTTCGCGGGGGTCTGCTGGAGATCCAGAAGAAGCTCGACATCCCGTTCGTCGTGACGAACGACTCGCACTACACGTTCCCGACGGACAAGGAGACGCACGAGGCGCTCCTGTGCATCCAGACGGGCAAGACGCTGCAGGACCCGACGCGGTTCAAGTTCGACGGCACGGGTTACTACCTGAAGTCGCCGGACGAGATGCGCGCGGTGGACAGCAGCGACGCGTGGCAGGAGGGGTGCCGCAACACCCTGCTGATCGCGGAGAAGGTCGACACGACCGGCATGTTCGCGTTCAAGAACCTCATGCCGGTCTACCCGGTGCCGGACGGGCTGACGGAGGACCAGTTCTTCCGCGACGAGGTCTGGCGCGGCATGCACCGGCGGTTCCCGAACGGGGTCGACGACGAGCACACCAAGCAGGTGGAGTTCGAGATCGGCGTCATCCTGCAGATGGGGTTCCCGTCGTACTTCCTCGTCGTCGCGGACTTCATCAACTGGGCCAAGGCCAACGGCATCCGCGTCGGCCCCGGTCGTGGTTCCGCTCCCGGAGCGCTCATCGCGTACGCGCTCGGCATCACGGACCTCGACCCGTTGCCGCACGGCCTGATCTTCGAGCGGTTCCTGAACCCGGACCGCGTCTCGCCGCCCGACATCGACATCGACTTCGACGAGCGTCGGCGCGGTGACGTCATCCGGTACGTCACGGAGAAGTGGGGCTCGGCGAACGTCGCCCAGGTCATCACGTTCGGCACCATCAAGGCGAAGGCCGCCATCAAGGACTCCGCCCGGGTTCTGTACGGGCAGCCCGGGTACGCGGTCGCCGACCGGATCTCCAAGGCGATGCCGCCCGCCGTCATGGGCAAGGACATCCCGCTGTCCGGCATCTTCGACTCGTCGCACAAGCGGTACAACGAGGCCACCGAGGTCCGCGGGCTCTACGACACGGACCCGCAGGTCAAGGAGATCATCGACACCGGTCGTGGTCTCGAGGGCCTGATCCGCAACGCCGGTGTGCACGCGTGTGCGGTCATCATGTCCGCGGAACCGCTGATGGACCACATCCCGGTCTGGATGCGCCCGCAGGACGGCTCGATCATCACGCAGTTCGACTACCCGACGTGCGAGACGCTCGGCCTGCTGAAGATGGACTTCCTCGGTCTGTCGAACCTCACGACGATCGACGACGCCCTGCGCAACATCGAGCTCAACGGCAAGGGCAAGATCGAGATCACCGACGGCGCGCAGGTGCCGTTGAACGACAAGAAGACGTACGAGCTGCTCGGCCGCGGCGACACGCTGGGTGTGTTCCAGCTCGACGGTTCGGCGCTGCGCGACCTGCTGCGGCTGATGAAGCCGGACAACTTCGAAGACGTCTCGGCCGTCATCGCCCTGTACCGGCCGGGTCCGATGGGCGCGAACTCGCACACGAACTACGCGCTGCGCAAGAACAAGCTCCAGGAGATCACGCCGATCCACGAGGAGTTCGTCGACTCGCTCGCGGACATCCTGGACACGACCTACGGCCTGATCGTCTACCAGGAGCAGGTCATGGCGATCGCGCGGAAGGTCGCGGGCTACACGTTGGCCCAAGCAGACCTTCTCCGCCGCGCGATGGGCAAGAAGAAGAAGGAGATCCTCGACAAGGAGTTCGAGGGCTTCGAGAAGGGCATGATCGACCAGGGGTACTCGAAAGAGGCGATCAAGACCCTCTGGGACATCCTGGTTCCCTTCGCCGACTACGCGTTCAACAAGGCGCACTCCGCCACCTACGGCGTCATCGCGTACTGGACCGCGTACCTCAAGGCGAACTACCCGGCCGAGTACATGGCCGCGCTGCTCACCACGAACTCCGACAACAAGGACAAGTCGGCGATCTACCTCGCCGAGTGCCGGCGCATGGGCATCACGGTGCTCCCGCCGGACGTCAACGAGTCCGAGCGCGAGTTCGCCCCGGTCGGCAAGGACATCCGCTTCGGTCTCGGCGCGATCCGCAACGTCGGCGCCAACGTCGTCGACTCGATCATCAAGGCGCGCAAGGAGAAGGGGAAGTTCGTCGACTTCTCCGACTTCCTGCGCAAGATCGACGCCACGGCCTGCAACAAGAAGGTCGTCGAGTCGCTGATCAAGGCCGGCGCGTTCGACTCGCTGGGCCACCCGCGCAAGGGCCTGCACATGGTCCACGTGGACGCGGTCGACGCCGTGATGATCACGAAGAAGGAAGAGGCCAAGGGCCAGTTCGACCTCTTCGGCGGCGGCGACTCGGACGACGAGGACATCGCGGGCGTCTTCGACGTGAAGATCCCGGTCGAGAACTGGGAGTCCAAGCACCAGCTCGCCCTCGAACGCGAGATGCTCGGCCTCTACGTGTCCGGGCACCCGTTGAACGGCGTCGAGCACGTGCTGGAGTCCTATTCGGACGCGTCGATCGCTCGGATCCTGGAAGGCGACGTCCCCGACGGCCACCAGGTCACGCTCGGCGGCATCCTCGCCTCGGTGACGCGACGGGTGAACAAGAACGGCGAGTCGTGGGCCTCGGCCCAGCTCGAGGACCTCGCCGGTGGCATCGAGGTGCTGTTCTTCCCGAAGAGCTTCATGGTGCACGGCATGTCGGTCGTCGAGGACGCGATCGTGCTGGTCAAGGCCCGCGTGGCCAAGCGCGACGACCGCATCTCGCTGATCGCCAACGACTTGGTGGTGCCGGACCTGAGCGAGATCGGGTCGCGGGCGTTGAAGCTGAAGATGCCGGCCACCAAGTGCCGTACGGAGATCGTCACGCAGCTCAAGGACGTCCTGCGGGCGCACCCCGGCTCGACCGAGGTGCACCTCAACCTGATCATCAACGCGTCGCGCAACACCATGCTGAAGCTGGACGACGCGCTGCGGGTGTCGCCGACGCCGTCGCTGATGGGTGACCTGAAGGCGTTGCTCGGCCCGGGCTGCCTGGGCTAGAGGTCCAAGACCAGATCGGTTTCCGGCCGGGCGCAGCAGACGAGCGCCTGGCCGGGAGCCGGTGGTTCCAGCGGGTCCGGGTCGTGCCGGACGGTGCCGGACACGATCGGTGTCACGCACGTGTGGCAGACGCCGGTGCGGCACGACCAGCGGGTCGGGACGTCGCACGCTTCCGCTAGTTCGAGGATCGACTCGCCACCTCGCAAGGCCGCGGTCAGGCCACTGCGGGCGAACGTGATCTTCCGGCCGTCGCCTTGGCGTTCGGGTTGGTGCGGTGCAACGGTTTTCGTGCCGATCAGGCCGGGGTTGATGGACGAACGCGCCCCGAACAGCTCGCTGTGGATGCGGGCCGGGTCGAAGCCGAGGTCGATGAGGGCGGCGCGCATGTCGGCCATGAAAGCGTTGGGGCCGCAGAGATACGCGGAGGCGCCAGTGGGAAGGGCGAGTCCGGCGAGGTCGGCTCGGGTGAGGCGGCCGCGGCTCTGGGCGGGGGCTGAGGGGTCGTCGGTGAGGTGGACGTGTTCATGGCCTCGAGGCATTCCCGCCAGCACCTCCGCAGCCTCGGCCGCGAAGGAGTGGTCGGCAGAGCGCGTGGTGTGCAGCCACCAAACCTCCCGCTCAGTGCCCTTGAGCGCGTGCAGCATCGCGAGCACCGGCGTGACGCCGACTCCTGCGGACAGCAGGATCACCGGTTCGGTCCCGGCCTCCAGGACGAAATCGCCTCGCGGGGCGGCGACGTCGAGTGTGTCGCCCACCTTGAGCTCGGTGTGGAGGTACGTGCTGACCAGGCCGTCGCGCTTGACGCTGATCCGGTACGCATCGGACGAGAGTGAGTAGCTCCGCACCCCTGCACCTGGCACGCGCACGGTCACGTACTGGCCGGGAGTGGCAGGCGGCAGGCCGTCACCGTCGAGGTGGAACGACGTGACAGTCGGGCTCTCCTGCACGATCTTCGTGACTCGCAGCGGCCGGAATCCTTGCCACTGCGTCGATTCCTCGGGCTGAGGGGTGAGGAGGTCGCGGAACGAGCCCTGCCATCCCGGACTCAGTGCCGGGATGTCGACCGCCTTGCGCAGCTTCTCGGGATCCTTGCCTGGCAGGTAGAGCAGCGCGTCGATGTCCGCCACGCTCATCTCGTGCCTGCCGACGCGGGTGCGCACGATCTCGTCGCCCGCCTGGACCTCGCCCTCGGTGATCACGCGCAGGTAGAAGCCGGGGCGGCCGTGCGCGACCATCAACGACGGCATGCGGGGTTCGCCGAGGCGCATGCCGACGCGGTAGCACGTGACGCGCGGCTGCGTGACCTCGAACTCCGCCTGGCCGATGCGGAACCGGTCGCCGATGTGCACCTCGGTGTCGGCCAGACCGTCGACGGTGAAGTTCTCGCCGAACTGGCCGTACTCGAACTCCCGGCCGAGTTCGGAGCGCCAGTGTTCGTACGACTCCCGTTGGTACACAAGGACTGCGCGGTTCTCGCCGCCGTGCCCGCCGAGGTCGCCCTGGCCGTCGCCGTCGACGTTGAGCCGCCGGACCATCAGCGGACCGGAGACCGGTTGCTTGAAGATTCCGGTGTGGACGGTCTGGCCGCGCCACGAGACGTCCTTGGGCAGACCGACGTTCAACGACAGCAGGTGGGCCATCACTGGGCCTCTCGGGTGCGCTGGTAGTGGCGGCGGGCCTTCATCCTGTTGCCGCACACCGCCATCGAACACCAGCGGGCGGTGTTCGGCTTGCTGGTGTCGATCAGGAACAGCCGGCACTCGTCGTTGGCGCACGGGCGCAGCCGGCCGGGGCTGGAGACGCGCAGCGCGTCCCACGCGAGCACGGCCTGGGCGGCGGCGGAACGACCGGCGGGCAGGTCGAGGTGCCAGGCGACACCCGAGTCGAACCCGGCCGTCTGACGCACGCCCTCGACGAACGGCGCCAACGCAGAGGGCTCGCCACCGCGAACGACGGCCTGCAACGCCGTACGCGCCGACACCAGAGCACGCCACTCGTCCTCCGACACGGGCTGGTCGTGGGCGGAGAGCCAGCTCAGGCCTGCCTCGGGGGAAGCGAGGTCGTCGCGCGGCACGCCGTCGACCACCGGCGTCGTGTTCAGCAGGTCCAGCAGCAGGGCCTCGCTCATCTCTAACCTCCAAAGTTGCCCTTGACAGGTTATAGGACGGTCTGCCTAACTATCAATACCAATTTAAAGGGTTAGGAGAGGTCATGGGACTGTCGTGGCAGCAGGGACCGTTGGGTGCGAAGGCGGTGGGGCAGTTCCTCACGCCGGAGCCGTTTCCGGAGCGTTTGCTGTTCGTCGAACCGTTGCGGCGCCGCATGCGCGTGCGGCTCGACGGGCAGTGGGTGGCGGACAGCGAGGACGTCGTGCTGCTCCACGAACCCGGCCGCTATCCGGTCGCGTACTTCCCGCGCGAAGACGTCACCGGGCTGGACGAGGAAAGCCGCACCACGAACCACCGCGACCTCGGGGCGACGGCCTGGTTCACCGTGCTGGAGAAGAAGCACGCGGCCTGGCAGCACACGGACTTACCGGACCACGCCAAGGTCCTCGAAGGCCGAGTCGCTTTCGCTTGGCGTGCAATGGACGCGTTCTACGAGGAGGACGACCGGATCGTCGGGCACGCGGCGGATCCCTACCACCGCAACGACATCCGCCGGACCTCGCGGCACCTGGTGGTGCGCGACGGCACGAGGACCATTGCGAACACGAAGAGGCCGTTGGTGCTCTACGAGTCCGGTTTCGCGCCGCGGTGGTACGTGCCGCGCGCGGACATCGACACGGCCGCGTTGAAGCACGTCGAAGGCGAGACCTTCTGCCCCTACAAAGGTTTGGCGAGTTACTACGACATCGGCGAACGCAAGCGCGCCGCCTGGTCGTACCCGCAGGCGTGGCCGGAGGTGGCGGCCATCTCGGGCTGGGTGTCGTTCGAACCCGACGTGGTCGACGTGTTCCTCGACGGTCGCAAGCTGGTCCTCGAACCCGGTCAAGGCGTTGTGTCGCACGGCATCGACCGCGGTCTCGACCCCGACGAACTCCAGGAGCGCAAGTGAACGTGCTGGTGATCGGCCGCAACAGCGGCATCGCGCAGGCCGTGGTGAAGAAGGTCGAGGAGGCCGGGGGCACGGCGGTCGTCGCCGGCCGGGACGAGGTCGACCTGACGGACGAGGCCAGCATCGCGAAGCTGGCGGAGAAGGTCGGCGCGATCGACCACGTCGTGTCCACCGGATCGGCCAGGGCCCGTGGCACGGCGAAGGAACTGACCCCGGAAGCGGTCCAGGCGTCGCTCAACGTCAAGGTCGTCGGCGCGATCCTGCTGGCGAAGCACTTCGCGTCGCGCATGCCGGAGAACGGCTCGTTCGTGTTCCTCTCGGGAGCTTCGGCCCGCAAGGTCATGCCGGGCATGCTCGCGGTCGGCGCCACCAACGCAGCCGTCGACGCGGTCGTCCGGGGTCTCGCGGTCGAGCTCGCGCCGATCCGGGTCAACGCGATCTCGCCCGGCACGATCGACACCGGCGCCTACGACGCGCTGGGCGAGGAGAAGAAGGCCGCGTTGTTCGCTCACAAGCAGGCCACCAGCCCGGTGCGCCGGATCGGGCAGGCCGAGGACATCGCCGACGCCGTGTTGTTCGCGCTCACCAACACGTTCATGACCGGTGTTTCGCTCGCGGTCGACGGCGGCGAGGTGCTGGTCTGACATGGACTACGCGATCGAGGTCGTCACGCTTCCCGTCACGGATGTCGACCGGGCGCTCGGCTTCTACGTCCAGGCCGGGTTCGTGCTCGACGTCGACTACCACCCCAACGACGAGTTCCGCGTCGTCCAGCTGACTCCGCCGGGTTCCGGGTGCTCGATCCAGTTCGGCACCGGCCTCTCCGCGACCCTCGTCGTCACCGACATCGAGGCCGCACACCGTGAAATGTCCGAAAGAGGCCTGAACGTCAGTTCGTTGCGGCACAAGGCCGGTTTGCCCGACTGGCAGGGCGGTTTCGAACCGGGAATCGACCCGGGACGCCGCGACTACGCGAGCTTCTTCGACTTCACCGACCCGGACGGCACGACGTGGACGGTGCAGGAACGAGGATCGCTCGAGAAATAGTGGCGAGACATGAGTTAACGGGGTTAACTGGGTGAGGTGACGACACTCACCCAGTTGCCCGCCGACTACGTCCAGAACCCGCACGAAGTGCACGACATGTTGCGTGCCGAGGGGCCCGTGCAGGAAGTCCACATGCCGCGTGGGCTCAAGGTCTGGCTCGTGACTCGTTACGACGAAGCGAAGATCGCTCTCACCGACTCCAGGGTCAGCAAGAACATCCTCGAGGGCGGCCACCTGATGGTGACGCACGCTTCCGATGCCGCCGAGCGCCGCGAGATCGAGCCCACGCTCGCCGTCCACATGCTCAACATGGACCCGCCGCACCACACCCGGCTGCGCAAGCTCGTGACGAAGGCGTTCACCGCTCGTCGCATCGAACTGCTGCGGCCGCGCGTGCAGGAGATCGCGGCCGAGCTGATCGCCAAGCTGAACGACGGCGACGAGGTCGACCTGCTGGAAGCCTTCGCGTTCCCGCTGCCGATCACCGTGATCTGCGAGCTGCTCGGCATCCCGATCGACAACCGCGACGACTTCCGCGAGTGGTCGAACCAGCTGCTGTCCTTCGGCACGCCCGAGCAGGTCCAGAGCGCGGCGACCTCGATGGCCGGCTTCCTGTACCAGCACGTCATGGCGATCGCCGAGGCCGAGCCGAACGACACGTTCTTCTCCGCTCTCGTGCACGCCGACGACTCCGGTGACCGGCTGAACACCGAAGAGCTGGTCTCGATGGCGTTCCTGCTGCTCGTGGCGGGTCACGAGACGACGGTGAACCTCATCGGCAACGCGGTGCTGTCGCTGCTGAACAACCCGGACCAGCTGCAGATCCTGCGCGAGCGTCCCGAGCTGATCCCCGCGAGCACGGAGGAGTTCCTGCGGCTGGAGGGTCCGGTCAACGTCGCGACCTTCCGCTTCACCAAGGAGCCTCTCGACCTCGGCGGCGTGACGGTGCCCGCCGGCGAGATCCTGATGGTGTCGCTGGTCGCCGCGAACCGCGATCCCGCGAAGTACGAGAACCCCGACCAGCTCGACGTCACGCGGTCCGCGCAGGGGCACGTCGCGTTCGGCCACGGCATCCACTTCTGCCTCGGCGCCCCGCTGGCCCGGCTGGAGTTCGACGTGGCGTTGACGCAGCTGCTCGCACGGTTCCCGAACCTGCAGCTCGCCGCCGAGCCGGAGACGCTGGTGTGGCGGGACAGCACGCTGATCCGCGGTCTGCACACGCTGCCTGTTCGTCTCGCTTAATGTCTGGCAGGTGGACGACCTGCTGAAGCTCGACCAGGCGCACGTCTGGCACCCGTACGGCCCGATGCCGGGCACCCAGGAACCGCTGCTCGTCTCGGAGGCCTCGGGTGTCCGGCTCACGCTCGCGGACGGCCGCGAGCTCGTCGACGGCATGTCGTCCTGGTGGGCGGCCATCCACGGCTACCGCCACCCGGTGCTCGACGCGGCCGTCACGGATCAGCTCGGCCGGATGAGTCACGTGATGTTCGGCGGGCTCACCCACGAGCCCGCCATCCGCCTCGCGACCAAGCTCGTCGAGATCACGCCGTCGGAGCTGCAGCACGTCTTCCTGTGCGACTCCGGCTCGGTGTCCGTCGAAGTCGCCGTCAAGATGTGTATGCAGTATTGGCGTTCGCAGGGCCGTCCGGAGAAGCGCCGGATGTTGACATGGCGCGGTGGCTACCACGGCGACACGTTCACGCCGATGTCTGTATGCGATCCAGTAGGCGGTATGCATTCGCTCTGGCATGGAATTCTGCCCGAGCAGGTTTTCGCAGACAGTCCACCGGCTGAATTGGATACTGCATACGTTCAGCACCTCGCCGACATGGTGGAACAGCACGCCCACGAGCTCGCCGCGATCATCGTCGAGCCCGTCGTGCAGGGTGCGGGCGGTATGCGCTTCCACGACCCGCGCTACCTGCATGTGCTGCGTGAGCTCGCGTACACACACGACGTGCTGCTCGTGTTCGACGAGATCGCCACGGGCTTCGGGCGCACCGGCGAGCTGTTCGCCGCCGACCACGCCAATGTCAGCCCGGACGTCATGTGCCTCGGCAAGTCGCTGACCGGCGGGTACATGACGATGGCCGCCACGCTGTGCACGTCACGGGTCGCGGACGGCATCAGCAAGGGCGAAGTACCGATCCTCGCGCACGGGCCGACGTTCATGGGCAACCCGCTGGCGTCCGCGGTGTCGCTCGCGTCGATCGACCTGCTGCTCGCGCAGGACTGGAAGCGGGAGATCGCGCGCATCGAGAACGGCTTGAAGGCCGGTCTCGCACCCGCCCGTGAGCTGTCCACCGTCAAGGACGTGCGCGTGCTCGGCGCCATCGGTGTCGTGCAGCTCCACGAGCCCGTGGACATGGCACGAGCGACCAAGGCCGCGGTCGACAACGGCGTGTGGCTGCGCCCGTTCCGCGACCTGATCTACACCATGCCGCCGTTCATCAGCACGGACGACGACGTCGCGACGATCTGTCAGGCCGTGATCGCGGCCGCGAGCTGAGTGTCGGTCGGCTCGACCAGGAACTCGCCGCTCGGAAGCACGACGACGGGGATCTGCTTGCGACCGGAGATCTCGATCGCCCGGTCGCGCGCCTCGTCGTCGTGCTCGACGTCGACGTAGGTGAACGGCACGTTGTTGCGGGTCAGCCACGACTTGGCCCGGCGGCAGTCCCCACACCATTCGGCGCCGTACATCACGATCGGTTGCTCGGTCATGCCTTCACGGTATGTGACGGCATAGGGTGATTGCCTGTGAGCGTGCTGGTGATCACCGGAACCGGGACAGAGGTCGGCAAGACCGCCGTCACCGCGGGCATCGCTGCCCTGGCCAGGGCGGAAGGTCGCAGGGTGGCGGTGCTGAAGCCCGCCCAGACGGGCCTGCTGCCCGGCGAGCCCGGCGACGTCGCCGAGGTGGCGCGGCTGGCGGGTGACGTGACGACCCGTGAGCTGGCCAGATACCCCGACCCGCTGGCTCCGGCCACCGCGGCGAGACGGGCGGGCATGCCCACCGTGCACCCCGCCGACGTCGCCAAAGCCGTCACCGAGCTCGACGAGACCCACGACCTGGTGCTGGTCGAGGGCGCCGGCGGGCTGCTGGTGCGGTTCGACGAGGGCGGTTCCACCCTGGCCGACATCGCGTGGGCGGTGAACGCGCCGGTCCTGATCGTGGCGCAGGCGGGCCTGGGCACCCTCAACACCACCGCTCTCACGGCCGAGGCGCTGCAGCGCAGGGGCATCGAGTCGCTGGGTGTCGTGGTGGGCAGCTGGCCGTTGCACCCGGACCTCGCCTCCCTCACCAACCTGGCCGATCTGCCCGACGCGGCGGGCGCTCCCCTCCTCGGTGCGCTCCCTCAAGGTGTGACGAAGCTCGGTTCTGTGGATTTCCTGGCGGTCGCCAAGAGATCGTTTTCACCGTGGTTCGGCGGCGAGTTCGACCCGGAGACGTTCGCGGCTCAGTTCGCGGTCCAGTGACCTACGTCGCTCCACGATGAAGGATTCAGTGAGGCATAGTGCTCGCCAGGCCACAGGAGGAGGAGAGACCGTGACCGCAGCTCCGGAACAGATCGACGTGCTCGACGAGGCTCGTGAGCAGGTGCTCGAACGAGGTGTCGGCCTGTCCGAAGCTCAGGTGCTGAAAGTCCTCGAACTGCCAGAGGACCGGATCCCCGAGCTCCTGGCGTTGGCGCACGAGGTGCGTGAGCGCTGGTGCGGGCCGGAGGTCGAGGTCGAGGGCATCGTCTCGCTGAAGACCGGCGGCTGCCCCGAGGACTGCCACTTCTGCTCGCAGTCCGGCCAGTTCCCGTCGCCCGTGCGGTCGGCGTGGCTGGACATCCCCGGCCTGGTGCGCGCCGCCCGGCAGACCCGCGACACCGGTGCGACCGAGTTCTGCATCGTCGCCGCCGTGCGCGGACCGGACAAGCGACTGCTCTCGCAGGTGCGCGACGGCATCAAGGCCATCCGCGAGGACGGCAACGACATCCAGATCGCCTGCTCGCTCGGCATGCTCACGCAGGAGCAGGTCGACGAGCTCGTGGCGATGGGCGTGCACCGCTACAACCACAACCTCGAGACCGCGCGCTCGCACTTCCCCGAGGTCGTCACCACGCACTCCTGGGAGGAGCGCTGGGACACGTTGAGGATGATCCGCGACGCCGGCATGGAGGTCTGCTGCGGCGGCATCATCGGCATGGGCGAGACGCTGGCCCAGCGCGCGGAGTTCGCCGTGCAGCTGGCCGAGCTGGAGCCCGACGAGGTTCCGTTGAACTTCCTCATCCCGAACCCCGGCACGCCCTACGAGAACTACCCGGTCGTCGAGGGTGCCGAGGCGCTGCGGACGGTCGGCGCGTTCCGGCTGGCCCTGCCGCGCACGATCCTGCGGTTCGCCGGCGGTCGTGAGCTGACGTTCGGCGACCTGGGCGCGAAGCAGGGCATGCTCGGCGGCATCAACGCGATCATCGTCGGCAACTACCTGACGAACCTCGGCCGGCCCGCGCAGCAGGACCTCGACATGCTGGAAGAGCTGTCGATGCCGATCAAGGCGTTGAGCCAGACCCTATGACGTACTGCTCCTTCTGCGGCAAAGAGGAAGCTGACGGCGACCACGCGTTCTGCCGTCAGCGCCTGTCGATGATCGACCCGCCGCGGTACTGCTCGGAGTGCGCTCGCCGCATGGTCGTCCAGGTGACTCCGGACGGCTGGGCGGCGCGTTGCAGCCGTCACGGCGAGATCACTTCTGCCCGGTAGTAACCTCTCGCGAATGGACGAGAAAGCAGCCCCGGTTCGCATCGAACCCCTGCCGGAGCCGCCGTACGTCTACCACTACATCCGGCCGCGGCCGAAGGTCGTGGTGAAGCGGGATCTGCTGCCGGGCCTGGTCGTGCTGCTCACGACGTTCGCGTTCGGGCTGCCCGCCGGGTACCTGTGGTCGTGGCTCGCCCCGGCCCAGCTCAAGATCGTCTCGCCGAACGACAACAAGTTCTACCCGATCGGCGTCGAGAGCTACCACCGGCTGGACGCGCTGATGGTGTTCGTGATGATCGGTCTCGGCGCGGGCGCGATCACCGGCATCGCGGTGTGGCTGCTGCGGCAACGGCGCGGGCCCGTGGTGATGCTGGCGATGACGGCGGGGTCGTTCGCGGCGGCGTGGTTCACCCAGTACCTGGGCGGCAACGTGGCGGCGGGCGCGTACCCGGTGCCGGCGACGATCAAGCCCGGCGACACGCTGCTCGTGGCGCCGTCGCTGGAGACGTGGTGGGGGATTCTGGCGTGGCCGCTCGCGGCAGCGCTGGCCTACGGCTGCTGTGCGGCGTGGAACGGCCTGGACGACCTGGGGCGGCGCCTCGGCTGAGACGCCGCCGTCAGCTCACCCGACCCGATAAGCGAAATCCGGCATGTCGGTGACGAACATCTGACCTGGCGCGTGCGTGATCGCGAACGGCGGCCTGGACTTCATCAGCACCGCCTGCGGGGTCACGCCGCACGCCCAGAACACCGGCACGTCACCGGGTTCCGGTTCGACGGCGTCCCCGAAGTCGGGCCGCTCGACGTCGGAGATCCCCAGCATCCGAGGATCGCCAGCACCGACCGGAGCCCCGTGCACCGACGGCATCAGCGCGGTGACCTTGTGCGCTATGTCCACAAGGGACTCCGGAATCCACCGCATCGACACGACCATCGGTCCGTGCAGCCGTCCCGCGGGCCGGCACTGGATGTCCGTGACGAACATCGAGACGTTCTTGCCCTGATCCACGTGCCGCAGCGGCACTCCAGCGCTTTCCAGTGCCGTCTCGAACGTGAAGCTGCAGCCGATCAGGAACGTCACCAGGTCGTCGCGCCAGAACTCCGTGGCGTTCTCGGGTTCTGCCACCAGCTCGCCGTTCTCCCAGATCCGGTAGCGCGGTGCGTGGGTGCGCACGTCGGCGTCCTGCTTGAGCGCGCTGACCGTCTCGCCGGCGTCCAGCACGTCGAGCACCGGACAAGGCTTGGGGTTGCGGTGGGTGAAGAGGAGGAAGTCGTACGCCCAGTCCTTGGGGATGGCGATCAGGTTGGCCTGCGCCTGTCCCGGTGCGGTGCCCGCTGTCGTCATTCCAGCTCCTTGTTGACCGTCTCCGGCAACCAGATCAGTGCGACGACAGCGATCCCGTACGCCGCCGCTCCGAACAGCATCGCACCGCCGATGCCCAGCCGGTCGGCCATGAACCCGACCAGTCCGGGGAACACCGCGCCGAACGCGCGGCCGAAGTTGTAGGTGAAGCCCTGGCCGGTGCCGCGCAGGTGCGTCGGGTAGAGCTCGCTGAGATAGCTGCCGAACCCGCTGAAGATGGCGGACATGCAGAACCCGAGCGGGAAGCCGAGGAACATCACCAACGTGTTGGCACCGTTGGGAATCTGCGTGTAGGCGACGATCAGCAACGCGCTGGCGGTCGCGAAGAGCACGAAGGTCTTCTTGCGTCCCAGGTAGTCCGTGAGGTAGCCGCCGCACACGTACCCGATCCACGCGCCGGTGATGAGGAACGCGAGGTACCCGCCGGTGCCGATGATCGTGAGCTTGCGGCCGGTCTGCAGGAACGCGGGCAGCCACGTCGCGAGCGTGTAGTAACCGCCCTGGACACCGGTGGCGAGCAGCGCGGCGAACAGCGTGGTCTTGAGAGTCTTGCCCTGGAAGATCTTGGGGAACGTGCCCTTCTGGTTCGCGTGCGCCTTGGCTTCCGGCGCGTCGTCGACGTTGCGGCGCACGTAGAAGATGAGGATCGCGGGCAGGGCGCCGGTCCAGAACATGATCCGCCACGACCACGCGGGGTCGGCCAGCGAGGCGACCAGGGTGTTGATCAGGACCGCGAGACCCCAGCCCACCGCCCAGGCGCTCTGGATGAACGCCACCGTGCGGCCGCGGTACTTCGGCTTGCAGTACTCGGCCACGAGGATCGCTCCGGCCGCCCACTCACCGCCGAACCCGAGTCCCTGCAACGCGCGGAAGACCAGCAGCGTCTCGTAGCTCGTCGCGAAGCCGCACAGCACGGTGAAGAACGCGTACGCCGCGACCGTGATGATCAGCGTTTTCGATCGGCCGAACCGGTCCGCCATCACACCCGCGACCGCGCCGCCGATGGCGCTCATCAGCAGGGTGGACGTGCCCAGCAGGCCCGCTTCTGCCTTGGTCAGGCCGAAGTAGCCGGTGATCGCGACCAGGCTCAGCGGCAGGACCCAGTAGTCGTACGAGTCCAGCCCGTAGCCGCCGAACGCGCCGATGAACGCGCGCCTGCCCTTCTGGCCGAGACTGCGGAACCAGGCGAAACGGCCTGTGTCCTCGGTCGTGGTCGTGCTCATGGGACACCTCGCAGCGTGGTGGAGGGGTACTTGACGAGTGTGACGTGGCCCTCAGAGTACGAATTGTTCAACAATCCCACAAGGCCACAATTCAACGATCCGACAACCGCCTCAGCCGATTGCGGCGAACGCGGGCCGGAACACGTCCAGTGCCGTGCGGATCTCAGCCTCCAGGGCGTCGATCTCCTCCTCGGTCTCGATCGTCCCCAAGCGGTCCACAGCCCGCACGAAGACGTGCAACAGGGCATCCGTGAGCGTCCGGGCCACCACAGCGTCGTCGAACCGTCCCGATGGGCGCGCCACCCACACCTCCGCCAGCGCGCTCGACCACGAGTCGGCGAGTTCCAGCAGGTATCTCCGCAGTCCCGCGTCCGTGGCCACGAGCCGGGGCATCCCTCCGGGGTTGCCGATCGCCCGGCGTGCCGACGTCCCGAGCACCGCTGCCGACAGCCACTCCCAGTAGTTTGCGACCACACCGGAGTACTGGTCCAGGTCCAGCAAGGCCGCCCGCAACTCGTCCGCTCGATCGAAGACCAGGCTCTCCTTGGTGGGGAAGTGGTTGTAGACGGTCTGCTCCGACACCTCCGCCGCCTCGGCGACCTCGATCATCGTCACCGCGCGGAACCCGTTGCGCGCGAACAGCTCTGCCGCGCAGGCCGCGATCGTCGCCCTCGTCAGCGCCTTCTTGCGTTCTCTCAGTCCCGCCACATCAGCTCCTTGGTTAGGGTTACTCTAATCTTATGGTCACTCAAGTGAACTACCGCACCACGGGCACCGGACCTGGTCTGGTGGTCGTCCACGGCGCGTTGCAGAGCTCGTCCAGCTACGAGAAGTTCGCGGAAGCGCTCGCGGACGAGTTCACCGTCCACGTCGTCGACCGGCGTGGCCGCCACGGCAGCGCTCCGCACGCCGCCGACCACAGCCTGAAAACCGAGGTCGACGACATCGCGGCCGTGGTGCGCGAAACCGGGGCGCAGCGGTTGTTCGGCCTCAGCTCCGGCGCGGTGATCGTGCTCGAATCCGCGTTGTCGATCCCAGGTATCACGCACGTCGCGGCCTACGAGCCCCCGATCACCGCGCCCGGCCTGAAAGACCACGTCTTCGAGCGGTTCGAGCGGGAGGTCGCGAACGGGCAGCACGCGGAGGCCCTGGTCACGATCGGCCTCGGCCTGGAGGTCGGGCCGCGGTGGCTGGGCCTGCTGCCGCGCCCGCTCCTCCTCGCGGTGACGCGCAAGCTCCTGGCGAACGACGTCGACATGGTCAGCCTGCTGCCGACCGCGCGCTACGACTTCAGGGTCGTGGGCGAGGGCAGCAAGAACCTGGAGCGGTTCAAGGCGCTCGAAGCCGACGTGGTGCTCCTGGGCGGCTCCAAGTCCCCGCGCTACCTCAAAGACGCTCTGGCGATCCTTGAAACGCTTCTCCCCGACGCCACGAGGGTGGAGGTGCGCGGAGCCGACCACGGCAGCCCTACCGAACGCCCGGACCTCGTCGTTCCGGAGCTCAGGAGGTTCTTCGACCTACCCTGATCTCATGGTCACCCGAGCAGCGTCGCGTGACGGCACTCCCATCGGCTACCGCACCACCGGAACCGGGCCCGGCCTGGTCGTGATCCACGGCGCCATGGAATCGGCGAAGGATTACGAGAAGCTGGCGCAAGCGCTCGCGGACGAGTTCACCGTCCACGCCTTCGACCGGCGTGGCCGCGGGCGCAGCGGGCCGCACACCGCGGAGCACAACCTGGGAACCGAGGTCGAGGACGTCGAAGCCGTCGTGGCGGCCACCGGGTCGCAGCGACTGTTCGGGGTCGGCTCCGGTGGCCTGATCGCGTTGGAGTCCGCGCGGGTCCTCCCCAGCGTCACCCATGTCGCCGCCTACCAGCCATCGGCCCACCTGCCTCACCGCAAGCCCGTCTTCGAGCGGTTCGAGGCCGAGGTCGCGGACGGCAGGAGGGCCGACGCACTGGTCACGCTCCTCAAAGGCGCGGGCGTCGGGCCGCTCTGGCTGCGCCTGCAGCCGCGCCCGCTCCTGACCGTGCTGCTGCGCTACCTCGTCCAGGAGGATGCGCAGAACCAGACCGGACTGCTGTCGACCGTCCCCCACGACTTCCGGGTCGCCGGTGAGGTCCACGCGAACTTGGAGCGGTTCAACACCCTCAAGGCCACCGTGGCGCTCATGGGCGGCTCGAAGGCCCCGCGCTTCCTCAAGGATGCCATGGCCACCGTTGGCACGTTCATCCCGCACGTGACCGAACTGCGCGGAGCCGCCCACAACAGCCCGATCAGACGCCCGGAGCTCGTCGTCCCGGAGCTCAAGCGGTTCTTCAGTTCGGGCTCGGCACGTGCCCGAACTCCGTGAGCGGCACGGGAACGGCCTTCAGCGCGCTGAGAATCCCGGTCTCCCGGTGCAGCATCCGCCGGACCAAACGCAACCGCCGCGCCGGCGACGTCTCCTCCAGCAACCGCTGCCGATCTTCCACGGGCAGCAGGCAGTCAGCGGCGAGCAGGTACGACAACGCGCCCAGTTCGACGTCCTCGGCGGGTGCCGACCAGTCCTCGCGGTGCCACGCGGCTCCGCAGTACCGCTCGTGAGCCGCGCGCGCTCCCCGTTCGAGAATCGGCACGACCTCCAGCGCCGCCTCGGGCACCGGTGAGTCGTCCAGGTACTCGACGTGGCCGAGCAGGTACGGCGCGGTCGTCGAGTCGACGTCCAGCAGGCGGAAGCGCTTCACTCCGCGCGTGACGATGTCGAACCGGCCCTCGGGCAACGGGCGGGCGTCGAGCAGGTCGGCGGAGCAGCCGATGTCCTTGAGGGCGCGGACGTTGTCGGCGCCCACCTCCCAGCCGTCCTTGATGCACACGACCCCGAACGTGCGGCCGAACAAGGAACCCGTCATCAGGTCGACGACGAGCTGGCGGTAGCGCGGCTCGAAGATGTGCAACGGCAAAGACGCCCCGGGCAACAGCACCGTGCCCAGGGGGAAGAGGGGGAGCGTCTCTGCCACGCGTCCCACGTTACGGGGTGCCACTCCCGCCCGCCGGACGGCCGGATCCCGGCGGTCTCAGCACGGCGAACGGGTCGGTGACCTTGATTCCCTTGGCGCTGAACCGGAACAGGGCCGCGGGACGGCCTCCTGACGGACCTGGGGGAGCGGTGCCACCCGTCGGTTCCAGCAACAACCGGCGGGACAGGACCCGCTGGAGGTTCGTCGCGGACACCCGGTAACCGAGTGCGGCCGAGTAGTGGTCGCGCAGCAGGGAGATCGTGAACTCCGGTGGCGCGAGGGCGAATCCGAGGTTCGTGTACGACAGCTTCGAGGCGAGCCTGTGCCGTGCTCGGTGCACGATCGAGGAGTGGTCGAACGCCATCGGAGGGAGCGTGTCCACGCAGTGCCACTCGGTGTCCGACGGACGCTCCGGGTCGGCGTCGGAGGGCACCAGTCCGAGGAACGCCGTCGCCACGACACGGGGTCCGGGAACGCGGTCCGGGGCGCTGAAGACGGCCAGCTGCTCGACGTGTGACAACTGTCGCACGTCGACTTTCTCGGTCAGCTGACGGCGGATGGAGGTCTCCACGTCCTCGTCCACCCGCAGGCCGCCACCTGGCAGCGACCAGCGGTGAGCATGTGGCTCCCGTGCGCGCTCCCACAGCATGACCTGGAGTGACGCACCTCTCACCCGCAGCACAGCTGCCAGAACTTCATGTCCCACGCCCGCCACTCGGCTGATACTATCGGCGACGTTTTCGACCAACAGGCGAAAACCTGGAACCGAGGAGGCAGCGATGGTCGCTACCGCAACTGTGGAGCGAACCGCGTCAGGTGTGTTCGGCGGAGTCGAGCCGAACGCGGCGTGGCGGGACGAGGTGTTGCGCCTCGCGAAGGAGCGGGACGCCGTCATCCTGGCGCACAACTACCAGCTGCCCGAGATCCAGGACATCGCCCACCACACCGGCGACTCGCTCGCGCTGTCTCGCATCGCGGCGCAGTCCGACGCGCAGACCATCATCTTCTGCGGCGTGCACTTCATGGCCGAGACCGCGAAGATCCTGGCGCCCGAGAAGACCGTGCTGATCCCGGACGAGCGCGCGGGGTGTTCGCTGGCCGACTCGATCACCGGCGCCCAGCTGCGCGAGTGGAAGGCGGAGCACCCCGGCGCCGTCGTCGTGTCCTACGTGAACACCACGGCCGAGGTGAAGGCCGAGACGGACATCTGCTGCACGTCGTCCAACGCCGTCGACGTGGTGCGCTCGATCCCGGCCGACCGCGAGGTGCTGTTCTGCCCGGACCAGTTCCTGGGCGCGCACGTGAAGCGCGAGACCGGCCGCGAGAACCTGCACATCTGGGCGGGCGAGTGCCACGTCCACGCCGGTATCAACGGGCCTGAGCTGGCCGAACGTGCCGCCGCGAACCCGGACGCCGACCTGTTCATCCACCCGGAGTGCGGGTGCGCGACGTCGGCTCTGTACCTGAGCGGCGAGGGCATCGTGCCGGCGGAGAAGGTCAAGATCCTCTCGACCGGCGACATGATCACCGCGGCTCGCTCGACGAACGCCCGCAAGGTGCTCGTCGCGACCGAGGTCGGCATGCTGCACCAGCTGCGCAAGGCCGCTCCGGAGATCGACTTCCGCGCCGTGAACGACCGCGCGTCCTGCACCTACATGAAGATGATCACGCCGGCCGCTCTGCTGCGTTGCGTGCGTGAGGGTCTGGACGAGGTGCACGTGGACCTGGAGACCGCTCGCAGGGCGCAGGGTGCCGTGCAGCGCATGATCGAGATCGGCCAGCCCGGCGGCGGTGAGTGATGGCCGCGCGCTGGGAGGCGCGGGCCGACCTGATCGTGGTCGGCACGGGCGTGGCGGGGCTGACGGCCGCGCTGCACGCCCGTGAGCTGGGACTTCGCGTCCTGGTCGTGACGAAGGCTGCGGGCGACGACGGCAACACGCGCTGGGCTCAGGGCGGCGTCGCGGTCGTCATGGAGGACCAGCACGATCCCGGAGACTCGGTCGAGCGGCACATCGAGGACACGCTGACGGCGGGCGCGGGCCTCTGCTCTGTCGAGGCTGTCTCGGCGATCATCTCCGACGGACCCGCTGCGGTGGCGCGGTTGCGTGAACGCGGTGCCGTGTTCGACGCCCGTCCGGACGGGTTGCTGGAGCGCACCCGCGAAGGTGGGCACAGCGCGTTCCGCGTGGTGCACGCCGGCGGTGACGCGACGGGTGCCGAGGTCGAACGGGCGTTGCTCAAGGCCACTGTGGACGGACGGGTTCCCCTGCTGGAGAACCACGTCGCGGTCGACGCGGTGAAGACGCCGCTCGGCGCGGTGTGCGGACTGCTGGTGCTGGACGGCAACGGCGTGCCCGGGGTTTTGAGCGCGCCGGCTGTTCTCCTGGCGACCGGTGGTCTCGGCCAGATGTACCAGGCGACGTCGAACCCGTCCGTGGCCACCGGCGACGGGTTGGCTCTGGCGTTGCGCGCCGGTGCGCTGGCCGCGGACGTCGAGTTCATCCAGTTCCACCCGACCGTGCTGTACACCGGTCGCGGTGCTCGTGGACGGTGCCCGCTCGTCACGGAAGCCGTGCGCGGTGAAGGTGCCGTGCTGGTCGACGCGACCGGCGCGCGCGTGATGAAGGGCGTGCACCCGCTGGAGGATCTGGCTCCGCGCGACGTCGTGGCGGCCGCGATCACCCGGCACATGGCCGCTGAGCCCGGTGGTGTCGACGACCACGTGTTCCTGGACGCGACCTCGTTGCACGACATGGCTACCCGGTTCCCGACGGTGTACGCGGCGTGCGTCTCGGTGGGGATCGACCCGGCCGTGGACCCGATTCCGGTGGCTCCGGCGGCTCACTTCGCCTGTGGTGGCGTGGTTTCTTCCGTTGACGGCCGCACCGGCGTGACTGGTTTGTACGCTGTTGGCGAGGTCGCTCGGACCGGGCTGCACGGCGCGAACCGGTTGGCGTCCAACAGCTTGCTCGAAGGCCTGGTCTGCGGCACCCGTGCCGCCGAGGCCGTGGCTTCCGATCTTGCGCTTGGTTTGGTTCTGCCTGCTCGTACGCCCGAGGTCTCGCTGCCCACTGCTCCTGTTGCCGACCGCGATCTGCTCCAGCGCGTGATGTCCCGGTACGCCGCGATCGGTCGTGACGCGGAGGGCCTGGCCGTGGTGGGTTCGGTGCTCGACGTGTCCACTGTGGACAAGCAGCTGGAGTCGCGTGAGCTGGTCGAGGACGCGGCTTTGACCATGGCCGCTCGTGCTTTGATCGCCGCTGCTGCCGAACGCACTGAGTCGCGTGGTTGCCACGTGCGCACGGACTTCGTCGAGCGCTCCGAGGCGTGGCAACGCAGTCAGCTCGTCCGGCTCACCCCGACCGGTCAGCCCGTGCTGGCCGATCCTGTTCTGGCAGAGGGTGTCGCATGACCATCGATTGGGACGACGCGAACCGGGTCATCCAGCTCGCCCTGGAGGAAGACCTCCGTTACGGCCTGGACGCCACGACGCTGGCGACCGTGCCGGAGAAGTCCGTCGCCACGGCGGAGATCACGCCTCGCTCGGCCGGCGTGCTGTGCGGTGTTTCCATTGCCCGCACGGCTTTCCAGCGCTACCTGCCGGAGATCGAGGTGCTGTCCGAGGCCTCGGACGGCGACAAGGCCGTGCCCGGTGAGCCCGCGCTGGTGCTGACCGGTCCGACCCGCGGCCTGCTCACGGTCGAGCGCACGGCGTTGAACCTGATCTGCCACCTGTCCGGCATCGCGACGCAGACCGCGCGCTGGGTCACCGCGATCGAGGGCACCGGTGCTGCTGTGCGCGACTCGCGCAAGACGTTGCCCGGCTTGCGTTTGCTGCAGAAGTACGCGGTGCGGACCGGCGGCGGCGTGAACCACCGGATGGGCCTCGGCGACGCGATCCTGATCAAGGACAACCACGTCGCGGCGGCGGGATCCGTCGGTGCGGCGATCCGTGCGGCCCGCGCGCACGCTCCCGAACTGCTGATGGAGGTCGAGGTCGACAGCCTGCAGCAGCTCGACGAGGCGTTGGCCGAGGGCGCGGAACTGGTGCTGCTGGACAACTTCACGCCCGAGCAGTGCGCTGAGGCTGTTGCCAGGAGGCCTGAAGGCGTGAAGCTGGAGGCGTCCGGCGGGCTCACGCTGGACGTGGCCCGCCGGTACGCCGAGACGGGCGTGGACTACCTCGCGGTCGGCGGTCTCACGCACTCGTCGCCGTCACTCGACCTCGGCCTGGATCTTCGCTAGCGGCTGGTACCGCTCGACACCCACGGGCTGGACACCGGGGAAGTTCTGCACCCGGTGCCAGTCCGCGGTCTTCGAACCGACGCCGTTGCTGCCCGCCGTCACCGCGTCGACGTGGTCCTCGGCGCTGACCCACTCCGCGTAGTTGATGACGCGCTTGCCGTCCTCGCGGATGTGGAAGACCGCGCCGAGGCCGCCGGGATGCGGGTTCGGTTCGCTGGCCAATGCCACGAACACGGAGTCGACCCACGCCTTCGCGGTGGCCTCGTTCTCGGTGTCGACCGTGACGAGCACGACGCAGCCGACCTCGCGGTCACGGCGCGGCGGGCTGCCGCGGTAGACCTGGAAACCGTCGAGATCGCTGCGGCCGTGGACGAACGAGGGCAGGACTGGAAGTGTCATGCCCTCGATCCTGTGAGCTCGACCTAGCTGGAGGTCAAGCTCATTCGAAGGAACAGCCCGGATTCGGCTCGTCGCGGGAGAGCGGCGTGCCCTTGGGGTTCACGTACAGCACTTGCAGCACCATCGGCTCGGTGCCGAGGTTGCGGCCGATGTGCACGTGCGCCGGCTCCTCGATCAGCGTGTCACCGCGGTGGTGCACGAAGGTCGTGGTGCAGTCGGACATCGTGCGCGTGAGAACGCCCTTCTTGACGACGGCGTACAACGTGCCGTCGTGGTGGTGCCAGCCCGTCGCGCCACCAGGGGAGATGGTGATCTCGCGGACGGCGTAGTCCTTGTCGCCGACACTCCACTTGGCGATGTCCTTGGCGGTCACACCCCGTGGCGGCGTGGCGTGGGCGACCCCCGACAGCAACAACAACGCGGCCAACGTGGCCGAAACGATGCGCATGGCGATCAACGTAGCCGTCGGTTCGCCAGCACCGGCAGGACCTCCCGGGCTTGTTCCACTGTCGTGAGGTCGATGTCGACCGGCACGACCTCAGGCTGGTCGGACAGTTGTGTCACGACGTTGCCGAACGGGTCCGCGACGGTCGAGTACCCGATACCGGTCGGCGCGGTGGAGCCCAGGTCACCGGGGTAGGCCTGGCCGCACGCCACGACGAACGACGTGCAGTCGAGTGCGCGCGCCCGCACCAACAGCTCCCACTGCTCCTTCTTGCCCGGTCCGGCGCCCCACGACGCGCCGACCAGCACTGCTTTCGCACCCTCGTCCGCCAGCGCCCGGAACAGCTCGGGGAAGCGGACGTCGTAGCAGGTGGCGATGCCGAGCGTGACGCCGTCGAGTTCGAACGTCAGCGGCTCGGCTCCCGGTGCGACCGTGCGCGACTCCTGGAAGCCGAACGCGTCGAACAGGTGGATCTTGTCGTAGCCGACGTGGATGTCCGGCCCGGTGACGAGCATCGTGTTCGTCACGCGGTCACCGGACGGCGTGAACATGCCTGCCACCACTACTACGTCGTGCTGTGCGGCGATCTCGTGCACTGCGGACGCCCACGGGCCGTCGAGAGGTTCCGCGACCGGCCCAAGTGGCACTCCGAAGCGGCACATAGTGGCTTCAGGCAGCAACACGACCCGTGCGCCCTCTGCTCTGCGCACCGCGTCCCGGACGAGCTCCAGGTTGGACCTGGGGTCGGTGGTGGAGCTGATCTGACTCACAGCGATGCGCATGCGGATCACTGTAGGGTCCGGCCTTGTGCGTTTCCCACTGTTCCTAGTCGTGTTGCTGGCCGTCGCGGGCTGCACCGAGACCGCCACACCCCGCCCGGACGGTGGCACCAACGGCACCTCGATCGTGCTCGCCGACCGCGACGAGCCGACCACGCTGAACCCGCTGCTCGGCTACGGCGCGCAGGGCGTGTCCAAGATCTACGACGGTCTCGTGGAGCACCGCCAGGACGGGTCGCTGGGCCCGCAGCTCGCCGCCGACCTGCCGGAACCGTCAGCGGACGGCCTGAGCTGGACGGTGAAGCTGCGCGGTGACGTGAAGTTCACCGACGGCAGCGCGTTCGGAGCGGAAGACGTCGTCGCGACCTACGCGGCCGCGTTGCAGAACCCGGTCAAGGACAGGTTCAGCACCCTGAAGAGCGTCGAGCAGCTCGACCCGTCGACCGTCCGGTTCTTCCTGAACCAGACGCAGGCGGCGTTCCCTCATCTGCTGACGCTGGGGATTCTGCCCAGTGAGCAGGCGCGGACGGACGGTCAGCCCGTCGGCACCGGCCCGTACAAGGTCACCGAGTGGAAGAAGGGCGACCGGCTGCTGCTGGACGCCAACGAGACGTACTTCGGTGGCGCGCCCAAGGTGAAGAAGCTGACCGTCGTGTTCGTGACGGACGACAACCAGCGCGCGCGCCGCATGCAGGACGGCGAGTTCGACGGCACGGTGCTGCCGCCCAAGCTCGCCACGCAGTTCGCCTCGAAGTCGGGGCTTTCCGTGCAGTACCACCGCAGCGCCGACTACCGCGCGGTGCGGCTGCCCACGACCAACCCTGTCACCGGCAACGCCGCGATCCGGCTTGCGCTGAACTACGCCACGAACCGCCAGGGCATGATCGACAGCCTGCTGGAGGGCAAGGGCACGGCCGGGTACACCCCGGTGCCGGACGCGCTGGCCGAGGAGTTCGACCCGACCGCGAAGTTCCGCTACGACAAGACCGAGGCGATCCGTCAGCTCGACGCGGCCGGGTGGGTTCCCGGCGCGGACGGCATCCGGGTGCGCGAGGGCGTGGCTGCCCGGTTCACCTTGATGTACCCGCTGGGTGACGACCTGCGGGCGGACCTGGCCACGGCGTTCGCCGCCGATGCCAAGGCCGTGGGTGTGGACGTGCAGCTCGCCGGGCTGTCGTGGGAGGCGATCCGGCCGCGGATGGCCGCGGATGCGCTGCTGTACGGCGAGGGGTCGCCGTTCGACCCGGATCTGATGCTCTACGACCTGCGCGGGCAGGGGAGCCCGGCGGCCGACGCGGCGCTCGAGAACGGGCGCAAGCTGATCGACCCGGCGCAGCGGGCGGTGGCGTACAAGCTGTTCCAGCAGGCGTTCGTCGCGGCGCCGTCGATGGTCGTGCTGGTGTTCCCCGAGCACGCGTACGTGATGCGTGACTCGTGGAACGGCTATCTGCCCGTGGTCGACCCGAACTCCTACGGCGCGTTGGCGTGGGGGCCGTGGTGGAACCTCGAGAAGTGGGAGCCTAAGTAGTACGGGCGTTGATCTCCTTGACGGCCCGTTCGGGGTTGTCCGCCCAGAACTCGATGCGTTTGACCTGCTTCGGGCCGCTCTTGCCGAGATCGACCAGCTGCGGCTCGCGGAACGGCACGGACACGTTGGTCTTGGTCAGCGACTGGATGACGACGGCGTCGCCGACGACCTCGACGGTGCGCTGGCCCTTGTGGGAGCGCTCGGCTACTTGTGCTTTCGCGAGGTCCGCTGTGGCGATGCGCCAGTCGAAGAAGCCGAGCTGACGGAGCCGCAGTTCGTCGTCGGTGATGGTGTGCGGTTGGCGGTACAGCACGTAGAGAGCGCCCACACACACGACTGCGTTCAGCACGCCGAGCACGATCAGCGTGATTAGCAGCCACGGGATGTCCAGGGCAAACGCGACCAACGCGATCCCGATCGCCGTGATGATCAGGAACCGCACGTACCGCGGCCGCATGCGCTTGCCGTAGGGGATCTCCACCATGCGCGTGAGCCTATTTTCGCAGAGCACGCACCATCGCGTCGGGGTCGTCCGTCCAGAGCTCGATCTTCGTGATGTCGTGCGTGCCGCGTCTGCCCAGGTCGATGTTCTGGGGTTCGTTGAGGGTGATGTGCACGTTGGTGGAGTTGGAGATCTCCAGCACGAGCGTTCCGTCCACAACGGACCGCGTCTTGTTGAGCGACCTGCTCGTCATGCCCTGTGTGACGTTCTCGATGGCACTTAGTGGGATGCGGTACTCGAACTCGCGCGCGTATCGGAGCCACAGGTGGTCGTCGTCGATCTTGTGCTTGAACTTGTAGAGCATCCACAGCAGCCAGGCGAGCAGCAGTGCGCTGATGAGCCCGAACGCGAGCAGGGCGGCTCTGAGCCAGAACCACGGCACGAGCAGGTCGACGAGCAGGATTTCCACGGGTGTGAGCACGAGGAAAACCCACAGGAACGGCCGGACCTGAGCGCTGTACCCGAACGAGCGATCCCCCATGTCCTCGATAGTGGCAGAGTCGAGCGGGTGAGTGACCTGATCTTTTTGGACAGCGCCGGTTCGTCGATCCCTCCCGCTCCCGTCGTGGACGAGGTCATCGGGCATCTGCGGCGGGAAACCGAGATCGGTGGCTATCGCGCCGCCGCTGAACGCCGTGATGACCTGGAGGCGGGCTACGGGGTGCTCGCTGAGTTCTTCGGGTGTCACCCGTCCGAGGTTGCTTTCACGGACAGTGCAACTCGATCTTGGCTGGCGGCGTTCGACGCGGTGCCGCTGTCGGCAGGAGACCGAATTCTTGTCACCGAGGTCGAATACGGTGGCAATGCGATCCCGGTCCTGCGCCGAGCGGCGGAGGTCGGGGCGGTCGTCGAGGTCATGCCCTCCGATGCTCATGGGCAGGTGGATCTCGACGCCCTGAACCTTGACAACCGAGTCAAGCTGATCTCGCTCGTCCACGTTCCGACGAACGGCGGCTTGGTCAATCCCGTCAACGAGATCACGGCGGCGGCGCGTTCCGTCGGCGCCTTGGTGCTGCTGGACGCGTGCCAGTCCACAGGGCAGCTCGATCTGCGGGGCCTCGACTACGACATGTTGGCGTGTACAGGTCGTAAGTGGCTCCGCGGACCGCGCGGTACCGGTGCTCTGGTCGTGCGCGACGAGGTGCGGGCAAGGCTCCACCCGCGGTTGGTGGACCTGCACAGCGGTGTGTGGACCGGACCCATGGAGTACTCGTTGCGCTCCGATGCTCGCGTGTTCGAGCTGTGGGAGTGCAGCGTCGCTGACCGGCTCGGTCTGATCGCGGCCGCGCGTTACGCCCTGGACAAGGGGCTGGACGTGATCGAGGCCGAGGTCGCGGACCGTGCCAAGCGCTTGCGTTCGGGGTTGCGGGAGATCGCCGGCGTCACCGTGCAGGACCTCGGTGAACGGCAGTCGGGCATCGTCACCTTCACGTCGGAGCGTGTGCCGGCGATGGAGCTGAAGGACCGGCTGTGGGACCTCGGCGTGGCCGTGACGGTCTCGCAGCGCGGGTCGACGATGATCGACATGACCAAGCGGGGCCTGGACGAAGTAGTGCGGGCCTCCCCGCACTACTTCGTCACTCCTGAGGAGATCGACCAGGCGTTGGAACGGATCAGCAGGTCTGCCCGATGACCCGCTTCACGCAGTCCGAGTAGTTCATGAACAGGTCGACGGCGCGGTCGTTGCGGCTCGTCTGGGCCGCGATGACCGTGTCACGCGGGTAGAAGCCGTTCAGGCCGCCGCTGCTCGGGTACATCTCGTAGGTGTACGACCAGATCTTGTGGACGCCCCACATCCAGTCGTCGATGGTGCCGTCGGTGATGTACAGGTCGCTCGCCTGCTCCGGCGTGTAGCCGTTCAGGTTCGCCATCTGCCGGCCCAGCGTCTGGAACGCGCGTGCCTCGTCGGCGTTGAGGCCGGTGTCGGTGTCCGCGTTGGTGTAGCCGTACGGCCACAGCACGAGCTCCGAGAACGAGTGGAAGTCGATGTTCGTCTTGATCTGCTGGACGCCGCCGACGACCCGCGAGTTCACGAAGTTCTTGATGACGTTGGTCTCCGGTGCGGAGAACGCCGCCGTGCCGCGGTAGGTGTCCGAGGTGCTGCTACCGCTGGAACCGCCGCAGCAGCCCCACTTGTAGCCCCAGTTGCGGTTGAGGTCGGTGCCGTTGCCCTGGCGGTTCTTGCGCCAGCCGCGGAACGACCCGGTGGCGATGTCGTACTCGACGCCGTCCGGGTTGACCATCGGGATGAACCAGATCTCGCGGCTGTCGACGATGCTCTTGACCGACGGCGTCGAGTAGTTGTCGGTGTAGCGCTTGATGATCTGCAGGCACTGCTCGACCGTCAGGTGCTCACGGGCGTGCTGGTTGCAGGTGATGATGACCTCGGGCTCGCTCTCGTCGGTCGCGACGTTGTCGCTGATCTTGAGGGCGTAGATGTCCCGGTTCTGGACGCTCTTGCCGATGCTGCGCAGGCTCGCCAGCGCCGGGTGGTCGCGCACCGTCTGCTGCAGCTCCGCGGTCATCTCCGCGAAGTTGTGGTAGCCCGCGTAGCCGGACGGGAAGTCCTGGGTGCCGATCTGGCCCGGCTGCGGGTCTTTGAAGTCGACCTTGCCCAGGCTCTTCAGCTGCTGCTCGAAGTCACCCAGGTACTTCATCGGCAGCCCGGTCGCCTGCAGGGCGCGCAGCTGGTTCTTGTCGGCGACCGCGGAGATCGTGGTGAGCTTGGTCGCGCCGAGCACGTCCACGCCGATCTGGGCGATCTGGGTGCGTTCGGCGGAGGTGTTCGCGGTGACTTCCACGAGGTAGCGGCCGGAGTCGGCCGTGCTGGGCGTCGCCATGCCCGCGACCAGCACGGGCAGGCAGACGGCGAGCACTGCGGCGATCTTGCCGCGGCTCTTGCTGAACATCGTTCCTCCATCATCAGCAGGGGTTTGCGACGGAGTGGTGCCTCGACCGAGCGTGGCCGTGGTGTCACAGGCTGAGGTAGCGCCGTTAGCGGGCTGACCGTTGACAGAATTCGGCAGGAACTACCCTGTAAGTCATGCTCAGCCGCATCGACCTGCGAGGTCGCACCACGACTCCCGCTCAGCTGCGCGCCGTCGTCCCGCGCGCCGAGGTGGACGTGGACGCGGTGCTGCATCAGGTGCGTCCCGTCGTGGACGCGGTCGCCGAGCGCGGTGTCGACGCTGTCCTGGAATACACGGAGAAGTTCGACCGCGTTCGTCCCGCTTCCGTGCGCGTGTCCGCGGCGCAGATCGCCTCCGCCCTGGAAACCCTCGACCCGGCTGTGCGCGAGGCGTTGGAAGAGGTGATCGCGCGCACTCGTCGCGTGCACGCCGACCAGCGCCGCACGGAGACGACCACGCAGGTCGTGCCCGGCGGCACGGTCACGGAGAAGTGGGTGCCGGTCGCCCGCGTCGGCCTGTACGCGCCCGGTGGTCTCGCCGTCTACCCGTCGACCGTGGTCATGAACGTCGTGCCCGCGCAGATCGCGGGCGTCGAGTCGCTCGTGGTGTGCTCGCCGCCGCAGGCCGAGTTCGACGGCCTGCCGCACCCGACGATCCTGGCCGCCGCCGCGCTGCTCGGCGTCGACGAGGTGTGGGCGGCCGGTGGCGCGCAGGCCGTGGCGCTGATGGCGCACGGCGGCGTGGACACCGACGGCGCCGAGCTGGCTCCGGTCGACATCGTCACCGGTCCCGGCAACATCTACACGACGGCGGCCAAGCGCCTGCTGCGCGGCCTGATCGGGATCGACTCCGAGGCCGGCCCGACCGAGATCGCGATCCTCGCCGACTCGTCCGCCGACCCGGTGCACGTGGCGGCCGACCTGATCAGCCAGGCCGAGCACGACCCGTTGGCGGCGTCCGTGCTGGTCACTGATTCGGAAGAGCTCGCGGACGCGGTGGACGCCGAGCTGGAGCGCCAGGTCGGTGCCACCAAGCACTCCGAGCGGATCCGCACGGCGTTGGGTGGCAAGCAGTCCGGCACCGTGCTGGTGTCCTCTGTGGACGAAGGCATCCGGGTCGTCGACGCGTACGCCGCCGAGCACCTGGAGATCCAGACGGTCGACGCGCGGGCGGTCGCGGGGCGGATCCGCTCTGCCGGAGCGATCTTCGTGGGTGCGTACGCGCCGGTCTCGCTCGGTGACTACTGCGCGGGCTCGAACCACGTGCTGCCGACCGGTGGCTGCGCGCGGCACTCGTCCGGGCTGTCGGTGCAGACGTTCCTGCGCGGCATCCACGTGATCGACTACTCCGAGGAAGCACTGCGCGACGTGGCGGACAAGGTCGTCGCGCTGGCCAACGCGGAGGATCTGCCGGCGCACGGGCAGGCTGTCACGGCGAGGTTTCCCCAGAAGGGCGTTGGGACAGCATGAAGCCAGTCGTTGGCGCGCGGGTAGAACTGTCCGATCTGCCTCTGCGCGAGGACTTGCGCGGTCGCACGCCGTACGGTGCGCCGCAGCTCGACGTGCCGTATCGCTTGAACACCAACGAGAACCCGTACGCGCCGACGGATGCGCTGGCGGCGGACGTGGTCGCGGCGGTGGCGGAGATCGCGGGTGAGCTGCACCGGTACCCGGACCGCGACGCGGTGGCGTTGCGCGACGACCTGGCGGCGTACCTGACGGAGTCGACGTCGGTGCCGCTGACGGCCGAGAACGTGTGGGCTGCCAACGGGTCCAACGAGATCCTCCAGCAGATCCTGCAGGCGTTCGGCGGTCCCGGTCGCGTGGCTCTGGGCTTCGAGCCGTCGTACTCGATGCACCCGATCATCGCCGCCGGCACGCGCACCGAGTGGGCGCCGACGCCGCGTCGTTCGGACTTCTCGCTCGACGTGGAGAAGGCGGCGGCGGTCATCGCCGAGACGCGGCCGGACGTCGTCTTCGTGACGTCGCCGAACAACCCGACGGGTCAGTCGATCCCGCTCGAGGACCTGCGGCTGCTGATCGCGTCGTCGAGCGGCATGATCGTCGTGGACGAGGCCTACGCGGAGTTCTCCTCGCAGGAGAGCGCGATCGGGCTGCTCGACGAGTTCGGCTCGCGGCTGATCGTCTCGCGGACGATGTCGAAGGCCTTCGCCTTCGCCGGCGGGCGGCTGGGCTACCTCGCCGCTGCTCCCGCCGTGGTCGACGCGCTGCAGCTGGTGCGCCTGCCGTACCACCTGTCCGCGTTGACGCAGGCGGCCGCACGGGCTTCGTTGCGCCACGCCTCCGAGACGCTGGGTTCGGTGGCGCTGCTCGCCGCCGAGCGCGACCGCGTGGTGGCGGCGTTGACGGACCTGGGTTTCGACGTCGTGCCCTCGGACGCGAACTTCGTGCTGTTCGGCTGGTTCGAGAACGCGCGGGAGACCTGGAAGTCCTATCTGGACCACGGCGTGCTCATCCGGGACGTCGGAATCGCGGGTCACCTGCGGGTGACCATCGGAACGCCCGAGGAGAACGACGCTTTCCTCGCGGCCAGCAAGGAGGTCAGCCGGTGAGTCGTGTGGGCAAGGTGGAGCGCACCACCAAGGAGTCGTCGGTCTACGTGGAGATCGACCTGGACGGCACCGGCCAGGTGGAGATCAGCACCGGCGTGCCGTTCTACGACCACATGCTCACCGCGTTCGGCGTGCACGGCTGCTTCGACCTGATCGTCCGAGCCACCGGCGACACGCACATCGACGCGCACCACTCGGTCGAGGACATCGCGATCGTGCTGGGCCAGGCGCTGCGGGAAGCGTTGGGGGACAAGAAGGGCATCCGGCGCTTCGGCGACTGCTGGATCCCGATGGACGAGACCCTCGCCCACGCGGCGGTGGACGTCTCCGGCCGCCCCTACACCGTGCACCGCGGCGAGCCGGAGCAGTTCAACAGCTTCGTGATCGGCGGCAACTACCCGTTCGTGCTGAACCGGCACGTCTTCGAGTCGCTCGCCTTCCACGCCCAGATCGCGCTGCACGTGCGCGTCGAGTACGGCCGCGACCCGCACCACATCGCGGAAGCCGAGTACAAGGCCATCGCCCGTGCCCTGCGCGCGGCCGTGGAGCCCGACCCGCGCGTCGGCGGCATCCCGTCGACCAAGGGCGTGCTCTGATGCCGAAGGAAGTCGTCGTCATCGGCCTGCTGGCTCTCGCGGGCTTTCTGGCCGGTGGCGTCTACGCGACGTGGAAGACCGCCAAGTTCATGGCGATCATCCTGCTGGTGCTGATCGTCGTCGCGGTCGGCGGCGCGGTTCTCTGGCTGCTCTGAACCGGCCCTGTCGCACGATCGGCACTGCCGTCAGCGGCGCGGTTCGCTGGCTCATTCAGCCCCGAACCGTCAGAATCGAGCGGGTGGCCGAGCCTGAGTACGACGCGTTCATCTCGTACAGCCGAGCTCTGGACGGCAGACTCGCCCCGATGCTCCAGCGCGGCGTGCAGCGGTTCGCCAAGCCCTGGAACCGTCTGCGCGCCTCGAGGGTGTTCCTCGACGACGTGAGCCTGTCCGCGAACCCGGGCCTGTGGACGTCGATCGAACAGGCCCTGGGCCGATCGCGCTGGCTGATCCTGATGGCCTCACCCGAAGCCGCGGCGTCCACGTGGGTCAACCGCGAGCTGCGGTGGTGGCTCGAACACAGGTCCGCCCAGCACGTCCTCGTCGTGCTGACCTCGGGCGAGTACTGCCAGTCCGTGCCCGCTCCCGTCCGCAAGGCGCTGGGCGAGGAACCGCGCTGGGTCGACCTGCGCTGGTTGCGTTCGGCCGAGCACGTCGACGACTCGAACCCGCGGCTGCGCGAGTGCGTCGCCGACATCGCGAGTGCGGTGCGCGAGGTGCCGAAGGACGACCTCGTCGGCGAGCACGTCCGGCAGCACCGCCGGACGCTCCGGTTAGCGCGCGGCGTGGCTGCCGCTCTCTCGCTGCTCATGATCGGTGTGCTGGTCGCCGGGCTCGTGGCGGTGGTGCAGCGCAATTCCGCCGTGGCGCAGGCGCGGACGGCAACGGCACGGGGTCTCGCGTCGGCCGCTGTGGCGAACCTGCGCACCGATCTCGCGCTGAGCCAGGTGCTGGCGGCCGAGGCGTATCGGGTGGAGGCGAACAGCCAGACCCGCGCCGCGTTGTTCCAGTCGCTGACGGCCAGCCCGCAGCTGGATCGGTACCTGCCGGTCGGTGGTGAGGTCACCGCGCTCGCGTCGTCCGCCAACGGCAAGGTCGCGGTCGCCGGCACCGCGGACGGACGGGTCGTGCGGTGGGACCTCGCCAGCGGCAAGCGCAGTGAGCAACAGGTCGGCGCGCGTCCCGTCGATGCGGTGGCCACCAGCGCGAACGGGGCAGTGATCGCCGCGGCCGGCACGGGTTCCGCGTTGCGCTGGGACGTGGTTTCCGGTGCCACGCAACAGATCGACACGCCGGACGAGCTGACCGACGATCTGGTCGCCGTCTCGCCGTCCGGCCGCTTCACCGCCTTCTACAGCACGGTCGTCGACTCCATTGACGACAACGGGTTCACCCGCGGCCATCGGATCGTCCACGATGGACAGACGGGCAAGCGTGCCGAGCGGGAGGAGAAGACCTTCCCGTTGTTCATGATGCGGCTGCCGAACGAGGACCAGCTGCTGGAGATCTCCTACAACGACTGGGTTCGCAGGGCGCCCACCAGCCTCGACGTCGTGTCCACCACGCGGGGGAACGCCGCGCCCGCCAACGGGTTCGGGGTCGGGCTGTCGGCCAACGGCGACCACTTCGGCTTTTCGACCGGCGGGGAGATCCGGTTGTGGCGCACGACCCAGCAGGCGTTCGACTTCACGACGCAGGACGCGTTGCTGAAGGACGGCAGGCCCAACCCGTCCGCGGTGGCGATCGCCGGCAACGGCGCCCGCACCGCCGTTTCGGACACCGGGACGATCTACGTCTACGACATGTCCGGCCCGTACACCGGCGAGCGGATGCGGCTCGAAGGCGACAACGAGACGCCGTTCGTCGAGTTCCTCGGCGACAACGACCACCTGGTCTCCGCCTCGCGCGACCGGCTGGCGGTGTGGGACCTGACCCGCAACACCCGTGTCGGTTCGCCCCTGCCGACGCGAGTTCCCTTGTCCTGCAACGCTTGCCCGCCGCCGTACATCGCCGCGTCGAAGGACGACTTCGCGGTGTCGGCGGGCCCGGACGTGGCGCTGGGCTCGTACACGGAGTCGGCGGCCGCGCCGAGCAGGTTCGGGCCGGTCGTGTGGAACGCCGCCGGTGACGGACTGTTCGTCGTGACGGCGGACGAGGGCATCGGCGAGACGTGGCAGGTCCGCGACGGCCTGCACCGCACCACGCGGTGGAAGGGAGACGTGCTCGCCGAGTACGTCGTGGCGATGGGCGCGGCTCGGGACGACCACCGGGTGGTCACCGTGAACGAGCTTGGTGACGTGCAGGTCTTCGAGGGCGAGGAGCTGGCGTCCGCGCGCACCATCACGATGAACCGCAGGCTGGACCAGCAGGGCTGGCCACCCGCCGGGCACCTCGCGGCGGTGCGTCCGGACGCGGCGATCGCGGCGGTCGTCACCCCGGACTCCGTCGTCCTCGTCGACACCGTCGCCGGCACGCGCCGCGATCTTCCCGGCGGACCGGCCGCCGCGGTGACGTTCACCGCCGACAGCCTGGTCGTCCAGCGCGCGGGCACGGTCGAGGTGTGGGACGGGGCGGGCACCTCCCGTCGCCGGGTCGTGCAGAGCGACCCCAGCTACCTGCCGGGAATCGCGGCCAACCCCGGCACGACCCTGGTCACCCAGCTGCGCCGCGACCACGTCCTGGTCGTGACGGATCTCGTGACCGGAGAACCGGTCGGTCAGGTGCTGGTGACAGACGACCGCGGGCGCTTCGGACGCGTCGGCATGGCCTTCTCCGGCGAACGCGCGGTCGTGACGGCGATCCCGGACACGCCGTTGTTCCGCTGGGATCTCTCGGAGGAGAACTGGGTGCGCACGGCCTGCGCCACCGCGGGCCGGGACCTGACCGCCGACGAGTGGCGGCGGTACGTCGGCACCGAGCCGCCGTCGAACCTCACCTGCGGGTGAGCACCCAGTGGAACGTCGCCGGGCCTGGCTCGTGCATGGTGACGAGGTCGTCGGTGACGATCTCCATGTGCTGGCTGAGCAGCGCGCGGTTCTCGTCGGGGCTGTTGCTGCCGAAGAACATCTCGACGCCGAGCCAGGTCTCCGTGACGTCCGGCGTGCCGACGCCGAGCGAGGCCAGGAAGAGGCCGCCCGGCTTGAGCCAGCGAGCGATCCTCGCGATGAGCTCCGGCTGTTCGGCCCGCGGGACGTGCAGGATCGAGTAGAACGCGGCGATGCCGTCGAACGTGCCGTCCGCGAAGTCGAGCTCGGTCATGTCGGCTTTCTCGAACCTCGCGCCGGGCACGTTGGCCTTCGCGAGGTCGAGCTGCTGCCGCGAGAGGTCGACGCCCAGGACGTCGTGCCGTTCGGCGAGCTTCTTCGTGACCGGAACGCCTGCGCCACAACCGAGTTCGAGGATCCTGGCGTTGTCTTCGAGGCGGCGGTCGAAGTCGTCGAGGTAGCGCAGGCGCGGGTCGTCGGCGATCTCCGCGGACCAGCTGAGGTAGCGCTCGGCCATCGCGTCGTAGCCGGCCTCGACGATCTTCTTCACGAGCTCAGGTAACCCGCCGGGACGTGCTGGGTCAACCAGACCCCGTTGGCGCTGAGCCGGAACTCGTGCCCGTCGTCGCTCATCCTCTTGGCGTCGACCAGAAGGATCACCGGCCGCCCGCGCCGTGCACCGACTCGTCGCGCGGTCTCCCGGTCGGGCGACAGGTGGACGTCGTGCCGGGACATGGGACGCAGGCCGTCGCGCATGATGTCGTCGAGGTACTGCGCGACCGTGCCGTGGAACAACGTGTCCGGCGGCGTCGCCGTAGGCAGCCCGAGGTCGACCTCGACGCTGTGCCCCTGGTTGGCGCGGATGCGGTCGCCGTCGATCGTGAAGCGCTGCTTGTCGTTGCGCGCGACGACCTCGCGCAACTCCTCCTCGCTGACGCCGAGCGCGCTCAGCAGGTCGGCCACCGGCACCCAGCCACTGGGGTCGAGGGTGAGGCCGACGCGCTCTGGCTTGTGCCGGAGTGCCTTGGACATCCGCTTCGAAAGGCGGATCATTCTGTCTTCTTCCATTTCGCCTTCAGCAAACCACAGCGCGTCCACTCCTTTTGCGGTTCCATGGATCCTGTGTGGCCGGTACTGGGGCTGTTCTTCCTCGCGCCGTTCGTCGGCGAGTTCCTCCTGGGCAACATCCCGATCACCGACATGGCGTTAGGCCTGCTCCTCGCACCGCTCTACGGCAGCGGCGCGATCCTGGTCCGCGAACTGGGCAGACGAGCGGGCGGCTGGCCGTCGATGCTCCTGCTCGCAGCGGCCTACGCACTGATCGAGGAAGGCCCGGTCGACCAGCTGATCTGGAACAACTCCTACGCGGGCCACGACTACCTGACCGGCCCGTCCTACGTCCCGTTCCTGGGCACGAGCGTCGAGGTAGTCCAGTCGATCCTGGCGCTGCACACGATCTGGAGCATCAGCGTCCCGATAGCCCTGGTGGAGACCCTCTCGCGCCGCGGCCCGTGGCTGCACACCCGAGGCCTGGTCGTCGTAGGCCTGCTGTTCCTGACGGGCTCGGCGTTCGTCTTCTGGGGCAACTACACCGAGGAACACTTCATGGCCGAGTGGTGGCAGTTCGGCTACGCCTTCGCCGCCATCGCCCTGCTCGTCTTCCTCGCCTTCCGGATCCGCCCGCTGCCTTCGTCGCCCGGCACCGCCCCGCCACCGCTGCGGGTCTGCCTGTTCGCGTTGCTGGGGACCAGCGCGTACTGGGGCTCGGTGACGCTGATCAGCGCCGACTGGTTCGAGTGGCCAGGCGTGACGATCTGGTGCGCGGTAGTGGCCCTCGGCATCGCGCTCGTGACGCGCTGGTCGCGTCTCGCGGGTTGGGACCAACGCCACCGTTTCGCACTGGCCGCCGGCGCCGTGCTGACCTACGTCTGGTGCTCGTTCCCGGTGAAGCCCGAGCTGGGCGGCACCGAAGCCGGCGACTACGTGTTCAGCGCCATCGCCCTCTCGCTGCTGCTCTGGTGCGTCCTGAAGCTCCGCGCCGAGGCCACGACGCCCGCAAACCAGCCGGTGCCCTACTCCAACGGGTGAACCTCGTCCGGATTCACGCCTGACGCCCTCTAGTAGATGTCACGAAACCATGGTCATCTTCCTCCGCAAAATTAGGAGGTACGCGGGCGGCGGCGACAACGGTCATGAGCAGACAGCAGGCGTTCACCAGACAGCAGGTGTGTGGTCATGAGCAGACGGCAGATGTGTCAGGCAGTAGATGTGTCGGGCGGCAGCCGAGTCGGGCAGTAGATGTGTCGGGCGGCAGCCGCGTCGGGCAGCAAGTGTCGGTCAGCAGGTGTGTCCGGCGGCAGCTACGCGGCCGACCTCCCGCCCGCCGACCTCCCGCCCGCCGACCTGGTGAAGGTCGTCGAGGACACCGGCTACACCGGTGTGTCAGGCAGTGCCACCCTCCAGCACGGGCTTGAGCTTGGGGGCGCCGGGACCGTGCGAGGCCTGCTCGTCATCGATGTTCTGCAACGCGCAGCTGCGCAACGAGAGGCAGCCGCAGCCGATGCACCCGGTCAGCCGGTCGCGCAACCGGAACAGGGCGTCGATGCGGGCGTCGAGCTCGGTCTTCCACGAACGGGAGAGGCGCTCCCAGTCGGACTTGGTGGGCGTGCGGTTGTCGGGGAGCTGGGCCAGGGCGTCGCGGACGTCCTCCAGGCTCAGGCCCACGCGCTGCGCGGTGCGGATGAAGGCCAGGCGGCGCAGGACCGAGCGCTGGTAGCGGCGTTGGTTGCCCGCGGTGCGCACCGAGGCGATGAGGCCTCTGTCCTCGTAGAAGCGCAGCGCGGTGTGGGGGACGCCGCTTCGGTCGGCGACCTGGCCGATGGTCAGCATTTCCGGCAACTTGCTCACCCGATCATGGTAGCCGCTTGACCTCCAGCATGGTCGAGGTTGAACAGTTGGTGGCATGCAACGGATACCAGAGCTGTTCGCGAGGATGACCGGGGACGAGAAGCACGAGTGGGCGGCGGCTTCCACGATCGACGTGCTCTGGGTCCTGTACGACAAGGTTCTGAACGTCACGCCCGCGACCGCCGACGACCCCGACCGCGACCGGTTCCTGTTGTCCAAGGGGCACGGGCCGATGGCCTACTACGCCGTCCTGGCGGAGAAGGGGTTCATCGACGAGTCCACTTTGGACGCGTGGACGACGTGGGACAGCCCGCTCGGCCAGCATCCCGACCGGATGCTCGTGGAGGGTGTCGAGATCAGCAGCGGCTCGCTCGGGCACGGGTTGCCGATCGCGGTGGGGACGGCGATCGGGCAGCGGATCGGCAAGTCGCGCGGCAGGACGTTCGTGCTGGTCGGCGACGGTGAGCTGGACGAGGGCAGCAACCACGAGGCGATCGCGGTGGCGGCGCGGCTGAACGTCGCGAACCTCACCGCGATCGTGATCGACAACCAGTCCGCGATGTACGGGTGGCCGGGCGGCATCGCGCGCAGGTTCGCCGTCGAGGGCTGGCAGACCGCCGAGGTCGACGGCCGGGACCACGAGGCCATTTTTGCCGCACTGACCGCGCCGCACGACCGTCCGTACGCGGTCGTCGCCAAGATCGAGAAGAGCTACTGATGACCACGATGCGCCAGGCCTTCGTCAACACCGTCAACGAGGAGATCGACTCCGACCCGCGGATCGCCGTGGTGACAGCGGTGATTTCGAGCAACGAGTTCCCGCGGCAGAACGAACGCGTCGTGGACGTCGGGATCCGCGAGCAGACCATGGTCGGCGTGGCGGGCGGGTTGGCGTTGGCCGGGCTGCGGCCGGTCGTGCACAGTTACGCGCCGTTTCTCGTTGAGCGGCCGTACGAGCAGATCAAGCTCGACATCGGTCATCAGGACGTGGGTGCGGTGTTCGTGAGCATCGGTGCGTCCTATGACGACCCGGCGTGGGGGCGCACGCACCAGTCGCCGGGCGACGTCGCGTTGTTCGACACGCTGCCCGGCTGGACTGTTCACGTGCCTGGACACCCGGACGAGGTCACGCCGCTCCTCCGGCAGGCACTCAAGGACGACAACCGGGTCTACGTCAGGCTTTCGCTGCACGAGAACGCGCAGGCGTATCCGGTGGGTGAGGGATTCACCGCGCTGCGTCACGGGAAGCGCGGCGTGGTGCTCGCCGTCGGGCCGATGCTCGACCGCGTGATGAAGGCGGTCGAGTCGGAGAACGCCGACGTCACGGTGCTCTACGCGGCGACGGTGCGACCGTTCGACTCGGACGGACTGCTCAAAGCCGTGCGGGACACCGATCACGCCGACGTCATGGTGGTGGAGCCGTACCTCGAGGGAACTTCATCCCATCTAATTTCCGAAGCGTTGCAACTAATCCCGCACCGTGTGCGTTGTATAGGCGTCAAACGGCACGCAGAGCTCCGCAACTACGGCACGGCCGAGGATCATGACGCCGCGCACGACCTCGACGTGGTGGGGCTGGGGAGCGCTGTGCGGAGTTTCTTCAGGGGGTGAAGAAACATGTTCGCAGTCATGGGGGATGACTGGACCGGTGCGCCTTCTCGCGCCGTTTAAGAGGTGAAGTGGTCGGCGCGATCGGACCGGATGCCCGGTCGCGCCGCCGCTCGTTCACACGTCTGTCCGCTCCGGAACGCGAAACTTTGGCATGTCTGCCTCGGCCCGCGAGCGGGACCAGGAATGATGTTGCGCGTGAGAATGCTGATCTGGACCCCGCTGAGCGCCGCCGAGCTGCAGAAAGCCATGCACAGCGGCAACGTCGGCCCCGCGGCACTGGTCCCGGTGCAGTCCGGCACGGTGCTGCTGCCCGCGCCGGACACCAAGCTCAGCGAGGCCGCGTACATGGCCAACAAGGTCCGCAAGATCGCGGACGGCGCCGCGCTGGCGGTGTGGAACGACGACGCCGCGCTGCTCTACCTCTTCACCTCGACGATCGGCCGCGCCTCGATGTGGGGCTCGCGCGAGGCGATCCTCGAGCTGTCCGCACAGGCGAAGCAGTCGGGTCCGGTGGGCAGGTTCTTCGACCGGTCGACCGCGGGTTTCATCGCCATGCGGGAGAAGGAGAAGTGGCAGCTCGACGCGATCGACAAGCTCAGCGCGCTGCACCCGCCGGCCAACCGCAAGAGCGCGTTGGAACGGTTGCGCGACTTCGAGAACGGCTACGCGGCGATCCCGGACTTCTTCCGCGCCGCGGGACTGCCCGGCGTCGCACAGGTCGCCGAGCTCACCGAAGAGGGTCGTGCTGACGGCGTGCTCCGGACGCTCCAGCCGCCTCGTGCGCAGAAGTGGCCGCTCGCGCTGATCGTGCCGTTGATCGTGCTGACGGCGCTGGTGACGGTCCTCATGCACCTCCCGACGGTCTTCTACTACGTCGTCGGCGCGTTGCTGATCACCCTGCTGAGCGTGCTCATGGTCACGTTGCAGCGCCAGCTCGTGCGCAGGAAGCCGATCAACACGGTGTTGCCGGTCATACCGGTTACGCAGGGCGCGGCCCCGACCGACTAACCTCAACGTCGTGGCACGTGTCGTCGTACTTGACTATGGCTCCGGCAACCTGCGCTCGGCCGAGCGCGCGCTTCAGCGGGTCGGCGCCCATGTCGAGGTGACGTCGGACGCCAAGGCCGCGCGCGACGCCGACGGCCTCGTCGTTCCCGGCGTCGGCGCGTACGCCGCGTGCATGGAGGGTCTGAACTCCGTCCGCGGCGCCCGGATCATCGGCGAGCGGCTCGCGGGCGGGCGGCCGGTGCTCGGCATCTGCGTGGGCATGCAGATCCTGTTCGAGAAGGGCATCGAGCACGGCGTGCTGACCGAGGGCTGTGGCGAGTGGCCCGGCACCGTCGAGCGGCTCGAAGCGCCGATCGTGCCGCACATGGGCTGGAACACGGTCCGCGCGCCGGAGGGTTCGCAGCTGTTCGCGGGTCTGGACAAGGACACGCGCTTCTACTTCGTGCACTCCTACGGCGTGCGCCGCTGGGAGCTGGAGCCGTCCGAGCACATCAAGCCGCCGCTGGTGACGTGGGCGGATCACGCGGGCGACGAGTTCGTTGCCGCGGTGGAGAACGGTCCGTTGTGGGCGACCCAGTTCCACCCCGAGAAATCCGGTGATGCCGGAGCGCAGCTGCTGCGGAACTGGTTGACTACCTTGTCGTGATCACACGACTGCTGACGGTAGCCGTACTGACGGCTGCCTGCGTTGCTGTGCCTGGGGGCGCACTCGCCGCACCGGCTCCGTTCCACGACAACTTCGACAACGCCGCCGACGCCGACCCGACGTACGGCCTGAACGACAACCTCAAAGCGCGTCAGGGCACCGGAGCTGTCACGTACAGCCGCGTGTCCGGCAAGTGGAACACCGGTGACGTGCCGCGACCGTGGTACGCGCAGGTCAACCACCCGGGCCACCGCGGTGCCCTGTCGATGCACCTCGGTACGACGGCCGTGCGGCTCGACGCGCCGTCCACCGGGTCGACGATCTCGGCGAAGCTCACGCCGGTCGTCGGCAACCGCACGTCCGGCGACTGGTCGTCCATCGCGCTCAGCCGCTCGGCGAACAGCTGGGGCTACGTGTCCAATGCGGACATCGACCTCGGGTTCCTGGTGCGCGCCAACGGAGGCGTGCAGGTCTTCCAGCCCGGCAAGCCGACCGTGACGCTGCCCGCCTTCGCCTCCGCCCACGCCGACGGCTCGTTCGACGTCGCGCTGACGCTCTCGGACGGCACGCTCGACCTCACCGTCAACGGCAACCGCCGATCGATCGCGCTCGGCACGGCGGTGCCGACCGAGAGGCTGTGGGTCTACCTCGGCCGCTACTCCGACAACGACAAGACCGTCAGCCGGGTCGACGACCTGGCGATCGAGCGCCTCATCTCCGACGACCTGCGCAAGCGGCCGGGGTCGAACCTGCGCTACTACGGGTACTTCGGCGCCCGGCTGACCGCGGCGGGCGCCAACCACCTGCCGGAGGTGCGCGGCCGCAGCAACCTGAACTGGGTCCAGATCAGCGACGCCGCCGGCTACCGTCCCGAGGCGCTGAATGACTGCGCCGACCAGGGCTGTCTCGTCTACACCGGCAACGAGTTCTTCAAGTGCGGCTCCGACGCGTGCCCGCTGTACCCGAACGCCGCGGCGCGCTGGCAGGTGCTGGCGGAGAAGGTGCGCCCGTACCTCGGGAAGATCGCCGGGTTCGTGCTGCTGGACGAGCCGTTCCACCGCGGCGCGAGCTTCGCCGACGTCGAGTTCTCGGCTCAGCAGATCAAGAAGACCTTCGGGGACAAGAAGGTCATGCTCATCGAGGCCGGTCCCAAGGTCGACGACAGCTTCTCCGTGCCCGCCGACGTCGACTGGGTCGGTTTCGACGAGTACTGCTCCGGCTACGACCAGATCGAGGCCCGCATGACCAAGCTCGAGGAGCGCGCGCCGGGCAAGGAGCTCTTCGTGCTGCCGGAAGCGGCGCCGCAGTCGTGGTGCGCCGGCAAGACGGATGCGGACCTGGAAAGCACGCAGTACATGTACATGGCGTTGGTGCAGCAGCATCCGCAGTTCGTGGGAATGATGGTCTTCGGGCCGTGGACGGGCGTCGGACCTGCCGCGACCGGACCTGGGACCCCGGTTCCGTCGAAGTTCCCGCGAGCGACGGACGCCCAGGAGCGCGTGGCCGCGCTCGTGCTGGGGGACGCTAGGCTGAGCGGGTGACGTTCACACTCCTCCCCGCTGTTGACGTGGCCGACGGTCGTGCCGTTCGCCTCGTGCAGGGCGAAGCCGGTACCGAGACGAACTACGGCGAGCCGCTGGACGCTGCTCTGCAGTGGCAGCGCGACGGAGCGGAGTGGATCCATCTCGTCGACCTCGACGCGGCGTTCGGGCGCGGCTCGAACCGCGAGCTGATCGCGCGCGTCGTGGGTGAGCTGGACGTGAAGGTGGAGCTGTCGGGCGGCATCCGCGACGACGCGTCGCTGGAGGCCGCGCTGGCCACGGGGTGTGCTCGGGTGAACCTCGGCACCGCCGCTCTGGAGGACCCGGAGTGGTGCGCCAAGGCGATCGCCGCGTACGGCGAGAAGATCGCTGTGGGCCTGGACGTCCGCATCACCGAGCAGGGCCACCGGGTGAAGGGCCGCGGCTGGACGTCGGACGGCGGTGACCTCTGGGAGGTCCTCGACCGGCTCGACCGCGACGGCTGCGCGCGCTACGTCGTGACGGACGTGTCGAAGGACGGCACGCTCACGGGCCCGAACCTGGAGCTGCTGAGCGAGGTCTGCGCCCGCACCGACGCCCCGGTGATCGCGTCCGGCGGTGTGTCCACTGTGGACGACCTGGTCGCGTTGGCGAAGCTGTCGCGTGACGGCGTGGAGGGCTCGATCATCGGCAAGGCCTTGTACGCGGGGGCTTTCACGCTCCCGGAAGCACTCGCTGCGGTCCGTTGACGACCTTCTCGATGTGAGCGGCCGCGGCCGCGTGCGTGACTCCGGTGGAGTGCAGCACGCCGGCCGCGGTCCCGTCTTCCTCGAGCAGCAGGCCGAGCAGGATGTGCTCGGTGCCGATGAACATGTGGCCCATGCGGAGTGCTTCTCGCACGGCCAGTTCCAGCGACTTCTTGCAGTGCGTCGAGTACGGCTGCTTCTCCGGACGTTGCTTGGCCTCGTTGTCGAGCCGGTGCAGCGTGGCGATGCGCGTGCTGCCGTCGCCTGATTCCAGCTTCGCGATGGTCTTGGCCGCGAGCCCGGCCGACTCGTCGAGCAGACCCAGCAGCAGGTGTTCGGTGCCGATGCGCTCGCTGAAGCGCGCGTGGTGCCGGGCCAGCGCGATGACCCGGCGTGAGCGCTGGGTGTAGCGCTCCATCGACGGCTTGGTGAGCTCCGGAGACTCCCTCGGCACGAACCGCTTCTGCGCGGCCTGCTTGGTGACGCCGAGACTCTCGCCGATCTCGGCCCAGCTCGCGCCACCGCGGCGGGCCTCGTCGACGAAGTGGCCGATCAGGTGGTCGCCGAGCTCGTTCAGCTGGCCGCTCATCTCGACCGCCTTGGCGAGGCGGACGAGAGTGTCGTCGGCCTCGCTCGCCACCGTGACGATGAGGTCGGTCAACTGGATCATGCGTCAACTTTAGGTTGACGCTAACCATGCGGTCAACCTCGGGTTGACGCTCAACGTTGACGCTCCCGCCTCAACGTTGATGGTCCCGGTCAACATTGACGCGCCTCGTCAATGTTGAGGCGAACCCGTCAACGTTGAGTCCACGTTGACGCCCGCAGATCAACGTTGACCAGACGCGTCAATGTGCACAAGTGACAACGTTGTCATCGGTCAATGTTGAGTGCGCTGTCCACGTTGATCCCGGCGCGTCAATGTTGAGTCAACGTTGATTCGGGCGATCAATGTTGACCAGGGCGAATCAACGTTGACGACGTCAGGCCGAAGCGGTGATCTCGATGCCGACCGTGCCGGTCCGGCCACGCCGCACCTTGCTGCCGGTCATCGTCAACCAGCCCATGAAGCCGTACTTCTTCACGATGCGGGAGCGGACGTCGTCACTGGCGTCGTCGTCCATCAGCCGGGCGCGTGCCTTGATCGACGGACCCTTCGGGTTGCCGCGCAGGTCGCACGGCCCGATCTCCACGTCGCCGCTGCGCCGGATTCGCTTGACCTTGCCCGTGTCCTTGGCGCTCCAGGCGTAGATCACGTCTTCGGTGGGTCCGGGTGCGACCCAGACCGGCGTGGGCACCGGGGTGCCGTCCTTGCGGAAAGTCGTCAGCAGCAGGTACTGGCCCTCGCCCAACTCGGTGATCATGGCGCCGCAGCGTAGTCCTCAGGCGTCCCTTGTAGGCTTTCGCGCATGTCAGTGGCTGTTCGCGTCATCCCCTGTCTCGACGTCGACCGGGGCCGGGTGGTGAAGGGCGTCAACTTCACGAACCTCGTCGACGCGGGCGATCCCGTCGAGCTGGCCAGGGCGTACGACGCCGAGGGTGCGGACGAGCTGACGTTCCTCGACGTGACGGCCAGCAGCGGCGACCGCGAGACGACGTTCGACGTGGTCCGGCGCACGGCCGAGCAGGTGTTCATCCCGCTCACGGTCGGCGGCGGCGTGCGCAGCCCCGAGGACGTGAACAAGCTGCTCAGGGCGGGTGCGGACAAGGTCAGCCTCAACACGGCGGCCATCGCGCGGCCCGAGCTGCTCAGGGAGTGCTCGGAGCGGTACGGGGCGCAGTGCATCGTGCTGTCGGTCGACGCGCGGCGCGTGCCCGGCGGCACCGGCTTCGAGGTCACCACTCACGGAGGCCGCAACGGCACCGGCATCGACGCCGTCGAGTGGGCCGCGCGGGGCCAGGAGCTGGGCGTCGGCGAGATCCTGCTGAACTCGATGGACGCCGACGGCACCAAGGCCGGGTTCGACCTGGAGTTGATCGAGCTGGTGCGCCGCGAGGTCGACGTGCCGTTGATCGCGAGCGGCGGCGCCGGCGCGATCGACCACTTCCCGCCGGCCGTGCAGGCCGGTGCGGACGCCGTGCTGGCGGCCAGCGTGTTCCACTTCGGGCAGCTCCGCATCGGCGAGGTCAAGGACGGCCTGCGCCAGGCGGGCGTCGTGGTGCGATGAGCCCGGTCGAGGTGCGGGTGGCCTCGGCGGTCGCGCTCGGCGGGGCGGTGGTGTTCTTCGTCGTCGGACTCGTCCTGTGGCGCGCGACCGGGGACGCCGACGTGCTGAAGCTGCCGTCGTTCGTCGCCGCCGTCGAACTGCCCGTGGCGGCAGCCTTGTTGCTGCGCCTCAAATTCATGCACTACCCGGCGATGGTCGTGTTCATCCTCGTCGCGCTGCTGAACCTCGTGATCGTGCTGGCCGACGGACCGGCGTGGGCACGCGTCGCGTCCGGAGTGCTGTCCGCAGTGCACATCTACGGAGTGGTCCTGCTCAACACCGGACCCGCTCGCGAACACCTGGGAGGACCCCGTTGAGCACCCCGCTCGATCCCGCCATCTCCGCCAGGCTCAAGCGCACCCCGGACGGCCTGGTGTGCGCGGTCGCCCAGCAGCGTGACACGCGTGAGGTGCTCATGGTCGCGTGGATGGACGACGAGGCCCTGCACCGCACCCTCACCACGCGCCGCGCCACCTACTACTCACGCAGCCGTCAGCAGCTGTGGGTGAAGGGCGAGACGTCCGGCCACACCCAGTACGTGCACGAGGTCCGCCTCGACTGCGACGGCGACACGCTGCTGCTGATCGTCGACCAGGTGGGCGCCGCGTGCCACACGGGCGACCGCACGTGCTTCGACGCCACGGTGCTGCTCGCCGACGCCTAGTCCAGTGGGCCCGTCAGGTAGCGCTGGATGTTCGGCGCCACCGCGCGCACCACGGTCTCCGGGTCGACCGACGCCAGCGGTTCGAAGTGCACGACGTAGCGGACGATGCCGAGCCCGACCATCTGTGTGGCGCACAACGTCGCCCGCAGCTCGCGCTGGTCGACGTCGATCTCCGCCAGCAGGTTCTTGAAGATCGCGTTGAGGAAGAACGAGCGGAGTGCGTTCGCGACTTCCTGGTGGCTCGTGACGCTGCGGATCAGGGCGGCGAAGGTGCCGCCGCCGGTCGCGTCCCACACGCCCACGAAGGTGCGGATGATGCGCTCGCCCGCCTGCTCCACGGGGCCGTCCAGCAACCTCTTGAGGATCTCCGACGGGTCGAAGGGGAGTTGCAGCACGGCCGCGGCGAACAGGCCTTCCTTGCCGCCGAACCAGTGGTTGACCATGGCGGCGTCGACGCCGGCGCGGGCGGCGATCGCGCGGACCGTGGCGCCGTCGTAGCCCTTTTCGACGAAGGTCTCGCGGGCCGCGGCGATCAGGGCCGCTCTGGTGTCCTCGCCCGCGGCGCGGCGGCCCCGCCGTTTCTGGTTGACTTGCTCCACACGGGTCATAGTTCAACAGATGTTGAATTTATGCAACAATTACCGGCATGGTGAGCGTCATCGGGGCTGTGGCCGCCGCTGGTCTGGGGGCCGTGAGCCCCACGCGTGAGGAGTTCCGCGAGCTGGCGGTCAACCGCCGGGTGATTCCGGTGGTGCGCAAGCTGCTGGCGGACGCGGAGACGCCCGTCGGCCTCTACCGCAAGCTGGCCGCGGACAGGCCTGGCACGTTCCTCCTCGAGTCGGCCGAGAACGGGCGCTCGTGGGTGCGCTGGTCGTTCGTCGGGGTGAGGTCCTCCGCCGCGCTCACGGCGACCGGGGGCGAGGCGTACTGGACGGGGACGCGGCCTGTTGGTCTGCCGGACGGTGGTGACCCGCTGCAGGTGCTGCGCGAGACCATCGAGGTGTTGCGCACCGACCCGTTGCCCGGCATGCCCCCGCTGACCGGCGGCATGGTCGGCTACATCGGCTACGACGCGGTGCGCAGGCTGGAGCGGCTGCCGGTCATCGCCGAGGACGACCTGCAGCTTCCCGAGCTGGTCATGCTGCTCGCGACCGACATGGCCGCGTTCGACCACCACGAGGGCTCCGTCACGCTGATCGCCAACGCGATCAACTGGGACGACTCGCCCGAGCGCGTCGACGAGGCGTACGACGACGCGGTGCGCCGGCTCGACGAGATGACGACGCAGCTGCACACGCCCGCGCCGCCGACCGCCGCGGTGTTCTCGAGGCCCAAGCCCGAGTTCCGGCGCCGGCGTTCGCAGGCCGAGCACTTCGCGGCCGTCGAGAAGGCCAAGGAGGCCATCCGGGCGGGCGAGGCGTTCCAGGTCGTCGTGTCGCAGCGGTTCGAGATCGAGACGGACGCCGACGCGCTCGACATCTACCGGGTGCTGCGCGCGACCAACCCCAGCCCGTACATGTACCTGCTGCGCCTCGAAGGCTTCGACATCGTGGGTTCCAGCCCCGAGTCGCTGGTGACGGTGCGCGACGGCAAGGCGACCACGCACCCCATCGCGGGCACCCGCTGGCGCAGCGAGGACCCCGAAGAGGACGCGCTGCTGGAGAAGGACCTCCTCGCCGACCACAAGGAACGCGCCGAGCACCTGATGCTCGTCGACCTCGGCCGCAACGACCTGGGCCGCGTCTGCAAGCCGGGTTCGGTGCACGTCGTCGACTTCTTCAAGGTCGAGCGGTACAGCCACGTCATGCACATCGTGTCGACCGTGACCGGTGAGCTCGCCGAGGGCAAGACCGCCTACGACGCGGTCGCGGCCTGCTTCCCGGCCGGCACGCTGTCCGGTGCGCCGAAGCCGCGCGCGATGGAGCTCATCGAGGAGCTGGAACCCACCCGTCGTGGCCTCTACGGCGGCGTTGTGGGCTATTTCGACTTCGCCGGGGACGCGGACACCGCCATCGCCATCCGGACCGCTCTCGTGCGCGATGGAGTGGCCTACGTGCAGGCCGGTGGCGGCATCGTGGCCGACTCGGACCCGCTGGCCGAGGACAACGAGTGCCTCAACAAGGCGGGCGCCGTGCTGGCCGCGATCGCCACGGCCCAGACGATGCGGCCCGCCGTTGAAAGCTAGTCCACTGTGGATCGCCGCACTCCTGCTCGTGGGTGCGGCGGGTGCCTTCTGGGGCGCGGGCTCCGTGCCGCTCGCGCTGCTGAGCCTCGCGGCGGTCGCGGCGGCAGTGGCGCTCAGCGGCGTGGCACGCCGGATCCTCGGCGTGTTGCTGATCGTCGTGGGCGTCGCGGCGGCGTTCAACGGCCACTGGCTCGCGATCGTCGGCGGCGTGCTCGTGGCGGGTTCCGGCGCGCTTCAGGTAGCGCTGGGGGCCCGGATGCCGAAGATCGGGGTAGGCGGGCAGAAGACCCGCAAGACCGACCCCGAGACCGACATGTGGCGCGCGCTGGAGCGTGGAGATGATCCGACCGACGATAAGGCCCCCGGCGGACCTTCCTCGAACGAGTGAAGATCATCCATCCGCGTTCACGCATGTGACACGTGCACAACCTCGGCTAGCTGCATCGACACTGAACCCCCGGTGGCTGGGGCGTTACTCCGCCGGGGTTAGCATCCCCATAGCGGGAAGGGGAGCAAGACTGTGACGGTTCTCGAGTCGATCCTCGAAGGTGTGCGTGAGGATCTCGCCGCTCGCGAGGCTCAGTTGTCCTTCGACGTCCTCAAGGAGCGCGCGGCCAAGGCAGCCCCGCCGCTCGACGTGATGTCTGTGCTGCGCGGGCCCAACGTGGGTGTCATCGCCGAGGTCAAGCGCCGCAGCCCCTCCAAGGGCGCGCTGGCGGAGATCCCGGAGCCTGCCGAGCTGGCGGCCGCCTACGAGGCGGGTGGCGCGTCGGTCATCAGCGTGCTCACCGAGCAGCGGCGGTTCGGCGGGTCGCTCGCCGACTTCGACGCGGTGCGCAGGACGGTGAAGATCCCCATGCTGCGCAAGGACTTCATCGTGTCGCCGTACCAGGTTCACGAAGCGCGCATGCACGGCGCGGACCTGGTGCTGCTGATCGTGGCGGCGCTGGAGCAGAACGCGCTGGTGTCGCTGCTCGACCGGGTGGAGTCCCTCGGGATGACGGCGCTGGTCGAGGTGCACACCGCCGAGGAGGCCGACCGCGCTCTCGAAGCCGGGTCGTCCGTCATCGGGGTGAACGCGCGCAACCTCCACACGCTCGAGGTGGATAAAGACGTTTTCGGCCGCATCGCTCCCGGACTACCCTTCGAGACGATCAAGATCGCCGAGTCGGGCGTGACCGGGCCCGGCGACCTGATGGCGTACGCCGGAGCGGGTGCCGACGCGGTGCTCGTCGGCGAAAGCCTGGTGACCAGCGGCGACCCCAAGGCCGCCGTGAACAAGCTCGTGACCGCCGGCTCGCACCCCGCGTGCCCGCGGCCCAGCCGATAGAGGAGTCGCTCGATGGGCCAGTTCTCGCCCACGCCGCACGATCCCGACGACCGTGGCCACTTCGGCCCGTGGGGTGGCCGGTTCGTTCCGGAGGCCCTGATCGCGGCGGTGGACGAGCTGGCCGCCGAGTACGACAAGGCGCGCATCGACCCGGACTTCGTGAACGAGTTCCAGCGCCTGCTGAAGGACTTCGCGGGCCGCCCGTCGCTGCTGACGGAGGCCCCGAAGTTCGCGGAGCACGCCGGCACGCGCGTCTTCCTCAAGCGCGAGGACCTGAACCACACCGGTTCGCACAAGATCAACAACGTGCTCGGCCAGGCGCTGCTCACCAAGCGCATGGGCAAGAAGCGCGTGATCGCGGAGACCGGCGCCGGGCAGCACGGCGTTGCGACCGCGACGGCGTGCGCGCTGCTCGGCCTCGACTGCGTCGTCTACATGGGCGAGGTCGACACCGAACGGCAGGCGCTCAACGTCGCCCGCATGCGACTGCTGGGCGCCGAGGTCATCCCGGTGAAGTCCGGCTCGCGCACCCTGAAGGACGCGATCAACGAGGCGTTGCGCGACTGGGTCACCAACGTCGACGAGACGCATTACCTGCTCGGCACGGCGGCGGGCCCGCACCCGTTCCCGCTGCTGGTCCGCGACTTCCACCGGATCATCGGCATAGAGGCGCGCGAGCAGATCCTGGAGAAGACCGGCCGCCTGCCCGACGCGGTCGTCGCGTGCGTGGGTGGCGGGTCGAACGCGATCGGCATCTTCCACGGCTTCATCGACGACGCGGACGTGCGCCTGGTCGGTGTCGAGCCGGGTGGCGCGGGTGTCGAGACCGGCAGCCACGGCGCGACGCTGACGGCCGGCACGCCCGGCTCGCTGCACGGCGCGATGTCGTACGTGATGCAGGACGAGGACGGCCAGATCACCGAGGCCCACTCGATCTCCGCGGGTCTCGACTACCCCGGCGTGGGTCCCGAGCACTCGCACCTGAAGGACATCGGCCGCGCCGAGTACTTCCCGGTGACCGACGCCGAGGCGATGGACGCGTTCGCGCTGCTGTCGCGGACCGAGGGCATCATCCCGGCGATCGAGTCGTCGCACGCGCTGGCAGGTGCTTTGAAGCTCGGCCAGGAGCTCGGAACGGACGGCCTGCTGGTCGTCAACCTCTCCGGGCGTGGCGACAAGGACATGGACACGGCCGTCAAGTACTTCGGCCTCGCTGACGGGGGACAGGCCTGATGTCGTTGTCTGAGGTTTTCGCGACGGCCAAGGCCGAGTCGCGGGCCGCGCTGGTCGGCTACCTGCCAGCCGGTTTTCCCACGGTCGAAGGCTCCAAGGACTACCTGCGCGCGATGGTCGAGTCCGGCTGCGACCTGATCGAGGTCGGCCTGCCCTACTCCGACCCCGTGATGGACGGCCCGACGATCCAGCACGCCGCCGAGCAGGCTCTGAGCGCTGGTTTCCGGGTGCGCGACGTGTTCGACGTCGTCACCGCGGTCGCCGACGCCGGTGGCCGTGCGGTCGTGATGACGTACTGGAACCCGGTGCTGAAGTACGGCGTGGACGCGTTCGCACGTGACCTCAAGGCGGCCGGTGGGCTCGGGCTGATCACGCCGGACCTGGTGCCGGACGAGGCCGCGGACTGGATGGCCGCGTCCGAGGCGCACGGGCTGGACCGGACGTTCCTGGTGGCGCCGTCGTCGACCGAGGACCGCATCGAGATGACGGCTCGCGCGTCGTCCGGGTTTTTGTATGCAACGGCGGTCATGGGCGTGACCGGTGCTCGTGACGTGGTGTCGCACCAGGCGCCGGAACTCGTCGCACGGGTGCGGGCGCACTCGTCGATTCCGGTTGGCGTCGGACTGGGCGTGAAGTCCGGGGCGCAGGCCGCCGAGATCGCCGGGTACGCGGACGGTGTGATCGTCGGGTCGGCGTTCGTGTCGGCGGTGAACGAGGGCGAGGCCGCGGTGCGTGCTCTGACCGCTGACCTGGCGAAAGGCGTGCGTTCAGCAGCCGCGATCGTGTGATGGCTTGGAGTTCGTCCAACCACGAAAATGGCTGTATGCACAAGCCAGCTACCCGCCCGGCGTGCCACACTGGTGGTCGCCGGGCGGTTTTCGGAGGTGATGCCCTGTGGCGGCTCCAGCTGAAGTGGCACCAGCCGCTTACCTGCTGCCGAGGCACGTGGGCCCCTGGACGCTCGACGACGTCCTGTCATTGCCGGAGGACAACAGTCAGCGCGTTGAACTCGTCGACGGGATGCTTCTCGTGAGCCCGTTGGGGTCCTGCCGACACCAGGACTTGGTGTTGGACGCTGCGGCCGCCCTGCGCCCGGCATGCCCGGACCACCTCAAGGCGACGGTCGAGCTGAACGTCCTCCTCGCCAGCGGGCGTCTGCTGATTCCGGACTTCACCGTCGTGAATCGACGTGAGGCCGGCGTGATGTTCCCCGTCTCGGACGTAGTGCTCATCGGCGAGGTGCTCTCGCCGGCCACGCGGCTGAACGACCGGGGTCTGAAGCGCGAGTTGTACGCCCAAGCCGGCGTGCAGTTCTACATGATCGTCGATCCCGAGCCGCGGATCGCCGAGGCGACACTGCTCGAACTCCAGGGCACCGAGTACGTCGAGATCGCCAAGAGCGTGGACGGCGTGCTGGAGATCGAGAAGCCGTTCCCGGTCACCATCAAGTTCTAGCCGTAGAGCCACTCCAGCTGTTCGTGCAGGTCAGCCGTGGTCCACGAGGCGAACATCGCGTTGCGGGCGTCGGCGGCGGCACCGGCCGGGTGGTAAACCTCGCGTCCCATCAACCGTGAGACGTGGTGGACGCGCGCGGTCCGAGCACTTCGCATTGAGACATAACGCGCAAAAGAGCCAACCACGTCCTGCGGGTCGAACGTCGAGGCCAAACACACGGCGTCCTCCAACGCCTGGCACGCACCCTGAGCCGCGTACTGCAGCACGGGGTGGGCAGCGTCGCCGAGCAGCACGACGCGCGAGTCCTGCCAGGTAGACACCGGCTCGCGGTCGCACAGCACCCACGCTCGCCACTCGTCGGCCAGCTCCATGATCTGCGCGGCCTCGGCGCACAACGGCTGGAAGTGCCGCACCACGTCGTCGTGCTCGACGGGCTTGCCGGTCATCGGGTCCGCAGCGCCGTTGTCGGTCGTCGCCACGAGGTTCACGTACCGCCCACCAGCGATGACGTACCAAACGACGTGGTAGCGCGGCCCCGCCCACAGCGTGACGACGTTCTCCTTCAAAGCGGCAGGCACGTCAGCAGCGGGGATGACCGCGCGGAACGTCGTGTGCCCGGACACCTGCGGATCGCCGTCACCCACGAGCTGACGGCGCACAGCCGAGCGCAACCCGTCGGCGCCGACCAGCGCCGTCCCTTCGACCAACTCGCCTGATCGCAGCACCGCGGTAACCGAAGAAGAGTCCTGCGTGTAGGCCTCGACGCCGCTGTTGACCCGCAGGTCGACGCGCTCGTCGTTCTGGCACGCGTCGAGCAACGGCGTCAGCACGTCGTTGCGGTGCACCACGGCATACGTCCCGAACCGCGACTGAAAACCGGAGTCCAGGGCTAACGACGAGATCAGCGCGCCGGACACCCCGCAGCGCAGCCGCAACGAGTCGACGTGCACGGCTCGCGAACGGACCACCGGGCCGACGCCCAGCGAGTCGAGCATCCGGAACCCGTTCGGCCCCACCTGGATACCGGCGCCGATTTCCTCGAACACCGCGGCGGCCTCCAGGACCGTCACGCGGTGCCCCGCCCGAGCCAGTCCGAGTGCTGTTGCCAGACCACCGATACCGCCGCCGACCACCAGGACAGTCATGCGACGAGTATCTCGGCTCGACGATCACGAACCCCCTAAGAACCTCATGCGAAGCTCACCTAGGTCGCGAACCCCTAACGAAGGAGCGTCGCCAGGAGACGTCAGGGGACCCACCGGTACGGTGAGCGACGTGTTGAACGGCATCCTGGCCACGATCCCGAGCCCCGACCAAGGTGTGTGGTACCTCGGTCCGCTCCCCATCAGGGCCTACGCGCTGTGCATCATCGCCGGCATCATCGTCGCCATCTGGTGGGGTGAGCGCCGCTGGGTTGCCCGCGGAGGCATCAAGGGCGAGGTGACCGACATCGCCGTGTGGGCGGTGCCGTTCGGCCTCGTCGGCGGGCGGCTCTACCACGTCATCACGGACAACCAGAAGTACTTCGGGCCGGGGAAGAACCCCCTCGCGGCGCTCGAGATCTGGAACGGTGGTCTCGGCATCTGGGGCGCGATCGCCCTCGGTGCGGTGGGTGCGTGGATCGGCTGCCGGCGCAAGGGCATCCCGCTGCCCGCGATGGCGGACGCGCTCGCTCCCGGCATCGTCGTGGCGCAGGCCATCGGCCGTCTCGGCAACTACTTCAACCAGGAGCTCTACGGCGGCGACACGACGTTGCCGTGGGGTCTGGAGATCTACCGCCGCGTCACGCCGGACGGGCGGGACGACGCGCTGGCCGGTGTGGCGATCGACCACACGCCGATCCAGGTCGTGCACCCGACGTTCCTCTACGAGCTGCTGTGGAACCTCGGTGTCGCACTGCTGATCGTGTGGGCCGACCGCAAGTTCCGGCTGGGTCACGGACGGGTGTTCGCTCTCTACGTCGCGGGCTACACGGCCGGGCGGACGTGGATCGAGCTGATGCGCACGGACGAGGCGACGCTGATCTTCGGCACGCGCGTCAACGTGTTCGTGTCGGTGCTGGTGTTCATCGGCGCGGTCGTCTACTTCATCCTCGCCCGGTCGCGCGGTGAGCGCGAGGACATCGAGGCGTTGCGAGCGGCCGCCAAGCCGGAAGACGCCGAACCCGCCGCGGAGCCTGAAGACGTCGTTGAAGAGAAGTCCGACGACGTGAAGGAAGAAGAGACTGCCAAGGAGCCCGTCAACTCCACGGAGTCCGTCAAACCGGAGTGATCTGTGCGCGTGCTCGTCGTCGAGGATGACGACCGGGTGGCCAGAGGCCTGCTGACCGCACTGCGGCACGCCGGCTACGAGGTGCATCGGGTGGCCACGGCCGCCGACGCTCTCAAAGCCGCACCGGCTGACGTCGTGCTGCTCGACCTCGGCCTGCCCGACGGCGACGGTCTGGACGTGCTGCGGGAGCTGCGGCACCGTCCGGGCACGGCGGTGATCACGGTGACCGCCCGCGGCGAGGAGCGCGAACGCGTGCTCGGGCTGCGGGCGGGTGCCGACGACTACGTGGTGAAGCCGTTCGGCACGTCCGAGCTGCTCGCCCGCATCGAGGCCGTGCTGCGCCGCACCCGCACGCACCGCGCCGGGCCGGAGAGCGACACGTCCGTCCAGGTGGGAGCGTTGCAGATCTCCCCGGCGACCAGGGCCGTGACGCTGGCGGGCGCGCCGTTGTCGTTGACCCGCAAGGAGTTCGACCTCCTCGCCCTGCTCGCGACCAGGGCGGGTGAGGTGGTGAGCCGCGACTTCATCGTCGACCAGGTGTGGCAGGCGCACTGGGAGGCGCCGTCGCGGACGCTCGACACGCACATCGCGGCGTTGCGCGGCAAGCTCGGCGAGCACGTGAAGATCGAGACCGTGAGGGGCGTCGGCTACCGGCTGGCGGCGTGACCTAGCTCCGAGAGACATCCACAGCCTGTTGCGGAACAATCACGGCTGATGCTCCGCCGACTGCTCGTCATCACCGTTCCGCTGCTCGTCGCACTGGTCGCGGCGCTCGGCATCCCGCTCGCGTCCGCGGTGGTGCAGCGCGAGACCCAGACCACGTACCTCGACCGGCTCGGTGACGCCAGCCGGTTCGCCTCGCTGGCCGAGAGCGGGCTGCAGTCGGACCGGCTCACCGCGCTCGACTCCGAGTTCCAGCAGTACGACCAGCTCTTCGACATCCCGGTGGCGCTGGTGAGCGCCGACAAGCGGGTGCTGCTGACCTCGCGTCAAGGCTTCAACCCGACCAACGACCCCGAGGTCACCACCGTCCTCAACGCGGCGCTCAACGGCATCCAGCCCGACGTCACCTACGCGGCCTGGCCGTGGCGCACCGGGCCGATGGTCGTCGTCGAGCCGGTCGGCAGGGACAGCGAGGCGGTGGCGGCGGTCGTCTCGGTGTCGTCGACGAGGGCGCTGCGGACCGAGGTGCTGCGGCAGTGGGGGCTGATGGCGCTGGCAGGGCTCGCGCCGATGCTCGCCGTGGTCGCGGCCGCGTGGCCGATGTCGCGGTGGGTGCTGCGGCCGGTCAGCAGGCTCGACGAGGCCACCGCGGCGGTCGCGGCGGGCAACCTGGACGTGCGCGCGGACGAGGTCGGCGGGCCTCCCGAGCTGCGCAGGCTCGCGCGCAGTTTCAACACCATGGTCGACGTCGTCGGCAAGGCCCTGAACAGGCAGAAGGCGTTCGTCGCCGACGCGTCGCACCAGCTGCGCAACCCGCTGGCCAGTCTCCGGCTCGCCGTCGACAACCTCTCGCCGCACGTGGACGGCGAGCACGGCCGCGAGGCGCACCAGATCGCCGTCGAGGAGGCCGAGGAGATGGGCCGGGTGCTCGACACGCTGCTGGCCGCGACCCGCCTGGACAGCGCGCGCAAGACCGAGCCCGTCGAGATCGACCAGCTGCTCGCCACCCACCGGCCGGCCTGGCAGGCGCTCGCGAAGTCCTCCGGCGTCGACCTCAGGATCGAGGTCCCCGCCGGGCTCACCATGCAGGAACCGCCCGGCGGGCTCGGCAGCGTGCTGGACGAGCTGGTCAGCAACGCGCTGCGGCTCGCCAACGCCACCGAGGTACGGATCATCGGCGAGGCGGGGGAGCTGCACGTCGTCGACAACGGCGACGGTCTGACCGACGAGGAACGGGAGCTGGCGCTGCACCGGTTCTGGCGTGCCACCAAGCACCAGAACGTCGCCGGCACCGGGATGGGGCTCGCGATCTGCGCCGAGCTGATCTCGTCGGCGGGCGGCGAGCTCACGTTGCACGACGCCGGGCCTGGGCTCGACGTGAAGGTCGCCCTCAGCGCTTGACGGACCGGAACCAGCGCGCGGCGCCGTCGTGCAGCGGCACCAGACCGGTCGCGATGCCGGTGCGGACGTTGATCCGCGCCGCCTCCGGGTGGCCCTCCACGATCCGCGCGGTCTCGGTGAACACCGTGCGGGTGACGACCTCGACGACGTCCGCGCTCAACGACTCGTGCGCGAGCAGCAGGTTCGGCACCGCGAACGTCCGGTTGGACGGCAGCGCCTCGTAGGTCTTTCCCGGGATCGTCGCCGGGATGTACGGGCCCTTGAAGGTGTCGGCGAACTCGATCGCCTCCTTCGGGATGTCGATCAGCCGCACGTTGCCCTTCAACGCGGTGATCGCGGGCGTCGGGATGCCGGTCAGCGCGAGCATCGCGTCCAGCGACCCGTCGGCCACCCGGCGGGACGCCTCCGAGTGCGCCATCCGTTCGTCCAAAGCGGACAGCTTGAAGTGGTTCATCATCCGCGTGGTGGTGAACTCCGTGCCGGAACCGCTGGGGCCCAACGAGATCCGTTTGCCCGCCAGGTCGCGGAACTGCTCGATCGGTGAGATCGTCGGCACCGCGATCTGCATGAAGCTGTCGTAGAGGCGCCCGACCGCGCGGACGCTCTTCGGGTCGTCGATGGGGTCCAAAGAGGACAACGCGAGCTGCGCCTTGCCGGACTTCAGCAGCTGGAGGTTCTCGACCGACGCACCGGTGGGCAGCGGGATGACCTTGGTGCCGGGCAGCTGTTCCTCGAGCGCCTCGGCCAGCGCGCCGCCGACCTCGCGGAAGACGGCACCGTCCGGCCCGGTCGCGAGCACCAGTTCGGAGGGTGCCTCGACCTTGCGCTGGGTACACCCGGCGAGACCGAGCGCGGCTCCCAGCAGAAGTGTGCGACGGCTGAGTGACACGGACAAAGACTAGCCGTTACGTCAGAGCTGTCTGAAGTTTCCGTGCGTCGCCTTGTAGGTGCCCGTGGCGCGGCTCACCCTCACTACCCAACGCGAAGTTCAAGGAGGAACCGTGGCGACCACCACCACAGGCCGCAAACCGATCTACAAGCACCTGTACTTCTGGGTGCTGGTCTCCATCGTGCTGGGCGCCGCCGTCGGTTTCCTGTTCCCCAAACAGGCCTCCGAGATGAAGTGGCTGGCCGACCTGTTCGTCAACCTCGTCAAGGTCGTCATCGCGCCGACCATCTTCGCGACGATCATCGTCGGCATCGCGGGCCTCGGAAACCTCGCCAAGGCGGGCGGGCTCGCACTGCGGACGATCCTCTACTTCACCGCGATGACCACGGTGGCGCTCGCCATCGGCCTCATCGTCGTGAACGTCGTGGCGCCGGGTCACCACGGCGGTGAGATCGAGCTCAACGCGAAGGCCGCCGACGCCACCCTGAAGTCGGCGTCGAGCACGGAAACCGGTGTCACCGGCTTCATCCTGAGCCTGATCCCGAAGTCGTTCGTCAGCGCCTTCACCGACGGTCAGCTGATCCAGGTGCTCGTCGTCGCGATCCTCGTGGCCGTCGCCGTGGCGGGCATGGGTGAGCGCGGCGCGCGGGTCGTCTCCGCGATGGAGACGCTCTCCAAGGTCATGTTCGGCATCATCAAGATCGTCATGTACGCGGCGCCGATCGGTGCCTTCGGCGGAATCGCCTACACCGTCGGCAAGTTCGGTGGCGGCATCCTCAGCAAGCTGCTGTGGCTGATGGGTTCCTTCTACGCCACCTGTCTGCTGTTCATCGTCGTCGTGCTCGGCATCGTGGCGCGCATCGCGGGCTTCAGCCTGTTGAAGTTCCTGCGCTACATCAAGGACGAGATCCTGATCGTGCTCGGCACCTCGTCGTCCGAGTCGGTGCTGCCGCGCATGATGGTCAAGCTCGAGGCGGCGGGCGCGCAGAAGTCGGTCGTGGGCCTCACCATCCCGACGGGGTACTCGTTCAACCTCGACGGCACCTGCATCTACCTGACCATGGGCGCCATCTTCATCGCCCAGGCCACCGGCCACGACGTCTCGATCGGCGTCCAGATCGGCCTGCTGCTGTTCATGCTGATCGCGTCGAAGGGCGCGGCGGGCGTCACCGGCGCCGGCCTCGTCACCCTGGCCGCGTCGCTGCAGGCCTTCGAAGCCCACTCGGCCATCCCCGCGGTCGGCATCGCGCTGATCGTCGGCATCGACCGCTTCATGTCCGAGGCCCGCGCCATCACCAACGTGATCGGCAACGGTGTCGGCTCGCTCGTGGTCGCGGCCTGGCAGAAGGCGCTCGACAAGGACCGGCTCAACGAGGTGCTCGACAACCCGGACATCGTCGACGTGGACGACCTGCTGGAGAAGCAGCACGCCGAGTCCGACAAGACGGCGGCTGCCCACTAGGTGGACTCCGTGGCCGGGGACGACTCTCCCCGTCTCCGGCCACGTGACCGAGCCTCATGAATGCCGAGGTCCCGTTCTCCCCGCATGCGGCGCGGGGTGAACGGGACCTCGGTCTTTTGGTTCTGAACAACGGAGTGGACAGTGGTCAGGTGGCTACACCTGGTCGCGAGTGAACGTCCACTAACTGAGACGACCATGGCCTGAGCAGCGCGGACTTGTGAATACCCGCCGGATCCAGTGTCAAACCGTGAATGTCACGCAGCTCTCACCAGGCTGAACGGTCTTGAACGTTCGGTTACGCTTACCCGGCTGTAACGAAGCTCGACGTCCGCTGCAATGTCGCTCAGCGCTGGGAAATCGTTACGCTTCCATGACCTAGATCACCCATTGGCGGGTGTCCCTGGGTTTCGCGGCTGTTAAAGTCGCGTCAACACGCGGGCCATCGTCGTCCCGTGCTCCCACCTGTTGGTACGAGGTCTGAGCACGAGGGACATCCGTTCTTTACGCGAGGACGACGAAGGAGGTCTGCGCAGTGATCTTCTCCGCCATCCCCGGCCCCCAGGGTCTTTACGACCCCGCTGACGAGCGCGACGCCTGTGGTGTCGCCATGGTGGCCGACATCCAGGGCAGGCGTTCCCACGGCATCGTGAGCGATGCCCTGACGGCGCTGGCCAACCTGGAACATCGCGGCGCGGCAGGCGCCGAACCCACGTCCGGCGACGGTGCCGGCATCCTTCTGCAGCTGCCGGACGAGTTCCTGCGCGCTGTGGTCGAGTTCGACCTGCCGGAACGCGGGCGGTATGCGGCGGGAATCGCTTTCCTGCCGTTTGAATCCGAAGAACGCGCCGCTGCGATGGAGCAGATCGAGCGCATTGCCGAAGAAGAGAACCTAGAAGTTCTCGGCTGGCGCGATGTTCCGGTCGACGCGGACAAGGCCGGCGTCGGACCGACCGCGATGTCCGTGGCGCCGCATTTCGCGCAGTTGTTCGTGAAGGGCACGCGCGACGAGGCCGGGATCGCCCTGGACCGCCTGGCTTTCTGCCTGCGCAAGCGGGTGGAGCACGAGGGCAGCGTGTACTTCCCGTCGCTGTCCGCGCGCACGATCGTCTACAAGGGAATGTTGACGACCGAGCAGCTGCCGGCGTTCTTCCCCGACCTGCACGACGAGCGCCTCTACACGGCGATCGCGTTGGTGCACAGCCGTTTCTCCACGAACACGTTCCCCTCGTGGCCGCTCGCGCACCCGTTCCGGTTCGTCGCGCACAACGGTGAGATCAACACCGTCCGCGGCAACCGCAACCGCATGCGTGCCCGCGAGGCGTTGCTGGAGAGCGAGCTCATTCCCGGCGACCTCGCGCGGCTCTTCCCGATCTGCGACCCGTACGGCTCCGACTCGGCGTCGTTCGACGAGGTGCTGGAGCTGCTGCACCTCGGCGGCCGCAGCCTGCCGCACGCGGTGCTGATGATGATCCCGGAGGCGTGGGAGAACCACGCCACGATGGACCCGAAGCGCCGTGCGTTCTACCAGTTCCACGCCTCGCTCATGGAGCCGTGGGACGGCCCGGCGTGTGTCACGTTCACCGACGGCGAGCTCGTCGGCGCGGTGCTGGACCGCAACGGCCTGCGTCCCGCCCGCTGGTGGCAGACCGCGGACGGCCGTGTGGTGTTGGCGTCCGAGACCGGTGTGCTCGACGTGCCGTCCGACCAGGTGGTCGCGAAGGGCCGCCTGCAGCCGGGCCGCATGTTCCTGGTGGACACCAAGCAGGGCCGGATCGTCGACGACGAGGAGTTCAAGTCGGGGCTGGCTTCCGAGCAGCCCTACGACGAGTGGCTGCACGCAGGTCTGCTCGACCTCGCCGACCTGCAGGACCGCGAGCACGTGCTGCAGAGCCACGAGTCCGTCGTGCGCCGCCAGCTCACCTTCGGCTACACCGAGGAGGAGCTGCGGATCCTGCTCACGCCCATGTCGATCATGGGCCAGGAGCCGCTCGGCTCGATGGGCACGGACACGCCGGTCGCCGCGCTGTCTCAGCGTTCCCGGTTGCTCTACGACTACTTCGTGCAGAACTTCGCCCAGGTCACGAACCCGCCGCTGGACGCGATCCGCGAGGAGATCGTCACGTCCGTCAAGCGCGTGATGGGTCCTGAGCAGAACCTGCTCGACCCCGGCCCGGTGTCGTGCCGCCACGTCACGCTCGACTACCCGGTCATCGACAACGACGAGCTCGCCAAGCTCATCCACATCAACGACGACGGCGACCTGCCGGGCTTCGCGTGCACCGTCCTCTCCGGACTGTACGAAGTGGACGGCGGCGGCGAGGCGCTGACCGCCGCGATCGAGCGCGTGCGTCGCGAGGCGTCGGAGGCCATCGCGAACGGCGCTCGCACGCTGGTGCTGTCGGACCGCGACTCGGACCACCGCATGGCGCCGATCCCGTCGCTGCTGCTCGTGTCCGCGGTGCACCACCACCTGGTGCGCACCAAGGAACGTCTGCGCGTCGCGCTGGTCGTCGAGTCCGGCGACTGCCGCGAGGTCCACCACGTCGCCGCGCTGCTGAGCTACGGCGCCGCCGCGGTGAACCCGTACCTCGCGTTCGAGACGATCGAGGACCTGATCAGCCAGGGCGCCATCACCGGCGTCCCGGCGCACAAGGCGATCCGCAACTACGTCAAGGCGCTCGTCAAGGGCGTCCTGAAGATCATGTCGAAGATGGGCATCTCGACCGTCGGTGCCTACACCGCGGCGCAGATCTTCGAGGCCGTCGGCCTGTCCAACGACCTGCTGGACGAGTACTTCACCGGCACGCAGTCCAAGCTCGGCGGTGCCGGCCTGGACGTGCTGGCCGAGGAAGTCGCGCTGCGCCACCGCCGCGCGCACCCGGAGAACCCGACGGACCGCGTGCACCGCCGGCTCGAGGTCGGTGGCGAGTACTCGTACCGCCGCGAGGGCGAGCTGCACCTGTTCACGCCGGAGACGGTGTTCCTGCTGCAGCACGCCACGAAGACGCGCAAGGAGGACGTCTTCCGCCAGTACACGGCGGAGGTCGAGCGCATCTCGCGGCAGGGCGGCACGTTGCGCGGCCTGTTCAAGTTCCGCACCGAGGGCCGCACGCCGATCCCGATCGACGAGGTCGAGCCGGTCAGCTCGATCGTCAAGCGCTTCAACACCGGTGCCATGTCGTACGGCTCGATCTCGGCCGAGGCGCACGAAACCCTTGCCATCGCGATGAACCGGCTCGGTGGCCGGTCGAACTCCGGTGAGGGTGGCGAGGACCGCGAGCGCCTCTACGACCCGGAGCGCCGTTCCGCGGTCAAGCAGGTCGCGAGTGGACGGTTCGGCGTCACGAGCGAGTACCTCGTGAACTCCACGGACATCCAGATCAAGATGGCGCAGGGCGCGAAGCCCGGCGAGGGTGGCCAGCTGCCCGGTTTCAAGGTCTACCCGTGGGTCGCGCGCACCCGGCACTCCACGCCGGGCGTCGGTCTGATCTCGCCGCCGCCGCACCACGACATCTACTCGATCGAGGATCTGGCGCAACTCATCCACGATCTTAAAAACGCGAACGAGCAGGCGCGCGTTCACGTGAAGCTCGTCTCGTCGATCGGTGTCGGCACGGTCGCCGCGGGTGTCGCCAAGGCGCACGCGGACGTCGTGCTGATCTCCGGCTACGACGGCGGCACCGGCGCGTCGCCGATGAACTCGCTGAAGCACGCGGGAACGCCGTGGGAGATCGGGCTCGCCGAGACGCAGCAGACGTTGCTGCTCAACGGTTTGCGCGACCGCATCACCGTCCAGGTCGACGGCGCGATGCGCACCGGCCGTGACGTCGTCGTGGCTGCTTTGCTGGGTGCCGAGGAGTTCGGGTTCGCGACCGCGCCGCTGATCGTCGCGGGCTGCGTGATGATGCGCGTCTGCCACCTGGACACGTGCCCGGTCGGCGTCGCCACGCAGAACCCCGACCTGCGCGCCCGCTACACCGGCCAGGCCGAGCACGTCGTGAACTTCTTCGAGTTCATCGCGCAGGAAGCCCGGGAGCTGTTGGCAGAGCTCGGTTTCCGCACGATCGACGAGGCCGTGGGCCACGCCGAGCTGCTCGACAAGGACGAGGCGATCGAGCACTGGAAGGCCGACGGTCTGAACCTGGACCCGGTGTTCGAGGTGCCGGAAACCCCGTACCCGACGGCGAAGCGCAAGATCCGCGACCAGGACCACGGCCTCGACAAGGCCCTGGACCGCACGCTGATCCAGCTCGCCGAGGCGGCGCTCGAGGACGCGCACCAGGTCAACCTGGAGCTGCCCGTCCGCAACGTCAACCGCACGGTCGGCACGCTGCTCGGCGCCGAGGTCACCCGTCGCTTCGGCGGCGAGGGCCTGGAAGACGACACGATCAAGGTGAAGCTCACCGGGTCGGCCGGCCAGTCGCTCGGCGCGTTCCTGCCGCGCGGCATCACGCTGGAGATGGTCGGCGACGCGAACGACTACGTCGGCAAGGGCCTGTCCGGCGGGCGGATCATCGTCCGTCCGCACGACGACGCGCCGTTCCGCGCCGAGGACCAGGTGATCGCGGGCAACGTGATCGGCTACGGCGCCACGTCCGGTGAGGTCTTCCTGCGCGGCCGGGTCGGCGAACGCTTCTGCGTCCGCAACTCCGGGGCGTTGCTCATCGCGGAAGGCGTGGGCGACCACGCGTTCGAATACATGACCGGTGGCCGGGCCGTGGTGCTCGGGCCGACCGGGCGCAACGTCGCGGCCGGCATGTCCGGCGGCATCGCGTACGTGCTCGACCTGGACCCGTTGTCGGTGAACCAGGAGATGGTGCAACTGCAGCGCCTCAACGCCGAGGACCTGCGTTGGCTCAAGGACGCCATCACCAAGCACCACAAGGCGACCGGCTCTGCCGTCGCCGCGTCGCTGCTCGGTGACTGGACCCGGCGAGCCGGTGCGTTCACGAAGGTCATGCCCGGCGACTTCCAGCGGGTGATGGACGCGATGCGTCTCGCCCGCGCCGAGGGCCGGGACGTCGACCAGGCTGTCATGGAGGCGTCTCGTGGCTGATCCACAGGGTTTCATGAAGTACTCCCGCTCCGACGCGCCGAAGCGCCCGAAGCCGGAACGGTTGCAGGACTGGAACGAGGTCTACCTCGCCGAGGAGCCGGCCGAGCGCAACGCCGCCGTGCGCACGCAGGCGACGCGGTGCATGGACTGCGGCATTCCCTTCTGCCACAGCGGAACCGCCGGTTGTCCACTCGGGAACCTGATTCCCGAGTGGAACGACCTGGTGCGCCGCGGTGACTGGGAGCTCGCGTCGGACCGCTTGCACGCCACCAACAACTTCCCGGAGTTCACGGGTCGTCTGTGCCCGGCACCTTGTGAGGCCGCGTGTGTTCTCGCGATCTCACACGACGCCGGTGGTGCCGTCGCGATCAAGCGGGTCGAGGAGACCATCGCGGACATGTCGTGGGAGAACGGCTACGTCCAGCCCTCGACCGCCGCGGTGTCGTCCGGCAAGCGCGTGGCCGTCGTGGGTTCCGGGCCGGCCGGTCTCGCCGCCGCTCAGCAGCTCACCCGCGCTGGGCACGAAGTCGTTGTGTACGAACGGGACGACCGTCTTGGTGGGTTGCTGCGGTACGGCATTCCCGAGTTCAAGATGGAGAAGAAGGTTCTTGATCGGCGGTTGGCTCAGCTTCGCCGTGAGGGCACCAAGTTCGTGACCGGCTGCGAGGTCGGCGTCGACATCACGGTCGAGCAGCTGCGCGCCGAGTTCGACTCGGTCGTGCTGGCTGTGGGCGCTCTGCGTGGCCGTGACGACAAGACGACGCCCGGACGTGAGCTGGCCGGCGTTCATCTCGCGATGGACCACCTGGTGCCCGCGAACCGCGCGGTCGAGGGCGACGGTCCGTCCTCGATCTCCGCTGAGGGCAAGCACGTCATCGTGATCGGCGGCGGCGACACGGGCGCCGACTGCTACGGCACCGCGACCCGCCAGGGCGCGCTGTCCGTGACGCAGCTCGACCAGTACCCGATGCCTCCGACCGTGCGGGACGACGACCGCTCGCCGTGGCCGGTGTGGCCGCACATCCTGCGCACCTACCCGGCGCACGAGGAGGCGGGCGAACGCCGCTTCACCGTGGCAGTGCGCCGTTTCGTGGGCGACGACGACGGTCACGTGCGCTTCATCGAACTGCAGCACGTGCGCGTCGAGAAGGACTCGTCCGGCCGCCGCTCGGTGATCCCGGTGTCCGACGAGGTCGAGCTCCTGCCCGCGGACATGGTGCTGCTGGCCATCGGCTTCGAGGGCGTCGAGCACATGCGTCTGCTGGACGACCTCGGGATTTCTTTGAGTGCGCGCGGCACGATCTCGTGCGGCTCCGACTGGCAGACCTCGGCGCCCGGCGTGTTCGTGTGTGGAGACGCCCACCGCGGGGCATCCCTCGTGGTGTGGGCGATCGCGGAGGGACGGTCCGTGGCCAACGCCGTGGACAAGTTCCTGACGGGGTCGTCGAACCTGCCCTCGCCCGTGATTCCCAACCAGCTTCCGCTCGCTGTGGTCTGACAACGGCGTCCGACCAGCGGAGAGCAGCATGACGCCCCGGTGGACAACGACGTCGACCGGGGCGTTCGCCTCTCGGTAGCGTGTGCGGCGTGGAGAGCGCCTCGGAATGGCCGTATCAGCCGGTCGGCGACGGGTTCCTGGACATCGGGTGGCAGTCGCTCAGTGATGGGTTCCGGGAGTCGTACGTCACGGGCCCGCTGGCGGAGCACGGCTTCGGGTACCTGGCGGAGATCATGGACAGCGTGCTGGCGAGCGGGGTGGCCGATCAGCTGCTCGTGAACAAGGGCATGCACGACATCGTGATCATGCCCGCGCACGCGAAGGCCGGTGAGTGGGAGTCGGTTCTCGTCGTGTCACCGGCGAACTACCCGCTGTTGCGCGGCCACTTCGGGCTCGCTTTCTGGAGCGAGCATCGTCGTTGGGAGTACCGGCAGTACCCGGTCGAGCACGCCGTCGAGGCGTTCTGGGACCTGGTCGGCGAGAAGTTCGGCATCACGCGCCAGGCGTGATCCGGCGTGTGCCCGGCAGGTGCCGCACGCCCCAGGTCGCCATCGCGTCCACGACCAGGCCCAGCTCACGGCCGGCCTGCGTCAACCGGTACACCGCGCGCGGCGGGTGTTCGCTGTACAGCTCGCGTGCCACGATTCCCGCCTGCTCCAGCTTCTTGAGCCGGTCGGCCAGCGTGTTGGTCGGGATGTGCTCGCCGCCGCCCAGGAAGTCGCCGTAGCGCATCTCGGTCGTGGCGAGCAGATCGCGCACGATCAGCAACGACCACCTGTCGCCGACGAGGTCCAGGGTGTTCGCCACCGCGCAGTCCGAACGCATGACTTGCATCTTACAAGTGACCTGGCTAACTTGTCACTTGCAATTCACAAGTGACAAGAGGTGCGCCATGATCGCTGTGCTCTGGTTCGTCGCCGTGTTCGTCGCGGGCGCGTTGGGCTGGTTCGAGACCGGAGGTGCGGAACCGCCGATCGTGCTCGGCATCGCCGCCGGGCTGCCGCCGCTCGTGGTCGCGGCCGGTCTGCTGTGGTCGCCGGGCTTTAGGAGATGGGTCGACACGCGGGACCACGGGCTGCTGATCTCGTTGCAGGGGTGGAGGATCGCCGGGTTCGTGTTCCTGGTGCTGTGGGCGGAGGGGCTGTTGCCCGCCGGGTTCGCGGTGGCGGCGGGTCTCGGTGACGTCGCGATCGCGGTCGCGGCGCCGTTCGTGGCCAAGTACGCGCCACGCGGGAAGATCTTTCTGACGTGGACGGTGCTGGGGATCCTCGACCTCGTGAACGCGGTCGCGCTCGGCATCGCGCACGGGCTCACCGATCCGGCGATGGCGATCATGGGGCGGTTGCCGCTCGTGCTGATTCCGACGTTCGGCGTGCCGTTCCTGCTCGTGGTGCACGTGCTGTCGCTGCGCACGGTGAAACGAGAAAATTCTTTCGGGTGAAACTGATGCTTGATGCGGGCGAACTACCTGCCGGGTATCGCGAAGGTTGTCCAGTTCGGGCGAAACTGGTAGCTGTAGATCAACTCGGTCGGGGGGTGAGCAATGCGCAGCGTTCTGCTGGCTGTCGTGATCGCCCTGTGCGCCGTGCTCGCTCCAGCCGTGAGCACCGCGTCGATCGGGGCGCCGCCGCCGAAGTCCAAGACCTCCGTGCCCAAGGAGGAAGCGCCTCGCGAGGAGCGTGAGCCCAGCCGGGTGCGCCTCAAGGTCGCCGCTGTCGAGCGGGTGGCCCGCATCGCGACACCGAAGCTCGTCGCCGAGTTCGCGCAGCGGGAAGAGTCCGCTGTTGTTCTCGTGTCCGCCGCCGAACCGATAGCGGTGTGGCGAACACCCCCTGCGCTGCAGGTGTTCCGGAACTGATCCCGGTTTTTGCCCCACCGGATCAAAACCGAAAACACTTCCTATAGCAGTGAGGGATTCCCATGGACTTCCATCGCTTTGTTCAGCATGCCCGCGCACACGCCAAGTCGCGCTCGCACGCCGCGGGCAAGAAGCTTGCGGCCGGTCAGCAGCCGACGACGATGTTCATCACGTGCGCCGACAGTCGCATCGTCACGGCCGAGATCACCGGCGCTGAGCCGGGGTCGTTGTTCGAGCTGCGGACCGCGGGCAACGTCATTCCGCCGTACTCGCTGGCCACGCCGTCCAGCGAGATGGCCACGATCGAGTTCGCGGTGCTGCAGCTCGGGGTCAGCGAGATCGTCGTGTGCGGGCATTCGCACTGCGGTGCGGTGGCGGGGCTGCACGGCGCGAAGATCGACCACCTGCCGGCGATGCGGGGATGGTTGAGGCCGCGGCAGAAGACGAAGCAGCCGAGCGACCCGGCGATGCGTGCGGAGGGGCAGGAGCACGTGCGCAAGCAGTTGCGGGCGCTGCTCGAGTATCCGTTCGTGGCCGAGAAGGTGGCGAACGGGGATCTCAGGGTGCACGGGTGGTTCTACGACATCGAGACCGGCGAGGTCTCCGTGTGTGCCGAGCACGCTTTCCTGCCGCTGTAAGGGTTTCTCGGACATGAAGAAGTATTGGGCCGACTTCGGTTCGTCGGTCGTCGTGTTCCTCGTGGCGCTGCCGCTGTGCGTTGGTGTGGCGGTGGCGTCCGGGGTGCCGGCCGAGCTCGGCATCGTGACCGGGGTGGTCGGCGGCGTCGTCGTCGGGCTGCTGCCGGGGAGCACGATGCAGGTGAGCGGGCCGGCTGCCGGGCTCACGGTGCTGGTGGCGGATGCCGTGGGCAAGCACGGGATTCAGGCGCTCGGTGTGATCGTGCTGGGTGCCGGGGCGCTCCAGATCCTGCTGGGTTTAGCCAGGTGCGGGCGGTGGTTCCGCGCGATCTCGCCGTCCGTGGTGCAGGGGATGTTGGCCGGCATCGGGCTGGTGCTGGTGTTCGGTCAGCTCAAGCACCTGGCCACACCGTTGACGCTCGCACTCGGGCTGCTCACGGTCGTCATCATGCTGTTGTGGCAACGGACTCCGTTGCGCGTCGTGCCGGGCGTGTTGGTGGGTGTGGTCGTGTGCACCGCGCTGGCAACGGCTTTCGCGTCACCGGTCGCGCGGATCGACGTGGGCACGCTCTCGGCCGACGTGCACCTGCCGGACTTTTCGTTGCTGAGCACCGGAGTCATCGGCACGGCGGTGGTGTTCGCGCTCGTCGCTTCGGCGGAGAGCATGTTCAGCGCGGCGGCGGTGGACCGGATGCACAACGGGCCGCGCACGCGGTACAACCGCGAGCTGGTGGCGCAGGGCGTGGGCAACACGATCTGCGGGCTGCTCGGGGCGTTGCCGATGACCGCGGTGATCGTGCGCAGCGCGGCGAACGTTCAGGCCGGTGCGCGGACCAAGGCATCGCGCGTGCTGCACGGCGTGTGGCTGTTGCTGTTCGTGGTGCTGGCGCCGGGGTTGCTGACGTTGATCCCGGTCGCGGTGCTGGCCGCGGTGCTCGTGCACGCCGGGTGGAAGCTGCTCGGCCTCAAAGAGCTGGTCTCGTTGTGGCGCAAGGACAAGGCCGAAGGCGCGGTGCTGGTCCTGACCGCTGGGCTCATTGTGGCGACGGACCTGCTGACCGGCACATTGGTCGGGTTGCTGGCCGCGATCATCAAGACGGCGTGGGACGTGTCCAGGCTGTCGGTCGTCGAGACACCGGAAGGCGTTGCTCTCAAAGGAAACGCGACGTTCCTGCGGTTGCCCAGACTGCTCGACGCGCTGGACCGGGTCGACCGCGAGCACGTCCGGATGGACCTGAGCGGGGTCCGGCACCTCGACCAGGCCTGCGGGCAGGCGATCGACCAGTGGGTCGACGAGTCACGGCGAGCCGGACGGACCGTCGAGCTGGTCGGGAGGTAGAGCGGTCCTCTTCGCCTTCACCTGCCGCACGACGTCGTCCATCTGGCGTTGCAGAGGTTCGGCCAGAGCGTCGAGGTCGTCCTCCGGCAGGCCGAGCTTCTGGCGCATCTGGCGCCGGCCGAGGGCGTAGACGCTGAGGGTTTTGTCGTTGGCGTCCAGCCGGGCGACCGCGAGGTCGTACCAGTTCAGCGCTTCCTCGAACTCGCCGCGTTTGCGCATCAGGTCGCCGGCCTGGTCGTACGGGGAAGGGTCGTCCGGCCACGTCTTCCTGAGGGCGCGGAGCTGAGTTCGTGCCGTGTCGTCCTGGCCGAGGTCGAACAGGATCTCGGCCAGGAGGACTCTCGGGTGGTCGGAGTCCTCGATGCCGAGCTCGATCGCTTCGGTGAGCAGCGCGATCGCCCGGAAGTGGTCGCCTGCCTCGCGCCACGCCCTGGCGGCGTCCATCAGGAAACCCTCGCGATCCTCCTCGAGATCTTCGTCGAGGAGGCGGGCTTTCTCGGTGGCGTCCATTCGGAGCAATCTACTCCGGAAACGGGGCGGCGCCTCGGCCGTGGGGGTCGCGGCCGAGGCGCCTCTATTCAGATGGTCTGGCTAGTGAGACGTGAACTGACCGCGAACGGCTCCACCGGGGAACGAACTGGTGTGGATGTTCGAGTAGAAGTCCTTCGGCGACTTCTTCAGCGCGTCCAGCGTGGCCTTGTCGGCGGTGGTCGTGCCCGAGACCGCGAAGATGCCGTTGGGGATCGCGGTGCCGAAGAACGTGATCTTCACCGGGCCATTCACACCCTTGGCGCCCTGGTGGACGTGGCCGAGCGTCGGCGCGTCGATGTTCACCCACGCCAGCGAGAAGTCGACACCGTTGTTGCCGGGCTGCACGAACGTGATGGCCTGGCCGTCCGGGTCACCGACCTTCGGGCCGTCCTGCACCGGCACCTCGTTGCGGCCGTTGGAGAACGCGCGGAGCTTGCCGCCCTTGATGATGTCGAGCGGGTTCACGTTCTTGCCGAGCGGCTTGAGCTGGGCGCGGACCGCACCGCCGGGCTTCTCGGTGCTGTGCAGGTTCACGTAGAAGCCGGCCGGGTTCTTGCGGATGTCCTCGGCGAGCTTCGGGTCGATCACGGTCTGGCCGGCGGCCGCGGACAGCGTCTCCGGCATCGGCGTGGCGAACAGGTTGACCTTCACCGGGCCGTTCTGCCCCGCGTTGCCCTGGTGGATGTGGCCGAGCGTGAGCTGCGAGGTCTTCTTCCACTCGACCGCGAACGTCACGCGGTCGCCGCGCACCTCGACCAGCGCCTTCGCCGACGCGTCGGGGTCACCGACAGCGGGGCCGCCGGCGGTGGGCACCTCCTGCTTGCCGTCGAGGTCGGCGGAGAAGAAGAACGGCTTGCCCTTCACCGGGCTGGGTTTGGGCTGGTCCGGGTTGGGCTGGCCGGGGGCGGGCTGAGTGGGCGCGGGGTTGTGGCCGCCGTGCTCACCACCGTTGCCGCCACCGGAGCCGACCTTCGTCGCCGTCGGCTTGTCCTTCGAACCACCGGCCTCGATGTTGAGCGTCGGGCCGTCCGGGGCGAAGAACTGGAAGTCCGAACCGCCGTTCTTCACGACGACGCGCACCTCGATCTTGCCCTTCCCGGGCTTCACGGTGAAGGTGCGCGACTCGCCCTTCTTGGCGCCGTCGAGGCACCGGCCTTCCAGCTGGTCGGCCGCGCAGAACGTGGCCTCGTACCCGGCGGTGTTCGTGATCTTCACGGTCACGGCGTCCTCGGCGGCGGACGCCGGTGTCACCACGGCCAGCCCGACCGCGGCGCCGAGAAGGCATGCGGCAGCGACAGTTTTGTTGCGAGACATGGGGTGTACTCCAAGGCTCCTCAGTGGGAGTCGGGGGGTCTTGGCGGACCCGACACCACCAACACGGACCCCGGCGCGGATCGGTTCAAAGAAAGTTCGTTAGTGAACCGAACGAGGCCGCCGCACGTGTCGACGGCGGGAACAGGACCGACCACTTGGAGAAGAAGATGCGTGCACGTATGGGAATCCTGCTGCTTCCTGCTCTGCTCGCGGGCCTGGCTGCCTGCGGAAACGAGGCGCCACAAGCAACTCCGCAGCAGGAGGCGCCCGTCAACGTCGAGGTGAAGATCGCGCAGTCCGACCTCGGCCCGATCCTGGTCGACCAAACGGGACGGACGCTTTACGCATTCACCAAGGATGAAAACAAGTCCAGCGCGTGCGACGCCGACTGCATCGCGGTCTGGCCCGCACTCACCGCGCAGTCCACAGTGGACGCCAAGGGCGGTGCGGACACGAAGCTGGTGTCGAAGATCGACGAGAGCTCGCAGGCCGTGTACGGAAAGTGGCCGCTCTACTACTACGTGGGAGACCAGGTCGCCGGCGATCTGAACGGCCAAGGCGTCGACGACGAGTGGTTCGCGATCGCGCCCGACGGCAAACTGGTCAAGAAGTCCTGATGAACACTGGGCCGTTCGGGTGTATCCGGCTAACGGCCCCATGGGATGTGTCGACCTTGCAGATGAACCAACAGGGGGCGACACATGACCAGTGCAGGCTTTGACGCGAAGTTCCTCGGCACCGCCGCGGGACTCCCCGTGCTGACCGAGCCGGGAGCCGACGACGCGGTCGAGCTGAACGGCTCGACCACGATCGACTACACGCACTTCTCGCTCGCGTTGAGCAAGACGCGCAAGTTCGCGATGTGGGTCGCGTGGAACATCGACGGCGGCGAGATGAAGGCCCTGAGCCGCAGCAACATCCCGTTCGTCAAGGATCCCAGGATCCCGGCCGAGTTCCAGACCGGCGACGAGCTCTACCGCGACAACAGGCTCGACCGCGGGCACCTCGCACGCCGGGCGGACCTCTGCTGGGGCCCGAAGGCGGAGGCGCAGAAGGCGAACAAGGACTCGTTCTTCTTCACGAACATCACGCCGCAGATGGACGACTTCAACCAGAGCACCAAGGAAGGGCTCTGGGGCCGGCTGGAAGACGCGGTGCTGGAGGACGTCGACGTCGACAACCTCAAGGTCAGCGTCTACGGCGGGCCGGTGTTCAACGTCGACGACAGGGTGTTCCGCGGCGTCGCGATCCCGCGCGAGTTCTACAAGGCGATCGCGTTCGTGGTGGACGGCGAGCTGCGGTGCAGCGCGTTCCTGCTCACGCAGAACCTGGTGCTCGCGGAGGCGCTGGACCTCGACGAGTTCCGCGTGTTCCAGGTGTCGGTGGCCGAGCTGGAGAAGCGGGTGAGCTTCACCTTCCCGGCCGAGCTGCACGCGGCGGACACGGCCGCGGTGCAGCTGCTCGACGAGTCGGAACGGAAGCCGCTGGGAAGCCTCGCCGACATCCAGTGGTGACGCATCACGTCGAGAACCGGATCGCGGGCAGCTCCTGACGCAGCTCCTCCAGCCGCGCCAGTGACTCCGGCTGGTGCACGACCACGTGCTCCAACGACGGCAGCACCCGCAGGTCGCTCGCCGAAGGCACGCCGAACACCTCCAGCGTCGTGATCGTCGGCCACCGCTCCAGCCCCGCCAGCGAGTAGGGCGGGCGGTGGTCGATCGCCAGTTCGCGCAACGCGGGCAACGCCGGCAGCGCTGCCAGCCCGTCGTCCGTCTCCGTGTCGCGGATCTGCAGGCGCCGCAACGTCCCGCCGTCCAGTGACGCCAGGTCGACCCGGCTGAAGTGCAGGTGCAGCTCGTCGAGGTCGCGCACCGGCGACAGGTCGATCCGCCCGAGCGGACGGCACCGGCTCAGGTGCAGCTCCTTCAAGGAACCAGAGATCCCCAACGGCGAGAGGTCGCGCATGACCTCGTTCTGCCACAGCTCCAGCCGGTGCAGCGCGGGCATCGCGCCGAGCGGGTCGAGCGGGTTGATGTTGCCGATGCACCGCACGTACCGCAGCTTCTCCAGGTGCAGGATGAACTGGATCCGGTGCCAGCCGCGCACGTCGACGCGCCGGTCACCGAAATCCACTTTGGACAGCACGGTCTTGGCGTAGTTCTCCGCGTCCGGTGTGTTCCGCCACGCCCGCAGCAGCTCGTCGATCACCATCGCGTGGTCCACCGCGACGAACTCCGCGATCCGCTCCCACGCGCCCTCGCCGCCGATGTTGGCCAGCGTCCGCACGATGTACGCGGCCGCCTCGGTCGCCTCGGGGCCGGGCAACAGGTCCACGACGAACGACCCGGCCTCGGACAACGCGTCGGCGTGCGCGAAGCTCTTCGGCGGGATGAGCGAGGCGGCGGCAGCAGTCACCTGTGCCCGTGCGGTCTCCGGTTCGATCACGTCGGCCTGTTCGAGGCACGCCAGAGCCAGCAACCGCAGCTTGTCCCGGCCGCGCTCGTCCTTGCGCGTGTCGTCGTTGCCCGCCAACAGGTCCATCAGCACGCGGGCCCGTTCGCGCGGCCGGGCGTGCGCGACGGCCATCACCACGACGTCGTGCCACTCGTCGAGATGTGCCCTGTCCACCAACAGGTTCAGGTCACCCGCGTCCACCACCTCCTTGGCCGCCAGGTAGTCGCGGAACGTCCGGTGCACGAACTGCACGCGCTCCGACGACACCTCCCGCAGCAGTCCGGCGCGTTCGAGCAACCGCTGCATCGCGTCGTCCGGGTCGATCTCGTGCGACCGCAGCCCGCGCATCGCGTTGCCCAGTCGGTGCACCGCCTCGGAGCGCGGCACCATCAGCTCCCGGTTGCGCACCAACGAATACGCGAACCGTTGCAGCAGAACGAGCTGCTCCTCCTTGGAGAACGACGGCAGCGCGAGCCCGCGGTCCTCGTCCCACCGCACCAGCAGCAGGTCCAGAGCAGCCTCGTACAGCGAGCGCCGATCACGTGGCAGGTGCATGTTGCGGTCCTGGTGCAACGCGCACAACAGCCCGGCCAGCAAGGGACTCGACGCCAGCCGCCGCAGGTCCGGCCGCTTCGCCAGCGTCGCCACCAGCCGCGTCTCGCACTCGGTAAGCCACACCCGCGCGTCCCGCGTCAGGCCCGGCTCGTCGCGCGCCGCGGTGTGCCAGGCCTCCACGAAGTCGCGCACACCCTTGTCGCTCAACGGCAACAGGTCGAACGTCTCGAAGCCGACGTCCTCCAGCCAGTCCTCCGGCACCGCCGCCGGACGGGTCGTGATCGCGTACCGGGCGTCCGGGTAGGCGTTGACGAGCTGCTGCAACCACAGCCGCGCCTCGGCCCGCCGCTCCCACACCACCTCGTCCACGCCGTCGACGAGGACCAGCGCGCGGCCTTCCTTGAGCCGCGCGGTGACCCACCCGGCGGGCTTCTCCTCCTCGATCATCGAGGCGGTCGAGGAGATGAAGTCCTCCGGTTTCGGCAGCGTGGTGAACTGCCGCAGCGGCACGAAGAACGGCACCAGCCCGAGCCACTCGTTGCCCGAGGTCCGCGTCTCGCCCAGCGCGTTCATCGCGAGCCAGCGCAGGAACGTCGTCTTGCCCGCGCCCGCGCCACCCCGGATCAGCACGCGCGGGGTGTCGGTCAACGCGGCGGCCACCGGCAGCCCGGCGCCGGTCAGCTCGTCCGTGTCGCCGACCCGTGCGACCGCCAGCGACACGTACGAGCTGTCGAACGAGTGCCGGCGCGGCGCACGCCCGCGCGACACACCGAACAGCTCCAGCCCACCCAGCGAGTGCGCGACCTGATCGGCGTACCGGTCCTCGAAGTCGCGATGTGACGCCACCAGAGCCAGTTGCTGCTGGTCCGCGAGCCGTGCCACGGCATCTGCGGTCGCCCTGCTGATCCGGAACATCTCCACCGCGAGCCGCCGCGCGTACTCCGGCTGCGACCACACCAGCTCGACGACCGCCACGCACACCCGCAGCAGCAACGCGTCGTAGACGGCCGTCGCGTGGTCTGAGAGCCCCGCGGCACGCCGGATCTGCTGCGACTTGGAGTGCACGTAGTTCCGCAACGACTCGGGCGTCAGCATCACGCGCAGAGCTTCGTCGTCGCGCAACGGCAGCGAGGCCTCGATGGACTCGCGCACGGCGTCCACCGCGGCCTGCCACTCGTGCTGCTCGACGGAGCTCAGCTCACCCTTGGCGAGCTCGCTGGACACCCGCTCGACCAGCGGTCCCGGCCTGGTCAGCTCGCGTTGCCGCTTCTTGTCCCTGGAACCCTTGTGCACGACGTCGAAGAGACCGACCAGAACGCGCTCCAGCACGGTCTCCAGCACCATCAACAACCCGGCGGAAAACGGATCGGCCATCTTCCCAGTATCAGCACGTGATCACCCGCGAAGCCGCCACTTCACTCACTGTTCATGCGAGTACGGCGACCTTGCGCACGTGGCCGATGGAGAACTCGCGCGTCGACCCGTCGTCGCAGTCCGCCGTCAGCACGCCTTCGAGGTGCTTGGCCGGCGTGATCACGTGCGTCTCCATCTGCCGTGGACCGCTCGCGTACCCGATCACGACAGGGTTGCCGTCCACCAGCGCCGTCGCCAGGATCAGCACCTCCTCGTCGCGCAGGAAGACGTTCTGGTCGCGCAGCATCCGCGCCGCGCTGGCCCGCGGCGTGCCCCGGCCGACGCTCGGCCGTTCCTGCTCGACCAGCCTGATCGCGAGCTGAGCCAGCTCCAGATCGTCCAGTTCGGTCCGCCACCACTGGTCCGGCTTGCGCTCGCCGCGAGCAGGAGCCCGCCGCCGTTCCACGTGCTCCACAATGGACTGATCACCGGCGTCGAGCCCGGTCGGCGCGTAGCCGGCCCTGCGCAACGCGGCCAGCGTCTCCTGCATCGGGTGCGCGGAGGCCAGCACGGTGGGCGCCAGGAACCTGAGCTGCAACGACGTCAGCCGCTTCGACTTGGCGATCTCCTGCAGCAACGTCGGATCCTCCGAGCGCACACAGCTCGCCACCTCGGTCACCGTCAGCTGTCCGTGCCGTCGTGCCACGTCCTGCACCTGGTACTCGATCACCTGCGGCAACGGCGCTTCCGAGACCGCCGCGAGCTTCCGCAACACCTCGTCCGCGGTCAGTCCGGTGTCGAGCGCGCGCCGCACCGACCCCGCGGACAGGCGCCACACGCGTGCGGCGTCGTTGTCCTCCAGGTCGGCCGCGAGGTTCAGCGTCGCGGACAGCTCCGGCGACGGCAGCCCGTTCACCACCGCCGTCATGTCCGTCTGGAACGCCGCTTTCTCCGCCGCGGGAGGCATCAGCTCGGCGGCTTCACCGTCGATGTCGCCGTTGTTCAGCACCGCGGAACCCAACGGCGTCAGCGCTCCGCCCGCGATCAGCCCGAGCGACTCCATCTCGCTGATCACCGCGGCCGTCGCGCGCGAGTCCTGTACCGCCGGCCGTTCCCAGACGAGGTCGGCGACCAGTTCGTCCAGGTCGGTGAAGGCTTCCTCGGCCGAGAACCGTTCCAGCGCGGTGCGCCGGAGTGTCAGCCCCGCGGCCCCGGTGTAGTCGCGCAACGCCGCCCGCGCCTGGTCCGGTTCCGGCCGCCAGTCCATCCGCTGCCACGCCTCGACCAGCGCCGCGAGCCGCGCGCCCGGCTGCGAGTCGAGCCAGGCGTCCGCGTGCCTGGTCGGCAGCAGCCGGGAGCGTTCGATGCCGATCAGCTGCGCCTCGACCGCGAGCTCCAGCCACAACCGCAGCACGCCGTCCGCGACCCGCAGCGCACGCGCGACCCGCCGGATCTCGACCGTCGCGACGCCACCGGTGTAGCGGGCGTCGAAGCTGTCCTGTTCGCAGTGGGCCAGCAGTCGCACCACACCGTCCACAGTGGACATCGCGGCGACCACGGGGGACGTCGTGGACGCCTTGCGCCTCGCAGGTGTCCTGGGCCGCAACGTCAGCTGGTCGTGTTGAGCGCCGTTCGCCCGCACCGAGTTCACCGCGATGAGCCTGGAGCCGTCCGGCCACGCCAGCGCACGTTCCTTGAGCTGCCCGAAAGCCCGTTCGAAGTCGTCGATCGTGCAGTGCAGATCGGCGCACACCGCGTCGATCGTGCCGGCGTTGCCCCGCGCCACGATCGCGCCGAGCACGTCCAGCGCGCCCTGGTCGAGCGTGTCCTCCACGAGGTGCACCGAATCGGAGTCGGTGAGCTGCGTCGCCAGGTCCTTCAACGTGCGGACGTACCGATCCGCCACGTCCCGGCGGTGCACGAGCATCGCCGCCACCTCGTCCGGCTCGAGGGTGTGAAGCCAGGTCGCGAGCGCGTTGATACGGCGGGCCATTCAGCTGATTATGGCCGTGATTGTGTGCGCTCAAACGAATTTCACGCGCATGGGCGATGTAACTAGGCTGACTCGGTGACGTTCACGGGTTTCGGCGAGTACGCCATTGACTTCTACGACGGCCTGGAGCTCGACAACTCGAAGGCCTACTGGGACGACAACAAGGAGACCTACCTGCGGGACGTGAAGGCGCCGATGGAGGCGTTGCTCGCGGACCTTGCGAAGGAGTTCGGCGAGGGCAAGGTGTTCCGGCCGTACCGGGACGTGCGGTTCTCGAAGGACAAGACGCCCTACAAGACGCACTGCGGTGGCGTCATCGAGAAGGGCCGCGGCGGCGGCGCGTACTACACGCAGGTCAGCTCGGAGGGACTCGCGACCGGTGGCGGTTCGTACCACATGGCGCCGGACCAGCTGGCTCGTTACCGCGCCTCGGTCGACGCGCACGGCGTGCTGCTGCGCAAGATCATCGACAAGCTGCTCAAGCAGGGTTGGTCACTGCACGGCGACGTGATGAAGTCGAAGCCGCGCGGGATCGCCGAGGACCACCCGCACCTCGACCTGCTCAAGCACAGGTCGATCTGGGTGCGGAAGGTCTGGGAGCCGGACGACGTGCTGCACGAGCCGGGGTGCCTCGACCGGGTGCGCAAGTCGTGGCGGCAGCTCAAGGAGTTCAACGCGTGGTGCGAGGACCACGTCGGGGTGAGTCAGGAGCCGAACCAGCGGGGCAGGTGATCGTCCAGGTCCCGCTGGTCCTCGCCGATCCACGCGACGTAGCCGTCGGGCCGCACCAGGACGGACGGTTCCGCGGCAGGTTCGACGACGAGGTCGACGCGGTCCGACCAGCGTCCGGTCTTCAGCTGTCCGGTGCGGTCGAGCAGCAGGCCGCGGCCCTGCCTGAGGTCGAGGCCTGGCAGGTAGCGTCCGAGCAGGTCAGGGCCCTCCCCGAAGTCGTGGCGGAGGTCGATCGCGGTGATCTTGCCGATCAGGTGCCGGTTGACCTCGTCGAACCGCAGGAGCTCGGTGAACAGCCTGCGCAGGGCCGGTTCGCCGGACATCAGCGCGACCTGGGCACGGGTGTTGTCGAGCACTGCTTCGGCGACTGGATGACGTTCGGCGTGGTAGGTGTCGAGCAGACCGGAAGGTGCCCAGCCGTGGACCTGGCCAGCCAGTTTCCAGCCCAGGTTGACCGCGTCCTGGACGCCGAGGTTGAGGCCCTGGCCGCCGGCGGGCGGGTGGATGTGCGCCGCGTCGCCCGCCAGCAGCACCCGCCCGGTCCGGTAGCGCTCGACAAGCCTGGTGGCGTCGCCGAAGCGGGACAGCCAGCGCGGGGAGTGCACGCCGAAGTCGGTGCCCCCGAGTCGGCGTAGCTCCTGCTTGAAGTCGTCGAGAGATGCTGTGCGGTCGTCGCTGACGGCCTCACACGGGACCACCACGCGATAAACGCCCTCGCCGAACGGGCTGATGCTGAACGCCGGAGCGGTTTCGCGGATCTTGGCGACGAGCTCCTGGTCCGGCACGTCCGCCGCCATCTCGCCCATCAGGGTGTCCTGCCGCGAGGGCTCGCCGGGGAAGCCGACGCCGAGCAGTTTCCGGACGGTGCTGCGAGCGCCGTCGCAGCCGACGAGGTAGGGGGCCCGGAACCGCTCACCGGCCGCCGAGACGGTCACGCCGTCGTCGTCCTGCTCGATTCCCGTGACGGCACAACCGCGCCGAACCTCCGCGCCCAGTTCGATCGCGTGCTTCTCGAGCAGGCCGGCGACGATCGGCTGCGGGATGCCCAGCAGGTACGCGGATTTCAGGCCCTCAGGCGCGGGCGCGGGAATTCCGGCGAAGATCCCGCCGACAGGACGTTGCCTGCCGCGTTCGAGAAGAGGGTCCAGCAGCCCTCGCATCGCCATCAGCTCGAGACTGCGAACGTGCAGGCTGACCACCCGCACGAACGACGACACAGGCTCCGGTTCCTTCTCCAGAACCAGCACCTCCACGCCGTGCAGGCGCAGCTCAGCTGCCAGCATCGCTCCCGTCGGCCCGCAGCCGGCGACGATCACGTCGAGCATTGACCACCTTGGTGAACACGAGCCAGCCCAGGCCGATCCCGAGCACGTCCACGAGAGCGTCGATCACGTCACCACTGCGGTGCAACGGAGTTATCAGCTGCTGCAGAACCTCCGAAACGCCCGCGTAGGCGACGAGCAGCAGGAGAACGCGAGAAATCTTCGCGTACAAGCCGGTGAACGCGAGCAGGGCGAACAGCAGCGTGTGCACCACCTTGTCCGTTCCGGGTGGCGAGCTCGGCACACCTGACTCCGGGGTGAACAACACGACGACGCTGAGCAACGCCGCGATCACGAACGGGAGTACTCGACCCATGGTCGAAACATTACCGAGGAGTAGTTCGGGATCGGTCCAGGAAGGAGGTCTAGTCTCTTCAGACGTGAGTCGACGCGCAAAGATCGTCTGTACCCTCGGTCCCGCCACTGGCACGCCGGACAAGGTCCGCGACCTGGTAGCGGCCGGTATGGACGTGGCCAGGATGAACTTCAGCCACGGCAGCCATGCCGACCACAAGCAGGTCTACGACATGGTCCGCGCGGCAGCCGACGAGTCCGGCCGCGCCGTGGGCATCCTCGCCGACCTCCAGGGCCCCAAGATCCGCCTCGGCCGTTTCGCCGCGGGTCCGGTCGACTGGAACACCGGCGACGTGGTCCGCGTGACCGTCGAAGACGTCGAGGGCACGCACGACCGCGTGTCGACGACGTACAAGGAGCTCGCGAAGGACGCCAAGGTCGGCGACCGCCTGCTCGTGGACGACGGCAAGGTCGGCCTCGTGGTCGTCGACGTCGAAGGTTCCGACGTCGTGTGCGAGGTCACCGAGGGTGGACCCGTCAGCAACAACAAGGGCCTTTCGCTGCCCGGCATGGACGTCTCCGTGCCCGCGCTGTCCGAGAAGGACGTCGAGGACCTCGAGTTCGCGCTCTCGCTGGGCGTGGACTTCATCGCTCTGTCGTTCGTGCGCTCGCCGGCGGACATCGACCTGGTCCACCAGATCATGGACCGCAACGGCAGCAAGCGCCTCCCGGTGATCGCGAAGATCGAGAAGCCGGAGGCCGTGGACAACCTCGAGGCCATCGTCCTCGCGTTCGACGGCGTCATGGTCGCCCGCGGTGACCTGGGCGTCGAGCTGCCGCTGGAGCACGTCCCGCTGGTGCAGAAGCGCGCGATCCAGATCGCCCGCGAGAACGCCAAGCCGGTCATCGTCGCGACCCAGATGCTGGACTCGATGATCACCAACTCCCGCCCGACCCGCGCCGAGACGTCCGACGTCGCGAACGCGGTGCTGGACGGCGCGGACGCCCTGATGCTCTCGGGCGAGACCTCGGTCGGCCGCTACGCCATCGAGTCCGTGCAGACCATGGGCCGCATCATCGAGGCCGTCGAGACCGAGTCGGTCGTCGTGCCGCCGCTGACCCACGTCCCGCGCACCAAGCGCGGCGTGATCTCCTACGCGGCCCGCGACATCGGCGAGCGTCTCAACGCCAAGGCTCTGGTGGCCTTCACGCAGTCCGGTGACACCGTGCGCCGTCTGGCCCGTCTGCACACGCACCTGCCGCTGCTGGCCTTCACGCCGGAGCCGTCGGTGCGCTCGCAGCTGGCACTGACGTGGGGCACGGAGACGTTCCTGGTCCCGCGCGTGGAGTCCACCGACGAGATGGTCCGCCAGGTCGACGTGTCCATGATCGAGATCGGCCGTTACTCCGCCGGTGACCTCATGGTGGTCGTGGCCGGATCGCCTCCTGGCACCATTGGGTCGACGAACCTCATCCGGGTGCACCGGCTGGGGGAGGACGACCACGCGTAGTGCCTTGAGCACTAACCTTCGCCGGGTGGTTCGCGCGCTCGGACGGGTGCATCGCGATGCCGACCCCGCGTCCTCATACTGGTTGTATGGGGGCGCGGGGTCGGCATCGCGAGGTGCCCTGCCGAGTGCCCGAAACGCCCGGCGAAGATTGTGCTCAAGGCACGTAAGGAGCTTGACGTGACCGAGGCTGCCCGTGCCGCCGCTTTGTCGCCTTCGGGCCTGAGCGGGCAATCCGCAGTGGACGACCTGGTCGCGTTGCTCGACCTGGAACGCATCGAGGAGAACATCTTCCGAGGCGTGTCGCCCGCCGAGTCGCCAGTGCGCGTCTTCGGCGGGCAGGTGGCGGGTCAGGCGCTGGTCGCCGCCGGCCGGACCGTGCCGGTGGAGCGCCGGGTGCACTCGCTGCACTCGTACTTCATCAGGCCCGGCGACCCGCGCGTGCCGATCGTGTACGAAGTGGACCGAATCCGGGATGGACGGTCCTTCACCACTCGGCGCGTCGTGGCCGTGCAGCACGGCAAGGCGATCTTCGCCCTGTCCGCCTCCTTCCAGCTGGAGGAGCAGGGCAACGAGCACTCGTCGCCGATGCCTTCCGTGCCGTCGCCGGAGACGTTGCCGACGTGGACCGAACAGGCAGAGGGCTACCTGCTGCACTCGTCGAAGTTCCCGCGGCCGATCGACGTGCGCTACGTGACCGAGCCGCCGTGGGAGTCGCGTGAGGACGGTCCGGGCGAGGCCGCGTCACAGGTGTGGATGAAGGCGGACGGCAAGCTCCCGGACGACCCGATGCTGCACATCTGCATCATGACCTACGCCTCGGACATGACGCTGCTCGACGGAGTGCTGGCGCGGCACGGTGTCTACTGGGGACTCGACAAGGTCCTCGGCGCCTCGCTGGACCACGCGATGTGGTTCCACCGCCCGTTCCGCGCCGACGAGTGGCTGCTGTACGACACCTCGTCGCCGTCCGCCTCGGGCAATCGCGGGCTGGCGACCGGGCGGTTCTTCTCGCAGGACGGTCAGCTCGTCGCGACCGTGGTGCAGGAGGGGCTGATCCGGGTTCTCAAGCCGTCATGAGCGATGTGTGGCGGCTGCACCGCGGTTCCCAGGTGGTCGCTTTGCTGACGGTGACCGGTGGGGACTTCCCTTGGATGCACGCCCGTGTCGAGACTCTGCCGGGGTTCGACGAGTTCCGGCCGGTGTTCCTGGAGCTGGAGCAGGCGCTCGACGCCGAGGAGTACGAGCGGGCCGCTGTGCTCGACGAACGGGTCTGCGAGTTGTTCACCATGACGTACCCGGACGGCGAGCAGGTGCCCGAGTTCTGGCTGCGGATCTACGCGGACGGAACCGCTGGGTGGCGGTGGAGCGACGAACCGTTCGACGACGAGGACGACTGAGGTCGAACACCTGTTCGAGTGATCAAGGCTGAGTTGCCTTGCGTCGATGATCTGGCGTGATCATCACTTTGGCTGACTACGACGCCATGACCGAAGACACCTGCCGTCGGCACGAACTCGTCGACGGAGAGCTGGTGGAGATGCCGCCGCGGTACCCGCGTCACCAACACGCACTCATGAAGCTCTTGTGTCAGTTGGACGAGCAACTGCCGGCCGGTCTCGACGTGCTGCACTCGTTCGACGTCCTGCTCAGGGACGACAAGTGGCCGATGATGCGCAAGCCGGACGTCGTCGTGGCGCGGGTCGAGGCGTTCCGGGACGACGTGACCCGGTTCGACGCTGAGGACGTGGTGCTGGTCGCCGAGGTGCTGCAAGAGGAATCGGAGGACGTCGACCTGCGGGTCAAGCTGCGCGAGTACGCGGCGGCGGGAATCCCGAACTACTGGATCGTCGCTCCTGATGATCCGGTCAGCATGGCTGCGTATTCGTTGGTGGACGGGCGGTACGCACTCGCTGCCGGCGGCACCGGGATGCTCGACGTGGTGGATCCGGTACCGATGTCGCTCGACCTCGACGCCCTGATCCGGCGGCGGTAGGCGACCTCTGCCCTTGTGAGTGATCGCATGGAGTTCCTCCAAGGCAGATACTGGAGTGAGCTGGTGGCGAGAGACTCCAAGGCGGAAGAAAGGGTGTCCACATGACCGCGGAAATGCGGCCGAATCACCTGGTGAGCCTGGACGAGTGGGACGCGATGCCAGAGGAACAGTGTCGTCGTCTCGAACTCGTTGATGGAGTTTTGCAAGTGATCGCTGCACCCCTTCCCAAGCACCAGCGTGCCGGGCGTCGGCTTGCGCACTGGCTGGAAACGCAGCTGCCTGAAAGTTTGGCAGTGGACACCGACGTGGATGTCGTGCTCAAGGTTCATCCTCGCGCGACTGTTCGCAGGCCTGACGTCGTCGTCATGCCTGCGGAGATCTGGGGCGACGGAGGCCGTCGGTTCGACGGCGCGGACATGTTGCTCGTGGCGGAGATCGTGTCTCCCGGCTCGGAGCGGATCGACCAGGAGATCAAGCCGGGCGAGTATGCCGCAGCCGGTATCCAGTACTACTGGATCATCGATCTCGGTGATCCGCACAGCATGGCGGCACACGTCCTCGTGGATGGTCGCTATGAGTACGTCGGTGGTGGCACCGGCAAGGTCGAGCTCGTGAGTCCGGCGCCGTTGGTGTTCGACCTCGAAGCGTTGCTGCTGAACCGATAGCTCACGCTTTGCGCCGCCGGTGAGTCGGCCGCAGGTTCGCCGGCGGCGTCAGAGCCCGAGTCTCCACCCGCTCCAGCACCACTGAGCTCGTCAGGTTCCGCACCTCGGTCCGCGACGCGATCTTGTCCATCAGAAACGCCTGCAGGTGCGTCGAATCCGCAACGGCGATGTGGATCAGAAAATCAGCCTGCCCGGACACGTGGAAAACAGCCCGAGTCTCCGCCTGAGCCATCACGAACGCACGAAAAGCGGCGACCACCGGACGGGTGTGCGGCCGCACGTTCACGGCCACCACGGCCTCCAGGGGCAGACCCGTCGTGGCCGGGTCGACGACGGCGTGACAGCCGGTGATCACGCCGAGGTCGCGCAGCCGCCGGACTCGCTGCAAACAAGAAGACGGTGCCAGGCCGACGATCTCCGCCAGCGCGCGGTTCGGGATGGTCGCGTCGTTCTGCAACTCCTCCAGGATGTGCCAGTCGACCGAATCCAGTTCGGCTTGTTCGCGCATAAGCGAACATCGTACTGACCAGGTGGAATGCCGCAGAACAACGCACAACGATCAACGGCATGCACATCGCGTGGACGTCGTTCCTGGTTGCCCTGCTGATCATCATGATCGTGCCGGGGCCGGACTTCGTGCTGATCATGGGGAACGCGGTGCGGAGTCTCAGGAAGGGCACTGAAGCGGCTCTCGGGGTGATCACCGGGCTGCTGATCCACGCCACGCTGGCGACGATCGGACTAAGTGCGCTCGTCGCCGCGGTGCCGACGGCGCTCATCGCGGTCAAGGTGATCGGCGCGCTGTACCTGGCCTACATCGGGTTCATGACCTTCAAGCAGGCCAAGAGCACCGCCGCGCACCAGCAGGACAAGGGCAACGTGTTCCTCAAGGGCCTGCTGTGCGACCTGTTGAACCCCAAGGTGATGCTCACGTTCCTGAGCCTCATCCCGCAGGCGATGGACCCGAACAGCGCGCCGCTCCCGCAAGCCGCGCTCCTCAGCGCGGTCACGGTCGCCGTCTTCGCGCTGTTCTGGGTCATCGTGGTGCCGTCAGCGCGTCAGCTCGGCACGATTCTGGGCAAGCCCAGGATTCGAGCGACGTTCGAGCGGGTCTGTGGTACCGCTCTCATCGGTATGGCGGCAAGCGTCCTCGCGGCCTAGGACCACGTGACGGTCAGCTCGTCGCGGGTGCCGAACCGGACCAGGTGCCGTTCCACGACATCCCGCAGCCGGGCCACGTCCTCCTCCGACGAACACTCCACGCGCATCACCAAAGCGTCGTCCAGTGCCTCGAACGATGCCAGGCCCAGGGAGAAGCGCACGAAGCCGCGGGTGTCCTCCCAGGACCCTTCGAGGTCCTTGTGCGTGAAGTGCTTCACCAGCTGCGATCCGTACCTGGAGGCACGGTCGGTCGCCGAGCGTCCCACGCTCGTGAATTCCGTCATGCAAGCCAACTTACGCCTAGCCATACGTACCGGCACGTGACACGGTTCACCTGCTCAAACGGAGGCTGAGAACACCCTGTGACATCTCGCGTAAACCTGAAGAACACGGCAGGCTGTCGCGTATGACGGAAGGCAAAGCACGTATCGCGGTCACCGGTCTCGCCACCATGGGCAGCAACCTCGCGCGCAACCTCGCGCGCCACGGCTTCAAAGTCGCCGTGCACAACCGGACGCCCGCGAAGATGAAGGCCCTGCTCGACGAGCACGGCCACGAGGGTGACTTCGTCGGCGCCGAGACGTTGCAGGACCTGGTGGACAGCCTGCAGACGCCGCGCCAGATCATCATCATGGTCAAGGCGGGTGGCCCCACCGACGCCGTCATCGACGAGCTGAGTGACATCCTCGAACCCGGCGACATGGTCATCGACGGCGGCAACGCCCACTTCAACGACACGCGCCGCCGTGAGGCCGCGTTGAAGGAGAAGGGTCTGCTGTTCGTCGGTGCCGGCATCTCCGGTGGTGAGGAGGGCGCGCTCAACGGGCCCAGCATCATGCCGGGTGGCCCCGCCGAGTCGTACAAGCACGTCGGGCCGGTCTTCGAGGAGATCGCGGCCAAGGTGGACGGTCAGCCGTGCTGCGTGCACGTCGGACCGGACGGCGCCGGGCACTTCGTGAAGATGGTGCACAACGGCATCGAGTACGCCGACATGCAGCTCATCGCCGAGGCCTACGACCTCCTCAGCAGGATCGGTGGCCAGACGCCCGCCGAGATCTCCGAAGTCTTCACGCAGTGGAACTCCGGCGTTCTGGAGTCGTACCTCATCGAGATCACCGCCGAGGTGCTCAAGCACGTCGACGCGGACGGAAACCCGCTCGTGCAGGTGATCGAGGACGCGGCGGAGCAGAAGGGCACCGGTCGCTGGACCGTGCAGGAGGCGCTGGAGCTGGGCGTCCCGGTCACCGGTATCGCCGAGGCCGTGTTCGCGCGCAGCCTGAGCGGGCACACCGACCAGCGCAAGGCCGTGCGCGACGCGTTCGGTGCCAGCGAAGTGATCGCGAAGCCGGACGCCGAACTGGTCGACGACGTGCGCCAGGCGCTCTACGCGTCGAAGGTCGTCGCGTACGCGCAGGGCTTCGACATGATCCGCGAGGCCTCGAAGAACTTCGACTGGAACATCGACCTCGGCGCCATGGCGACGATCTGGCGCGGCGGCTGCATCATCCGCGCGCAGTTCCTCAACCGCATCCGCGAGGCCTATGACGCGAACGCCGATCTCGCGTCTCTGTTGGTGGACAACTACTTCCGCGACGCCGTCCAGAATGCCGAGGCCGCTTGGCGCAGGGTTGTGGTCCGTGCGGTCGAATCCGGTGTCCCGACTCCTGGCTTCGTGTCCGCTTTGGCCTATTACGACGGCCTTCGTTCCGAGCGTCTGCCCGCTGCTTTGGTTCAGGGACAACGGGACTTCTTCGGTGCCCACACGTACAGGCGGATTGATCGTCCCGGTAGCTTCCACACGTTGTGGTCGGGCGATCGATCAGAGGTGGAAGCGTGAAATTTCGTTTACTGGGGGCGGTCGTCGTTGCGGCGGCAGGGTTGACCCTGACGTCCAGCGGCGGCGCGGTGGCCGTCGGGAACGAGGCACTGACCCGCGATCTCGACGCGATTCTGGCGGACGGCGGCCTCAAGGGCGCCGACGTCGGCATCACCGTGCGGGACGCGAACACCGGTGAGGTCGTCTACACGAGATCGGGGAGCAAGCGCTCCCAGGTCGGCTCGAACCTGAAGGTGCTCACCACGACGGCGGCGCTCGAGCTGCTCGGACCGGACTACCGGTGGAAGACCGAGCTGCAGTCGTCGGGTGCCCAGAACGGGGCGACGCTGAACGGCGACCTGGTGCTGCGCGGCACCGGCGACCCGACGATGTCCGCCCTGCGCTACAAGGCGCTGGCGGACTCGTTGAAGAGCAAGGGTGTCACGTCGGTCAGCGGCTCGCTCGTGCTGGACGACACGGCGTTCGACTCCCAGCCGTACGGTCTGGGCTGGGCGTGGGACGACGAGCCGTACTCGTACAGCGCGGAGACGTCGGCGCTGACGCTGTCGCCGGACGCGAAGTTCAGCTCCGGCACGGTGGTCGTGCGCGTGAAGCCGGGTGCCGCGACCGGTGCCCCGGTTCAGGTGAGCGTCGAGCCGGCGAACGACCAGGTGCAGATCCGGAACACGGCCACCACCAACGGTGACGCAGGGATCAGCGTCGAGCGCGAGCACGGCACCAACGTGATCAACGTCAGCGGTTCCACCTGGGTGGAGACGACGGCGCTGGCCACGGTCAAGGATCCGACCTCCGTGGTCGGTTCGGTGTTCCAGAAGGCGTTGCAGGACAACGGCATTCAGGTCGTGGGTGGGGTCAAGAAGGGCAAGGCTCCGCAGGGCGCCGCGGTGCTCGCGACCGAGACGTCGATGCCACTGGGCCAGCTGATCAACCCGTTGCTGAAGAACAGCAACAACATGCTGGCCGAGGTGCTGGTGAAGTCCGCGGGTGGCTCGTTCACCAACGGCGTCAACCAGCTCAGCCGCAAGTGGGCCGGTCTGGGTGTCGACCCGAACTGGGTCGAGATCTTCGACGGTTCCGGCATGTCCCGAATGGACCAGATGTCGCCGGACGACCTGGCGTCGATCCTGATCAAGGCGAAGACCAAGCCGTGGTTCGGCACGTGGCAGTCGTCGCTGCCGGTGGCGGGCCGCGACGGCACGCTGGTCAACCGCATGAAGGGCACGCCCGCCGAGGGCAACGTGATCGCCAAGTCCGGATCGATGTCCGGTGTCTCGGCGCTGAGCGGCTACGTCACCACGGCGGCCGGCCGTCAGCTGGTGTTCTCGTTGGTGCAGAACAACGTTGTCTTGTGGGTAAGCCCGAAGACGATCGAGGACAAGGTCGCGGTCAGGCTCGCGTCCGACGGCGGTGCCCAGGTGGCCACGCCGAAGATCGAGCAGAAGACCGTGCCGCAGCAGCGCACCGCTCCGGCACAGGAGCGCACCAAGGTTCCGGCCAAGGAGCGCTTCGACGTCGAGTGCTCGTGGATCGGCACCTGCTAGAAGAGCGTTGAACTGGAGCCGCCCCGGGGAAACCGAGGCGGCTTCAGTGCTTTCTAGGCCGGCGACGGCACCGGTTCGAGCCCGTTGCGGTCCGGGTCCACCAGGTAGACGCGGGCGTTCGAGATGTCGAAGTACATGCCCTTCAACGTCAGCGTGCCCGCCGAGATGGCCTCGCGGACGCTCGGGTAGCCGAGCAGGTTGTCCAGCTGCTGAGCCACGTTCGCGACGGCCAGGCGGTCCGCCACCGGGAGTTCGGTGCAGCCGGACGAAGTCGGTGCGTGGAACCGGATCAGCGACGGCTCGGCGTTGCGCAGCCACGAGTGCAGGTGCGAGCCGCGCGACGCGGATCCCTTCACCAGCGCCTTCATCGCGCCGCAGTCGGAGTGTCCACACACGACGATCGTGCTGACGTTGAGGATCTCCACCGCGTACTCGATCGCCGCCCCGACGGACCTGTCGTCCGCGGAGGCCATCGGCACCAGGTTGCCGATGTTGCGCACGCAGAACAGGTCACCGGGCCCGGACGTGGTGATCAGGTTCGGCACCACGCGGGAGTCCGCGCACGTGATGAACAGCTGCTGCGGCCGCTGCCCGCGCACCGCCAGCTCCTGCAGGAACGGCCGCACCAACGGCGCCGACCGCCGCTCGAACTCGTGCATTCCCACCAGCATCGGGTCGCTTTCCGCGGACGAGCGCTGCGCCGGGAGCGTCACCGGCGAGCCCTGCCAGTGCGACCACGGGGCGAACCAGCGCGGCAGCGGACCGGGCAACGTCTTGCGCCGCCCCGGCTTGCCCTGGTCCGCGCGGTCGTACCAGGTGTCGTGCACCTCGTCGACCTCCACCCGCCCGCCGAGCCGTTCGTAGCCGTCGCGCCAGTCGTTGATCGCCTCGTACGACGCGTGGTCCAGGTAGTCGATGTGCAGCTCCAGCACCACGTGCTGGCCCAACGGCAACCGCCGCAGCTCGCGCACGAGCCGCCCGACTCCCAGGAACACCAACGATCCGCGCACGCACACCCGGTTGCCCTCGACACGCACCGAGCAGTGCGTCAACCGGTACAACGCGCGCAACAACGCAATGGCCAGACCGACGACGACACCCTCGAGCAGTCCGAAGAGGACGACTCCGAGCGCGGTCGCCGCGTACACCAGGAACTCCCGGTGCTTCAGCAACGTCCGCATCCGGTCCACCGACACGAGTTTCAGCCCGACGACGAACAGCACCCCCGCCAGGGCCGCCAACGGGATCATCTCCAGCAGGCGCGGGAACGCCAGCACCGCCACGGCGATCCACACACCCTGCAGAATGGCGCTGTAGCGGGTTTTCGCGCCCGCGGCGACGTTCGTGGAGCTCCGCGCGAGCCCGCCGCTGATCGGCAGCCCGCCCAACGCACCCGCGAGCACGTTGCCCGTACCCTGCGCGATGAGCTCCTTGTCCAGCCGAGCCCGCGGCCCGTCGTGCAACCGGTCGGTCGCGACCGCCGACAGCAACGACTCCATGCTCGCCACCAAGGCGACCGTGACGATGGCCATGACCACCGACCCGGCGCTTCCGGTGGGCATCTCCGGGAACACCAGCGCGTGGCTGTCCGGCAGGTCGACCCGCGCCACGTCGAGCTTCAGCACGAACGCCAACGCGGTCGCGAGTCCGACTGCGACCAAAGGCGCCGGAACCAGCGAGGCACGCGGAACCCGGGGCCACAGCAGCAAAGCCGCGATCGCCACCGCACCGGCGAGCAACGACCCGAGGTGCGACGACCCGAGCACGCCCGGCAGCAGCGCCAGGTTCTCCGGCACGGTCGACAACGCCGTCCCGCCCAGCACCACCACGAGCTGCCCCGCGGCGATGGAGATGCCGATGCCCGCCAGCATTCCGTGCACCACGGCGGGGGACAGCGACATCACCAGGCGGCTGATCCCGGTGAGTCCCAACGCCAGCTGCAGCACGCCCGCGGCCAGCGTGATCGCCGCCGTGGCCGCCCAGCCGAACTGAGCCACCAGCGACGCGACGATCACCACGAGTCCGGTGCCCGGTCCGCTGATCTGCAACGGCGCCCCGCTGATCGCACCGACGACCACACCGCCGATGACCGCGGAGATGATCCCCGCCATCAACGGCGCACCCGTGGCGTGCGCGATGCCGAGCGACAACGGGATCGAGATGAGGAACAGCACGAAGCTCGCGGGCAGGTCGTGCTTGAGGATCAGCGGAGGGCCGTGCGGGGTGTGCACGTCCGCGTTGGTCCTTTGTAGATGGTCCACGACAGCATTCCTTTCCTCGGAACAACGACATGGCCCTGTGCGGAAAAGGCACAGGGCGAGGGGAGGGGGAGTTCGCTAGAAGGCCTCTAAGGGCAGCAGACGACGCGGCCGGACGGCAGCGAGCGCGTCGGCGCGGTCATGCGGGGTCGGCACGGGAGCACCTCCGTGTCGGCACAGGCATCAAGGGTCGTGATCAGGCCGCGTCACCACCAATGATGGCGGCGGAATCGGTGCTGTGGCAGATCTTTCAGCCAACCGTGTTGATCTTGACCCGTCACGTCACAAGAGGTGACGACGAAGAAGGGCCGGCTCCGGTCGGGGGGTGCGGAGCCGGCCCAAGTCAGGACGGAACTGAAGAACTATCGAGTTTCGGAATTCAGCCTACCGAGCGCAGGTGCTTGCCGTGTGAAGTCTCCTGGCCCACCACGGTCAGGATCAGCTGCGCCGAGAGGTAGGCACGGCACGGTGCGGGCAACCTGCGGGAGAACCAGCCGCGCTTGCAGGTGGCGCACCGGCCGTGCTCGTCGGGCTGGTGTTCGTCCAGCAACGCCTTGACCACCGCGACCACCCTCGGCAGCTCAACCCTGGCGAGCACGAGGGCGGTCTGGTCGTCGCCGCGCTGGGCGAGCTCGGTGAGAGTGGCCAGATGGGAGTGCAGCGACTTGTCCAGTTGGCTGAACACCGTGACGGCCATCAGGCTCAGAGCTCCAGTCCTTGCGTAAGCAACCCATGCAGCCTGGCGCGCGCTCCCTGCGATCTGCAAGTTGCAATACACGAATGGATGACGTCTCTTTGCGACGGCCTCCTTCGGTCTCAAACTGAGACGCGAACCAGGAGGTGTGGATGCCACGGGGTAGCAGCCCGACCCTGCGCAAGCGCCGGCTCGTGAGCGAGCTGAGGCGACTGCGTGAAGTGTCCGGGCTGACGATCGAGGAGGTGGGCGAGCGTCTTGAGTGCTCGGCCTCCAAGATCAGCCGCATCGAGACGGGGCGCGTGGGGGTGAGCCCGCGGGACGTGCGGGACATGCTCACGGCCTACGGTGCGGACACCGCCACCCTCGAGGAACTGGTCCAGCTGGCCAGGGAGGCCCGCCGCAAGGCGTGGTGGGACGAGTTCGGTGACATCGCGCCCGGCCGCTACGTCGGGTACGAGGCCAACGCGGACTCGATCAGGACCTACCAGGGGCTGATGATCCCCGGCCTGCTGCAGTGCGAGGCGTACACGAGGGCGTTGATCTCCCAGGTGCTGCCTGACGCGAGCACCCCCGAGATAGACCGCAGGGTTCGGTTGCGCAAGGCACGGCAGGCCTTGCTCAGCGAGGACGACCCGCTGCGCCTGCACGTCGTGATCGACGAAGCCGCCCTGCGCAGGCTCGTCGGCGGCACCGAGGTGATGCGCACCCAGATGGCGCGTCTTCTCGAAGTCGGTGCACTGCCGAACGTCACGATGCAGGTCGTGCCGTTCACCGCCGGTGGTCATGCTGCGATGGACGGCCCGTTCGTCATCCTGAGCTTTCCGGAGCAGCTCGACCCCGACGTCGTCTACATCGAAAGCACACGAAGCGGCGTCTACCTGGAACAACAGTCGGACGTCCATTGGTACGCCGAGATGTTCGAGCGTCTGGTGAAATCCGCCCTGAACAGCAGGGACTCGGTAACCCTGATCACGGAGATCGCTCGCACTCTCGCGTGAACTGCGACCGGGAGTGAACAGACAGTGGAAAGCTTGCGTTGGCGCAAGAGCAGCCGTTCGTCCGCCGGTGGGCCCGAGTGCGTGGAGATCGCGCTCGTCTCAGCCGGTGCGGCGGTCCGTGACAGCAAGAACGCGGACGGCGCGCGGCTGAGGTTCGGCGACGCCGGATGGGAGACCTTCCTCGCCGCCGCGAAGACCGGCTCTTTCGTCGGCTGAGAAGACAGAAGCCAGAAGGCCCCGACCGGTTTCCCGGTCGGGGCCTTCTGCACTTAGGGGACGTGGGCCGGCCGGCGTTCCGCCGCCGCGGGCTGGATGCCCCTTGCACGCCGGCCGACCCACGTCGATCATGGGGAGCAGCGGGTGATCCGCTGTCCGGTCCAACCTGTTCCGACTACTCGATCTCCGGTTTCCGTTGATCTCGCCGTCTGTGGTTGGTTGGACACGCTAAGCGTAAGAATGGCTTCTACAGCACGACTGGAGCCCGACTGAAGTGATCTTCAAGCTCCAGGTGGCCACCAGGCGAAGGACAGATCGGTGACGCACGGCGAGGAACCCCTGCGGTTCGAGGTTCTCGGCCTCCTCCGGGTCGTTCGCGCAGGTCACGAGGTGGATCTTGGCGCCGCGAAGCAGCGCGCCGTCCTCGCGGTACTGCTGCTCGCGCGCAACACCCCGGTCAGCCGCGGTCAGATCATCGAGGCCGTCTGGGGCGACAACGTGCCCTCCAGCGCGGTCAACCTGGTCCAGACCTACGTCGCCGGATTGAGACGCGCCCTCGAACCGAGCCGTGCTCGCCGTGCTCCGGCCGAGCTGCTGACGTCGGTGGGCGACGGCTACCTGTTGCGCGTCGAGTCCGGCGCGCTGGACCTCGACGTGTTCGAACGTCAAGTGCTGCTCGCGAACCGCATGCGCGCGACCGGTGACCTGGCTGGAGCCGCGGTCGAGCTGGACGACGCACTGGCGTTGTTCCGCGCCGAGCCCCTCGGTGGCGTCTCGGGTCTCTTCTGCGATGTCGAACGTGGTCGTCTCGTGGAACGCCGTCTGGCCGTGCTCGAAGAACGCGCCGAGCTGGGGCTGGCGATCGGCCAAGGTCCCGAGCTGGTGTCGCAGCTGACCTCGATGGTCGTCGAGCACCCGTTGCGCGAACGCGGCCACGGCCTGCTCATGCGCGCGCTGGTCCAGGCGGGTCGCCAGGCCGAGGCACTCGCCGCCTATCGAGAAGCTCGCCGCGTGCTGATCGAGGAACTGGGCGTCGAACCGGGCCCGGAACTGCGGCGCGTGCACCAGGCCGTGCTCGCGGGGGACAGCCCGGAGCCGGAACGCGCGCCCGTTCGCGTACCGCAGCAGGCCGCTCCCGAACCCGCGCCGGTCACGATCCCGGCCCAGCTCCCGCGCGCTCCTGTCTCGTTGATCGGCCGCGACGCCGAGCTGGCCGTGATGGACGACCTGCTCCACCGCCACGACGGCCCGGTGATGCTGGTGACCGGTCCTGCAGGCGTGGGCAAGACCGCGCTGGCGTTGCACTGGGCCCACCGCGTGCGCGAGGAGTTCCCGGACGGCCAGCTCTACGTCGACGTCCACGGCTACGACCCGAACCGCGAGCCGCTGGAGATCGGCGAGGTCCTCAACCGCTTCCTGCGCGCTCTCGGCGTCCCGGCCAGTGACACCCCCGTCTCGGTCGACGAACGCTCGGCGCTGCTGCGCACGTTGCTCGCCGACCGCCGGATGCTGGTGATGCTCGACAACGTCCGCGGCTCGGCCGACCTGCTGCCGTTGCTGCCGGGCGCGCCGTCGTGCGTGGTCGTGACGTCCCGTCGCCGGCTGGTCGGTCTGGTCGCCCAGGTCGAGGCCAAGCTGATCGAGCTCGACATGCTCGACCCGGAGGCCGCCGTCGACGTCCTGGGCCGCATCGCCGGTCGTTCGGACATCGAGGCGCCCGCACTGCGTCAGCTCGCCGAGCTGTGCGACGGGCTGCCGCTGGCGTTGCGCATCGCCGCCGCGCGTCTCGCCGTGTCCCCACGTTTGCGCGTGGCCGAGCTCGTCGAGGAACTGCAGGACGAGCACGGGCGCCTGGCCGCGTTGGGTCTGGAGGACGGTGAGGGCACCGTACGGGCCGCTCTGGACGCCTCACGCCGTGCGCTGCCGCCGGTGCCGTCGCGGTTGTTGGCCATCATCGGTCTGCACCCCGGTGCCGATCTCTCGTCGCACGTGGTCGCGGCGATGGGGGAGGTGCCGCTGCTGGAGGCCCAACGAGCCCTGGACGCGCTGACCGCGGCCAACCTGCTGTCCGTCGGCGACCCTGGGCGGCACGTGGCCCACGACATGGTCCGCGTCTACACCAAGACCCTCGCGGGCGAGCTGTCCGAGCCGGAACGCCGGGCCGCCACCGGCCGGATGCTCGACTACTACCTGCACTGCGCCGACCTGGCCGACGGCATGCTCCCGATCAACCGGGGCAGTGTGCTCGTCGCTCCCGAACACCGTCCCGCGCACGTGCCGACGCTCCTGGGTCCGGCCGACGCGATGGCGTGGTTCGACACCGAACGCGCCAACCTGATCGCGGCGACGGAACACGCGTCGGTCGCCGGCTGGCACGTCCACGCGTGGCAGCTGCCGTACACGTTGTCGCGGTACCTGTGGCTGCGGACCGAACGCGAGACGTCGTTGCGCATCACCGAAGCCGCGTTGCAGGCCGCGATCGCGTTGAACGACGACGACGCCAGGTTCGTCATGCAGTTCAACCTGGGCGTGGCGTTGCTGCAGTTCGAGCGGTTCGACGAGGCCCTCCAGGCCCAGCAGGGCGCGCTGGAAGTGGCTCGGCGCAAGGGAGACGTCCACCAGCAGGCGCGTGCTTTGACGACAGTGGCGGGCACGTTGCAGGACCTGGGCAGGGCTGCCGAGGCCGAGAGCCACTACCGCGAGGCCATGGAGATCTCGCGGATCGCGGGCTCGAAGTGGGCAGAGGCGAACGCGCACCACCACCTCGGGCTGCTGTACCTGACGACGCAGCGCTTCGACGACGCGATGCCGTGGCTGCGGGTCGCGCTGCGGATGTACCACGAGGTCGGCGAGCAGTGCGGCGAGGCGGCGTGCCACGTCGACATCTCGACCGCGCTGCTGGAGACCGGCGACACCGAGGGCGCGCTGTCGTCGGCTCGCGTGGCGCTGGCCGTGGCCTGTGACGCGGTGTCGCCGTACCACCAGGCGCTGGCGCACGATCGGCTTGCCGCGGTGTTCGACAAGCTCGGCGCGGCGGGGGCGGCGGCGCACTGGCAGCGCGCGCTGGCTCTCTTCACCGAACTCGGCGCACCGGAAGCCGACGGCATCCGCGCCAGGCTGGCCAGGGCCCGAGCGGTGACCGTCGGCTGAGGGCGAGTGTCCGCTGGTGACCGGGTAGTAAGGGGTTCGCGGGCGGGGAGTGCGTGATCGCCCGATGCCTGAGGTAAGGCCTCAGCAGCACTCTCGGCGTCATGAACGAATGGACCCCTGAGGCGATCAAGGCAGAGATCGACTACCGCCGCGGCAACGCTCAGTGCAACTGGCAGCGGTCGAACGGTAGCAAGCCGTCGTGGATCAGCCGCGTGATCCACCGCACCTCTGCGAAACACAGCAGCACCGGCGCATGACGTGTGCAAACATGCCACTCGTGGCGCGCCTCGGTTCCGGAATCCCGTTGGTCGCGCGCGACCGCGAGCTGGACCGGTTGCGCGCCGCGTTGGCGCAGGCAGGAAACGGCCAGGCGGGAGCGGTCCTGCTCGCGGGCGACGCGGGCGTGGGCAAGACCAGGCTGGTGGACGAGCTGGCCGCCGGCGCCGAGGACACGCTCGTCCTCATGGGACGGTGCCTCGACGCCGGTGAGACCGGCCTGCCGTACCTGCCGTTCGCGGAAGCCCTCAGCACGCTGAAGGACGCCGCCAACCGCCCGGCGCTCGCGATGTTGCTGCCGGGGCTGGCACTTCCGGCCGAACGCGAGCCCGGCACCGAGGGCATGATCGCGCCCAGTCTCATCCCGGGACGCAGGCCGGAGCAGGACGTCGGTCAGCTCCAGCTGTTCGACGCCGTCCTGGGCCTGCTCACCGAACTCTCCGAACGTCAGCGCGTGCTGTTCGTCGTCGAGGACCTGCACTGGGCCGACGCGTCCACGCGCTACCTGCTGTCGTTCCTGTTGGCCCGCCTGCGTTCCCAGCGGATCCTGATCGTCGGCACCTACCGCGCGGACGACCTGCACCGCAGCCATCCGTTGCGCCCCTTGCTGTCCGAGCTCGTGCGGCTGTCCGCGGTGGAACGGCTCGACCTGTCGCCGTTCAACGCGGCGGACTCCCGCCGGTTCGTCGAGGCGCTGTCCGACGACCTGCCGCAGGACGTCCTCCAGCAGGTCGCGGAACGGTCCGAGGGCAACGCTTTCTTCGCGGAAGAGCTCATCGCGGTGGCCACCTGTGACGACGCCAGGTCGCTGCCGTCCGCGCTCGCCGACGTGCTGCTCAGCCGCGTCGAGAGCCTCGGGCCGGAAGCGCAGCACGTCGTCCGCGTCGCGTCGGTCTGGGGCCGCCGGGTCCGGCACTACCGGCTGCACGAGGTGTCGGGCATGGCGGACATCGCGTTCGACACGGCGTTGCGCGAGCTCGTCCAGCACCACCTGCTCGTCGTGAACGACGACGAGGTCTACACGTTCCGGCACGCCCTGGTCAGGGAAGCCGTCTACGGCGATCTGCTGCCGGGCGAACGGGTGCGGTTGCACGCCGCCTACGCCCAGCACCTCGCGCACCGGCTGGACGAACGCGGTTCCTGGGCGGCGCTGGCCCACCACGCCTTCGAGAGCCACGACCTGCCACGAGCGTTGAAGGCCTCCATCGAGGCCGCGAAGGAGTCCGAACGGGCCGGTGCGCCCGCGGAGTCGTTGCGCTACCTGGAGAAGGCGCTCAACCTGTGGAACGCGGTCCCGGCCGCCGAACGTCCGTCCGATGTGGACGAGTCCGTGCTGCTGCGCCGGGCCAGCTGGGTCGCGGGCACGGCAGGGCAACCGGAGCGAGCCGTCGCGTTCGCCCGCAGCGCCACCAAAGCCATCACCGCGGAGCAGACGCCGGAAGAAGCCGCCGAGATCTGGCTGCGCCTGTCGCAGGCGTTGGCGATCCTCGACGGCAACGAGGAGGAGCATTTCCAGGTCCTCGGCAAGGCGATGGACCTCGTCTACGGGCGCGAGCCGAGCCCGACGCGTGCTCGCGTGCTGGCGGGCAAGGCGTCGTCACTGCGTCAGCAACGAGAGGACGACGCGGCACGGGAGATCGCGCTGCTGGCCATCGCGGACGGGCAGACGGCGAACGCACCGGGTGCGGTCGCGGACGCGCTGGGCACGCTCGCGATCCTCGACGACCACACGGGCCACCACGACGAGGCCAAGGTCAGCTTCGAGAAGGCGATCACGTGCGCGCGCGAGGTCGGCGCGGTCAACAACGAGCTGAGGGCTTGGTACTACTACGGCCTGATGCACTACGACCAGGGCGAACTGGCCGAGGCGGCGCGCGTCTACAACCTGGCGGGCGAGCGGGCCAAGGAGACCGGCCTGACGTGGAGCATGTACGGGCTGGAGATCCGCATCCTCCAGGTCCTCGTGCACTACTACATCGGCGACTGGGACTACGCGGCCTGGGCGAGCGAACCTCCCGGCATGTCGGTGTCGTCGACGGTGCTCGCGAGGCTGGCGTCGGCGAGCACGCACCTCACGGTCTCGCGCGGCGACCTGGCCGAGTCCGAGCGGATGATCACGAAGCTGCGCGCCGACTGGCACCGGGACATCCAGATCGCGCTGATCAACGGTGGTACCGGCGCGGAGCTGGCATTGTGGCGCGGCCGTCCGGAACTGGCGGTCGAACGCGTCACGGACGCGCTGGCGTGGGCGCGCAAGCTCGGCGGTCCGTGGATGCTCGCGGGCATCCGGATCGGTGCGATCGGCATCGCGGCGCACGCGGAGATCGCGGCCAAAGCCCGTCGCAAGCGAGACTCCGATGCCGAGAAGAAGGCGGTCGACGAGGGGCACAAGCTCGCTGAGCACGTGCGGCTGACCGCGCAGAACGGCAAGCCTCGCGCCGGTGTCCTCGGTCCGGAAGGCCGTGCCTGGCTGGCCCGCGCGCTCGCCGAGGAGTCCCGGTTGGACGGCTCCGGCGACCCCGACCTGTGGCAGAAGGCCATCGACGAGTTCGCGTACGGGCTCGTGTTCGAGCAGGCGCTGTGCCGGTGGAGGCTCGCGGAGGCGTTGCTGGGCGCGGATCGGCGTGACGAAGCCGCCGAACAACTGCGTCTGGCCGACGAGGTCGCGACGAGGCTCAAGGCGGTGCCGCTGGCCGAGGCGATCGCGTCGTGCGCCAAGCGGGCCCGCATCACCCTCAGGGCTGACGAACCGGCACGCGAGCACCTCGACCTCTTCACCCCTCGCGAACGCGACGTGCTCGCGCTGGTCGCGGCCGGACGGACGAACCGCGAGGTCGGCGAGGAGCTCTACATCAGCGAGAAGACCGTTTCCGTGCATCTTTCGCGCATCATGGCGAAGCTGGGGGCCTCCCGGCGGGCGGAAGCGGTGGCGATCGCGTACGACCGAGGTCTGCTGGAATAGCGTCGGTTGTCATACCTCAGGCTGATGCGCAACGCGTCGCGGAGTTGATGTCCGCTCACTCAGCGAACTCATAGCTTCTTCCTCGTCAAGGAACATCCCCTGTGAGGAAGGCACGAGCTATGTCTGCACTGGTGTCCGAGGTCGGCACCCGGACCGCCGCGGCGGCCCACAACCTGGTGAAGGTCTACGGCAAGGGTGACACCGCGGTGCGGGCGCTCGACGGCATCAACGTCGCGTTCGAGGCCGGTCGTTTCACCGCGATCATGGGCCCGTCCGGCTCCGGCAAGTCCACGCTGATGCACTGCCTCGCGGGACTGGACACGGTGGACAGCGGCGCGATCCACATCGGACAGACCGAGATCACCAAGCTCAACGACAAGGACCTGACCAAGCTGCGCCGCGACCGCGTCGGCTTCGTCTTCCAGGCCTTCAACCTGCTGCCGACGCTGACCGCCGAGCAGAACATCCTGCTGGGCCTGGAGCTCGCCGGCCGCAAGCCCGACAAGCAGTGGTTCGACACGATCGTCAACGTGCTCGGCCTGCGTGACCGCCTCACCCACCGCCCGACCGAGCTCTCCGGTGGCCAGCAGCAGCGCGTGGCGTGTGCCCGTGCCCTGGTCGCCCGTCCCGAGGTCATCTTCGCGGACGAGCCGACCGGCAACCTGGACTCCCGCAGCGGTGCCGAGGTTCTCGACTTCCTGCGCATGTCGGTCCGCAAGCTGGGCCAGACCGTGATCATGGTGACGCACGACCCGGTGGCCGCGAGCTACGCGGACCGCGTGGTGCTGCTCGCCGACGGCCGTCTCGCGGGGGAGATCCACCAGCCCACCACCGAGTCCGTCGTCAACGCTCTCACGCACCTGGGGGCGTGACCGGATGCTGAAGACGATCCTTGCGGGGCTTCGTGCCCGCACGGCGAGGTTGGTGCTGTCCAGCATCGCCATCGCGCTCGGCGTCGCGTTCGTGACGGGCACCCTGGTGCTCGGCGACGCGGTCGGGGAACAGACCAGGGACAACTTCGCCCGCAGCGCTCGCAACGTCGACGCCGCGGTGCACATGGACGAGAACAACCGGCAGGAGAACGGCATCCCCGCCGACGTCCTGCAGAAGGTCCGCGCCACGCAAGGAGTGGCGGGCGCCGACTCCCGCGAGTTCGGCAACGCGGCACTGCTCGGCGGTGACGGCAAGGCGCGCAACGCGTTGGTGCAGCCGTTGCCGACGACGGAGAAGCTGCGGGACTTCAACCTCAAGGAAGGCAAGTTCCCGGCCAAGGCCGACGAGGCCGCGATCGACGTCAAGACCGCGCAGATCGCCAAGCTCAAGGTCGGCGACAAGCTGAAGATGCTCGACAAGGACAACGTCGAGCACTCGTTCAGCATCGTCGGCACCTACCAGCAGGGCGCGAGCAGCCTCTCGATGTCGGGCAGCGACCACGTCGTGGTCTCACCGGAGGGCCTGCGCACTTTGGTCCCCGACCAGCGGATCTACGAGATCGTCGCGGTCGCCAAGGACGGCGTGTCCCAGCAGCAGCTCGCGGACAACATCAACAAGGCCATCGGCTCGGGCTACAAGGTGCAGACCGGCGAGCAGCTGACCCAGGAGACGCTGGCCCAGGTCGGTGACGCGGCCAGCGAGATCAAGACGTTTCTCCTCGCGTTCGCGGCCATCTCGCTCATCGTCGCCGGCATGGTCATCTACAACACCTTCACCATCCTCGTCGCCCAGCGCACCAAGGAGCTCGCGCTTCTCCGCTGCGTCGGCGCGGAACGAGGCCAGGTCTTCCGCAGCGTGCTCGCGGAAGCGCTCTTCATGGGTCTCGCGGCATCGGTGCTGGGGCTCCTCGGTGGCATCGGGGTCTCGGCGGGCCTGCAGGCCCTCATCAGCACGGTGGGTGGCCCCGGCGGTGAGGATGCCCCGATCAGGCTGCCGATCTCGTGGGTGACCATCGTCGCGGGCTTCGGCGTCGGTGTGATCGTGACCGTGCTGTCGGCCGTGCTCCCGGCTCGCCGCGCCACGAAGGTCGCCCCGGTGGCCGCCCTGCGCTCGCAGCCGGACAGCTCCGACGACGTCGCCCGCACCGGCAAGGTCCGGATCGTCGTGGCCACGCTGATCGCGCTCATCGGTGGTGCGGGTGTCTACTTCGGTCTCCAGCAGGAGAAGGAAGAGCCCGCGCTGTTCATCACGGGCGGCGCCACGATGGTGCTGCTGTTCGCGGTGCTGCTCCTCGGCCCGCTGTACGTGCCGCTGGTGAACCGCCTGTTCGGCACGGCCCTGCGCGGTGTCCCGGCCAAGCTGGCCTCGGCCAACGCGGGCCGCAACCCGAAGCGCACCGCCGCGACCACCGCCGCGCTGATGATCGGCGTGACCATCGTCGCGATGGTGACCGTGGTGGCCGGCAGCGGCCGCGAAACCATGAACCAGCAGGTCGACAAGCGGTTCCCGGCGGACTACGAGGTCAGCTCGAACGTCTGGAACCAGCCGCTGACCCAGAAGTTCGCCGACGAGCTCGCCAAGGTCAAGAACGTCGCGCAGATCGCGCCGGAGCTCAGCGCGTACGGCGAGTCCGACAAGCTCAAGTACGGCGACGTGACCGGTTTCCCGTCCGACGCGATCGGCTCGCTGGTCCGTCCTGAGCTGGCCGGCGGCACGCTGACCGGTCTCAAGGACAACGAGATCGTGCTGCGGGAGAAGGACGCCAAGGAGTCCGGCCTGGCGATCGGGCAGTTGGTGAAGATCGCCGACAAGGAGTTCAAGGTCGTCGCGCTGATCAAGGACAACAGCTACGGCTCCGGCATCGTGACGCTGCCCGCGGCCCAGTCGATCCTGAAGGACAACGCGCCCAAGGGCTACCAGAAACTGCTGGTCAAGCTCGCGCCCGGCACCGACATCACGGTGGCGCGCGCCGACCTGGAACGGGTCATCGCGACCTCGCCGGTCGCGGTGCTGAACTCCGCGGCCGAGACCAAGGCCGAGCTGAACTCGCAGATCGACCAGGTGCTGCTGTTCATCTGGGCTCTCGTGGGCCTGGCGCTGATCATCGCCCTGTTCGGCATCGCGAACACGCTGACGCTCTCGGTGCTGGAACGGACCCGCGAGTCCGCCCTGCTCCGGGCGCTGGGCCTCACCCGAGGCCAGCTGCGGCAGATGCTGGTGGTCGAGTCGATCCTGATGGCGCTGATCGGCGCGGTCGTGGGCGTCCTGCTCGGCGCCGGGTTCGGGTGGCTGCTGGTCGAGGCGATCTCCAACTCGGAGTTCCGGATCAGCTTCTCCATCCCGTTCGGCCAGATCGGCATCATGCTCGGCCTCGCCGTGGTGGCGGCGATCGTCGCCGCTGCTCTGCCCGCTCGCCGGGCGGCGCGGAACTCCATCGTGGCGGGGATGGCAGAGGCGTAGGTGACTCCCCGCCTGGCTCCGGCTGTCGGGGGCCGAACCTGGCGGGTTCGGGAGTGCGGTTACAGGGGCCGCACGACCGGGGGATCGGTGGAGGTCCGGTGCTGTCGGGGCACCGGGCCTCCGCTGCGTTACCCGTTCGGCTGGGATCGAACCAAAAGTTCCCGAAAAAACTTCGACAGCGCGCGTCACTTTCGGCCCGAAACCCCCTCTACCTGGGGTGAGGGACGACCGGAGCGAGGGCCCGGTCGTCCCTCTTCGTCGTCTCCGGGGCCGCCGAGCGGACCCAACCGAGACGCTCGCCGTTCCGGCACAGGTTTTTGTTGCCTGCCCCTACAAAGTTACGGAACGATGTCGACCGCTTGACACCCGCGCCTCGCCAGTTGAGTGTGAGAGCGCTCTCATCACAGTTAGCTGCGCCAATGCGGCGTCGTCGAGGAGGACGGATGAGCAGAAGGCTGGTCGGCAGCGTCGCTGCGACCCTCGTGATGGTTCTGGCCGCGGGCTGCGGCGGGAGTTCCGAGGCCGACGGCAAGGTTGAGCTGTCGCTGGGCCTCTTCTCCGACTTCGGCTACGACAAGCTGATCGAGGAGTACCAGGCCTCGCACACGAACATCAAGGTCGAGCAGCGCAAGGTCAAGATGGAGCAGCACAACACGCAGCTCGCGACTCAGCTCGCGGGCGGCAGGGGTGCGGCGGACATCGTGGCTCTCGAAGAGGGCGTGGTCTCCCAGTTCCGGGCGTCCAAGGACAAGTTCGTGAACCTCGCCGAGTACGGCGCGAAGGACCTGAAGTCGCAGTGGGCCGACTGGAAGTGGAACCAGGGCACCGCGGACGGCGGTGAGTTCGTGCTGGGGCTGGGCACGGACATGGGCAGCCTGGGTCTCTGCTACCGGCGCGACCTGTTCGAGGCGGCGGGCCTGCCGACGGAGCGGGCCGAGGTCGCGAAGCTCTGGCCGACGTGGGCTGACTACGCGAAGGTCGCCGACCAGTTCACGGCCAAGACGCCGGGCGTGAAGTTCGTCGACACCGGTCGCAACCCGTACAAGGCCATCCTCGACCAGACCGAGGAGGGCTACTTCAAGAAGGACGACTCCTACTTCGCCGACAAGAACGACAAGGTGAAGACGGCGTTCGACACGGCGGCGGAGCTCGGCACCAAGAAGCAGACCGGTGCGCTGGAGCCGTTCAGCCAGGACTGGAACGTCGGCCTGAAGCAGGGCTCGTTCGCCACGACCACGTGCCCGGCCTGGGCGCTCGCGCTGATCAAGGCGGGTGCCGGCGACGCGGCGGCCGGGAAGTGGGACGTGACGACGGCGCCCGGCGGTGGCGGCAACTGGGGTGGCTCGTTCCTCGCGATCCCGAAGCAGGGCAAGCACCCCAAGGAGGCCTACGAGCTGGCCAAGTGGCTCACGGCCCCCGAGCAGCAGAAGCGGATCTTCAAGGACACCGGCAACCTGCCGAGCCAGCCGGCGGTCTACAAGGACTCCGAGGTGCAGCAGACGGTCAACGAGTACTTCAACAAGGCGCCGGTGGGCCAGATCTTCGCGACCTCGGCGGAGTCGCTGAAGCCGACCTACCGCGGCACGAAGGACTCGAAGGTCACGCCGATCTTCAACAGCGCTCTGCAGCGCGTGGAGCAGGGCAAGCAGTCCGCTGCTGAGGCGTGGACGCAGGCGTTGAAGGAAGCGCAGGACGCCGTCAAGTGACGGCTGTCGGCACGAAGACCGAGGCGGCTCCGGCCGCCTCGGTTCCTTCTTCTGAGCCTCCGAAGCGCTTCCGGCTGAGCAGCTGGGACGCCAAGTACACGCCGTACCTGATCATCGCGCCGTTCTTCCTGGTGTTCGGGATCTTCGGGCTCTACCCGCTGGTGTACACGGCGTGGGTGTCGCTGCACGACTGGCAGCTGATCGACGGCAACCAGGGATTCGTCGGTCTCGCCAACTACGTCGAGCTCTTCGGCGACGCCAAGTTCTGGAACGCACTGTTCAACACGCTCAGCCTGTTCGTGCTCTCCACGGTGCCGCAGCTGCTGGCGGCGCTCGGGCTCGCGGCGGTGCTCGACAGAGGGTTGCGGGGCAGCGCCTTCTGGCGGGCGGGCGTGCTGCTGCCCAACGTCATCTCGGTCGCCGCGGTGGCGCTGGTGTTCGCGCAGTTCTTCGGCCGCGACTTCGGCATCGTGAACTTCCTGCTCGGGCTGATCGGAATCGACCCGATCGACTGGCGCGCCGAGACGTGGGCGTCGCACCTCGCGGTGTCCACAATGGTCATGTGGCGGTGGACGGGCTACAACTCGCTGCTGTACCTGGCGGCGATGCAGGCCGTGCCGAAGGACATGTACGAGTCGGCCACTTTGGACGGTGCGGGGCGCTGGCGGATGTTCTGGTCGATCACCGTGCCGTCGATCCGGCCGACGATCCTGTTCACCGTGGTGACGTCGACGATCGGCGGTCTGCAGCTGTTCGCGGAACCCGCTCTGTTCGACCCCGGGTTCGCCGCGAACAACTCGAGCGGTGGTTCCGACCGGCAGTTCCAGACGCTGGTGATGTACATGTACGAGAAGGGCTTCCGGCTGTTCGACGCCGGTTACGCGGCCACCGTCGCGTGGATGCTGTTCGTGGTCGTCCTGCTCGTCGCCGTCGTCAACTTCTCGCTGACGCGGCGCATCGCGGGAAAGGGGTGACCTGAGTGAAGAACGCCAAGGCAGGCCCTCTGCTGTACGGGTTCCTGGTCGCCGTGCTCGCGGCGTCGGTGTTCCCGCTGTACTACTCGTTCATCGTGGCGTCGAAGGACAACTCGGTCCTCGGCGAGAAGGTCCCGCCGCTGGTGCCCGGCGGCAACCTGTTCGAGAACATCAGCCGCGTCTTCGACACCGTCGACTTCTGGCTCGCCATGCAGAACTCGTTCATCGTGGCGGCGACCGTGGCGATCTCGAACGTCGTGCTGGGCACGCTGGCCGGGTTCGCGTTCTCGCGGCTGCGGTTCAAGGGTCGCGACTCGCTGTTCCTGGTCGTGCTCGGCACCGCGATGGTGCCGACGCAGCTCGGCGTGATCCCGCTGTACATGCTGATGTCCGACCTCGACTGGTACGGCACGCTGCAGGCCGTGATCGTGCCGGTGCTGATCGGGTCGTTCGCGGTGTTCTGGATGCGCCAGGCGTGCGAGGAGACCGTGCCGTACGAGCTGATCGAGGCGGCGCGCGTCGACGGGTGCTCGGTGCTGCGGACGTTCTGGCACGTCGGTTTCCCCGCGGTGCGGCCACAAGCCGCGGTGCTGGGCATGTTCACGTTCATGACGGCGTGGAACGACTTCTTCTGGCCGTTGATCGTGCTGGACCCCAACGACAGCCCGACGGTCCAGGTCGCTTTGTCGACGCTGGCCAGCGGGTACTACACCGACTACTCGCTGATGCTCGCCGGTGCCTCGCTCGCGGTGCTGCCGGTGATCGCGATCTTCGTCCTGCTGTCCCGCCAGATCGTCGGCGGGATCATGCAGGGCGCGGTGAAGGGATGAGTGAATGACGACCGACTCGGACGTCGAGGTCGGGCGGGAGGTGCTGACCTTCCCGCCGGACTTCCTGTGGGGAGCGGCGACCGCGGCGTTCCAGATCGAGGGATCGACCACAGTGGACGGTCGTGGCGCCTCGATCTGGGACACGTTCGCGGCGACGCCCGGCAAGGTGCTGGCCGGTGACACGGGTGATCCGGCCTGCGACCACTACAACCGGTACGAGTCCGATGTGGACTTGATGAAGTCGCTGGGGCTGGCTTCCTACCGGTTCTCCGTCGCGTGGCCCCGGATCCAGCCGAGCGGCAGCGGCCGGGTCGAGGAGCGCGGGCTCGCGTTCTACGACCGGCTGGTGGACTCGTTGCTGGAGAAGGACATCCAGCCGCTGGTCACGCTGTACCACTGGGATCTGCCGCAGGTGCTGGAGGACTTCGGCGGCTGGCGCAACCGGGACACCGCCTACCGCTTCGCCGACTACGCGGCCCTCGTGCACGAACGGCTGGGCGACCGGGTGCAGGCCTGGACGACGCTGAACGAGCCGTGGGTGTCCGCGTTCCTGGGCTACGGCAACGGAATCCACGCGCCGGGCGTCACGGACGCGGTGGCGTCCCTGGAGGCGGCGCACCACCTGCTGCTGGCCCACGGCCTCGCCACCCAGGCGTTGCGCGCGCAGGCACCGGAGTCGCACCGGCTGTCGATCGTGCTCAACTTCAGCACCATCTGGGGTGACGACGCCGAGGCCGTCCGCAAGGTCGACGGGCTGCAGAACCGCATCCTGCTCGACCCGATCTGCGGCCGCGGTTATCCGTTGGACGTCCTCCAAGACACCACCTGGCTGGGTGACTGGACGAACGTGGTGCGCGACGGGGACATGGAGACCATCGCGACCCCGGTCGACTGGATCGGCGTCAACTACTACAACCCGACCCGCGTGGCACCGGCCGATCCGGACCACGTGCCCGCCGGGCCGCACGCCGGCCTGCGCGGCGTGGCGCTGCAGCCGCCGCAGGGCGAGCTGACCGGGTTCGGGTGGGAGCAGAACGCCGACGCGTTCACGGAACTGCTGGTCCGCCTCTCGCGCGACGCCGGCGGGGTGCCGCTGGTGGTCACGGAGAACGGCTCGGCGTTCCCGGACGTCGTGGACCCGATGGGCCGTGTGGTCGACGTCGAGCGGACTCGCTATCTGGTGGACCACGTGCGCGCGGTGCACCGGGCGATCTCCGAGGGGGCCGACATCCGCGGTTACCTCGCGTGGTCGCTGCTCGACAACTTCGAGTGGGCGGCCGGGTACTCGCAGCGGTTCGGAATCGTGCACGTCGATTTCGAGACGCAGCGGCGTACGGTGAAGGAAAGCGCTGTCACGCTCTCCCGGATCATCGGGCAGAACGGGCTTCCGGCGCACGGCTACACCGTTTAGCCGAACAGACGGGCCGAGGGGGCCTTGGCGCTCTCACCTGCGGATACATCTGTGCCACAGGTGAGAGCGCTCTCTTGTCTATCGCCTGCGCAGGACCCTCGGGTCGGCGTGCAGGTTGTCCGCGAGCCTGATGGTGATGAACTCGTTGTTGTCCGGCTTGCCAGGAGTGCGGCCCGACGACGACGGGAAGTTGTTGTCGTTGAGGATCATGAGCGTGCGGTCGTCGAGGATCGTGACGTCCTCGATGGTGATGAACGGGAACGTGAACGGGTCCGCCTGCCCGCCGACGTGCTTCGGGTTCGCCAGGTTCATCAGGTCGGCGACGAGCGTCTTGTCGAGCTTGCCGTCCCGGTCGCGGTCGCGCTTGTCGGCGAGGTAGACGCGCTTGTGCTTGGCCGTGGCGCCCTGGCCGCTGTCGCGTTCGATGATCAGCAACCGGTTCCTGTCGACGGCGATCGCGTCACCGATGGCGAAGCCGGGGTCCTCCAGCTGGTAGACCCACCTCTTGCCGTTGAACGAGTTGGACGCGATGTCGAACTCGTTGAGCCGCAGCGTGCCGGGCGTGTCACCGGCCACCGTGCCCTCCAGCAGCGCGTTGATCGTCCTGCCGTCGGGGGAGAGCGTGATTCCCTCGAAGCCCTTGCTGCCGCCCAGGTTCGGGTTGCCAGCGGGGTTCTCGGGCGCGCGCACGTCCGGCAGTGGCACCGGCGGGGCGAGGAGGCGGCCCGCGCGGTCGAAGTGCAGCAGGTAGGGGCCGAACTCGTCGCCCATCCAGTAGGTGCCGTCGGCGCCCCTGGTGACGGACTCGACGTCGATGTCCGCGCCGGTGATCACCCGGTCCGGCCTGGTGAGGGCGAACGGGATGTGCCGGTTCGGGTCGGTGAGCGTGATGCCCCCGACCACGTCGACGGCGCCGGTCTTGAAGTTCGGCGCGATGCGGTTGATGCGGAGGAGCCAGTCGGCGCTGTTGGCCTTGGTGCCGTAGCCGTTGTCCGAGATGACGTCGAACGTGCCGTCGCTGTTGCGCACCAGCCCGCTGAAGCCCTGGATCGGCTGGTCGGCGAACGGCGGCGTGACCCCGTTGATCGGGGCCGTCCCCAGCGCCGCACCGCTCGGTTCGCTGCCGGGCAGGTACGTCTCCGCGGGCAGTGAGGCGAAGTTCGTCAGCGTCGCCTGGCGTGGCGCCGTTTCCGGTGCGGCGGTGGTCGGCGTGGCCAGAGCGGTGACGGTGAGCAGGGTGAGGCCCGCGGTCAGTGTTCTCCTCATGCCGCGAACCCTATTTGGATCGTTTTACCCGCGGTTCGTCTCGAGGCAACAAGTTCGGTGAACTCTTGACGCATGACCACGACCTGGCGCATGCGCATCGAACTCAGCGACAGCCCCGGCGCGCTCGCCCGCGTCACCGTCCGGCTGGCCGCGGCCGACTGCAACGTCCTCGCGTTGCAGGTGATCCCCGTTCCCGGCGGGGTGCTCGACGAGATCGTCGTGCGCGCCGGTGAGGGAGTGCTGCCGGCCGACCTCGTCGACATCGTGCGCACCGAGGGTGGCAAGTGCGTTGGAATCACTGGAGCCGACATGAGAGATCTCGTGGACGCGCCCACGGCCGTGCTGCGCGCGGCCGGGATGGCGCTGTCCGATCCGGACAAGACCGCCGAGGCACTCCGTCAGGTGCTGGCCGCCGACGCCGTGACCTACGGGGAAGCCTGCGAAGGCCAGGTCCAGCTGGGAGAGATGGTCGCTCGCCGCGGCTGGGCCAGGTTCACCCAGGTCGAGCTCGCACGTGCCCAGGCGTTGCTCGACCTCCTGGACACCCCGGCGCCCACGATGCGAGGAATGCTCAGCACCGACGGCGTGGCACTGGTTCTGCGTCCGGGCTCGGACTCCGACGAGGACGCGGTCGCCGCCCTGCACGCCCGTTGCTCGATGGCCACGCTGTTCAACCGCTACCACTCCGGCATGCGCACGCTGCCCCGCCGCTGGCTGCACCGCCTGCTCAACCCGCCGCGCGGCACCACGGTCCTCGCCCAGTGCGCGGACCAGGTGGTCGCTCTGGGACAGCTCATCCACACCGGAACCCCGGACTGCGCCGAGGTGTCGCTGCTGGTCGAGGACGCGTGGCAGCGCCGAGGCGTGGGCACTGCCCTGCTGGGCGCTCTCGCCTCCGACGCCTGCGCCGCCGGCTACTCCGAGCTCGTGGCGTGGTGCCTGCCCTCGGAGAACTCCCTCGTCCGCACGGCCGCACGAGCCGGTTTGGAGACCACGACACGCCGAGAGGACGGTCTGCTCCGCGTGTCCATTGCGCCGCGCGGGCGTGCCCTGAAGACGCCAATTGCGACGGTCATAGCTGAAAAAACACGATGAACAGCGCGGAAACCCTCCTCGGAGATCGCTTGCGGCTAAGCTGACCGGCGGCTCAAAGGTTTTCATCGAGGAGTGGTGGTGCACGTGTCCAACCACGCGCGTCCGACGTTGGAGGACGTGGCCGCGAGGGCTGGGGTCAGCCGCGCCACGGCGTCACGAGTGCTGAACGCGTCGCCGCGGGTCAGCCCCGAAGCGCTGGAGGCCGTCAACGCAGCGGTCCTGGCCCTGGGCTACCAGCCGAACCGTGCCGCACGGGCGTTGGTCACGCGTCGGACGGGTGCCGTCGCGGTGGTGTTCTCCGAGCCGGAGCCCAAGATCTTCGACGACCCGCACTTCGCCCGGCTGATCCGTGCCGGGGCGCGTGCGTTGGCCGATGTCGACGTGCAGATGGTGCTGATGCTGGTGCACTCGCCTGACGACCAGGCTCGAGCGCACCGGTTCTTGGCCGGTGGGCACGTTGATGGTGCTTTGGTGTTCGCGCCGCACCGCAACGATGAGCTCGTGTCGATCGTGAAGAAGCTGCCGCTGCCGGTGGTGTACGCCGGTAAGCCCTGGGGGTCGCTGCGGGGGATGCACCTCGTGGACAACGACAACGAGGGTGGCGCTGTGCTGGCCACTGAGCATCTGAAGTCGTTGGGGCGGCGGAAGATCGTGCACGTTTCCGGGCCGTTGGACGAGTTGTCCGCCATTGATCGGTTGAACGGGTTCAAGTCGGCTCTTGGTCTGGACGACAAGGGGGCTGCTCGGGTTACTGAGGATGGTGGGTTCACTCGTGAGGGTGGGCGGAAGGCCATGGCCTCGCTGCTGGCCAAGGTGCCTGCGTTGGATGCTGTGTTTGTGGCTTCTGACTTGATGGCTGCTGGGGCGTTGGAGACGTTGCAGGAGGCTGGGCGGCGGGTTCCTGAGGATGTCGCCGTGGTCGGGTTTGACGATCATGTGGCTATTGCTGAGCACACGGCTCCGCCGTTGACTTCGGTGCGGCAGGATTCTGATGAGCAGGTCAAGCACATGGTCGAGCATCTGATGAAGCTGCTTCGGGATGAGACGGTTAAGACGAAGAAGCAGATGCTGCCTACTGTGTTGGTTCGGCGCGAGTCTGCGTGAGCGGCCTTCGGCCGCGCGCGTCGGTTGCCGTTGCCGTCTCCCTGTTTCGGTGGCGGGTGGCGGTTTCGTGTCCGTAGGTGGTGCTGTTGCGGGCGTAGCTATCTGCTGATTTCTGGGACTCCGCCCCAGACCCCGCCAATCTGATCAAAGACCCACCCGCGCCGCTCTCGGGTTGATGGCACGCCTGTTGCTTTGGGCGGCTGCCTGTTGCGTAGGTGCTTGCGTTGGTGGGGTGGGTCCCGTCACGAGTCGTAGCGGAGCGAGCCACACCAGAGGGGTTGGGTCAAGTCGACGAAAAGCGTGTCGACTTGACCCAACC
>NZ_JBFAYI010000025.1:0-129751 GCF_040681245.1 Lentzea sp. NPDC051838
AAAGCGTGTCGACTTGACCCATCCCTCCGAGCGCGGCCAACGATCAGGCACGACTCGTGACGGGACCCACCCCACCTTTTCGTTGTGAGGTAACTGCGCCTCGGCTTCGCCGTCGGGACGGCTCGCCTTCGGCATCGCGCCCAGTGGAGGTGCTCGCCTGGCCTCGCTTCCCGCCTTGGCCCCTGCTCCGCCCCGCACTGGCTTCCGCTCCACCTTGCCCTGGCCTCAGCTCCGCCGCGCCTCGCTCCGTCCCGTGGAGCTCCACGCTGTCCCGCCTGCCGCACCCGTCCGCCCACCTCCCACCTCTGCCGTGCGCTGCTCTGGCGCTCCACCTGCTATCCGCCCTCCTGCGTTCCGCTGGCATGCCTGCGCTGTACGCCGTGTGGCGCTTGACGGAAAACGTTTTCCCGGCCAGTGTCGATCTCGCGCACTCGCCGCTGCGCTGCCAGGTCGGTTGCGGGCGGGAGGCTTTCATGCTGCGCGGGGTGGCGGTTTGTGCTGCGGTTGTCGTGGTTGCCGGAGTGGTGTTGGTGCCTTCGGCGGGGGCTGAGCGACTACCTGCTAGCGCCGCGCATCTGGCTGCTGCTCCCAAGGTGGTCACGCTTGTCACTGGCGATCGTGTTGCCGTGCAAGGGGATCAGGTCACGGTTGTGCCTGGGGCTGGGCGTGATGGGGTGTTGTTTCATCAGCGGCGGACGGCCAAGGGGCATGTTGTCGTGGTGCCGCAGGATGCTGTGCGGCTCGTTGGGAGTGGCAAGGTCGACAAGCGCCTGTTCGACGTCACCGGGTTGATCGAGCAGGGGCGGGACGACGGTAGCCGGGACACGTTGCCGTTGATCGTCGATCGGGATCGGCGGGTGCCTGCCAAGACTGCGCTCGCGGCTACCTGGGAGGGGATCAAGGCCGACCAGAGCATTCAGAAGGTGTGGCTGGACGGGCGCGTGAAGTTGTTGGACGCGGAGAGTTTTGCGCAGGTTGGGGCGACCCGGGCCTGGGACTTGGGGTTCACCGGGCGTGGGGTCACCGTGGCCGTGCTGGATGGCGGGTATGACGCCGGGCATCCGGATTTGCAGGGGAAAGTGTTGGAGGCCAAGGACTTCACCGGCACTGGGGTGCAGGACACCTATGGGCACGGGACGCATGTTGCGGCGACTGTTGCCGGTGATGGGATGTTTGGCGGGGTTGCCAAGGATGCGCGGTTGTTGGTGGGCAAGGTTTGTGTGGATGAAGGGTGTGACGAGTCCGCTGTTCTGGAGGCCATGGAGTGGGCTGCGTCTCGGGCTGAGGTGGTGAACCTCAGTCTTGGTGGTGGGGCGAGTGACGGCACGGATCCCCTGTCCCTTGCCGTCAATCGTCTTTCGGAGCAGTTCGGGACGTTGTTCGTGGTGGCGGCGGGGAATGACGGGGAGGACGGGGTCAGTTCGCCCGCGGCCGCTGATGCCGCGTTGGCTGTGGGGAGTGTCAGCAAGGCTGATCGGTTGAGCCGGTTTTCCGGTCGGGGGCCTCGGGTCGGTGACTTCGCGGTGAAGCCCGACGTGGTGGCGCCCGGGGAGGACATCGGGGCCGCGCGGGCTGCTGGGACCAGCATGGGTGAGCCGATTGACGCCTTGCACACGCGGGCCGATGGGACGTCGATGGCTGCGCCGCATGTTGCTGGGGCGGCTGCGCTGGTCAAGCAGGCGCATCCTGAGTGGTCTGGGGCGCAGGTGAAAGCGGCGCTCACGGGGGCGGCCAAGTCGATCGGGCGCAGTGTGTACGAGGAGGGGAGCGGGCGGCTCGACGTTGCCAAGGCGGTCTCGGCGCAGGTCGTTGCCAGTGCTTCGAGTCTCAGCTTTGGGGTGTTGAGGTTTCCGCACGCGCAGTTGCCGCCGATCGTCAGGAAGTTGAGCTACCACAACGGTTCGCCGCGGCCGGTCACCTTGCCCGTCTCCAGTGATCACGATGCGGTGAAGGTGAGCGTCGGGGAGATCACGGTTCCTGGCAACGGGTCGGTGGATGTCGAGGTGACGTTGGATCCGGCGAAGGTCGCGGTGGGGTCTGGCTCGGCGCGGGTGGTGGCCGGGGACGTGGTCACTGCTGTCGGGTTCACGGCTGAGGCCGAGATGTACGAGCTGACCGTGGTGACGGTGGGGCGGGACGGGAAGCCGTCGGATGCCGAGGTCAGTGCGCTGGAGTTGGAGAGCGGGGAGAACGTCGACTTCGCGCAGCCGGTCGGTGGGGTGACCAAGCTGCGGGTGCTGAAGGGCAGCTATTCGGTGGATGTGCTGGTGCACGGGGACGGCGAGCACACGTGGGCCAGCACCGGGAAGATCAGCGTCGACCAGCCGACGGTGGTCACTGTTGATGCGCGGCAAGGGAAAGAGGTCGGGGCGCGGCTTGATCGGGAGGCTCGCAGGAAGTACGTCGGGCTGGACGCGGTGTATCTGGCCGGGGATGCCAGGGTGCAGACCGGGGTGTCGTCGCGGACGTCGGACGCGTTCTTCGCGGTGCCGGTCAAGGCTGACGGGGCGTACTTCAACTTCGGGACGTTCCAGGTTTGGGGTGGGGGCGGGCACGAGTACTTCGTTGCCGCGCCGTATGCCGGTGGGATCCCCGACGAGCTGAGGCCTCGGGTGCGGGATCGCGAGTTGTACGGAGAGCAGGTGCGGTATCGGGCTCAGGGCACGCCGGCCATCGGGTCGCGGTCGTCCACGCCGTTCTACGTGAAGGGGCAGGCGGTCACGTTCGGGGTGGCGCTGGACCTGCCGATTCCGCAACGGCGGGTGGAGCACTTCACCGGGCGGCCGGACGTCAAGTGGGTCATGGACTTCTTCCAGCGGCCGTTGACGCAGCCGAGTCTCGGGTTCGACGGGCACATCAGTGCCGGGCGGCTGGTGTTTCCGGGAGGCAAGACGGCGTCGAGGTCGTGGAACAGCGTGGCGGCTACTACGGATCTGAGTTTGCGGCCGTTCCACGGGCTGGTGCGGTTCGGCAACAACGGGTACGTGCAGCACTGGCCGTTCGCGCCGGGAGAGCCGGACGCGTCGGACGAGTTCGTGTTCGGGGCGCCATACGTGGAGGCCAGGACGAAGTTGTCCACTGTGGACGGAAAGGTGCTGGCGAACAGTCCTGGGGTGTTCGCGAACTTCTCCGGGCTGCCCGAGGCCGAGACGCGGTACGTGCTGGACGTCCAGGCGCAGCGCAGCCCCAAGTGGACGCCGTTCGCCCCGAAGGTGTCGGCGAGGTTCGAGTTCAAGTCCGGCAAGACGGACGGGAACGTGTACCTGCCGGTGCCGACGCTCCGGATTTCCGGGGCGTTCGACGACTTGAACCGGGCGCCCGCGGGATGCCGGGTGTTTCCGGTGGACGTGAGCGTGGTGCCGCAAACCGGGTCGGTCGGGGCGGCTGAGGTGAAAAGCGTGACCGTGCAGGCGTCGACCGACGACGGGGCGACGTGGCGCAGTGTGCCGGTGGTCGGTGCCAAGGCGCGGTGGAAGGCGTTGGTCCGGCATTCCGATGGTGCTGAGTTCGTGTCGCTCAAAGTGAAGGCGGTGGATGCGGCGGGTAACTCCGCGGAGCAGACGACCATGCGGGCTTACGGCATAAATCGCCCTCTGGGGTGAGATGTCGGCTGACAGCTTTCGTCACGGCGCGAGACGGCAATGATCTCGGGGTGGATGTGGACTCCCACCTCGCCGCGGTGGAGCAGGCGCTGATCGCGATGCGGCGAAGCCAGTCACGCCGGGCACTCGCCGAGTTGGCCGTACCGGCTTTCGACGTGCTCGACGTCGTGGAGCTCGCCGAGCGGACCGGCACCCAAGCGACGGTGTCCAGTGTTGCTTCGGCGCTGCACGTGGATCAGCCTCGGGCGAGCAAACTCGTCACGAGCGCGGTGGATTCCGGGCTCGTGTCACGGGTCGCGGACAAGGCGGACGGGCGGCGCGTGCTGCTCGTTCGGACGCCGCGGGGGCGTGCCACGTCGGCTGAGCTGCACCGGGCGCGGCAGACGGCGTGCGCGGCGGCGATGGCCGACTGGACCGACGACGAACGGGTCGTGTTCGCGGAGCTGCTCGCGCGTTTCGTCTCGGTGTTCGGCGCGCGATAATCCCGTGATGACACTGGACGAGCTGATCGCCTACTGCGCTGGGAAGCCTGGTGCGGAGGAGACGTATCCGTGGGGCGACGCCGAGCTGGTGTGCAAGGTGGGAGGCAAGGCGTTCGCGTTCATCGGCCTCGACGCGCACACCGTCGGGCTGAAGTGCGGAGTCGACGCCGAGGCCGCCGCGCCGTGGCGTGAGCGCTTCCCCTCCGAGATCACCGTGAGCGGCTACGTGGGGCGCTACGGCTGGAACACCGTCGCGCTCAAGGGATCGGTGCCCGACGACGACCTGCTGGAGCTGGTCGACGGCTCCTACGAGGCCGTCGTCGCGCGGTTGCCGAAGCGGAAGAGGCCTTAGCCCTCTTCCGGTTGCAGGACGCCGAAGATGTTGCCCTCGGGGTCCTTGTAGTAGGCGAGCAGGCCGACGCCGGGCATCTTGTCCTTGGGCAGCGCGACCGTGCCGCCGTTGACCTCGATGGCGGCGATGGTGGCGTCGATGTCGATCACGCTGACGGTCATCACGAAGCCGTTGACGGGCGCGTCGGGCGCCGGGTCGGGACCGCGGCGCGGCAGCAGACCACCGTTGACGCCGGGCTGGTCGTCGTCACCGGTGACGATCATCCAGTAGGGGAAGTCGCCCCACTGGTCGATCTTCCAGCCGAAGACGGAGGTGTAGAAGTTCCGCGCCCGCTCGGGATCTGCGGCGTGGATCTCGAAGTGCACAGGACGTGACATGAGACGGCACGCTACTCCGGACAGTCGTTGTCCGCATTGGGTTCTACGGTGCCCACATGGCAATCGGAATCCAGGTGACGATGGACGCGGCGGACCCGGCGAAGCTGGCCGGCTTCTGGGCGGAGGCACTCGGTTACGTGGTGCAGCCGCCACCTCCCGGCTTCGACTCGTGGGAGGCGTTCGCCGAGGCCAACAACATCCCGGCGGACAGGTGGAACGACTACTCGGCGATCATCGATCCCGAGGGCAAGGGCCCGCGATTCTTCTTCCAGCGCGTGCCGGAGGGCAAGACGGCCAAGAACCGCGTCCACCTGGACGTGAACGCGGGTCTCGAGGCCGTTGATCGGCTCGTTGCCCTCGGGGCGACCAAGGTCGAGGAGTTCGACCGGGGGCCGATGGGCCGCTGGGTCGTCATGCTCGACCCCGAGGGCAACGAGTTCTGCGTCCAGGGCTAGCTGGTGATGTCCTTGTTCTTGAACTGACGTGCCGCGAGCAACGTGAAGATGCCGCCGTAGACGAGCGCGGAGAACGTTCCGCGCGTCATCTCCGACCAGTCCACATCGGTCGAGAGCAGGTCGGCCCAGGCCATCGCGTAGTGCGTCGGCAGGTAGTTGCGCAGATCCTCGAGCGGCTGAATCTGGTCGAGGATCTGCGACACGATCGACACCAGCACCGTGCCGCCGACCGCGCCGAGCGGTGCGTCGGTGGACACGGACAGGAACAGCGCCAGACCCGCGACCCAGAACAGGTTGATCGCGATGTAGCAGACCGCGAGCCCCATGCCGAGCACACCGTCCGCGAACGGTGCCGCCTCACCCGTCGGGCTGACCACTTCGCCGGCGCCGTACCAGATGACGCCGACTCCCAGCGCCACCGCCGGAAGCAGTGCGAGGGCGAAGAAGCTCAGGATGCCGGACGCGATTGCTTTCTGGCGCAGGAGTCGGTGGCGTGGGATCGGTGCGGCCAGCAGGTACTTGAGGCTGGACCACGACGCTTCGGACGCGATCGTGTCGCCGAAGAACAGCGCCACGATCATCGGCAGCAGGAAGCTGCCGCTCACGAACAGCGTGAGCACCACGAAGTTGATGCCTGACGCCGTTGCCAGGTCGACGAAACCGCCACTGCGCCGGTTCGGGTCGGACTGACCGATCTCGAAGCTCAGGGCGAGGATGAACGGCAGCAGCACCAGGAAGCCCAGGACGAGCTGCGTCCTCCTGCGGCGGATCTGCCGCTGGATTTCGACGCGGATGCTGAGCGTTTTCCTGGCCTTGTAGCCGACTGCCGAGCCGTCCGGGGCCACCTCGGTGTGGGTGTGGGCGGCGGCTTCGGTGAGCTCGGTGAGCGCGCCGGGGTCGGTGTGGACATCGTGTTCGTTCACCGGTCCACCTCCTGCTTCGGCATTGCCCTCGTGCGGTTGGGGTTCGCGGTGAGCACGGTCTTGATCACGGGCTGAACGTCGGCCGGGGCAGGCGTGGTGTCACCGGTGTGGGGCATGTGGTCGTTCACCGGTCGGTCTCCGCTCCGAAATTGTCAGACCCGGCTGGGATAATTGAGTCAAGGGGACCCCCTTCGCCGGCGAGCAACGTGCGCTCGCTCGACGAGGGGACCTCTGCCTCGGCCTGCACGTCCGTTGTCGCGGACGCCGCTGCCATCAGGAAGTCATTCACCGACCAGCTCCAAGAACGCGTCTTCCAGCCTGCGTCGCGGACCCGCCTGGTCCACCGCCACACCGGCTGCCACGAGAGCAGAGAGTGCTGCGGCGCGCGGGACGCCGTTCATCGACGCGTGCACGGCTCCCTCGTCCTCGTGCACGTCGTGCACGCCTTCGAGGCTCCGCAGGACGTCGGCCGCCTTCGAGGGGGAGTCGACGCGGAACGTCGCCTCGCCGCCCCCTGCCGCGATGTCGGCCACCTCGCCCGCGGCGACGAGCTGGCCCTTGTGCATCACGACCACGTGCGAACAGGTCTGCTCGACCTCGGCCAGCAGGTGCGACGACACCAGGACGGTGCGGCCGGCCGCGGCGTAGCGGCGCAGGACCTCGCGCATCTGGTGGATCTGGGGCGGGTCGAGACCGTTGGTCGGTTCGTCGAGGATCAGCAGGTCCGGCAGGCCGAGCATCGCCTGGGCGATCGCGAGGCGCTGACGCATGCCCTGGCTGTACGTGCGCACGCGGCGGTTCACCGCGTCGCCGAGGCCCGCGATCTCCAGGGCCTCCTCGATGTGCGCTTCCTCCAGCGGACGGCCGGTCGCGGCCCAGTAGAGCCGAAGGTTCGCGGCTCCCGAGAGGTGCGGCAGGAAGCCGGAACCCTCTACGAACGAACCGATGCGCGACAGCACGGGGGCGCCGGGCGTCACCTTGTGGCCGAAGACCCGGATGTGGCCTGCGGACGGGTGGATCAGGCCCATCACCATGCGCAGGGTCGTGGTCTTGCCGGCGCCGTTGGGGCCCAGGAGCCCGAGCACCTGGCCGTGCTCCACGCGGAACGACAGGTCCTTCACCGCGGTCAGGCCGCCGGGGTAGGACTTGGTCAGGCCGGAGATCACCAGCGGCACACCGGACAGCTCGGAATCCGAGTCGTGGGCCATGCGGCGGCGGAACATCGCGACGATGCCCGAGCCGATCAGCACCAGCAGCGCGATGACGATGCCCCAGAGGGCGCTCATCGGGAAGCCCTCGGTGACGTTGCGGCCCGGCACCACCGGCACCGCGATCTCGTCGGAGGCCAGCGAGATCCGGTAGGCGGCGGGCTGCTCGGCGTTCGCGAACGCCTGGTCCGTCGTCGAGACGACCAGCGCCAGCTTGTGCTCGCTCTCGACCGGGCGCACGGCACCGGGCAGCGTCACCGTCACCTCGGCCGCCGAGCCGTCCGGCGGCAGCGCCACGCGGAACGGGGCGACGATCGAGCCCGGCAGCACGCGGGTGCCGTCCGCGGAGACGTCGTAGAGCTTCGCGAACAGGATCGCCTCGCCGGACTTCTGGTCACCTCGCGCGACCTTCAGCTTCACCGTGGACGAACCGGTCAGCAGCACCTGCGAGGTCAACGCTTCCGTGGTGAACACGGCGGCCTGGCCCGGCAGGTCGAGCGACAACCGGGAGGAGATCGCGGACGAGCGCGAGATCGCGGAACCCAGGCCCGGCAGGTTGCTGATCGCCGCGGGGTTGCCGCCTGCCGGGTTGACCGCCACCTGCTCGCGTCCGGAGAGCTTCAGCGTCTTGCGCTCGGTCGACGAGCCCGAGGCGAGGCCGGGGTAGGACGGGGCGACGACGGTGCGCAGCGACGGCTGACCGGACGAGCGGAACGCGCCCTGCACCGTGTACTCGAAGCCGGTGCCGGGGTCGGTTCCCTTGCCCTGCAGGTGGAACGCCATCCAGTCGGCGATCTCGCCGCGCAGGGCCGTGCCGGGGTTGCCGCCGTCGTGGCCGCCCGCGTACCAGACCATCTTCACCTTGCCGCCGGCCTCGCTGATCTGGCGCGCGGTCGCGTCGGCCTGGTCGAGGCCGAACAGCGTGTCCGCCTCGCCCTGCACGAGCATCGTCGGCTGCTTGATCTGGTTGGTCACCGCGACCGGGGACGACTTGCGCAGCAGTTCGAGCGTTTGCTGCGACGCACGGCCCGTCGTGGCGACCTCCGTGTAGGCGGCGCACACCTCGGGCGTGAAGCGGCCGCACGCGCCCAACGACGGCGTCGGAGGCTGTTGCTGGCCCGCGCCGCCGGAGTTCCCGCCCGGCTGCTGCACGGTGCCCTGCTGGTTCGACTCCCGCTGCCCGGTCTCGGGCGCGTCACCCGTGGGCGACGAGAGGTCGATGGACGTCATGCCCGCCGAGAAGAAGATGCCCGCCCACGAGCGCTTGAAGACGCCGTCCTCGCCGAACGACGTGGCGGACGGGGTGGTGTCCGAGCGCGGTGTCGTGGACGACGAGTTCGGCAGCAGCGCCTGCGCGAGGTCGTTGTACGTGATGACCGGGACGATCGTGTCGACGCGCTTGTCGACGCCGGCGAGCAGCAACGAGAGCGCGCCGCCGTACGACGCGCCGGTCACGCCCACGCGCGGGTCGCCGGCGGTGTCCTTCTGCACCTCGTCACGGGTGCCGAGGAAGTCGAGCAGCTTCTGCGCGTCGCGGACCTCGCGGTCGAGCGAGTTCAGCGCGATCTGGCCGGTGCTGCGGCCGAAACCGCGCGCGGACCACGTCAGCACGACGAAGCCGCGCCGGGCGAACTCCTCGGCCTGCGTGTGCACGCTGCGGAGGCTGCCGCCGAAACCGTGCGCGAGCATGATCGCGGGCGCGGGCGTCTGCTGGGGGAGGTAAAGACGCGTCTCGATCGTCACCGTCTGGGAGCTGTCGGGGCTCTCAGGTGCGTCGATGTTCGCTTCTTTGTAGGAAACGGCCACGGGGTCGTCCCCGGATCGAGTGAAGTACACGCCACCTGCGACAACGGCGAGGACCACGATCAATGCGGGGATCGTCCACCTGCCGCGAAGGCGGGAGAGGCGGGACACAGCGATGACGATATGCGAGTTTTGCTGAGAACGACCTGTCGGGATCCGGTCCCGGTCTCAGCAAGAGTGGATCTTCAGCGGGCCTTCAGGTAGCGGCCGGTTGGGATCCGAACGACACGCTGCGTATTCCCGTTGCTCCTGGTTGCGTGGGTCTGCTCACCCTGTGTGGCGCTAACCGCCCTTCGTGGAGCACAATATTGACGCAGCATGGAGGGGAGTACTCCCTAAGCGGCGGTGTCGTCAGTACGGAGCTCGGCGTGGAGCTTCCGGTGCCGTCGGTCGACTGAGAGATCATCTCAGCGGCGGAGGAGACCTCCGGGTTTATTTGGCGTGCGCCCGAGAATCCCGGAGGTTGGGTTGTGAACGTCCCCGCATGGATGTGGATCGCGACGATCGGTGGTCTGCTCGTTCTTCTCGCTGTCGACCTCGTCATCGTCGATCGAAAGCCCCATGAGGTGACGATCGGAGAGGCTGCCCGCTGGGTGGTCTTCTACGTGGCCGTGGCAGCCCTGTTCGGCGGCGGGATCTGGTACTTCTCCGGTGGTCAGTACGCGACGGAGTTCTTCGCCGGGTACATCACCGAGTACTCGCTGAGCGTCGACAACCTCTTCATCTTCTTGATCATCATGACGACGTTCAAGGTGCCCTCGATCCACCAGCACAAGGTGCTGCTGATCGGCATCCTGCTCGCGCTCGTCATGCGCGGCATCTTCATCGCGGCCGGCGCGGCGCTGATCAGCCAGTTCTCCTGGGTCTTCTTCATCTTCGGCGCGTTCCTCATCTACACCGGCTGGCAGCTGGCGCGGGAGAACCACGACGAGGAAGAGGAGTACAAGGAGAACCTGATGCTGCGCATGGTGCGCAAGGTTTTCCCGGTGACCGACGACTTCCACGGCTCCAAGTCGTTCATCAAGATCGACGGCAAGCGCTTCGTGACCCCGATGTTCATCGTCATGGTCGCGATCGGCTCCACCGACCTGCTCTTCGCGCTCGACTCGATCCCCGCGATCTTCGGCCTCACCAAGGAGCCGTTCCTGGTGTTCACGGCCAACGCGTTCGCGCTGATGGGCTTGCGTCAGCTGTACTTCCTGCTCGGTGGCCTGCTCGCGAAGCTGGTCTACCTCTCGATCGGCCTGTCGGTGATCCTCGGCTTCATCGGCGTCAAGCTGATCCTGGAAGCCCTGCACACCAACAACCTGCCGTTCCTCAACGGCGGCGAGCCCTTCCACGTGCCGACGATCGGCATCGAGGTCTCCCTCTCCGTGATCGTCGGCGTGCTGGCGATCACCACGATCGCCAGCCTCCTCAAGGTGAAGCGCGACCCGGAGGCCGCGAAGCACGTGGGTGCCAACCACTAGTTGACGGCGGCGCCGTTCTGGTAGACGGCGCGGATCGACTGCTTGAGGGTGCCCGCCTTGACGTGCTGCTCGGCGTCACCCTCCACGAGAACGAGATCGGCGAGCTTGCCAGGGGCGAGCTCGCCGAGTTCGTTTCCGAGGCGCATCAGCTCGGCTGCGGACTGGGTGGTCGCGTAGATCGCCTCGGCGGGCGTCATGCCGTACTCGACCATCAGCGTGAGCTCGGTGAGGTTGTCGCCGTGCGGACCCACGCCGGAGTCGGTGCCCATCGCGATCTTCACGCCGGCCTGGTGCGCCTTCTGGAACGCCTGGGTGTGTTGCGCGACAACGGTTTTGGCCTTGTCGAGGATGACGTCCGAGATGGCCATGCCCGCCGCGGCCTGGTCGAGCACCATGCGCGGTGCCATCAGCGTCGGCACCAGCCACGTGCCGTTCTTGATCATCTCTTCGACGCCCTCGTCGGTGAGGAACACGCCGTGCTCGATGCTGCGCACGCCGTTGCGCACGGCGGTGAGGATGCCGTCGCCGCTCATCGCGTGCGACATGACCGCGATGCCGGCGGCGTTGGCCTCCTGCACGATCATCGCGATCTCCTCGTCGCGGAAGTGCGCGTGCCGTGGGTTGCTGCGCGGGGACATCACCCCGCCGCTGCTCGCGATCTTGATGATGTCGGCGCCGTGGCGGACGAGCGTGCGGATGACCTTGCGCAGCTCCTCGGGACCGTCGGCCACGGTGTTCGGCAGGCCGGGGTGCAGCGGTGGCGAGATGTGGGCGCCGCACTGCATCCAGTCGTCGTTGTGGCCGCCGGTCTGCGAGACCATGTTGACCGCGATCTGCATGCGCGGCCCCTGGATCAGCCCGCGCCGCACGGCTTCCGCGACACCGAGGTCCGCGCCCAGTGCGTCGCGGACGGTCGTGATGCCGCAGTCGAGCGTGGCCTTCATGTTCCCGATCGCCTCGTAGAACGGCAGCGAGAACGGCGTGTTCAGCGACCGCACCAGGTCGGCGCCGCTGAACATGAAATGCACGTGGCAGTCGAACAGCCCCGGCAGGATCGTGTGGCCGGTCGCGTCGACCACGATGTCGCCGTCGAGCCCGATGCCCACGTCGACGATGCGGTCGCCCTCGACGACCACGTCGCCCGGCTCGGTCGCCCGGCCGGTGAAGACCCTGCCCCCAGAGAACACGATGCGCGTCATAAGCGGAAATCTATGCGGCGAGTCAATTTCTGTGATCCGTCAACAAACAGTTATGAGCTTTGCTAACAAGTTCTGTTAGCGTCCAGGCCGTGCGCCCTGAAGACCTGCAGCTGCTCACCACACCCGGCACCGTCGCCGTGTCCGGGGACCTGGTGCTGGTCAGCATCACCACGCCTGATCTCGACTCGAACACCTACCGGGGTGGTCTGCACCGGGTGTTCCCGGACGGCACGACAACACCGTGGACACACGGTGACCGCGACAATGCGCAGCGCATTTCTCCGGACGGTCGTCTGGTCGCGTTCCTCCGCGTTTCCGGCAAGTCGAAGCCGCAGCTGTACGTGGTTCCGGTGGACGGCGGTGAGCCGCGCAGGCTGACCGATCTGCCGCTCGGCGCCGGTGCGCCGGTGTGGTCGCCGGACTCCGCGCGGCTCGCGTTCGTGGCGCGGGTGCCCGAGGCCGGGCGTTACGGCACCACCGACGACGGGCCTGAGGCCGAGGCGCCGCGCTGGATCACGCGTCTGGACTACCGCGTGGACGACGTCGGTTTCCTCGCCGACCGCCGGCCGCGGCTGCACGTCGTTTCGTTGGACGGCGACGTCGTCGAGGTGACCGACGGCTCCCACGACGTGTCCGACCCGGCTTGGCTCTCCGACTCGTCGCTGGTGTTCGTGGCGCCGCGCGATCTCGGCGCGGTCGAGACCTTGCACTCGTCGCTGTACACGGTGCCCGCTGACGGTGGCGAGGTGTCGTTGCTGGTGCGCGGTGACGGCGAGGCTTCGATGCCGTTCGTGGCCGGATCTTCGCTGTACTACCTGGGCACCGACTTCACCGGGATCGACGGTGTGGCGCGCAACCACGGCCTGTGGAAGGCGCCGTTGGACGGCTCTGGCGACCCGGTTCGGTTGACCGACGTCGAAACCGTTGACGTGGAACGGCTTTCCGGGCCGCCCGTCGCGGACGCCTCTGGGGTGTTGTTGGTTGTGCGCAACCGCGGTGCGTTGGAGCTGCAGCGGATCCCGTTCGACGGCGGTCCTGGCGAGGTGCTCGTCGGTGGTCCGGTGGCGGTCAAGGCCTTCGCGTCCGACGGTTCCACTGTGGTCGCTTCGGTGTCCACTCCGGACAGTCCTGGTCAGGTTCTCTTCGTCGAAACCGGTGTGCGCACTGCGTTTTCGTCGGTTCCGGCGCGCCGGGTTGTCGAGTTGAACGGCTCGGCCTCCGACGGCTACCCGGTGCACGGCTGGCTGGTGCTGCCCGACGGCGACGGCCCGCACCCGGTCGTCCTGGCCGTGCACGGCGGCCCGTTCATGTATCACAGCTGGGGTTTCTTCGACGAGGCCCAGGTCTACGCCTCGGCCGGCTACGCGGTCGTGCTGCCCAACCCGCGCGGCTCGGCGGGCTACGGCCAGTCGCACGGCCAGGCGGTCATCGGCAAGTTCGGCACGGTCGACGTCGACGACGTCCTGTCCCTTTTGGACGTGGCGCTGGCTCGTCCTGACTGCGACTCCGAGCGCGTCGGCGTCATGGGCGGCTCCTACGGCGGCTTCATGACCTCCTGGCTCTCCGCCCACCACGGCGAACGCTTCCGCGCGGCCTGGAGCGAGCGCGCGGTCAACGCCTGGGACTCGTTCTCCGGCTCGTCCGACATCGGCTACTTCTTCGCCGACGCCTACTGCGGCCCAGACCCCGAAGCCCAGCGCGCGATGTCGCCCCTGACCTACGCGGAGAAGATCAACCTTCCGTTCGCGGTCGTCCACTCCGAACAGGACTGGCGTTGTCCGCTGGAGCAGGCGCAGCGCATGTTCGTGGCGTTGAAGCGGCGCGGGGTGGAGGCGGAGATGCTGATCTTCCCGGGCGAGGGGCACGAGCTCACGCGGTCGGGGCAGCCGCGGCACCGTCGGCAGCGGTTCGACGCGGTGCTGGAGTGGTGGGGCCGCTACCTCAAGGCCTGACCCGTTCGGCCGCTGTCGTGCCATCGCGCCAGGCGTGAAGGTGTTCCGATGGAGAACACGCCGTCGAGCGCGGTGGTGCGGGCCAGCTGGCAGGGCCTGCCTTCCGTGCCGTCGGGAGGGGTGCCACGGCAGCTGCCCGCCGTCGTCTCGACGTTCAGCGGACGACTCGATGAGCTGGCACAGCTCGACTCCGCGCTGACCTCGGGCGCGGTGGTCATTACCGCGGTCAACGGCACCGCAGGCGTGGGCAAGACCGCTTTGGCGTTGCACTGGGCTCATCTCGTCGCCGACCAGTTCCCGGACGGCCAGCTCTACGTGAACATGCGCGGCTTCGAGCCCGATCGCGAGCCGATGCCGGTCGAGGAGGCGGTTCGCGGCTTCCTCGACGCGTTCGGGGTGCCGAGCGATGCCATCCCGGTCAGCCTGGATGCGCAGACCGCCCTGTTCCGTAGCAAGATCGCCGGGCGGCGGGTCCTGCTGGTGCTCGACAACGTCAACAACGCCGCCCAGGTCAGGCCGTTGCTGCCGGGTGGCTCCACGTGTTTCGCGCTGATCACCAGTCGCAACAGCCTCGCGGGCCTGGTCGCCGAGCATGGCGCGCGGCCGTTGCGCCTGGACCTGCTGTCCGACGACGAGGCCGCCGCGCTGCTGCGCGCCCGGCTCGGTGACGTGGACACCGACGAGCTGGTCGAGCTGTGTGCCGGGCTGCCGCTCGCGCTGGCGATCGTCGCGTCACAACCGAACACCTCGATCGCCGAACTTCGGGACGAACGTCTGGAAGCGCTCGACCTAGGTGAGGAGCATGTCAGCGTCCGGTCGGTCTTCTCGTGGTCGTTGCGGGCGTTGAGCGAGCCTGCGGCGAGGCTGTTCCGGTTGCTTGGCCTGCATCCCGGTCCGGACGTCGATGCTCGTGCCGCGGCCGCACTCGCCGGGCAGCCCGATTGCCGGAAGGCGCTGCGTGAGCTGGTTCGCGCCTCGCTACTGGATGAGTACCTACCTGGCCGGTTCCGGTTCCACGACCTGTTGCGGTTGTACGCGCGAGAACTGGCGGGCACCGACGATGAGGCGCAACGCCGGATGTTCGACTTCTACCTTCACACGGCTTGGGCGGCTGACCGCGCGTTCGTGACCTACCGGATCGGGATCGACCTGCCACCACTCGATCCTGACGTCGTTCCGCTAACCTTCGCCGGACCGAACGACGCGTTGGACTGGTTCGCCGCGGAGCGCGCGGTGCTGACCGGGCTGGTCGGGCGTGCGGCGTCGGCAGGGTTCGACGTGCACGCTTGGCAGCTCGCGTTGTCGACGCGGAGCTACGTCCACCAGCAGGGCCGGTGGCGCGACGGGCTCGCGGTTTACAGGGCGGCGATCGACCCGGTCAACCGGGCTTGCGACCCGCTTGCTCAGGCTCGTGTCCACAGAGGACTTGGTCGCATTCTCTGCCAGCTGTCGGAGTTCGACGAGGCGGAGTCCCTGCTGTGGTCGGCCTTGCACTTCGCCACGAGCGTTGATGACAACGCCCAATGCACGCGTTGCCAGGAGGCGTTGTCCACCTTGTACGCGATGCAGGAAAGGCACGAACATGCCTTGCAGCACGCGGAAGTCGCGATGTTGATGCATTCTTCGGACGACGACGGCCCGTGGCGGGCGTCCCTTTACGTGATGATGGGCCGTTGCCTCGCCGCTCTGACTGCCTACGACGCCGCGTTCTCCACCACGACGAAGGCCTTGTGCCTGCTGAGCGAGCTGGCACCTCGCGACGAGTTCGGCGAATCGGAGGCGTTGACCAGTGCGAGCCACATCCTTGCCCAAATGGGGGAGTTCAAGCTCTCGCTGGAGTACGCACAGCATGCACTCGTCCTGCACCGGCGCCTCCACAACCGTCCTGGGATCGTCCAGGCTCTGTACCACATCGGCGATGCGCACGGGGCGCTCGGTCGTCCTGACGAAGCGCGGCTCGCCAAGGACGAGGCAAGAGCGATTCTGGCGGAACTGCAGGAATGATCACCCCAGCAGTGTGTAGTTCAGTTCCTCGCACACGCGCGCCAACGGCAGATCCAGACCCGGATGGTCCAACGGCAGCAACACGTCAGGGGCGGCCGGCAGTCCGGAAGCTCCAGGCGGGTCCCACAGGCAGATCGCGGGGTCCCCGGAGTCCATCGAGGAGCGGTACCAAAGCCCGTCCAGCTCCGGATAAGCCGCCCGAATAGCGCGCGACCACGCCTGCGTCACCAGCTTCGGCCCCGTGGAGATCTCCTGCGACGCACCGACGCGCGTGGGCCACAGTCCGCCCAGGTCCAGCAGGCGCAGCGTGCGTCGGGGGCGCAGGACCACCAGGAACGGTGAGCGGGTGCGGCGGTCCACGATCGACGTGGCCTGGAAGACCTCTGCTATCGAGGTGCGGACGGAGAGGCCGAAGTAGAGGACGCCGTTCTCGTGGTCCTGGACCGGGGTGCCGTCGTCGGCCGGTTGTTGTGCGTCGAAGCGGGCGTGGGGGAGCGGGCCCGTGTAGCGGAAGGTGTTCCAGCGTTGGGGGTGGGAGCCCTTGGCCGTGAAGACTCGGACCAGGCGGGTGGCGCGGTGGACGGCCACCACGTCCTCGGTGCGGCGCAGGTGCGCTTGCAGCACGGCAGGGGCAGGCGGCTGCGGAAGCCGTGACATTCGGGTCCTGTCGGGTGTTCGGGAACGCTCAGGCGGGGGTGCCGAGCGTGGAGGCCAGGTCGGCGGCGCGGCGGGGGTCGCCTCCTGCCAGCAGCCAGTCGCGCGGGGTCGCGGGCTTGCCGTCTACGGGCAGGTCCTCCTGGAGAGTGGTCATGAAGGCGGCGACGACCAGCGCTGGTTGGTCTGACGGGATCGCCGCCAGCACGGTTTCCAGGCCGGGCAGGACGCCGGTGCCCGCGAACTGCCACGCCGGGAGCCGCCAGCTGCCGCGGTCCTTCCAGCCCACGAGCCTGCCGACGCCGAGGCGGTGGCGGATGCGGCTGGTGTCGACCTGGAGCTGGCGCGCGGCCTCGTTGACGGTCAGGGCCGAGTCGCGCAGCACCGCGTGGGCGACGACGGTTCGGGTGCGCGGGCGGGCGTCGGCCGGGCCCGCCGGGGACAGGTCGAGGCCCACGTCGGTGAGTGCCGCCTGCTGGTCCGGCGTGAAGTAGGTGGCCGGTTCCGGGTGCGGTGGAGCCAGCCTTCGTGCCGCGTCGGTCACGAGGGCCAGGAACTCGTCAGGGCTCACCTGCAGGCCGGCCTTGGCCAGCACCGTCTCCAGCGCGGGACTCATGCGCACAGGATATCCCGCGCGTGCGCATTTGTGCGCCCTGCGATCGTGTTGACCCTAAACTCACCCCGCGGGCGTGGTGAGCCCGCCTTCGAGCTTCTTGAGGCGCAGGCTGAACAGCACCAGCACGATGCCCCAGAGGATCGCGAAGGCGCCGATCGTGATCACGAACGCCAGCGCGCCCGCCGCCGGGTTCACGACGAGGACGATGCCCAGCAGCACCGTCAGGGCGCCGGTGATGACGTAGAACCACTCGTTCGTCATGACCTTGCGCAGACGGATCGCGTCGACGATCTGCAGCACACCGGTGACGAGCGCCCAGGCCGCGATGAGGAGCAGCAGCGCCGTCGCCGTGATGCCCGGCCAGAACAACGCGATCAAGCCGGTGACCACCCCCAGCGCGCCGATCAGGCCCAGCGCCCAGCGGGCAGGCCATTCCTTGTGGGTCAGCGTCAGGTACAGCATCATCGCGCCGTCGACCAGCGCGTAGGCGCCCCACATGATGATCAGGACGAGCAGCGTGAGGCCGGGCCAGACCAGGGCCGCCACACCGAACAGGACAGCGAACACTCCGCGCACCGTGAAGAGCCACCACCGTTGCATGGCTTGGATGGTCTCGGCTGTCGGACACCTCGGCAACCTGAGACCCTCGTTCGGTGCTGATCCGAGTGGCTGACTGGGAACGGATTCGTTCCGGCGAGGTCACGCTGCAGTTCCGGCGGTGGAAACGGCCTACCGTGCGCGCCGGCGGGACCTTGCGGACGTCGTTGGGCGTGCTGGCGATCGACGCGGTGGACGTCGTGTCGCGGGTGTCGCGTGCCGAGGCGGTGGCGGCCGGGTACTCGTCGGTGCGCGAGCTGATGTCCGCCGTGGACGGACGTGAGGGCTCGCTTTACCGCGTTCGCTTGCGTTTTGTGGGTGAGGACCCGCGGATCGCGTTGCGGGAATCGTCCTCTGTGGACGGAATCGCGCTGTCCGGGGATGCGCTGGCGCTGCTGCGGTTGATCGCGGCGAACCCCGGTGTGCGGGCGGCGGATCTCGCCGCCTCGGTGGGGCGCGAGAAGCTGCCGTTCAAGGTGGATGTCCGCAAGCTCAAGGCGAAGGGACTCACGGAGTCCCTGGAAGTCGGGTACCGCCTCTCCCCGAGAGGAGAGGCGTACCTGCGTTCACTCGAACCGTGAGTCTTGAGGGTCAGCCCTGGCCGGTGATGATCGAGACCGCGCGGTCCTGCGTCTGGTCCGTGACCTCGCCGAGCTGGAAACCACGCGCCACCGCGTGCGCGACCAGCTCCGGCTCCGGCGGCAGGCCGTACTTGCGCAGGTAGTGCGGCACGGCGCCGGCCCAGATCCAGGTGCCGTCGGTGCGGAAGTTGAGCGGCACGTCCTGCTCGCCGCTCTGCGAGAACTCGTCGAGGTCGTAGCTGCGCGCGGCCAGCACGACCGGCGCCGACTCGAGGTAGGTGAGCAGGCTGTCGACCAGCTGCGGGTCGATCGGCTGGCGGTTGACGACGATGCGGCCGTCCTCGCCCTTGCCGTCGTACACGCGCGCGGTGCGCAGCTCGCCGCTCTGCTGCTGGTCCGCCTGCTGCGGCGGGACCTGGTACTCCTGTTGCGGCGCCTGGGGTTCCGGCTCGGGAGCGGGCAGCGGCGGCAGGCCGACGCGCTGACGCCACCAGTCCGGGATCTGCCTGTCCGGACGCGGGAACGACTGGAGCTCGTCGCGGAAACCGATGGGCGGCGGGGCGTTGCGCCAGCGCGGCTCGTCCTCGGCGTTGAAGTCGACGGTGAACGCGGCCGGCGCCTCGATCTCGTACGTGGCGCTGAGCCAGGTGCCGCGCTCCGGGTGGTACATGCCCGCGCGCAGGTGGCCGAACATCTGCACGACGTCCATCGGCGGACGCACGGGGCGCAGCTGGCCGTCGGGTCCCGCGAACGCCAGGTCGACCTCGATGTGCCGGCCCGCCGCGCGGTACTCGGCCCGGATGCGCTGCCAGCCCTGCGGTACGGCCGGCAGCATGGCGCGGCCGATCTGCCGCACGAGCTGCTGCTGGTCCTGCTCGCTCAGCGGTGTCGCCGGCTGGCTCATGATGGATCTCGCCCCTCTCCCCGTGCAAAACACGCTGATCTTATCGGGCTGCCGTCGCGCGCGCGGGCCGGTCGCGGACCTCGGTCCGTTCACCCACTCCGAGTGGGGGCGAGGCTCGGCGGTTCCGCGTCAGCCCGGCCAGCCTTCGGTCTCCGCCTTCTCGGCGAGTTCGACCTGCTCGCGCAGCCAGTCCGGCATGTGCTCGTCGTCGCGCGGGAAGAACTCCAGGTCGCGCACGTACGAGTACGGGTGGGGCCAGGAGTTGTTCCGCCACTCGGGCTTCTCGTCGTAGTAGAGCCGGACGTCCGGGTCGGCCCCGTCCCGGATCGTGATGACGGCGGAGTACCAGGTACCTCGTCCCGGCCGGTAGCACGCCGCGCGGAACCGGTCGACCTTCGTGGAGAACCCGTCCGGCATCCCGTAGGAAATGCGTGTGCCGTCCTTCCTCACAGCGGAGACGGTCGACGTGTCGGTGAGCACGGTCGACTGCACGGAGAACCGGGCACTTTCCCAGTCCCGCGGTGCGGACCGCTCCATGACGTCGACGAGCTCGGCCAGGAGCTGATCAGCTTCCGGTGTGGGCAGTTGTGGCAGCACGGTCCGGTCAGCCGCCGAGCTCGTCCAGCCTCGCGCGGAGCCAGTCCGGCAGCACGTCCGCCGATCCCGCCCGGCGCAGCTCCTCCAGGTACGCCTCGGGCGGCGGCGGGGTGATCCACTGCGGCTCCGCGGTGCGGTCGAACTTCAGGTTCTCCCGGCCGGTGTACTCGACGTCGAGCCGTGCGGTGCACCAGGTGGTCTGCGGGCCCTCCATCGAGGCGCGGAACTCCCGGAACCGCTCGGTCACGGCCTGCGGCGGCGTCCACTGGTACATCCGGCCGGTGAGGTCGCGCACGAGCGCGGTGCACTCGGCGTAGTCCCCGATCTCGCGGAACTGCACCTGGGCGTAGGTCCATCCGGTCGGCGCGGTCTGCTTGACCTGCTGCCCGACGTGCCGGGAGTACAGGACGTTGGTCGGCACATCGCCCGGCTCCACCCTCGGCAGCTCCAGGCCGGGGTTGAGCTCCCGCTGCAGCCAGCGCGGCCGCCAGGCCTCCGCTCGCGGGAAGATCTCCAGGTCTTTCACCCACACGTCCGGCGAGATCGGCGGGTCCCACACCGGGTCGACCTCGAAGTTGTACTCGGTCTGGGAGTTGCCGGGCGGGTCGATGGTGTACCTGATGGAGAACCAGGTGCCCCGCTCCTCCTCCCACAGCACGTCGCGGAGGTCGGAGAACGGCCGGCGCAACTGGTCGACGGGCAGCTCCCGCTCCCGCACCGACCCGTCCTTGTTCAGCGTCGCGAACTGGTAGTCGTCCACGTTGGCCGCCATCGACACCTTGAGGTCGACGCGCGCCCAGTCCGGACCGATGTCCTCGAGCAGCTTGCCGCCGACCCAGGCGAGGATCTTGCCGGCCGTTTCGAAACGCTCGGCCTGGGAAGGCCGGGGGTCAGACATTGTCGTGGCTCCTGTAGTGGACGACGGGCTGTCCGGTTACCGGGTCCACCCGTTGATCAATCCAGTAAACACGATCCGGTGTGAGGCCCGTCGACTGCTCCGACGGGAACACCCGGACGCGCGAGACGTCCTCGTTGTGCTTGGTGTGGGCCTCCAGGCGGTCTTTCTCCGCCCGTGCCCAGCTGTTCTCGTACGGACTCGTCGGGTCCTTTTCCGGCAGCCGGATGTTGTTCTCGTTCCACTTCTGCGGGACCACGCCGAGCGCCTCGTTGATGCCGCCCTCTGCGTGCGCCTGGGTGTGCCCGCCGCGGTACCCGCCGCCGGTGGGGACGTCGTACTCGCCCATCTTGCCCACCGGGGTCTGCACACCGCCGTAGCGCGGCGGGTGGTTGGCCGGGGTGTAGTCCGGCGGGTACGAGACCGTGCCGGCACCGTAGGAGTTGGTGTGGAACGACCGGTCGTCGACCTGGTAGCGGGTCTCCGGGAGCGGAAGACCGTCGGTGGGCCGCACGTCGACCGCCCGCCTGGTGTTGGCGTCGCCCAGCTCCGGGTTCTTGTCGGTCCACGTGTCGATGTGCGTGAACTGCGACTTGCCGTCCGGAGTGAGTTCGGGCGACGTGTAGAAGTCGCCGTGCCACTCGCCGGTCTCCGAGTTCGTGACGTGGTAGCGCCGGTCGGGTTCGAGATCCGTGCGACGGCTGAACGGCGGACCGCTCGGGTCGTACGTCTCGGTGCGGTAGTTCGCACCACCCGGCTGGTAGTCGGGACCGTCGGGCGCGTTGAAGTTGTCGACGTCGAACTGCGGGTTGCCGTCCGCGTCGGTGTGGAACGTGAACGGCTCGCCGCCCGCGTGGACGCGGTAGTCGATGTCCGGCTGCGTGTAGCTCGCGTCCGGGTTGTCGACGTGGCCGTCGTACCCGGTGCGGGTGTTGCTGGTGTGGGCGTCGATGGCGATGACCCGCGGCGGGTTGGACCCGTCGGTGTAGACGTGCGTCTGACGGCCGTTGGCGTCCGTGACCTCGTACCTGGTGCGCGGCTCGAGGTCCGGCGTGTGCCGCGGCGGGTCGTAGAACGGTTCGCCGGGGTTGACCGTCCTCGGCCTGGACTGGTCGAACTCCGGCTCGCGCCAGTCGATGTCCTGGTGGGTCGGGGTTTCCCGGTCGCCGGGACGCGCGGCGCGGTCCTGTGCGCCGTCGGCGTCGGTGCCGTCGTGGTGCTGGGTGTCGGGCGCGTAGCCGTCGTCGCCGGTCTTCGTGCGGGTGCCGTCCGGGTGGTGGGTCTCCCACTCGCCGTTCGGAGGGATCCGCGGTTCGCGGGTGCCGTCCGGGCGGATCTCGGGATCACTGGTGAAGACGCGGCCGCTGGAGTCGGTCCAGGCCGGCTTGGTGGGCGCGAGGACCGGGGCGTCGAGGTGCCTGGACAGCTGCTGCGCGAAGTCGTTGCTGCCGGCGTCGCACCCGATCAGGCGAACGGGCCTGCTGCCGTCGTACCCGCTGCGCCGAAGCATGTCCGCGTACTCGGCCGCCGTGTAGTCGTGGCCGCCGATGCGCGCCCTGCCGTCGGGCGTGATGTGGACGTCGGCGGTGAAGTAGCGCGGGTCTTCGGGAACGCGGTGGGGCAGGTCGCCCATGTCCCGGTCGCCGCCGTGGTGGGAGACACCGGCGGGAGTGCTCTCCGCGTGCCGGGCGTGCGCCTCTTCCGGGGAGGGGCGGTCCGCGGGCGGGGCGTCCGGGTCGTGGCTGTTCGGGCTGTCGCCGTCCGGGTCGTGCGGCTTGTCCGGGTCGTGGGGCTTGTCGGTGTCGTGCGGCTTGTCGTGGGGCCCGTCCGGGGTGTCGCTGTGCGGCTTGTCGGTGTCCGGGCCGCGGTGGGGCGCGTCGGTGTCCGGGTGGTTGCCGGGGGCGTGCGGGGTCGCGGATTCCGCGTGGGTGGTGTCCGGGGCGCGGTGCGGTGCTTCGGCGGTGTCGGTGCCTCGGGAGCGCGGGCCGTCCGGGGTGTGGGGGCTGTCCGGGGTGTGGGGACGGGGCGCGTCGGGGCGGGTGCCGTCCGGGCGCGGTGCTGTGGGCCGGGAACCGTCGGGGCGGGAGCCGTCGGGGCGGGAGCCGTCGGGGCGGGAGCCGTCGGGCCGGGAGCCGTCGGGCCGGGAACCGTCTGGGCGTGAACCGTCGGGGCGGTTGCCGGGGCCGCTGCCGTCCGGGCGCGACGGGCCGTCGGGCCGGTGGGGTGCGTCGGGACGTGAGGGCGCGTTGGGTCCGCTGTGAGGTGCGTCCGGGCGCGACGGGGCGTTCGGGCCGTTGTGGGGTGCGTCCGGGCGGTGCGTGGGCGCGTTGGGGGAATGCGGTGCGTTGGGGCCGCCGTGTGGAGCGTTTGGCGCGTGGGGTGCGTCCGGACGCGACGGGGCGTTGGGGCCGCCGTGTGGTGCGTTCGGATGCGATGGGGCGTTGGGTCCGCTGTGGGGGCCGTTGGGACGCATGGGGGCGTCTGGGCGTGATGGGGCGGACGGGCCGTTCGGGGTGCGCGAGGGGGCGTCCGTGCGGGCCGATGGGGTTGCGGGGGAGTTCGGGGTGTGGGGTGCGTTGGGGGACGTGGGGGGTGCGTGCTGCGGGCGTGTTGGGGCGCCTGCGGATGGGGTGTGTGGGGCTCCTGCGGTGGGAGCGTTCGGGGCGCCCATTTGCGGGGCGTTGCCGGAAGGGCCGCCTGCTGACGGGCCGTGAGGGGTGCTCCCGGACGGGGCGCCGGCGGACGAGGCGTGTGGGGCGCTGCTGGACGGGGCGCCGCCGGATGGGCCGTGCGGGGCGCTGCCGGACGGGGCGCCGCCGGACGGGCCGTGCGGGGCGCTGCCGGACGGGGCGCCGCCGGACGGGCCGTGCGGAGCGCCGCCTGAAGGGGCGCCGCCCGATGGGGCGTGTGGGGCGCTGCTGGACGGGAAGCCGCCGGACGGGGCGCTGCTGGACGGGAAGCCGCTCGACGGGGCGCTGGTGGACGGTGCGCTGGGCATCGATGTTGGCGCTGGGCGGGATGGGGCGTCTGCTCGGGAGGCCGAGGTCGACATGTCCGGGGAGCGCGGGGCTGGGGCGCTGGAGCCCAGGTCGCCTCGGCTGCCTGGGGTGCCGGTCCAGCCCTGGCCGCCGGGGGACGGGCGGCCGGCTGCGGGGGCGGATGGGGCGTTGCCGCCTGCGTTCGGGGTGCCGCCGCCCATCGGGGCTGCCTGTTGCGGGGTGGACGAGGGGGAGTTGTCCGGGGTTCGCGACGGGGCGTGCGGGGCGTCGGCGCGGGTCGGAGCGTCGATCGGGGGTGCCACTGAGGACGAGACGGTCTGGCCCGTGTTGCGCGTTGGTGCCGGGGTGTCCGGAGTGGACTGGGTGTGCGGGGAGGACGGCGAGCTGTGCGGGGCGCTCGGGGACGACGGCGAGCTGTCCGGCGTGCGGGCTGACGACGGCGAGCTGTCCGGGGTGTGGGTGGAGGACGGGGAGCTGTCCGGTGTGCGTGACGGGGTGTCGGGGGACGAGCTGTCCGGGGTCCTCGACTGGGTGTCCGGGGTCGACGAGCTGTCGGGTGTGCGCGACGGGCTCGGAGCCGACGACGGGGACGAGCTGTCCGGGGTGCGCGAAGGTCCGTCGGGCGTCGAAGAGGACGACGGCGAGGAAGACGACGGAGAGGAAGGCGAACTGTCCGGAGAGGACGGTGACGAAGGCGAAGAGTCCGGCGAGGACGAGGAAGGCGAGCCGTGGCCCCCGGAAGGCGAGAGGTCCGGGCTGCCGCCGCGCTGGAAGAAACCGCCCGGCTTGATGGACTTCGTGGAGATCACGTCGAGCCCGGTCACCTTGCCGACCAGCTTGCCGACGACCTTCATGATCTTGGTGAAGATCTCGACCAGACGGCCGAGCAGCGGCGAGACCTTCTTGATGGTCTTGATGAGCTTCTGGATCAGCTCACCGATGCGCGTGGCCCACTTGGAGATCGCGGTGACGGCCTGCGCCACGATCACCGGCGTGCCGAAGCCCAGGGTGAAGACGGCTTCGAGCACCCACGTGATCAGCTTCGCCACGAGGTCCGCGATCAGGTCGCGCACCATCTCGCGCACGAACCCGACGACCATGCCCATCACGCCGACGACGGTGCCGACCGAGCCCGCGGTGGACGCCGCGCCGGACAACGCGTCCAGCTGCTCGCCGGCCGCCTTGCGATAGGCGTCGCCGGCGGCACCGGTCCACGACGCCGTCTGGTCGACGGCGGCCTTGTAGTCGGCCGCGATCTTGCCCATCTCAGTGGAAACGTTGCCCCACGTCGTGGAGTACGACTGGATCACGGGAGGATCGCCCGCCAGCCAGTCCAACGCCTCCTTCAGAGGCTGCATGTGCTCCATGAGAAACGAAGCGGCGGAAGACAAGAGCGTGCCGAACGGGTCGATCGCCATCGAGGCCGCGTCGGCGACGAGGCCGACCACGCCGAGGCCGCCCTCGATCCAGCTGCCCTCGGAGATGCCCTTGTAGGCGTCCACAGCGGAGTCGGCGATCGAGAAGCCCGTCGCCCAGCCGTTGTCGCCGGTGCCGGCGTTGAAGAAACCGGAAGGCTCGGCAGGAGCCTTGGCCACCAAGGGGTTCGGCGTCGACATCAGAAGCCCTTCAGTGTCTGAGCGATCTGGTCTTCGACTGCCTGGTAGTGCTTGGCGCTCTCGGTGACGCGCTTCGCGGTGGCGTCCATCGCCTCGGCGGCGCCCTTCAGCGCGTTCAGGCCCCAGTTCTCAACGGGGTCGAGCAGCATCCGGAACGGCTGGCAGATGATCCCGTACGCGTCGGTCGGCATCGACACGGTGTTCGCCGCGTCCACTGCCCCCTGCAACCGCCCGTGCAGGCCCTCCAGAGCCTTGGCGTGCGCTTCCAGCACGTCCGAGGTGACGTTGAAACCACCGGTGGTCATCGAACCCCCTCAAGTTCGGACAGCGGAAAGATCAGGTGAGCACGGACTCGCCACCGAAGTCGTCGTCGTCATCCGACGGCGGGCGACGACGAGCGGGCGGCGCGGGCGGCGTCGGCGGGGCAGGCCGGGGAGGCGGCGGAGCGTCGTCCTCCACCCGGAAGTTGATCTCGTTGGCCTCGTACGCGGGGCGCACGTCCTCTGCGGGCGGCGCGGGGAAGTTCTTCTTGGCCTCGTTGAACAACACGTTCGCCGTCTCGTCCTGCGTGCCGATGGTCTCGGCCATCGCCTCCTGCAGCAGGGCGGGAATCTTCGACTGCGCGCGCTGCAACAATTTCATGATCTCGCCGCTGACCTCGGCCATCCGCTTCGAACCTGCGGACTCGTTGATCACGAGGTTCTGCAGGATGCCGTTGGACCCGATCGTGAGCTCGACGGAACCGTCCGAGGAGCGCTCGGAGATCGTCATCCCCTGCACGCGCGTCGCCATCTCCTGGTAGCGCGCGGCACGCTCCTGGATGCTCTGGTTCCAGTTCGCGAGCATCTGCTCCGACCCGGCGATGTCCTCGGGCACCGAAAATTCCCTCCCACAGCGGCAGCGGACTCAAAGGATGACGCAGCCGGGCGTGATCCAGTTCCCCCGACTTGGCAAATCGACTACACAGACCAGCGGCGTTCCACTGAGTGGACCAGTGGAACGCCGCCACGTCGGTGTTTCAGTTCACGCCCAGCAGGTCGACGACGAAGATCAGCGTCTCGTTGGGCTTGATCACGCCACCGGCACCGCGCGCGCCGTAGCCCAGGTGCGGCGGGATGACCAGCTTGCGGCGGCCACCGACCTTCATGCCCTGGACGCCCTGGTCCCAGCCCTGGATGACACGGCCGCCACCGAGCGGGAACTGGAACGCCTCGCCGCGGTCCCAGGACGCGTCGAACTGCTCACCGGTCGAGTGCGAGACGCCGACGTAGTGCACGGACACGAACTGCCCTGCCGTGGCCTCCGCACCGTCGCCGACGGTGATGTCCTCGATCAGCAGGTCGGCGGGCGCCGGGCCGTCGTGCGGGTCGACCTCAGGCTTCGTGGGGGCCATCACAACTTCCTCTCGGAAACGGGATTGTTCGCCGTCGATCCAATCACGCCAACGCGGGCACGGCCGAATGGCCTACGAAGACCGGCCCTTGCCCGTCTCGTAAAGCACTGTTGATCCTTGAACAACTCCCGCCCCTGCATCGGGAGCTACAACAGAAGAAGGAGATGATCATGGCGGCAACCCTGCACCGCCTCCGGTCACTGTTCGGCGCGGCATTGGCGGCAGCGACGCTGTCGATGGCGTGCGTCAGCGTGGCCGAAGCAGCTCCGACCCCCACCACCGACGGCGAAGTCGGTGCACAGATCGTGGGTGGCACGCGCGCGAGCACGTCCACCTACCCGTGGGTCGTCTACCTCGCGACGAGCAGCGGCTTCCAGTACTGCGGCGGCACTCTCGTGGCTCCCAACAAGGTCGTCACCGCCGCGCACTGCACCGAGGGCGACTCGGCCTCGGCGGTCCGCGTCGTCGCCGGCCGCGACGACAAGAACTCCACCGCGGGCACCGTCGCCCGCGTCACGAAGATCTGGATCCACCCCAGCTACACCGACGTGACCCGCGGCTACGACGTCTCGGTGCTCACGCTCGACCGCAACCTCAGCCAGACCCCGATCAAGTTCGCGACGAGTGCGGACAGCGCGCTGTACGCCGCGGGCACCAGCTCGAGGATCCTCGGCTGGGGCACGACGAGCTCCGGTGGCTCGGCGTCGCGCTACCTGCTCACCGCCACCGTGCCGCTGACCAGCAGCGCGACCTGCTCCAGCGCGTACGCCGGCGACTTCAACGCCACGCACATGGTGTGCGCCGGCTACCCGCAGGGCGGCACGGACACGTGCCAGGGCGACTCCGGTGGCCCGCTCGTGGCCGGTGGCAAGCTGATCGGCATCACGTCGTGGGGTGAGGGATGTGCGGCCGCCGGTTACCCCGGCGTCTACTCCCGCGTCTCGACCTACGCGACGCAGATCCAGGCGCAGCTGTAAGGAACCGGGGGTGGTTTCCGTCGCCCTGCACGGCGGCAACCACCCCCTCAGCGGCCGATCTGGTCGGCGATGCAGGCCAGGTAGAGCTGCAGCACGAAACGGGCGTCGCGCGGGCTGTGGCCGGTCAACTCCTCGATCTTGTTCAGGCGGTAGATCAACGTGTTGCGGTGCACCTGGAGCTCCGCCGCCACCCTGACCAGGTTGAAACCGCACTCGCACCAGGACGTGATCGTCTGGCGCAGAACCGGCCAGTCCGGCTTCTCGCGCAGACTGCCCACCAGCGCGCGGACGTACCGGTCGCGCGGCTGGACCGCGCTCGACGCGATCAGCTCGTGGAGTCGCAGGTCGTCGATGTGCACGACGGACCTGCCGCGGCCGAGACGGGACGCCAGGTGCAGCGCGGTCGAGGCGTCCTCGTAGGAGTCGTGCAGCTCGGCGACTGACCGGGCCTCGCCGCCGACGCCGATCGCGCAGCGCGGGCCGAGCTCCTCGAAAGCCTTGTCGCACAACGAGAGCAGGTCTGCGCCCGAACGGCGCTGCAGCAGCACGAACCTGGTCTCACCGGCCTGCCCGATGATGTCCTGACCGTCGTCGAAGAACTGGCGGAGGGTGCGGACCGCGCACGGTTCGGCGTCCACGACGACCGCCACCCTGGGCAGGCTCAGGTCGTAGCCGACCGCCACGGCCCGGCGCAGCAGGATGTCGGGCTCGCAGCGTTCGGGGTCGAAGTGGGTCAGGTCGCGGACGAGGTCGTCGACCGCCCTTTCCCGGAACAGGTGCGAGGAGAGCAGAACGGACTCGCGCAGCAGGATTTCCGTCTGGTTGCGGACGAGCCTGCCGAAGGGTTCGACCTGGTCGGGAAATCCGGTGATGCCCACGGTTCCGACGGTTTCCCCGCTCAGCACGAGAGGCTGGGTGGTTCCGGGTTTGACGCCGATGAGGTCGCGGGCGGCCTCCACCCCGTGGCTCGTCGCAAGTTTTGTGCGCACGACTTCGACCGATGCCTCGTGGAAGCTGCCGACCCTGGTCCTGTGGCCGCTGCCGATCACCATCCCGTTCCGGTCGGTGATCAGGACGTTGAAACCGATGATCGCGCTGGTGTCGTCCGCGATCTCCTGCGCGATCGAAGGCGTGAGCACCGGGGCAGGTTAGCGAACGCGGGGCTCGTGCGAAATGCACGAAAGTCACTCCGGAAATGTTGGGCGAAACGCACAATGACGCGCTTCACCAGCGCTCCTAAACTCTGCCCCCGCCGCACTCGGGCCCCGCCAGCACGAGGACTGGAGCCGATGTCCTTTCGCGTATTTCCCCGATTGATCGTGGTCGTCGCTCTGGCCGTGACCGGATGTGGTTCCGGTGCCGGCCAGGTCGCCGGCGCGGGTCTCGGGACCGTCCATCCCGGCACGCTCACCGTCGCCATCCAGCCTTACGCGCCCTACACGACGTACGAGGGAGACCGGCTGACCGGACTCGACGGTGACATCGTCAACGCCGTCGCCCGCAAGCTCGGGCTGACCGTGCGCACCAAGGTCATGGACTTCCCCGGCATGCTCGCCGCCGCTCAGTCCGGCCGCGTCGACGTCACCCTCGGCGGCGTGGCTTGGACCGAGGAACGCGGGCAGAGCGGCATCTTCACCGATCCGCCCTACTACTCACCGCCCGCGCTCGCCGTGCACGGCGACAAGTCGTTCCAGACCGTCGAACAGCTGGAGAACAAGAGGCTCGGCACGGTCGACGGCTACGTGTGGGTCGACTCGATCAAGGCCGTGCGCGGGGCCAAGCTGTCGGTCTTCCCCGACAGCTCGAGCGTCGTCGAGGACCTCAAGACGGACAGGATCGACGTCGGAATCCTCGACCCGCTGATCATCCTCGCGGTCGAGCACGACTTCCCCGGCACCGACATCAGGACGAGGTACCTGGATCCGCCCACCGAGCAACAGGTCGCCCAGCACCCGGCGTTCATGCACTTCCGGCCCTACATGACCAGCTTCTACCTGCCCCGCGGCTCGGAGAAGCTGGAGCGGGCCATGTCCGCCGAGATCCGCGGGATGTACGCGAGCGGTGAGCTCACCAAGATCATCGAGAGCTACGGCGGCGACCCGGAGAAGTTCCTCAAGCCCGCTCCCGGTCTCGCGGCCACCCGTCGCGGCGTCGACCGGCCGGCGGACTGGACACCGCCTTCCATCTAGCGAGCAACCTTTTCCGGTGCGGGTTCCGTCCTGATGACATGAACGGCAGAAAGCTGTTGGCCGCCGCCGCTGTGCTGGCCGTCGCCGGAGTGAGTGTGAGCTCCGCGGTGCGAGACAAGACCCTCGCGCCACAACCGATCGTGGACTACGGGCCGGTGCGTCTCGTCGCGTTCGACAGCTGCGACAGCGCCCTGGCCGGGCTGCGCGACGCCATGGCGCCGTACGTCGGCGCGTACGGCATTGGGAACGACCAGTTCCTCACCATGTCGGACGCGAACGCCACCGCGGGCGTCGCCGAGAAGGCCGTGCCCGACGCGAGGGCCGCCACACCGCCCGCGCAGCAGAAGGATCACTCGACGACGAACGTCCACGAACAGGGCGTGGACGAGCCGGACATCGTGAAGACGGACGGAAAACGCGTCGTCTCCATCGCGGACGGCAAGCTGCGCGTGGTCGACGTGGCGAGCAGGAGCATCACCGGCACCCTCGATCTCGGCCAGCGCTACGCGAGCCAGCTGCTGGTAGACGGCGACCGCGCGCTGGTGGTGACGCAGAACCCCGTCCCGATCATGGAGAAGCGGGTCGCGCCGGACAGCCAGTTCGCGCCGCAGTCCGGCACCGAGCTGGTTCTCGTGGATCTCAAGCAGCTCAAGGAGATCGGCAGCCTCAAGACCGACGGCTTCTACCTCGACGCCCGCCAGATCGGAGGCACCGCCCGCGTCGTCGTCCGCTCGGCCCCGCGCCTGCCGTGGGTCTATCCGAACGAGTCGATCAATGAAGCGGGTTCCTCGCGCCGCAACAAGGAGATCCTGCAGAGCGAGCCGATCACCTCGTGGCTGCCGCGCTACGAGCTCGACCAGAACGGTGCCAAGAGCAGCGGAACCCTGGTCGACTGCGCCAACGTCAGCCACCCGGTCGTGCACTCGGGCACGTCGATGCTGACCGTCCTCACGTTCGACCTTTCCGGTCAGCTCGGCACCGGGCAGCCGGTCTCGATCGTGGCCGACGGGGACACGGTCTACGGCACCGACAAGAGCCTCTACATCGCCGACGACCACCGCCTGCTGCCCGAACTTCCCGGCAAGCCAAGGGTTCAGCGCCCGGTCAGCACGGCGATCCACCAGTTCGACATCAGCCAGGCCGGACCGCCGAAGCACATCGCGTCCGGTGACGTGAACGGCACGCTGCTCAACCAGTACTCGCTGTCCGAACACGACGGTGTGCTCCGCGTCGCCACCACCACGGGCACCGAACAACCCTGTTGCTGGCGCATGCCGGGCGACGTCAGGCCGGCGCCGCAGCAACAGCCCCAGACGGAAAGCTTCGTCACCACGTTGCGCCGCAGCGGGAACGAGCTGACCAAGGAAGGCCAGATCGGCGGGCTCGGCAAGGGCGAGCGGATCTACAGCGTGCGGTTCATCGGCAAGATGGGCTATGTCGTCACGTTCAAGCAGACCGACCCGCTCTACACGCTCGACCTGAGCAATCCCAAGCAGCCCAAGGTGACCGGCGAGCTGAAGATCACCGGATTCTCCGCCTACCTGCACCCGGTGGGCGACGGGAAGCTCATCGGCGTCGGCCAGGAGGCGACGGACCAGGGCCGCGTCACCGGAACGCAGGTGTCGCTGTTCGACGTGGGCAACCCCGCGTCACCGCAACGACTCGCGCAGTACCACCTGCCGGACTCCAACTCCGAGGCCCAGTTCGACCCGCACGCGTTCCTGTTCTGGCCCCAGGACGGCACGCTCGTCATCCCGGTGTCGCAGTACAAGACGAACTACGAGTCCTCCTCGCTGGTGCTGAAGGTCGAGGGCAACCAGCTCAAGGAGACCGGCAAGATCGTCGAGCCGCAGAGCCAGTACTACGGCGGCGGCGCCAAGCGCACCATCGTGATCGGCGACCAGCTGTGGTCGGTCTCGCAGGCAGGCGTGCAGGTCACCGCGCGCAACGGTCTGGCGCAGCAGGCTTGGCTGCCGTTCACGCAGTAGTGGTGCGGTCTCCGGTGAGCAGGCGGTGCGACAACACCGTGCCGCCTGCCATTGCCGCCGGGATCACGATCATCGCGGCCAGCGGGATCAGGCACAGCAGGTAGGCGGGCACGGCGAACCCGAGCACCAGCGACCGGCGCGTCGCGAGCAGCTTGCGGCGCTCCTTGAACGACTTGCCGCGGCGCGTGAACGGGATGCCGGTCAGCTCGATGCCGAGCAGGTACCCGTTGATGCACACGGCGAGCACCGGCACCACGGTCTGCCCGACGACGGGGATGAAGCCGCAGAAGAACAACGGGATCGCGAACAGGATCGACACGCCGACCAGCAGGATCGTGCTGCGCAGCCCCACCACGAACCCGCGCCAGAAGCCGACCTGCTCGGCACCCGGCACGCCGCCGAGCTCGTCCTCGACCTCTTCCGCGATGTACTCGTAGAACGGGCCGCCGATCATCAGCGTGATGGCGGTGAACAGCAGCACGCTCAGACCGAGGATCACCGCGATCACCGAGATGCCGACGGCGACCTCGACGACGTTCCGCCAGGTTTCGCTCCACGAGTCGGCGAACCCGGTGAGCCAGCCCGCGATCGAGTCGATGTTCGTGAACAGCACCACCCAGCCGACGATCATCAACACCGCCGTGATGACCGCGGGCAGCGCCCCGACCAGCACGCGCTTGGGCGTGCTGAACACCAGGCTGAACCCGCGCAGCAGCAGAGCGATACCGGCCCCGAAGTCCTTGATCACGCGCGCAGAATAGTCGGTCCGAACCGTTCGACTCCCTGAAACGTGTTCTGTTGAGGGTTCATCGGGATCCATTTGAGATACAGGCGAGCACGAACTCGTTCGGGCGGGCATGATCGACCCGCTAGCCCGGATGGCGGTCGATGCGCACCTGAACCCGCTGCCACCATGCGATGGATTGCAGGAGGCGTTGAGGTGAGCACACCAGCTAAGAACGCCGTCGTCGTCCCGGACGGGCCGCTGCCCATGCTGCCGCCCGCGATCTGGGAGTCGAAGGAAGTGCGGGACGCGGTCGCCGCGGAGTCGCCCGGCGCCGTGGTGGCGATCGCCCGCAAGGCCCACGGGCTGCGTCAGGACGAGCTGGGGACGCTGGCCGGGTTCTCCCAGTCGGCGATCTCGCGCCTGGAGGCCGGCAGCAACATCGCCTACGACATGCGCGTGCTCAGGACCCTGCAGCGACTGCTCGGCATCCCCGCCCACCTGCTCGGCCTGACCGACCGCACGGTGCCGATGCGCTCGGGCGAGGCGCGCAGGCTCGCCGCCGGGGTGCCGGAGTTCGCCGGGCTCGACGGCGTGGCGAAAGACCTGGTCGTGGGCATGGAGGGCAAGGCGTTGATGGCGTTGTGCGCCTCGGCCGTCTTCGGCACGACCGACGCCAACGGTGTGATGTCCAACGACGCCGTGAGCCAGCTCCTCGTGCTGCGAAGGATCATCAACGACGCGCACAACTGGCGTGGCACGGGTGCGCTGATGCCCGCCGTCCGCAACATGTACGACTTCATCGACGTGCTGCGCCGCAACGCGCGTGGCGACGTACGGCGCCGTTTGCTCGGCACGGGTGCGATGTACGCGGAGTTCTACGGCTGGCTGCACGAGGAGATCGGCGACCTGCGGAATGCGGGCCTGTGGACGTCCCGTGCCTTGGAGCAGGGGCAAGCCGCCGACGACCGTGATGTCGTCGCGTACTGCTACGTGCGGATGAGCCAGCTGGCGGAGGTCGACGGCGACGACGACCGGGTCATCGGCCTGGCGCGCGCCGCCCAGCGCGAGATCGGCCTCAGCCCGATGGTGCGCGCGATGGCGGCACGGCAGGAAGCGCGTGGCCTCGCGCGTGCGGGTCAGGACGCCTGCATGCAGCGGTTCGACCTCGCGCACTCGTTGGTGCTCGCGGCGGAACGGCCGCAGAGCGACGAGTACTCGATCGGGTACTGCTTCACCGACCTGCACGTCCAGATGCAGCGCGCCGCGAGCATGGTCGACCTGGCCGACCACCGCAGGGCCATCACCGCGTACACGGCCCTCCTGCCCAGGTGGGGCGGCATCTGCCAGTGGGAGCAGGGCGTGCACACGGCCCGCCTCGCCTACGCGCACGCCGCCAACGGGGAGGTCGAGCAGGCCGTCGACTACGGTTTCGCGGCGCTGGACCTGGCCCGCGCGACGGGTTCGCAGCTCATCGTGAACGAGCTGGAGAAGCTCGACCCGTGGAACGAGACGCCGGCCATCGCCGAACTGGCTGCTGAAGTTACCCAGCTCAGGTGAGTATGCGAGTTCCGCATACGCGACCCGTAAATCGTATGTAACCCTCCCCAATTGCTGTTACACGCCGCACGATCTAGGTGTGATCGACCTAGCCGAACGAACGCCGCGATCGGAAGAGGTCAGCGCCGACAGGTTCTGCGCGGCAGCAGCAGAGCGGAACTCGGGCCCTTACCGGCTCAAGTTCTACGCGACCACGCACGCCGTCGTGTGTGTGGTGGACGACGCCGAGGTGAAGGCATGAGCATTCAGGAAACGGAAGCGCGCATGCCTGTATTGCTGGTCCGCAAGCGTGCGGGTGTCGTCGGAGAGACACAACGCACGTGCCACCTCGTACCCATGCCCGACGACGACCGCACGCCGCTCGCGTTGACCGCGTACTGCGGCGAGCTCATCCACCGCGGTGAGGCCGAACTGCTCACCCAGCCGTCCGGAATGCCGTGCGTCGGCTGTTTGTTTCGAGTGCCGATGCCTCGCAGTGGCGAATTAAACGCCCACGACTGGTGAGGCGATGCAGGCCGTTCCGACGCGCCTGAACCCGACGCGCTCGTAGACCCGTGCGATGTCGAGGCTGCCGGCCGACAGGAACACCAGCTCAGCACCTTGCTGAAGTGCGTCACGCGCCAGTTCCGCAGTCACCGCACCACCGAGGCCACGTCGCCGTGCCGCCGGCAACGTGCCGATGCCCGCGATCTCGACGACGTCACCCGCTCGTTGCGCAGTGCCTACCGCCAGCACGCCCTCGCCTGGCAGGTCGGCCACCGCGTGCCGGTGCCGGGTGCTCGTCGGAGTCGCGTTCCGAAGCTCCGCGTCTCGTTCCGCCGTGCCGATCTCACCGGGTGACGTGCCCGGCGACGAGAACGCGAGCTGGGCCACGACCGACACCTCGGCCGGCCGGGTGTCGAGCACGCGCACGTGCGGATGCGGTTCGGGCAGCTTGTCCGGATCGAGAACCATCAGCGGAGCTTGGAGCACCTCCATGCCCGCCGCGACCGCCGCCTCGAGGAGGTCAGGTGTGGTCTCGTGCACCCACTCGAGCGCTTCCGGCACGTCCAGCTCACGCTGCCGTGCGCGCATCTTCAGCACGTCGGCCACCGTCGGCCGGCCACCGGGGAACCGCGGCCGCGCGTAGTACGGATAACCGTCGCCGGCTTGGAGGAACAACACGAGCTCGCCGTGTTCCTCAACGCGAGATCCCGGTCGGGGCACAGAGTCGTAAAACTCTTCGAGAACAGTCCACACGGACGATCACGCTAGCTACCTTGGGCCACATGACGCACGGCAATTCGCGCCCCACCGGGTTCGAGCAGTTCGCCAACCGGCTCGTGGGTGTGGCGGTGAAGCTCGGGCTCGGTCCGAGGAGCATGCGCACTTTGTTCGTGCGAGGCCGCAAGAGCGGCAAGGTGTACAGCGCCCCGGTCAACCTGCTGGAGCTGGACGGCACGCGCTACCTGCTCGCGCCGCGCGGCGTCACGTCCTGGGTTCGCAACCTGCGTGTCGTGGGCACTGGTGAGCTGCGTCGCGGCCGCGCCGTCGAGGCCTTCAGCGCGACCGAGCTGCCGGACGAGGCCAAGCCGGTGATCATGCACGCCTACCTGGAGCGCTGGCACGGTCAGGTGAAGCAGTTCTTCCCCGGCATGGACGCCACGACCCCGCAGGACAAGCTGCTCGCCCGCGCCGGCGACTATCCCGTCTTCCAGCTGTCATGAGGGTTCTGGCGGCTTTCGTCGCCCTGCTCCTCGTCCTCACCGGCTGCGGCAGCGACCGCGAGGACCGCTTCGCCCGGCCCGGCGCACCCAAGACGTCGCCCAGCGGGAAGTTCGTCGCGCACGCGGAAAGCGCGAGCGAGGTGAAGGTGACCGACCGCAACGGCGGTGACGTGTTCCGCAAGTCCTACGAGTACGCCACGAGCTACCGCAACGACGGCATCGGCGTGGTGTGGCTGTCCACGAAGGACCAGCTGTGGGTGCTCGTGCCCGGCGGCCGCATGAGCGAGCGCATCGAGGCTGGTGCGGACGGGGTGTGGACGGCGACCGAGGCCGCCCTGCCGGATGAGATCACCCGGCAGGGCTGACCCTCACCTGCGGGCGCGGCGCCAGTTCCACGAACGGCTGCTGGAGCCGACCCCCGCGAGGTGCAGCGCGACGAGCAGCAGCCCGAGCACCACGAGCGTGTTGGCGGTGATCACGTCACCGAGCGCGGTCTTCGCGAGGTCGAGGATCAGGGCCAGACCGAACGAGACTGCGGCGATGATGGCCAGCATGTGCACCTCCGAGTTCAAGTGACCTGGGGATACCCGTTTCGATGCGGGGGAATCGCACCGTTCGGAGCAACGGGCGTGTCATGATCCGCGTCATGGACGTCCAGCGGTGGCAAGCGGCCGCGGTTCCGTGGTGGGTGACCAAGGTCGGGCTCGTCGGTGGGTGGATCCTCGCTTTCTACTTCGCCCTGAGCGCGAGCGATACGCCGTGCACCACCGCGCAGCCGTGCCCCCCGAGCCCGTTGTTCTCGCTCGCCATCGTGCCGTTGCTGGCCACGCCGCTGCTGTTGTTGTTCGGCCGGGTGCTCACGGGTTGCGCGATGGGTGTGGCGTTCGGCGTGCTGGACATCGCTCTGGACGGCTTGGCGGCCGCCAACGTCGCGTTCGGGCTCCACGCCGTTGCGTGCGCGATCGTGGCGGCGTGGACGATCCGGTCGCGCGCGGACCAGCACACGGCGGCCGGCGAGGGTGTCGTCTCGTTGCCGGACATGCCACCGCAACGAGGAGTGCTGCGCATCATCGCGGTGTTGCTCGTCCTCTTCGGTTTCCTCACGTTCGTGCAGTACGACCTCACCAACGGCGAGATCGAGCAGCACATCGCGAACGCCAGCCGGGTCGAGGCCGAGGTCGTCGACATCAAGGACACCTTCGACGTCTGGGTGGAGCTGCCGGACAAGCAACGCGTCGTGTTCCAGCCTCTCGCGCCGGAGACGTACCGGATCGGCGACTCGATGCCGGTGCTGGCGGACGGTTCGTGGGTGGCCATGGCGAACGAACCCGAGGACGTCACGTGGTGGCTGACGTTCGGCGGCGCCGCCGTGTTCCTCGCGATCATGCTGGCCGCGCGGGAACGCCGCCGCCGCGCGTTGTGGACCGGTCCGGTGAAGGCGATCCGGATGCAGGCGCATCCGGTCGGACCGCGTCGGATCCTGTTGCGGCACAACAACACCGACATCGCGACCGTGGCCACGCTCGCCGACCTCGGGCTGGAGGAGCCGCTCTACCACGACACCGAGCAGTTCGGCCGGGTGTGGCGCGGTGAGGAGGACGCCCCGGTGCAGCTCGACCCGGCGGAGATCCTCGTCGCGGGGGAGTGGCACCACGGTGGCCAGGTCGCGTTGCTGGTCGAGGGCGAGGTCGTGGCCACGAGCACGCTGTCGAGGGTCCGCCCGCGGCACACCGTCCACAGTGCACACCTGCCGGGCGAACCGGTGTCCGCGGGCGTTCCGGTGGAGCTGCCGCACGCGATGTGGCCGGGGGACCGGCGCAGGACGGAGGGCGTGGTGCTGCTGCTCGGCGCGGCCGGTGCGTTGATCGGGCTGAAGTACTACCCGGAGCTGATCATCCTCGGGCTGATCGGCGTGCAGTGCGTGCTGTCGGCGGTGACGCGCTTCCAGCCGTTGCTGCGCCTCGACCACAACTCCGTGATGCTCTACACGGGCATCTGGACCTACCGCGTGCCGTGGGCGCAGCTGCACGGGGTTCGCCGCGCCGGACCGCAGCTCATGCTCGCGTTCGGGCCGCACGGCGACGTGATCACGACCCCGCACCTGCCCGACAGGCAGGCGGGCGAGAAGCTGATGTGGGCGCGAGCGCGGTCGTTGATCGCCGACCACCACGGCGAACGGATCACCCGCAGGTTCAACGTCAGCGTGTTCATCGGGCTCGCCTACGTCGGCCTGCTCCTGTTCATCTGATCTTGGCCACGGCCTTCAGCAGACGGTCCACATCGGACTCGTCGGTGTACGGCCCGATGCCCGCTCGTACCGCGCCTTTGTCGCCCAGTCCGAGCCAGCGCGAGCATTCGATGGCGTAGAAGTGGCCTGCCGGGGCGTTGACGCCCTCGGCACCGAGCCTGCGGTACACCTCGGCCGGCTCCAGCCCGTCGACCGAGAACAGCACGGTCGGGGTGCGCTGCGAGGCCTTGCTGTAGATCCGCACGCCGAGCTCCTGCAGTCCGGCTTCCAGCTGGTCGCGGAGCCCGAACTCGTGTTCTTCCAGGCCTTCGAGCCCGCGCATGAACTCGACGGCGGCGGTCGTGCCCGCGAGCAGCTCGTACGGCAGCGTGCCCAGCTCGAACCGTTCCGGCACGGCGTTGGTCGACGGCAGCAGCTTGTCCGGGCGCAACGTCTCCAGCAGCTCCGGTGCGGCGGCCAGCACACCCAGGTGCGGGCCGAGGAACTTGTACGGCGAGCACACGAAGAAGTCCGCGTCCATCGCCTCGATGTCCACGGGTAGGTGCGGTGTGTAGTGCACGCCGTCGACGTACACGAACGCCGCCATCTCGTGTGCCGCCGCCGCGATCGCCGCCACGTCCGGACGGGTGCCGAGCAGGTTCGACGCCGCCGTGATCGCGACGACGCGGGTGCGGTCGGACAGCAGGTTCGTGACGGCCTCGATGGGCAGCTCTCCGGTCGTGCGGTCGAACGGTGCCCAACGGACCGTCGCGCGCGCCGCCTCGGCCGCCTGCACCCACGGCCTGATGTTCGCGTCGTGGTCGATGCGGGTCACGATGATCTCGTCGCCCGGCCGCCAGTTCTTCGACAGCGTGCGGGAGATGTCGTAGGTCAGCTGGGTCATGCTGCGGCCGAACACGATGCTGCCCGCGTTGAGGAACTCGCCCATCGTGCGGCGGGCGGTCTGGACGATCTCCTCGGCTCGGCGTTCCGATGCCGTGACGCTGCCGCGGTTCGAGATCGCCGAGGTCAGGGCGTCTCTGACGGCGTCGCCGACGACGTCCGGCGTCTGCGAGCCGCCGGGTCCGTCGAAGTGCGCGGCACCCTCGCGCAACGCGGGGAAGTGGGCGCGGACCGCTGCGACGTCGTAGGCCATGCCCTCATGGTGCTTGAGCACCCACGAAACGGGAAAGGATCAACCGGAGGGTGCTCACCTGTTCGGTCGCGTCGAAGTCCGGGTCGACGAGCCTGCCGAACAGGCCGTCGACCAGCCCCTGGACCCAGGTGGCGGCCGTGCGGGCGTCGACGGGGAGCGCGATCTGGCCTGCGTCGTGCGCGCGTTGCAGCAGCTGGGCCAGCTCGTCGCGGACGGTGATCTCGTTCCGTGCGACCAGGTCCCACAGCTCCTGGTCGCGGCTCGCCTGCGCCACCACCTCCAGCACCAGCCCGGCGATCGTCCGGTCGAGCGCGGGGACGCACAGGTGGTCGACGATCATGAGCACGGCGTCCCACGGGGCCATCGTCCTGGCCCGCGTGAACACCTCCGCGTTGTCCCTGCCGTCCTGCTCGAAGATCTCCAGGAAGATCGCGCGCTTGGTGGGGAAGTAGTGGAACAGGCTGCCGGTGCTCATCTCGGCGGCCTTGCAGATGTCCGCGACTGTCGTCCGGTCGAAGCCCTTCTCCGCGAACAGCCCGGCGGCCGTGTCGGTGATGTGCCGTTTCTTCGCGGCGTGCTTGACCGGATCTAGCGTTCGCACCTGTAGTACTGCCTCTTCTTCTCGTCCTTGACGTAGACGCCGCGCTTGCGGATCTCCCTCGCCAATTCTGCGGCCTCCTCGTTGTCGTACTTCGAGATGGCCTTCCGGCGAGCCGTGAAGAGGGCGTTCACGTCGGCCGCCAGGTCCGGCGCGTGCTCGACCCACATCCGGAACTCGTTCGCGAACGGGTCGCCGTCGCGCCACCGGTAGCCCTGGGCCTGGAACGCATCTGCGAGCTTGTTCTTGCTTAGATCGGAGGTCTCGCGGGCGAGTTCGGCGCCGCTCGGGGAGAGCAGCACCAGGTGCTTGCCCTCGGTGAACGCCGACTCGACCTCGTCGCGGCCGAAGTCGAAGGTCTTGTCGTCCTTCTTGAGGATCACGCGGTCGTGCGAGACCTCGACGAACAAACATCTCAGCCGACCAGATCAACGCGAGCACACCACCCGCGATGGCGCCCAGCGCGAGTGCCGCGATCGTCGCCCACGGTTCCGGTATGTCCGTGACCAGCTTGAACACGCCCTGGAACGGGAACCACTTCAGCGTCGTGATCCACCCGGCTGTCAGCTTGAGCCCCCACACCACGGCGGCGCCCACGGCAGGGCACACGACCCAGATGCCGTACCGGACCGCCGCGGCCTCCTGCACAGTCGTCATGAGCTCAATACTAGACCGAGCGCTCGGTTTATTGACATGAAACGCTTCAGAGGACTACACATCCGATGAATCGGCCGCCGCCTCCGGTTTCTTCGAGGGATGGAGTCGTCGTGCTGTTCTCCCGTCGCACCCTGTTCGCCGGCACCGCGGGTGCCGTGGCGTTGTCGAGAGTTTCCGTCGCATCAGCGGCTGCGGGCCTGGAGAACCAGGTCGACTGGGCGTCGTACCTGGGTGGGCTCGACCCGGTGTGGGCGTCCGTGCCGACGACCTTCTACCAGGGTCCGTTCCTCGGCAACGGAGGTCTGGGCGCGGCGGTGTACCGGATCGGCAAGCGGCTGGCGTTCAAGCTCGGCGACACCCGCGTGCGCGACCACCAGGGCACCGGCGGTACGAACTTCGGCAACGCGCGCCTGCCCATCGGCCACTTCGTGTTCGACACCGCCGGGGACATCACCGACGTGGATCTGCGGCTGTCCTTGTGGAACGCCGAGGTGTCGGGGACCGTCACGACTTCCGTTGGTGTGCTGGAGATTCGGGCGTTCGTGCACGCCTCGCGCGATGTGCTGCTGGTGTCGGCTTCGGTGAAGTCCGGTGCGGAACGGGTGAAGTGGACGTTCGTGCCGGACAAGGCTCGCAGTCCGCGGCTCGACTTCAAGCCGGCGCCTTCGGGCCTCAAGACCAACCCGGATCCCAAGGTGAGTGGCACGACCTGCACCCAGGACCTGGTGGCGGGCGGGCAGACCGTGACGAAGTGGCAGGTCCGGTCCGGTACGTTGCTGGCCACGGTCGCGCACACGTTCCCGGCCAAGAACGCCGACTCCGTGGCCGCGGCGACTCTCACTAGCGCTTCAGTGCTGACTGACGACCAGCTGCGCGCGGAGCACCGTTCGTGGTGGAACTCCTTCTACCCCAAGAGCTTCGTGTCGGTGGCCGACACCAGGATGGAGAGCTTCTACTGGATCCAGCTCTACAAACTGGCCTGTGCGACTCGCCGCGACCGTCCTGTGCTGGGCACGTGCGGGCCGTGGCTGGAGCCGACGCCGTGGCCGGGCACGTGGTGGAACCTCAACGTGCAGCTGGAGTACTGGGTTCTCAACGCGACCGGCCACTGGGAGCTGGACTCGCTGACCGCCTCGCTGGACCGCAGCCGGGACGCGCTGGTGGCGAACGTGCCGTCGCAGTACCGCTCCGACTCGGCCGGGATCGCCCGCACCACGCAGGAGGATCTGAAGGGTGGCGTCGCCCAGCCCGGCGCCGATGGCGATCCGGAGTGCGGGAACCTGTTGTGGGCCTTGCACAACGCGTTCATCACCTACCGGCACCAGATGGACGACGCCGTACTGCGCGACCTGGTGTTCCCGTTGCTGCGCCGCGCGGTCAACTACCACTTGCACTTCCTGACGAAGGACTCGAAGGGCGTCTACCACCTGCCGAAGACGTTCTCGCCGGAGTACGGGTCCACAAAGGACTGCAACTACGACCTGGCGCTGCTGCACTGGGGTTGCAAGACGTTGATCTGGGCTCAAGCCCGGCTGGGGCTCAACGATCCGTTGCTGGCCAAGTGGCGTGACGTGATGGACAACCTGGTGAAGCCGCCGCAGGACTCGACGCAGGGCTTCTGGATCGGCGCCGACCAGAAGATGGCCAAGTCGCACCGGCACTACTCGCACCTGCTGTGGTTCTACCCGCTCTACACCCTCGACCCGGCGATCGCGGCGAACCGGGACGCGTTGCAGAAGTCGATGAAGCAGTGGCTCAGCTTCACCGGAGCGTTGCAGGGCTACACCTTCACGGGTTCAGGGTCGATGTACGCGCTGCTGGGCGACGGTGACAAGGCGCGCGGCCAACTGGTCACGCTGCTGGACAAGTACGTGCAGCCCAACACGATGTACAAGGAGTCCGGTCCGGTCATCGAGACGCCGTTGTCCGGCGCGCAGACCATGCACGACATGCTGGTGCAGAGCTGGGGCGGCGTCGTGCGGGTCTTCCCCGCGGTGCCGGCGGCGTGGGCGAGCGTGACCGTGCACGACGTGCGTGTTGAAGGCGCGTTCCTGGTCAGCGCGGTGCGCAAGGCGGGTCGTCTTCAGTTCGTGCGGGTGAAGTCGTTGGCGGGAGAGCCTTTGCGGCTGCATCCCGGCAACCTCGCGGGGCCGTTCGAGGTGCGGAAGTTCGACGGCACTGCTGTCCCGTTCCAGCCCAACGCCGACGGTACGTTGACGATCACGTTGGCGCGCAACGACGACGTGGTGGTCACGACGCGCGGCACCTCGCCGGAGCTGGTGATCGCGCCGTCCGGTCCGAACACGAAACGGTTCTGGGGCATGCCTTAGGGCAGGTAGAACGTCAGCAGGTCGCTGGTGACCGGTGGGAACAGCGCGTTCATCAGGTCGAAGTTGGGGCCGGGGTAGACGTCGCTGAACCACCGGCGCAGCCCGTCGATGCCGTGCGGGCCGAACAGCAGCGGGGCGAGGAGGTCCGGGGCGACTCCCGCCCCGCCCTGGTCGCCGGGGGCCATCATCGTGCCGCCCCACTCGTACGGGCCGATCTCGTTGCCGTCCCAGCGGAAGCGGACGTGCGTGCGGTAGAAGCCGAGGAGCACGTCGGCGGGTTCCTGGCCCTGCAACCGTTTCGTGAACACCGGGCGCAGGTGCTCGAACAGCCTCGGCACGTCCGGGATGCGCACCAGGTACTGCTCCAGGCCTGGGCGCCGGGCATCCAGGTACTCCTCCAGCACCGGCAGCCGTTCCGCGACCTGGTCCGGATTCACCAGCTGCACCAACGCCTTGACGGCCTCGTCGTCACCGGCGATCTCGCCGAGAACGACGTCGCCCTCTTCCGGCGGTGTGCTGCGGCCGGTGGCGACCACGGCGCCGTCGCGCTCGACGACCCACGTGGTGGTGCCGGTGCGGTTGATCAGCCAGCGCCAGCACTGGACCGTGTGGGCCATGCGCAGGTCGACGTCCTGCTGAGCGTTGTCCTGGAGCGCGTCGAGCACCGGGACGTCCGCCTCGGTCGCGCGCCGGAGCGTGTGCCCCGCAACGGGTTCTGGCTTCATCGTCAGTGGCCTGGTCTGCTTGACCGGGATCGAGTACGTGTAGCCGAACTGGCGGTAGAAGTACGGGATGCCGATCATCACCTGGACCAGGTGGCCGCGCTCGGCGGACTTCTCGTGCGCCCAGCCCATCAGCTGCCGCACCAGGCCCTTGCCCTCGTACTCGACGTCCGTCGCGACCTGTTCGACCTGGCCCGCCGGGATGTCGAGGCCGGCCAGCGTCACCGTCTCGTCCATCAGCGTGGCGGTGGAGACGACCCGGTCGCCGTCGGTGGCGACCGCGACCCACTCGCAGCCCGCGTCCGGGTCGGTCATCAGCAGGCGTGCGTCGACGCCGTCGCTGGGGTCCATCCGCGAGACGATGAGCTTCTCGACCTGATCCACGTCTTCGGGGCGCGAGGTGCGAATCTCCACCCGGCGAGTGTTTCCAGGGCAGTGGTTGTCCGCAAACGGTTTTACCGTTCCCGGCATGGACTGGAACAAGCAGTTGACAGACCAGCTGGACTGGCACTGGCGGACTCAGGCGCGGCCGCGGCTCGACGGGATGACCGACGACGAGTACTTCTGGCGGCCGGTCGCGGACTCGTGGACCGTGCACCCGGACGGTGCGATCGACTGGGAGTACCCGCAGCCCACGCCGGAGCCCGTCACCACGATCGCCTGGCGGATGGCGCACATCATCATCGCCGTCTTCAACATGCGCACGGCTTGGCACTTCGGTGGTCCCGCGGTGGACTACACGACGTGGCAGTACGCGAAGACCGCCGATGAAGCGCTGAAGCAGCTCGATGAGGCCTACGAGGCGTGGACGGCCGGCGCGCGCAAGGCTGACCTCTCGAAGGCTGTCGGCCCGGCGGAGGGTCCGTTCGCCGAGGAACCGATGGCGACGCTCGTGCTGCACATCAACCGGGAGGCGATCCACCACCTCGCCGAGATCGCACTGCTCCGCGATCTGTATCTGAGGGAGAGCTAGTTACCTCAAAGTGCCTACTTTCTAGAAGTTGGCGCTAACTGCAAGATGGTGCCCATCGAGAACATCGAAGGGGATCATCATCATGCGAGTCATCACGCAGAAGACCGTCGGGGCCGCGTCCGTGCTGGAGGTCGCGGAGGTCGCGAAGCCGGTACCCGGACCGGGCCAGGTGCTGGTCAAGGTGGGCGCGGCGGGCGTGAACCCGGTCGACACCTACGTCCGCGGCGGTGGGTTCAAGATCCTCGGTGAGCCGCCGTTCACGCTGGGCTGGGACATCGCGGGCACCGTCGAGGAGGACGGCGAGGGGTTCCAGGCCGGTGACGAGGTCTACGGCCTGCTGACCTTCCCGGGCACGGGCGGTGGCTACGCCGAGTACGTCGCGGTCAACGCCGCCGACGTCGTGCGCCGGCCGTCGTGGCTGACCGTCGAGGAGGCCGGCGCGGTGCCGATGGTGGCATTGACCGCGTGGCAGGCGCTGGTCGGCCGTGGCGGGATTTCCGCTGGTCAGCGCGTGCTGATCCACGCCGCTGCAGGTGGTGTCGGGCACGTGGCGGTGCAGATCGCGAAGGCGCGCGGTGCGTACGTGATCGGCACGGCGTCGGCCGCCAAGCACGACTTCCTGCGCTCGCTCGGCGCGGACGAGGTGATCGACTACCGGCACGAGGACTTCACCGCGATCGACCCGGTCGACGTCGTGTTCGACGCGATCGGTGGCGACTACGCCGAGCGTTCCGCCAAGGTGCTGAAGCCCGGCGGCGTGCTCGTGTCGATCATTCCGGGCAACCCGGGTTTTGACGTTGACAGGGCTGTGGACCTCGGCATCCGTTTCGAGTTGTTCATGGGTGTGTCCGCGTCTGGTCCCGATCTCGCCGCGTTGCCGCAGCTCAAGGTGCAGATCGACCACGCGGTGCCGCTCGCGGAGGCCGCGAAGGCGCACGAGCTCGTCGAGTCGAAGAGGACCACGGGCAAGGTCGTCCTGGTCCCGTGATCAAGCGTTAACCATCCGTTGACCGGCTCAACCGATCGTGTGCTCAACATTCACGCGATCGGGGAGTGCTCATGGCGCGGTGGAGTCCACTGGCATTAGTCATCGGTTTGTTAGCGGCGGTCGGCCTGTACGGGTCGACCGCCGCTGTCGCAGCAGCTCCTTTGAGCGTTGCCCAGGCGATCGGCACGCAGAACGGGTCCACGAACACGGTTCGGGGCTACGTCGTCGGTCAGCCCACGGCCACGAACACCGTCATCCGTTCGAACTACCCGAACGACTACGCGCTCGCGCTGGCCGACTCGGCGTCCACCACCAGCACGTCGAGCATGATCTACGTGCAGATCCCGGCAGCGTTCCGCGCCTCGTGGGGGATGCAGTCGAACCCGTCGCTGCTGGGCAAGCAGATCGACGTGACGGGCACGTTGAGCGCGTACTTCTCGCACGCAGGTCTGATCTCCACGACGGCGTTCGCGTTCGCCGGCACGACTCCACCGACCAGCACGACAACAACACCGCCAACGACAACGACGACAGCGCCTCCGACGTGCACCGGCTACTACGCGACAGCCTGCGGTAAGTCCGGTGCCGCGTTGAAGTCGGCGTTGAACGGCATCATCAAGAACCAGACCAAGCTCGTCTACCAGGACGTCCCGGACGCGCTGAAGGTCACAGACCAGGACCCGAACAACTCCAACAACGTGATCCTGCTGTACAGCGGCATCTCCCGGTCGAAGTCGCTGAGCGGCACCGGCACGGGTGACTGGAACCGCGAGCACGTCTGGCCCCAGTCACACGGCAGCTTCGGCACCGCCGTGGGCGCGGGCACCGACCTGCACCACCTGCGGCCCGAGGACGTCCGCGTGAACGCCGACCGCGGCAACCTCGACTTCGACAACGGCGGTTCGGCTTACGCGAACGCTCCCGGCAACTTCTGGGACTCCGACTCGTGGCAGCCGCGCAACGCCGTGAAGGGCGACGTCGCGCGCATGCTCTTCTACATGGCCGTGCGCTACGAAAGCGGCGACCAGCTGAACCTTGAGCTCAAGGACACCGTCGGCACCGGCGGGACGCCGTACATGGGCAAGCTGTCGGTCCTTAAGCAGTGGAGCGAGCAGGACCCGCCGGACGCGTTCGAGAAGAACCGCAACGACCTGATCGACCAGCGGTTCCAGCACAACCGGAACCCGTTCATCGACCACCCGGAGTGGGTCGCCTCTATCTGGCCGTGAGTCGTTCGAGGAAGGGGCGTTGCGCGGAGACGATCTTCGCGCTCGCCTCTTCCACGCTGAACCACCGGACGCGGTCGACCTCGGGGAACTCCTTCTTCTGGCCGGACTTCGGCGGCCACTCCATCTCGAACGTGCCCGGCGTGACGGTTGCGGGATCGAGGTCCGCCTCCAGCGCCCACACCGTGATGACCTTGCCGGAGCCCTTGGCCTCGCCGAGCGGGATCAGCTCACCGTCCGGCACCGGCAGCCCCAGTTCCTCGGTGAACTCGCGCCGGGCAGCCTCCTCGGGCGTCTCCTCGTCGGTGTACTCCCCTTTGGGCACCGACCACGCTCCGGCGTCCTTGCGGGCCCAGAACGGGCCGCCCATGTGTCCCAGCAGCACCTCGACCTGCTCGGTCCTTCTGAACAGCAGGATTCCCGCCGACCGTTTCATACTGTCCAGCATGGCGGACTGGGTCCTGCACGTGGACCTCGACCAGTTCATCGCGGCGGTCGAGGTGTTGCGCGACCCGTCGTTGCGCGGGAAGCCCGTGGTGGTGGGCGGCAACGGCGACCCGACGGAGCGCGCGGTCGTGGCCACGGCGTCGTACGAGGCGCGGGAGTTCGGCGTGCACTCCGGGATGCCGTTGCGGACCGCGTTCAAGAAGCTGCCCGACGCCGTGTTCCTGCCCGCCGACCACGGGTTGTACGAGGCGGCCTCAGCGGACGTGATGGCGGTTCTGCGGTCGTTCCCGGTCGTCGTCGAGGTGATGGGGTGGGACGAGGCGTTCGTCGGCGCTTCGGTCGACGACCCCTTCGAGCTGGCCCGGTCGTTGCAGGCGGCGGTGCTGGCGTCCACGGGTCTGCACTGCTCGGTGGGCATCGGTGACAACAAGCTGCGCGCCAAGATCGCGACCGAGTTCGGCAAGCCCGCCGGGACGTTCCAGCTGACCCGCGACAACTGGGTCGAGGTGATGGGGCACCGGCCGACCTCCGCGCTGTGGGGGATCGGCGTCAAGACGTCGCGCAAGCTGGCCGAGCTCGGCATCGCGACGGTGACGGACCTGGCGTCGGCGTCTCCGGATGCTTTGGCTGCGCGGTTCGGTCCGCGGATGGGCCCGTACTTCCGGACCGTCGGCCTGGGCGCGGGCGACACGGTGGTGTCCGCGACGCCCTGGGTGCCGAAGTCCCGCTCGCACGAGAAGACGTTCCAGCAGGACCTCACGGAGCTGGAGGACATCCGGCGCGAGGTCGTGGCGCTGGCCCACCAGGTGGCGGTGGACGTGGCCGCCGAGGGACGCCCTGTCGTGCGGGTGGGCGTGAAGGTGCGCTTCGTGCCCTTCTTCACGAAGGTGCGACTGATGAAGCTACCTGCGCCGACGTCGTCCGCCGACGATCTCGCGGCGGCCGCGCTGACCGTGCTCGACCGCTTCGAACACGGGCGCGCGGTACGTCTTCTGGGTGTACGCGCGGAATTCTCTGAGGATCGTGTCGAACCGACCACTTCTTCTTCGACGTACTAGTAAGTACACGCTTTACCGCTAGGAGAAGAAGATGACCGCCTCATCGCTCACACACCGCGATCGCGCAGTTCTCAGAGCCGTTGCCGACGGCCGTTGCGAGATCTCCGGAAGTGCCCTGCTCGTCGACGGCCTGTGCTGTGCCGACCAGTTCGCCGGCCTGCGCCTGAGGACTGCGGGCCTGATCAGCACCCGTTCAGGACCTGCTGCCCTCACCACGGCCGGGTACGAGATGCTCTCCGCCGCCTGATTCACTTCCTGGGGTTCTTGCGGAAGATCGACATCAGGTATGTGTTCGCGAACCGATAACCGCCTTCTGCGGTGCGGAACTGTTCGGTCGCGGCTCTGATCTTCTCCGCCACGCTTTCTTCGCCGTCGGTCTCGATGATCGGCTGGTAGCCGCCTGTGCTCAGGAAGGCCTGCAGCATCGTGGCCTCGTCGGGGAAGTGCTGGGGAATGTCGATCGTCAGTTTCTCGTCCGGTTCCGGTGTCTTCGCACGCCTTCGCCCGCTGGGACCCTTCACGCTCCACCCGACGGTGATGGTGTCGCTCGGGATCTCGGGGTGCCAGTCGCAGACGACCACGTGGTCGTTGCTGACCCGGACCGCCTCCGCGAACGCCGCTTCGGGGTCCGCGGCGAAGAACAGCGCGTTGAACGCCGTGACGACGTCGAACGTGCCGTCCTCCCAAGGCAACGGCCCGAGCGCGCGCACGTGGAACTCGTCGGCGGGTGCGGTGTCCCTGGCCAGTTCGATCATCTCGTGCGACGCGTCGATGCCGGTGGCGTGCGCGCCCGCTTCCGTTGCCAGGGCGCAGAACTCGCCGCTGCCGCAGCCCAGGTCGAGAACTGTGCTGCCGGGCTTGATGTTCGTGCGAGCGATCGCGGTTTTCCACGCGGGCACGGACATCTTGGCGCCGAGAGCGGCTCGTTGCGCGGCCCGGCGGCCCCAGAGCTCGCCCTCCCGCATCGCGTCGGTCATGCCTTCGAGGGTAGCGAGGTGATCCACTCGCGTGCCCGCGGAAAACCGGTGGCCGGTACGCGGATCATGGTGAGCATGAGTGCGTTGAGCCGGGTGCTGCGGGCGGTGGGCGGGGAGGCCGCGCTGGACCGGCTCGCGCGGTTGTCCGGCAGCGACCTCACGACCCTGTTGCTGGCGCTGACGCGGCGGCGTGCCGGTGCGGTGTCGGGGCCGGATGTGTTGCGGCAGTACCGTTCCGACCGGTTCGTGGGACCGTCGTCGGTGCCGTTCGAAGTGCTGCGGGCGGCGGAGGACCGGTTGCTCGCAGCGCTGCCGCCGTCGTTCTCCTTGGTGGGGCTCGCGCCGGTGGTGCCGTTGGGGACGTGCTCCGCTGTTGCCGAGATGGACCAGAACAACGTGCTGTCCACGACGCGGGGCACCGAGGTCGCGGCGGACGCGACCAACTCGCTGGCGTTGGAAGCCGCGGTGCGCCGGCAGGATTGTGCTGACGACGTGCGGCTCGCGGCGGTGCAACGCGTGGTGCGGGCGCAGCAGTTCTCCGGCGCGGGGCGGTTCGCGCACTTCACGTTGTTCGCGGCGGTGTCGGCCGGGCGCGATCGCGGCTCGCTCGCCTTTGAACGTCAACACTTCGCCGAGCACATGGCGTTGCTGCGCGAGGCCTGCGGCGACATCGAGGTGCGCGTGACGGTGCTCGATCCGCGGTTCGAGGTGGTGCGCGGCTCGCTGCCCGCCGACCCGTCGCGGCGGACCGGGTACTACAAAGGCTTGTGCTACAAGGTTTATCTGCACGGCGAGGAGATCGGCGACGGCGGGTTCACCGACTGGACGCAGACGCTTCTCGGCAACCGCAAGGAGCGGCTGTTGGTCAGCGGCGTGGGTGTTGACCGTCTCGCGACGCTCTGATTCCATGTCGTAGCAACAACTTCCGCCTTTTGGCGTGTCCTTGATCTGACACCTTTCTGTCCAGCCGACGGCGCACCCTTGGCGGTGTCTCGATCAACTTGCCGGACCTAGTCTCGTTGGTATGGCGGCGGAGCTCACGTGGAAACGCAGTTCTCACAGCACCGGTGGTGATGCCAGCTGCGTCGAGTGCGCCAGCGATGGCCGCGCCGTGTGGGTGAGGGACTCCAAGGACGTCGTGGACCGGCGGTTCGAGGTTCCGCTGGGCGCGTGGCGGGCGTTCCTGAGCTTCGTCCGTCCCTGATCCCGCTGAACCGGGTGACACCTGAGGGGTTGGCTGATCTTGATCAGCCAACCCCCAACTGGTAGTTGTCCCTCTGAAACCTGGCCAATTGGTGGACAAGCATTGTGGAACCCCTCCAATTGGCCATTACCATTCTGCTACCTAGCAGATTGAGGGAGGAGGGGTGTTGCCCCGCAAGGAAAGTCCCGTCGTGCTGCAGAAGCGGCTGCTCACAGAGCTGAAGCAGACGCGGGTCGGACTCGATCTCAGTCAGCAGGCTGTCGCGGAAGCGATGGACTGGTCCGTTTCGAAACTGATCAGAATTGAGAAGGGGGAGAACAAGATCTCCGTCACCGACGTGCAGGCGCTTCTCTTCCACTACGGGGTGAGGGACGACGCGCGCATCGCTGAACTGGTGGGGATGACCAGGGCGATCCGGCAGTCGAGGTCGGCGTGGATGGAGAGGTATCGCGGGTCGTTCACCGAGCAGTTCGCGAAGTTCCTCGAACTGGAGACCTCCGCCATCCGGATCCGGCAGAGCCAGCTCAACGTGATCCCCGGACTGCTGCAGATTCCGGACTACGCACGGGTCCTGGTCGAGGCGTACGGGCAGAAGGGCGAGGTCGCCACGCGCAGTGTGGAGATCCGCATGCACCGCCAGTCCGTGCTGGAGCCGGACGGCCCGGAGATTCACATCGTCCTGGACGAGTCGGTGCTGCACCGGGTGATCGGTAGCGAGGACGTGCTGCGCCGGCAGTTGGCGCGGATCAAGGAGATCGCGGCACTCGCGCACGTGACCATCCAGGTTCTGCCGTTCGCCGCGGGCATCCACCCGGCCATGAAGAGCTCGTTCTCGATACTGGAGTTCTCCGAGGGGGAAGAGGACTTCGCGTTGCTGCTCGAACATCCGGGACGCGACGAACTGATGACGGTGGGACCGGAGCTCCAGGAGTACCTGAACCACTTCTACCAGCTGGAGAAGTTCGCGCTGCCGGCCAGCGAGACGTCGAAGGTGATCGACCGACGACTGCAGGAGCTAGGAGGTTGATGCGCAAGGCCGGGCGGGTGGCTGTTCGCGCAGCCACTCGCCCGATGGCAACCACAACCGAAACCCCAGTCCCATGAGGCGAGGCGATGTCGCCGTCCGTCAGCGTATGACGTTCGAACCCAGATGAGTGCCGCCATCCAGGTCCCGTTCGGGTGATTGGTCCTCGCCGCACCGGTCCAGACGGATCGGTGCGCGACCACACCCGCAGGAGGCGCACCATGTGCAACGGCACCAGAGATCGCGTTCGGCCCCTTGAGGTTCCTGACTGGAGGGGGCGCTGTTGTGGCCATATTCGTTAGCTACAGCAGTAGCGATGGAGGCCCCACCGCGTCGGCGGTGGTGGAAGCGTTGCGGGCACGGGGTTTCGACGTGCTGTGGGACGGTGATCTCACCATCATCCACCCGCTGTCCATTCCGGCCTGGATGGAGACCGCGGTCCGCGACCGGACAGTGCTCGTGATTGTGTCCGACGACTACCTGAAAGCGTTGCTGTCCAACGACTTCGTGGAGCGACGGGGAGTGCGCTACGAAGCAGGCCTGGTGCGGCACAAGATCTACCACCACGGTGGCGCGCACGGGTGCGCGGTGCTGCCGGTCGTGCCGCCGGGAGTCGACGCCAACGCGTTGCCGTCCGTGCTGCAGCAGCTGGTGATCCACCGGTTCGACCCGGGCAGCCGCAACGGTGAGGAGGAGCTGGTGCGAAGTCTCGGTGCGCTGGAGGTGGGTGGTGTGATGCGCGGGGAACCCGAAGGGGTGTACCAGACCCGGATGATGCTGGCCGGCCTCGAAGCCTGCCCGCCGTCCTCCGCGCAGGCCTACCAGCTGGCGCGCGAACTGGTGGAGCAGGGCGAGGGCGACCTGGAGCTCGCCAGGGCGTTCGACTCGGTCGTCGGCGTGGCCAAGGCGCACGGGGACGTGTGGCTCGTCAGCCGGCTGTCCGACGTGTGCCTGAAAACGCTCTCGTCAACGTTGCCGTTGAAGGGCGAAGGAGCCCTGAAGGCCAAGGTGCTGGTCTCCGGGCAGTCCTGGCACCTGTTGCGGGAGCACCGTTTGAGCCAGGCGGCGTCCGTGGCCGAGGAGGGTGCGCAGATCGCGAAGAAGTACCGCGACCTGTACACGGCGGCACGCGGCCAACGCGCGCACGCACGCGTCCTGCTGCACATGGCGATGGAAGCACTCCCGTACGACCGGGAGTTCTACCTGCGCAACTGCGAGCACCTTCTGATCCTGGCCACAACTCTGTTCCGCTCCATCTCCGGTCCGACGAGCGAGGAGGTCGGGGTGTGCGCCTCGCTCCAGGCGGAACGGCAGCTGCTGCGATACGAGATGACGCGTGACCGCTCGGAACTCACCGCCGCGTGGAAACGCGCCCAAGCCGCCGAGGGACTGCTGACGCCGGGCACCGAGCCGTACCAGTGGCTCACCGTGCTGCAGGCCAGGCTGTGCCTCGCGGCCAGGAAGTACAACGAGGGCAAGGAGTACGTCGGGGACGTCATTTCTCTCGCCGACTATCCGGAGGTCGTCGCCCGCTCGCTGCAGGTGCGTGCCGACCTGCTGCTCGCCACGCGCGACCGGTCGGAGGCGATGCAGGATCTGGTGTCCGCCGAGTCGAAGTTCCGCGCGCTCGGGTGCGAGTACGCGGCGGCCGTGTGCTGGTGGACTCTCGCCCGTCTCGACTCCACCAAGCTGGTCAGCTTCCGGTTGACGCCGGGAGATGTGCTGCGGCTGGAGGATCTCGCGCCGGATCCTCGTGACCGGCGGCTGGCCGTGCTGGAGCACGAACACCGGGCGGCTCGTCGGCTCGGGAGGCGGGCGGCGCCGGACTGGGCCTGCCTGGTGGATCGGGTGCAGCACGAGTGAATCCCCTTTGACGCGGCCGTTGTCACCGGACGGCCGCGTGCAGATTGAGGGGAACTGTGTTCACCTCGTGCCCAGGACATCGGCGCTGTCGGCAGGCTGTTCTTTACGTCGTTCGGGTGACTTTTGAGTGACCTATGGCCCGTTTTCCGGTGCCATTTGCTTCGGGCTTGCAGGAGGTTGTTCGACCAACTCGAACAGCAGTCCGTACGGTTGTCGCCTGGCAGAACAGGAGGTGCGCCGTGAGCGACGCCCTGGAGATCACCACCGGTGCCATGCCCGCGTTTGTCAGTTACAGCAACAGCGACGGGGGCTTTGTCGCGTCCGCGGTGGTGGACGCGATGCACGCGTGTGGCGTTGACGTGCTCTGGGACGGCGACCTCGAACGCATCCTCCCGCTGTCCATTCCGGCGTGGATCGAGACCTCCATTCGCGACAGGGCGGTGTTGGTCATCGTCACGGAGGACTACGTGAAAGCGTTGTCGACCAACGACTGCACGGACCATCTGGGTGTTCGGTACGAGGCGGGGCTCGTGCGTCAGAAGATCTACGACCACGGCGGTGCGAGCCGATGTCCGGTGCTTCCCGTGGTTCCTCCGGGCATGGCGGTGAACTCGTTGCCATGGGTGCTGCGGCAGAGGGTGCTGCACACGTTCGACCCGCTGACTCGCGGAGGCGTGGAGCAACTGGTGCGCAGCGTCGTCGCTCTCGGGCAAGGTCAGGAGCGCTCGGCGTAGCGCTTGGCCAGTTCCTCCTCTCGTTCGGCCGGCCACGGACAGCGGATCTCGCCCTGCGTCGCGGCGAAGAACAGTTCGAGGTGCACGTGCCACGCCGCCAGGGCTTCGGGGCCGTGGGCGTTCTCCTGGGTCAGCGTGACCGTGGTGCCCTGCAGCGGGACGTGGTCGAACTCCCAGCGCACCAAGCCTTTCGGGGTGCCGTCCTGGAGCCATTCGAACTCCAGCAGGCGGGGTGCTTCGACCTTCGTGAGCTTGCCCGGGGTGAGGCAGGGGTGGGCGGCGCGGACCGGGACCGCGTCTTCGGTGCCTTCGGTGAGCAGGTTCCAGACCTCGTCGAGCGGCTTCCAGACCAGGTCGCGGACGAACGTGATGCCCGCGGCCTCGTCAGTGCCCTCGTCCAGGCCGAACTTGGCGATGTAGTGCTCGATGCGCGGCAGCCAGTCCGTCGGTGGCTCGAACCTCGTGCCGTCGGCGTGGGCGACCAGGGCGTCGAGGCAGGTGGTCCAGCCAGGGGCGTCGCGGCCCACGGAGAGCCTGTTGGTGACCACGGCGGTGAAGACGAGCAGGCAGCCGTCCTCGCGCGGGAGGATCTCGAAGCGCAGCACGTCGTTCAGCCAGCGGAAGGCGAAGACCTTCGGCGGGTCGGACTCGAGCAGCTCGCCCTCGCCGCCGTCGGCGTCGACCGGTGCTTCCGACGGGAAGGTGAAGCTCATCTTCCTGCCGTCGATCGTGACCTCGGCCGGGAACCAGTGCTTCATCTCGGCGGGTTCCGTGACCACGCGCCAGACCTTCTCCGGCGAGTGCCGCAGCCTGCGCTCGAAGCGCAGGACGGGCTTGCCCTCGATCATCTGCAGTTCGGCGTCCACGGGTCAGTCCCCTTCGATCTCGTCGAGGCGGCGTTCGAGTGCGTCCAGGCTCTTCTCCCACATCCGCCGGTAGGGCGCGAGCCAGGCGTCGATCTCCGCCAGCGGGCCGGGGGCGAGTCGGTACCAGCGCCGTTGGGCGTCGGTGCGCACCTCGACGAGACCGGCCTCGCGCAGCACCTTGAGGTGTTTCGAGACGGTCGGCTGGGTGAGGGTCAGCCGGTCGACGAGATCGCCGACCGGCCGCTCGCGTTCACGCAGCAGGTCGAGGATCTCCCGGCGACTCTGGTCGGCCAGCACGGCGAATGTAGATGCCATGCCAGCAATATAGCCCACTCGGCATATACGCGCGACTCAGCCCGCGAGCCTGATGGCCACCTCCGTCGTCCACTTGCTCGAGTCGGGCTCCACGGCGGGGTCGGTGAAGTAGGTCTCGAGGCGGGCGCCCCACCTGTCGCCGTCGCGGTCGAAGCGCACGGTGTGGGCGAGCAGCTCGTCGGTGACGGCGGCGAGACCGTCCGGGCTGCCCTCGTGCACCGCCACCGCGTACTGGCCGGCGGGCAGCGTCGCGGTGAACACCTCGCCCTCGCCGGGCACCTCGGCGATGGTCGGGATGCCGGCCTCGACCTCGAACTCGTCGCCCGACACGCGTAAGTAGCGGAAGAACGGCGCTCCGGTGATCGGTAACTCGCGATCGGCCAGCCACTGCATGACCTCGGGAAAGCGGTGGGCGATCTTGGCGAACGTCTCGAGCGTCACCGTGGCCCTGACCGCGGCGTACGGCTGCTCTGCGCGTGTCTCGATGTCCATGCCCTTCACGCTAGTCATGAGCACTGACAGAAAATCCGCATCCGACTGGAACCGGTGCCGGTTAACGTGAAGTTCATGCACCGCACCCTCCCCGTGGCCAGCTCCCCGGTGCGCGATCTGCTCGCGCTCACCTCGCGTCCCGAGGTGATTTCCTTCGCAGGTGGACTACCCGCGCCCGAACTGTTCGACCAGGACGGTCTGCGCGCCGCCTACGACCTCACCCTGCGAGACCGCTCAGTGCTGCAATATGCCCCCACAGAAGGAAATCCGGCCCTGCGCGCGCTCGTCGCCGAACGCCTGACCGCCCGCGGACTGCCCACTTCGGACGTGCTGGTCACCACGGGCTCGCAGCAGGCGCTGGCCCTGGTCGCGACCGCCCTGCTCGAACCGGGCGCCGTCGTCGCCGTGGAGGAACCGACGTATCTGGCCGCGCTGCAGTGTTTCCAGATGGCGGGAGCCCGCATCGTCCCGGTTGCTTCCGACGAAGACGGCCTGGACGTCGAGTCGCTGCGGTCCGTTGTGGCCTCTTCCCGGCCGTCCGTGCTCTACCTGGTGCCGACGTTCGCGAACCCGACCGGCCGCACGCTGTCCGCCTCGCGCCGCGCGGAGATCGCCGCGCTCGCTTCGGAACACGACTTCTGGGTCGTCGAGGACGACCCGTACAGCGAACTGCGCTACCGGGGAGATCCCGTCGCACCACTCGCATCCATCAGTGATCGAACCATCTACCTGGGCAGCTTCTCGAAGATCGGCGCGCCCGGCATGCGCCTCGGCTGGCTGCGCGCGCCCGCTTCGATGCTCCGCACCCTGACGATCGTGAAGCAGGCGGCCGACCTGCACACGTCCACTGTGGACCAAGCTGCCTGCGCGGCCTACCTGACGCACAACGACCTCGACGCGCACGTGGCCCGGCTTTGCGTGGCCTATGGGGAACGCCGCGACGCGATGATCGCCGCGCTGCCCGCGACGGTGCCCGACGGCACCACGTGGACCGATCCGGACGGCGGCATGTTCATGTGGCTGCGCCTGCCCGGTGAGGTGAACAGCGCTGAGCTGCTGAAGGAAGCGCTCACGCACGACGTCGGTTTCGTGCCGGGTGCGCCGTTCTTCGCGACCACGCCGGACCACGCGACGTTCCGGATGTCCTTCACCACCAACACACCCGCGGAGATCGCCGAGGGCATGGCGCGCCTGGCCAAGGTGTTCTGGTGAGCCTGCTCGACGATGAGGCGTTGTGGCGTTCTTCGGTCGTCGCCAACTGCGCGATGAACCGCGAGCGCGGCCTGGCGAGCTATTCACGCGAGCTTGGAATCGAGCTCGCCCTGAAGTCCGGCATGCGCTGGGTGGACCTCTGCTGCGGCACCGGGAAGGCCCTGGCCGAGGCGGCGCGGGAGGACGTGACGATCATCGGGGTCGATCTCGTCGATCATCACGTCGCGGCTCGTCCGGGGCTGAGCTTCGTCGTCGCGCCGGTCGACGAGTGGGAGCCGGATGCACTCGTTGATCTCGTGACGTGTGTGCACGGTCTGCACTACGTGGGCGACAAACTGGGGCTGCTGGAGCGCGCCGCTTCCTGGCTCGCACCGGGCGGCCGGTTGGTGGCGAACTTCGACGTTGCCGGCGTGCGTCGTGCCGACGGCACCCCGTTCGGTCGCGCACTGACCAAAGCCTTGCGGGACAACGGGTTCGTCTACGACAACCGCAACCGTCGCATCAGCTTCACCGGCGAGGGACAGCCGCAGCTGCCGTTCACCTATCTGGGCGCTGACGACAAGGCCGGCCCCAACTACACGGGCCAGCCCGCAGTCCACTCCTGCTATGAGCTCTAGGACGCCCAGGGGCCGACGCCCGCCACCCGGTCGACCTTGATCCGCGTGACGAAGCCGGGAGGCGGGTTGTCCATCGGCGGGAACTTCACGTCCGGGCCGAGGTAGGTGTGCGCGAGGCGCTGGAGCAGCTCCGGCGCCCCGCCCTCGGTGATGCGCGCGGTGCCGTAGACGACGAGGTACTCCTGCAGGCCGTACTCGTTGATGTTCGGGGTCTCGACCGACAGCACCACGCGGCCGTCGTTGCGGATGTTGCGGACCTTCTGGTGCTGGGAGAGGTGGCCGGAGACGATCTCGTCGCCGTCCAGGCCCACCCACACGATGGTCACCTGAGGTGCGCCGTCGCTGCCTAGCGTCACGAGGTGGCCCAGCGCGTTGGACTCCAGCACCGGCCTGGCGGATTCGGGGAGCATGGCGAGGACGCTACGCCGGTTCGCGGGGCTCAGCCTGGTCTTGGCAGACCCAGGAAACAGCGGGTCTGGTTGTCCGATGGCCAGGCTCGCAGGCTGGGAGCCATGAAGACGTTTCTGATCACGGGTGGCGGTAGTGGCATCGGCCTGGCGACGGCGCGGGTGCTGGTAGAGGAGGGCGCGCGGGTCGTCGTGGCCGGGCGGAATGCGGAACGGTTGGCGTTGGCACGCAAGGAGATCGGCGTCGAGACGGTCGTCGCGGACGTGTCGAAGGTGGCCGACGTCGAGGCGTTGATGGAGGCGGTCGGGGAGGTCGACGGGGTCTTCGCGAACGCCGGGGTCGGGGTGTTCACCGAGTTCGGGAAGGTCACCGAGGAGGACGTGGACCGCGTGCTGGCCACGAACTTCAAGGGCGTCTACTTCACGGTGCAGCGGGCGCGGTTGAAGCCGGGCGCGTCGGTGGTGCTCAACGCGTCGTGGACGGTGCATCGGGGATTCCCCGGCGCATCGCTGTACACGGCGAGCAAGGCGGCGGTGCACAGCCTGGCGCGGACGCTCACGGCCGAGATGCCGCACGTCCGGGTCAACACGGTGAGCCCCGGCTACATCGCGACGGACATGTTCCGCGAGAACGTCGACGACGACGAGCCGTTCCGCCGGCAGGTCGCGATGGGAAGGTTGGGCGAGCCGGAGGACGTGGCGCACGTCGTGGCGTTCCTGCTGTCCGAGCGTGCGGCGTACGTGACTGGGCAGGACTTCGTGGTGGACGGCGGCCTGGTCGGAGCGATCCCGGCATGATGGGGTCCGTGAGCGAGTTGGGGGAGTTCCTGAGGGCACGGCGGGCGGCACTGGACCCGCCTGAGCGGGCGACGCGGCGGCGCGTTCCGGGGCTGCGCCGCGAGGAGCTGGCGCAGCTGGCCGGGATCAGCGTCGACTACTACACGCGCATGGAGCAGGGGCGTGCTTCCAACGCGTCCGACTCGATCCTGGACGCGTTGGCCGCGGCGCTCGGCCTGGACACCGCTGAGCGCGCGCACCTGTACCGGCTGGCGCGGCCCACGCGGATGGAGGCGCCGTCGGAGGAGGTGCGGCCCGCGTTGAGGTGGTTGCTCGACGCGCTGCACGGCGTGCCCGCGATGGTTCTCGGGCGGCGGCTCGACGTGCTGCCGTGGAACCCGCTCGCCGCGGCGCTCGTCACGGACTTCCGCGAGCAGCCCAACATGGTGCGCTACATGTTCACCGACCCGGCCGCGCAGGAGCTCTTCGTCGGCTGGATGGACTGCGCGCGGGAGAACGTGGGCTACCTGCGCGCGGACTACGGCGTCCATCCCGAAGACCCGGCGCTGCTCGCGCTGGTGGACGAGATGTCATCGGCGTCGGCGCTGTTCCGCACGTTGTGGGCGGAACACCCGGTGCGCGAGCGGGCAGCCATGTTCAAGCGCATGAACCACCCGCAGCTCGGACCGCTGGAACTCGCGGCGGAACCGTTGACCTCAGACGCGGGGCAGGTCCTGGTGACCTATGTGGCCGCGCCAGGCAGTCCGTCCGAGGACGCGTTGCGGTTGCTGGCTTCTCTCGCTGCTACGTGAACAGCTCGAGCGAGTCCTGGTGGTAGTCGCACCGGCCGCCGCCGGTCGCGATGGTGCAGGGCGTGCCCTTCTTCGTGAGGGCACCGCACTGCAACGCCGGGTCGTGCACGTGACACAGTCCGTTGGCACCAGCGGTGATCGGACACGGCGTGCCCTTCTTCGTGGGCGCGCCGCACGGTTCGCCGCTGAGCTCGCGCGGTGGTTTCGCCTTCGCGGGCTTCTTCGGTTTTGCTTGGGGCTGCGTGACTTCTCGCCCCGTCACCTCCTCCACACCGCGCACGGCCAGCCTGTCCGCGCGCTCGTTCTCCGGGTGGCCCGCATGGCCCTTGACCCAGTGCCACTCGACCTGGTGCCTGTTGGCGGCCTCTTCCAGGCGGCGCCACAGGTCGGCGTTCTTGACGGGCTCACGTGCCTTCGTGAGCCAGCCGTTCGCCTTCCACCCGTGGACCCACGAGGTGATGCCGTTTCGGACGTACGTGCTGTCCGTGTAGAGATTCACGGTGGACGGACGCGTGAGGCTCTCCAACGCCACGATGGGCGCCATCAGTTCCATGCGGTTGTTCGTCGTCGGGCCGATGTCACCGCCGTACATGTCCTTCTCATGCTCGCCGTAGCGCAGCACCGCACCCCAGCCTCCAGGACCGGGATTGGGGCTGCAGGCGCCGTCGGTGTAGATCTCGACCTCCATGCGTCATGAGGCTACCGACGGGGTCCGACACTCTTCCGCCGGCGGTTGTTGGCGATGATGTGACGGAACATCTCGACGAGCGCGGGCGCGTTGATCGGCTGGTCGCGGTACACGGAGATCATGCGGGCGGTCTTGTTCTCGTGGCCGCTCGTGATGATGTTGTGCGGGTCCGGCACGATCGCCTTGTCGTAGAGCATGACGTTCACGTGGTCCTTGGTGCCGAGCAACGCGCAGATGTTGCCGTCCAGCACGAAGTACGGTCGGTTCGTCCGCTTGATCGTCTCCTCGACGTCCGGGTCGGCCTCGTGGACGAGCCTGCGGACCTCGTTGCAGATCTCCTGCTGCCACTCGGGCAGTCCGGCGATGTAGTCGTCGATGCGCGTGTCCATGACCTCATGTCGCAGCCGTTGCGGGGTTCTCGACATCGTGTCCGTGAAGAAAGACTTGCACGCCCGCGGCGATGTCGTCGTCCGAAGGGCGCGAGCCCCTGACCGCCGGGTCGCCCGTGAGCGTGAGCAGCAGCAGGTGAATCGCGGCCCGAGCCGGGTCTTTGAAGCCGAGTTCGCCGAGCTCGTCCGCGAGGGCCTTCCTGACCTTGCGCGGCCCCCTGTCCAGCCACGCCTCGACGGCTTCGGCGGGGATGTGGGTCAGCTCGGCGTTGATCTGCCTGACCAGCGCGAAGTGCTCCGCGTGCCCCTGCTGCGCGCCCATGGCCCTGCCGAACTCGACGAGGTCCTGCTGCAGGTCCGTGATCTTGTGGAAGTGTCGCTCGATCAGCTGAATCTGATCCTGCGCCACCTCGTCCGCGCTGGCCTGGATGACGGCGCGGAACAGCTCCGCCTTGTCCGCGAAGTGGTTGTACAGCGTGCGCGTCGAGACCTCGGCCTCCTTCGCGATGCCGTCGATGCTCGCCCGCGAGTAGCCGTCCCTGGCGAACACGCTCAACGCCCCGCGCAGGATCGCCTGCCGCTTGTCCGGTCGCATACCGGGATCTTAGTACAACGCTCGTTGCACTAAGTACCACGAGCGTTGTACTTTGGCTGGCATGCGAATCGCAGTGATCTTGGGGAGCACGCGTCCGGGCCGTCGTTCCGAGGCCGTGGCGCAGTGGGTCGTGAACGTCGCCAACTCGCGCTCGGACGCATCGTTCGAGCTCATCGACCTGGCAGAGGTGGATCTGCCGTTGCTGGACGAGCCAGTGCCGGCGATCTTCGGCGAGTACGCCCACGTACACACACGCTCGTGGGCGTCGACCATCGCGTCGTACGACGGCTTCGTGTTCGTGACGCCCGAGTACAACCACTCGTTCTCGGCCGCGCTGAAGAACGCGTTGGACTACCTGTACGCGGAGTGGAACGACAAGGCGGCCGGGTTCGTGGGCCTCGGCGGACACGGCGGCCTGCGGGCGGTCGAGCAGTTGAGGTTGGTGCTGGCGGAGCTGAAGGTGGCGACCGTGCGCACTCAGGTGGCGTTGGGGCGCGGCGAGCTGCAATCGGGGCTGCAGCAGGAAGAGGAGCTCAACGCGATGCTCGACGAGCTGGTGTCGTGGGCGTCGGCGTTGCGTTCGGTGCGAGCGGTCGCGGCCTAACGCGGCAGCCAGCTCGCCAGGTCGGCCGCCACGTCGAGGACTTCGGCGTCGACGTGGCCTGCCGCGGTCTCGGCCTCGGCGATCACGACCGTGCTGCCGTCCGGCCTGGACTGGTAGTGCGTGCCGGTGAAGCGGATGTCCGCCAGGTCGAGCAGCGGTGTGGCGAGCGGCGTGATGTCGCCGGTGCCGTGCACGTCGATCAGCTTCTTGAACTCGCCGGCGTCAGTGCGGTTCCGGAAGCCGACCCACGCCACGGACACCACCGCGACGTTGCCCCGCTCGTCGCCGATCGCGAACAGCGTGCGGTCGAGCGAGCGGCACGGGTGGCGCGCGAAGTGGTCCCGCACCTGGCCGAACGAGTGCGACAGACATTCCAGCGCGGGTTTGGCCGTGCGCTTCAACGTGCGCATGTTCAGCTGACGCCAGGCGCCGTCCGCGTCGCCTTTCCTGGCGGACTTCCTGCCCTCGGACTTCGCTTTCGTGAGGTTCGGGCTGATGGAGTCGACCGTCGGCGCACCGCCACCGCCCAGCGACAGGCCTCCGCCACCCGCGGCGGCTGACACCGCGAGCACTCCGGCGGCGACCACCGCGCCTGCCTTGCCTCCGCCGCGGTCCGACCCGCCGCCTGGACCGCCGATTCGTCGCGCCATCTCGGGAGGAGACCTCACCCGGCGCGGCGGGCGAGGTGGATTGGGCTCAAACCACCCGATTGGCGGCCAGCACGGCTCGGGCGGCGGCGATCAGGTCCGCTTCCCGGCCGTGCCTCGCCACGGCTTGGAGGCCGACCGGCAGGCCTGCTGAGTCGAAGCCTGCCGGGATGCTGATCGCCGGGTGCCCGCTGAGGTTGAACGCCCAGGTCAGCGACGTGTTGACGCGCTCGCCCGGCCCGTCGTGGCCGTGCGGCGGGCCGGGCGTCGTCGGGGTGAGCAGCAGGTCGGTGGACTCGAACAGCTCGTCCAGAACTGGGTTGGGGCCGCAGCGGTTCGCGAACCAGTCCTCGGCGGGATCCTCGAGGACCAGATCGACTCGCCGTGGCCGCAACGCTTGCGCGGCTCGCCAGGCGATCTCGGCCTGTTCGTCGTCCACGGTGGCGAAACCCAGGTCGGTGGACCAGACAGCGGTGGGGGAGCTGACCTCCGCCGTGCCCGTGTAGATCGCGAGCAGGTCGGGGTCGCGGGCGAAGACGCCGACCGCGGCCCGCTCCGACGACGTGGTCTTCAGTCCCAGCACGCCGCACCACGCGGCCGGGATGCGAATCGAGCCCGCGCCGTCGACACCCGTGGCGAGCGGGACGATCCCCGCGGCCACAGCCACCGCCGACCCGGCTGAGGAGCCACCGGGCGTGCGGTCGAGGTTCCACGGGTTGCGTGTGACGCCACGAGAGTTGCGGCCCCACGTCTGGTGCGGAGTGCTGCCGTCGGGCGTGGTGGTGAGGCCGATCGGAACGCAGCCGAGGGCCATCAACGCTTCCCGATGACTTCGGCGTTCGCCTCGCTTCACCGCGATGGGCATGCCGGACAGGGGCAGCGACGGGTCGACGGGAGCGAACGAGTTGTAGACCTCGTGGAAGGCGCAGAGCACCGGTTCGACGTGCTCCAACCTGGCCAGCGCCTCGGCCAACTGCGACACGGAGTTCTCCCAGGTGAGCCATCATCGGGGCCATGCGGATCCCTGAGCCAACCACGTCGCATGGCGTTGCCTGGGCGGTGTACGAACATCTCGCCGACGAGGACATCAAGGACCCGCGTGCGAAAGAGCGGATGAACCGCGAGCAGAGGCTGGTGCTGGCGATCAACGTGCTGCGGACCGAAGTCAACGCCGACGGCTTCGACTCGTACTTCCACAACGAGTACGCGGATCTGATCGCGATCGAGGCCGCACAACTGCTCGGTCCGGAGTGGCACGCACTCGTCACCGAGGCGTTCGAGCTGCGCGAGGCGAGCGAGGAGTTTCTCGGCCAACTCGACGAGCAGCTGTACGACCTGGAGGAGGCGCACCCCGCGGACGAGGTGCTCGACCGGTTCGTCTGGACGCACAAGGCGTCCTTCTTCGGCCCTCAGGCATGATCCGTCCGTGAAATGGACCCGCGCTGTGCACCACCTGGCCGAGCTCGCCGAGAAGTGCGGCGAGCTCCCGGCGACCTTCTTCCGCTTCCAGGTGGTCGAGCTGTGGGTGTTCGGCGAGCTGCTGGACGTGCCTCGTGACCTCGACGTCATCGAGGTCGCGCTGGTCACGGACCTGCCGGTGGACGAGGTGCCGTGGCGCACCGAGCCGGTCGGCGCCGAGCACTGGGCCAACTCGACGCGGTTGTCGCGCAACCCGTTCGACGCGCGGTGGCGGTCCAAGGACGCGCCGGTCTGGAACCACCGGATCGAGCGGCCCGCGTTGATCTGGAGCGCGCTGGACGGGATCAACGAGGAAGCGCTGGTGGCGGTCAGCGACGGCACGGGGGAGCTGGTCAGACTGCCCGCGCCGTCGCCGGACGAGCTCAGGAAGCGGATCGAGGACGAGCGCGAGGTGAGCTTGGCAGCGCTCCACAAGGCCAACCAGGACTACACCGACCGACGGTGGAGTCCCGGCAAGCTCACCCCGTACTCGGACGCCCTGTGGCGCACGACCACCGGCTACCTCGACCTGCTGGACGCGTAGAACGTCACCAGCCGCGGGCGCGCCACTCCGCGAGCGAGGGGCGCTCCTTGCCCAGGGTCGAGTCGTCGCCGTGACCCGGGTAGAACCAGGTGTCGTCGGGCAGGACGGCGAACAGGCGGTCCTCCACGTCGTTGATCAGCGAGGCGAAGTTGTCCGCCGACGTGGTCTTTCCCACACCCCCCGGAAAGAGTGAATCTCCGGTGAAGAGGTGCGGGTGGCCGTTCGGGTCGTCGTAGACGACCGCGATCGAGCCCGGTGTGTGGCCGCGCAGGTGGATGATCGACAAGGGGACTTCGCCCACGTTGATGGTGTCGCCGTGGTCTACGAGGACGTCCGGCGGGACGGGGAGGACGGCGGCGTCCAGCTCGTGCGCGACGGTGTTCGCGCCGTGGGCCCCGGCCAGTGCTCCGAGTGCCTGCCAGTGATCGGCGTGCTGGTGCGTTGTCACGATCGTGCGCAGGCGTGGGCGGTTCGGGATGTGGCCGAACAGGTCGGACAGGCGCTCGTAGTCGTTGGCCGCGTCGATGAGCAACGCCTCGTTCGTGGACCGGCAAACGAGCAGGTAGGCGTTGTTGTCCATCGGTCCGACGGAGATCTTCGTGATGGTCAGCGCGTCGAGCGTCCTGGTGCTGGCTGGGCCGCCTGGATCGACGTGACCGGTGTAGTTCTCGAGTACGTCCACGGTGGCAGACGGTAGTCGCTCGATGCGGCGAGACGCACACCTTCAGGTTGCATACAGGTCTCACTCATAGGGTAAGTAATGAAAGATCTTCGAGCCCTGAGTACTCCGAAAGCACCAACGAACAGGTCCCCGCCTCTCGTGATTCCAGAGCAACGACAGAAGCCCCGAACGGCCCGCAAGGTCAGTTGGGACGTGCTGCGCGTCGTGGCCATCGGGTGCGTGTTGTTCCACCACGGCACGGTCACCAGCCTCGTCGACCACCCGTACCTGCGGCCGATGCCGTTCACGTTCGACATGTCCATGGGTGCCAGCACGTTGATGGTGCTGTCGGCGTTCTTCGCCTGCGCCACCCTGGCCCACGGCAAGCCGGGGCAGTTCCTGTGGAGAAGACTCGCGCGGCTGCTGCCGGTCTACTTCGTGGCCGTGCTGCTGTCGTTCGCGGTGCAGCGGTGGGTCGCGCCGGCCGGGTGGAGCCAGCTCGAGGCCAGGGACCTGGTCTACAACCTGCTGCTGATCAGGCCGTGGTTCCCGGACGTGCACATCGTCGACTTCGCGTACTGGACGATCCCGGTGCAGGTCAGCGCGTTCGTCGCGGGCGCGGTGCTGGTGCGGTACGTGCGCGGCCGGGCGTTGCTGGTGTTTCCGTGGGTGCTCATCGTGACGCCGTTGGTGCTGCGCGAGCTGATCGCCTACTCCCCGGCGCTCGACCTGTTCTACAACGCGACGTCGATCCACCGCGCGCAGCTCTTCGCCGCAGGAATTGCCATCTGGCTGTGGTCGAAACATCGCCTGGGCACGCCGCATCTCGTCGCGGTGCTCGCCGCCACCCTGGTGGCGCAGGCGATTCACACGGAGGAATACGGAGCCACGGCCGGCTTCGGCGTTTTCCTGCTCCTGGTGTGCGCGGCGGCCGGCGGACCCGACTGGGTGTTCTTCAAGCCGATCCGCCGGCCGATCACGTGGCTCGCCGGTATCTCCTACGGCATCTACCTGGTGCACCAGGCGATCGGCACCGTGGTGATGGACCGCATGCACGCCGTTGGGCTGCGGTCCTGGGCACTGCTGGGCGGGTTCGTCACCTCGGCGGTGCTGCTGGGCTGGCTGCTGACGAAGTTCGTCGAGCGGCCCGCGTACCGGCTGCTGACTCAGATCCAGTCGGGCAGCTCCGGCAGCTCACCGCGCAGGCCCTCGCCACCGGTCCTGCCGGTCAGCCAGCCGAGGACGGCGCTCGCGGACCCGCTCACCGAGCTGCGGCTCGCCGGGCCGTTGACCGTCCAGATGCGCTGAGTGCCGTCAGGCAACGCGACCTCGATGCTGAACGGGTCGACGCGGCCCTCGAACTGCTTCACGGCGTCGTCGAGGAACTCCTCCACGAAGTCCGCGGGCAGGTCCTCGAAGCCGACACCGGCGTTCAGGTCGATGAGGTGGATCCACACCTCGCGCAGCCGGAACAACGGCACCTTGGACGCCGTGATCGTGGCGCCCTTGGGTGCCGTGACCTCCGAACGCCACGAGTGCGCCGGCATCTCCCGGCACGCGTTCTCGAAACGGACGCACGCGGAGTCCAGGTCGGCCTTGATCACCTGGAGGATGCGGCGCGAGCCCTCCTCGATGTCGGCGTCGCGATCGGCTCGCGACGCGTAGGCCTCGTGCTCGACCCCGGTGCGCGCCCAGGTGAGCAGGTTCACCAGCGCGTCCGCGTTGCGCGCGAGGTGGGTGATGACGTGTCCGCGGGTCCAGCCGGGCAGCAGGCTCTGACCGCGCATCGCGGCCTGGTCCAGCTCCTCGACGACCTCGTACAGCACTTCCGTCGCCTGACGCACCGCGTTGATGTGCCGGTCGGGCACTCCGCGCGGTGCGGGTACGGAGGTGTGCTGCGTGGACGGCGTGTAGGTCATGTGCTGCCTCTCCCCGACGTTGAGGCTTCTGATCGAAGTGACCAGCCTATGAGTAAATGCAGCTCAGGGGAATGCAACCGTGGTCGGATCCGTTTTTGTCAGGGGTCGCCCCTAGCATGGTCCGCGGGTCGGTCGCAGCCTCCAAAACGATGCTAGTACGCTTCGAACGCTTGTTCGGAAGAGTGTGGCGTGAGTGACCCGCCGTCCGCAGCCGAAGGGACCCCAGTGGCAGACCGTCTTGTCGTTCGCGGCGCCCGCGAGCACAACCTGCGCAGCGTGGATCTGGACCTGCCGCGGGACAGCCTCATCGTCTTCACGGGGCTGTCCGGCTCCGGCAAGTCGAGCCTCGCGTTCGACACGATCTTCGCCGAGGGGCAGCGCCGCTACGTCGAGTCGCTCTCGGCGTACGCGCGCCAGTTCCTCGGTCAGATGGACAAACCCGACGTCGACTTCATCGAGGGCCTGTCGCCCGCCGTGTCGATCGACCAGAAGTCGACCAGCCGCAACCCGCGGTCGACCGTCGGCACCATCACCGAGGTCTACGACTACCTGCGCCTGCTCTACGCGCGCGCCGGCAAGCCGCACTGCCCTCAGTGCGGTGAGGCGATCGGCAAGCAGACGCCGCAGGAGATCGTCGACCAGGTGCTCGCGATGGAGCAGGGCACCAAGTTCCAGGTGCTCGCGCCGGTCATCCGCGGGCGCAAGGGCGAGTACCTCGACCTGTTCCAGAACCTCCAGTCGCAGGGCTACTCCCGCGCGAAGGTCGACGGCGTCGTGTACGCGCTGGGCGAGGTGCCGAAGCTCAAGAAGCAGGAGAAGCACCACATCGCGGTCGTCATCGACCGGCTGTCCGTCAAGGCCTCGTCCAAGCAGCGCCTCACCGACTCGGTGGAGACGGCGCTGCGGCTCGCGGACGGCCTGGTGGAGCTCGAGTTCGTCGACGTCGCGGAGACGGATCCGAAGCGGATCAGGGGTTTCTCCGAGAACCTGGCGTGTCCGAACGGCCACCCGCTCGCGATCGAGGACCTGGAGCCGCGGTCGTTCTCCTTCAACTCGCCGTACGGCGCGTGCACCGTCTGCACCGGTATCGGCGTGCGCAAGGAGGTCGACCCGGAGCTCGTGGTGCCGGACGACGAGATGACGCTCGAAGAGGGCGCCATCGCGCCGTGGGCCGGTGGGCAGACCGCGGAGTACTTCACGCGCCTGCTGCAGTCGCTCGGCGAGACCATCGGCTTCCGCATGGACCAGCAGTGGCGGCTGCTGCCCGCCAAGGCGCAGAAGGCGATCCTGCACGGCATCGACGAGCAGGTGCACGTCCGGTACAAGAACCGCTACGGCCGCGAGCGCTCCTACTACGCCAACTACGAGGGCGTGATCCCGTTCCTCGAACGGCGTCAGGAGCAGACCGAGTCCGAGTACATGCGGGAGAAGTACGAGGGCTACATGCGCGAGGTCCCGTGCCCCGCGTGTGCCGGCACGCGGCTGAAGCCCGAGATCCTCGCGGTCACGCTGCACCACGGCAAGAAGGGCGACAAGTCCATCGCCGAGGTCTGCGCGATGAGCGTCGCGGAGTGCTCGGACTTCCTCGACGGGCTGAAGCTCGGCAAGCGCGAGTCGATGATCGCGGGCGCGGTGCTCAAGGAGATCCAGGCCCGCCTGCACTTCCTGCTCGACGTCGGCCTCGACTACCTGTCGCTCGACCGCGCGTCCGGCACGCTGTCCGGTGGTGAGGCGCAGCGCATCAGGCTCGCCACGCAGATCGGCAGTGGCCTGGTGGGCGTGCTGTACGTGCTGGACGAGCCGTCGATCGGCCTGCACCAGCGCGACAACCACCGGCTGATCGAGACGTTGACGAGGCTGCGCGACCTCGGCAACACGCTGATCGTCGTCGAGCACGACGAGGACACGATCCGCACGTCTGACTGGGTCGTCGACATCGGCCCCGGCGCCGGCGAGCACGGCGGCAAGGTCGTGCACAGCGGCCCGTACAAGAAGCTGCTGACGAACAAGGAGTCGGTCACCGGCGCCTACCTGTCGGGTCGCAAGTCGATCCCGATGCCGGCGAAGCGCCGCAAGGTCGACAAGAAGCGCCAGCTCACCGTCGTCGGCGCCCGCGAGCACAACCTGCGCGGCATCGACGTGTCGTTCCCGCTCGGCACGCTCACCTCCGTCACGGGTGTGTCCGGCTCCGGCAAGTCGACGCTGGTCAACGACATCCTCGCGACCGTGCTCGCGAACAAGCTCAACGGCGCTCGCCAGGTGCCCGGCCGGCACACCCGCATCAACGGCCTGAACGAGGTCGACAAGCTGGTGCGGGTCGACCAGTCGCCGATCGGCCGCACCCCGCGGTCGAACCCGGCCACCTACACCGGCGTGTTCGACCACGTCCGCAAGCTGTTCGCGGCGACGACCGAGGCGAAGGTCCGCGGCTACCAACCGGGTCGCTTCTCGTTCAACGTCAAGGGCGGCCGCTGCGAGGCGTGCGCGGGCGACGGCACGATCAAGATCGAGATGAACTTCCTCCCGGACGTCTATGTGCCTTGCGAGGTGTGCAAGGGCGCGCGGTACAACCGCGAAACGCTGGAAGTGCACTACAAGGGCAAGACGATCTCCGAGATCCTCGACATGCCGATCGAGGAAGCGGCGACGTTCTTCGAACCGATCAACGCCATCCACCGCCACCTGAAGACGCTGGTCGAGGTCGGCCTGGGCTACGTGCGGCTGGGCCAGCCGGCGCCGACGCTGTCCGGTGGCGAGGCTCAGCGCGTGAAGCTCGCGTCGGAGCTGCAGAAGCGTTCGACCGGCAAGACCGTGTACATCCTCGACGAGCCCACCACGGGCCTGCACTTCGAGGACATCCGCAAGCTGCTGGGCGTGATCAACGGCCTGGTGGACAAGGGGAACACGGTCATCGTCATCGAGCACAACCTCGACGTCATCAAGACCTCGGACTGGATCGTCGACATGGGTCCGGAGGGTGGCTCGGGCGGCGGCATGGTGGTCGCCGAGGGCACGCCGGAGCAGGTCGCCGAGGTCGAGAAGAGCTACACGGGTCAGTTCCTGCTGCAGGTGCTGGAGAACGAAGAGGTGTCCGCGGCGGGGTGACGGGCTGCTCGCGGGCGGCGGTGCGCGGGGTCGAAGGACGCCGTGCTCGGCTGCCCGCGGTGGCGGGTGCGCGGTGACTTGACCGCGGGACGTGACGTCCCGGGTCGGTCGCGTCGGGTTCGCGTCTGTCTCGGCTGCCCGCAGCGTGGCCGTCGCTCGTGGGGAAGCGAGGTTGGGGCAGCGCCGAGACGGCGCCGCTCGATCGGCCTAATGAGACGCTCAGGCGGCCAAAGCGGCATGACACGCCGTGAGGAATTCCCGGTCCGCTGTGACTTTTGTCGAGGACCTGTCACCTGAACGAGCTATCCGGGATGATGTCGCCCGTGTCACTCAACCGCTACCGGTTCCGCAGCACGTGGCACGTCTGCGCGTCTCCGGCAGCCGTGTACGACGTGCTGTCCGACATCGCGAACTACCCGAAGTGGTGGCCGGAGGTGCGGTCGGCGGAGAAGATCGACGACGAGTCCGGCGTGCTGAGGTGCCGGGCGTTCCTGCCGTTCGACCTCGTCGTGCAGGTGCGGCACAGCATCGCGAACCAGCAGGCCGGGCTGTTGCGCGCGCAGTTGAGCGGTGATCTCGAAGGCTTCGCCGGCTGGGAGATCATCGGGCGCGACGGGGGGACCGACCTCGTGTTCGACCAGGAGGTCGTGGTCAACAAGGCGTTGCTGCGACGGCTCGTGCTGATCGCCAAGCCGTTCTTCCGCGGCAACCACGACATGATGATGCGCGGCGGCCTCAAAGGACTGAAGCAGGTCCTCGCCGACAAAGCCGCCAGCGAGTCCTAGCGCTGGTAGTCGCCCATCTGCACGACGAGCTTGTCGCTCTTCCGCACGCATTTCGTCGGCACCTGGTAGTGCGCGTAACCGTCCTCGTACGGCCACGAGCAGGACCAGTCGCCCGACTCCCAGAACAGACCCTGGCCCTGTGCCTGCCCACCGTCGATTGCCGCCTTGTAGCGGTCCGCGATGTCGAGCGCCGCCGGGCAGCCGAGGTCCCCGCTCACATCGATGATCTTGCTGTTCGAGGTGTCACGGCAGACGGCAGGCTCCTTGAGGCAGGGGTAGTTCCACGCCTTCCAGACTTCCTTCGGCACGTCGCCGCAGGGCATGTCCGTCTGCGCCAGCACCTTCACCCACGCGTTGTTCTTGAACTCGAAGACAACGGGCATGTCCTGTGCTTCGCGGGTAGGTCCGTTCAGGATCCCGAGCGTGTAGCGGTCCTGCCGACACTGGATGTCGAAGTACTTGAGGCCGGGCTCCGGCAGGTACACGGTCGCGAGCGACTCAGGAGACACCGTGTCGCACGGCGAGGTCTTGATCTCCTTCGCCACCAGGTCGGTCGGGACGGAGACCTCCTTCATCGTGGTGACGAGCTCGTCGGAGGTTTTGGTGAGGCGCGGTTGCTGCGCGTCGGCCGCGGCGGCGATCTCCTTGAGCGCCTTGGCCTGCTCGGGCGACAACCGGTGGCCGACGAACCGGAAGTCGATCTTCACACCGGCCCGTGCGGTGTGGTCGCGGATGAGAGCGCGGACCATGTCGGTGTCGTTGCCGCACGCGTCGACGTCACCACGCGCGATCACCACCACGTGGTTCGTCTTGGAGCCGCGGAACGGGTACCCCCGCGCGAAGTCGTCGATCGCCGCGACAACGCCGCTGAGCAGCGTCGCCTTGCCGCTCGGGGTGATCGACCGGGCAGCCTCGCCGATCCGGGCGGCCTGCCCGGTGCCGGGGGAGACCAGCTCGGAGGTGTTCGCGCCGGAGCACTCACCGCCGAACCGGCGCAGTGCCAGCGACTCGTCGGCGGACGTGTTCGAGGCGGCGGCGGACACGGCGTCGGCCACCTCGCCGAAGTCGGCGGACGAGGAGGCGTCGACGAGGAACGTCGTGCGGTGATCGGGCGGCAGGAACACCCACAGGCCACCGGCCACGAGCCCCAGCACCACGAACACCGCGCCTGCCACCAGCAACCAGCGTTTCATCGCGTTCCCCCAGGGCCCAGCCCGCGCAGCCTCGTCAGTTCTGCCGTCATCCGCGCCGCCTCGTCGTTGTAGGACTCGGCGGCCTTGGTGTAGACGGCGAGCGGCTCCGTCAGGTTCCGTCCCGAACGAGCTTCCCGCGCCAACGCGTCCGCTGCTCCGATCACCTCCGACTGCAGCGATCGCAGCCTGACCGCCCGGTCCCGCACCCCTACGGCTTCAGCGGAGGCGGTGCGACCGTCGAGGTCCTTGATCTCGATGTCGACGACCGCCTGACGAGCCTCGGCGAGCGCGCTGTCGGCGAGGTCGAAACGGCCGCTCTTCATCGCCTCGGTCGCGGCGTTGAGCTTGTCGACGGTCGGGTTCAGCACGTTCACGACGGACTGCGCCGACCGCAGCACCGGTTCGACGGTGGTGAACCAGTCGAGCGTGCGCCGAAGCTCGTCCGGCGAGTCCGCGAACGCCGGCTCCTGCGTCCCCAGCTGCGTGGTCAGTTCTTTCAGCGGCGCGCGTTCGGGGACCTGGTAGCCGATGAACCGGAACTCGATCGTCAGCCCGGCGGCCGCCACCCGGTCCCGGATCTGCCGCTGCACGAACCCGGTGTCCGAGTCGCACGCGTCCTCGCCGTGGCGGGTGACCACGATGATCCTGTTGACCTGCTTGGCTTTCAGCGAGAAGCGGGAGTCGAAGTCGTTGACCGCCTCGACGATTCCGCGCTGCAACGTGGCTTTGGCGCCCTGCCGCACCGATCGGGCAGCGGACGCGATCTCCTGCCGGTTGCCGGTGCCGAACCCGACGAGTTGCGTCGTGTTGTCGTCGCTGCCGCACTCGCCGCCGAAACTGCGCAGTGACTGGGAATCCCGCGAGCCGGAGTTGCCGACGACGGTGGTCAACGCGTCGGTCACGCTCGCCAGGTCACCGGAGGCCGCGTCGATCAGGAACGTCGTCTTGTAGGCCGGTGTGAGCCACTGGGCGGCGCCCCAGATCCCGCCCGCGACCAGTCCGACGACGAGCAGGACGATCACCGGCCAGCGTGCGCGGCGCACCAGCTTCCTGCGGGTCTTGTCGATCGCGGCGTCGACCGACGGCGTCAGCCCCGCTCCCGCCGTGGACGCCTTGAGCCTGAACCGGTCCATCACCCGCAGGGTAACGAGTTCGGGCGCAAAAGAAGTCAGGAACGGCCGGACAGGTGACGCACCAGCAAGGCCAGCTGTGCCGCGTACTTCTCGGCGAACTCCGGCGTCGCGGGATCCTCGCCGGTGATCTGGCTCGCGGTCTGCCGCAGGGTCAACGGCGCGGCGGCCGCGGCCATCAACGCGAGCAGCAGGAGACCGGGGTCGAGGTCCGCGGGCAGCTCGCCCTTGGCCTGCCGCTCGCGCATCTGGTCGACCTGGCCACGCAGGAACGCCTCGTCGGTGGGCGGGCTGTCCCCGGCCAGGTTCGACCACGCCCACAGGCGCCCGTGGTCGGTGAGCGTGGTCGCCACGAAGCTCGACAGCACGACGTCCAACGGCTGGTCCTCGTGCGCCATCTCGGCCGCCGAGCTGTGCCAGCTCGTCGCGAGCTCCTTGTACAGGCCCTCTTTGCCGCCGAAGTAGTACGAGATCAGCTGCTTGTTCACGCCCGCGCGCGCCGCGATGTCCGTCGTGCGCGTCGCCGCATAACCCTTCGCCCCGAACTCCGCCGCGGCCGCCTCCAACAGCAGGGCCCGCGTGCGTTCCGGGTCGCGCTTGCGTTCGGAAGCGGTCGGAGAGCGGCGTTGATCCACCTCGACACGGTAGCCGACGGACGGTTTTCATCCAACGGGTTGACTTAATCAACCGTGCGGTTGAAACTCGGAGGCATGAGAATCGCAGTGGTTGGCGGAGGAATCGGCGGGCTGTGCCTGGCGCACGGGTTGCGCAAGGCCGGCGTGGACGTGGCGGTGTACGAGCGAGATTTCTCGCGCACGGACCGCCTGCAGGGCTATCGGGTGCACATCAACCCCCACGGCGCGGCGGCGCTCAAGGAGTGCCTGCCCGCGGCGAACTGGCAACGATTCGAGCGCAGTGCCGGCAGTGGTGGCAACGGATTTGGCTTCATGTCGGAACAGCTCAAGCCGCTGCTCGTGCTCGACCCGGACGACGAACGGCACTACTCGGCGAGCCGGATCACGCTCCGGCAGGTGCTGCTGGACGGCCTGGACGTCCAGTTCGGCAAGAGGTTCGAGCGCTACGAGCAGGGCGAGAACATCAAGCTGCACTTCGAAGACGGCACGACCGCGGAGTGCGACGTGCTGGTCGGCGCGGACGGGATCCGGTCGCGGGTGCGTCAGCAGTACCTGCCGCACGCGGGCACCGAGGACGTCGGCGTCACGGCGATCGCGGGCAAGCTGCTCCTGGACGAGCACGACTGGGTGCCGTCGGACCTCGTCGAACGGGCCAACTCGATCATCCCGACCAGCCGGGCGGGCATGTTCCTGGTCACCCACGACGGTCTCGGCGTGACCGACAACGACGACCTGCTGTTCGACAACGTGCGGCCGTACCTGATGTGGGCGTACGCGGCGGCGGATCTGCGCGTGCACGACGGCATGGACCTGCAACGGGAGGTGCTCGCCCGGATTGCCAGGTGGAGCCCGGTGCTCAACCGGATCGTCGAGAACTCACCCGCGGAAACGATCAGCGAGTGGCGCGTTCGGTCGTCCAGGCCGATCGAACGCTGGCAGCCCACCAACGTCACGTTGCTCGGCGACGCGATCCACGCGATGACGCCGATGCGCGGCATCGGCGCGAACATCGCGCTCAGGGACGCCCAGCTGCTCACGAAGTGCATCAAAGAGGGCGGCGACTCGATCGCCAGGTACGAGCGCGAGATGTACGACTACGGGTTCGCCGCGGTCCGCGACTCGCTGAAAGCCGCGAAGCAGTTCGCCGACGGTGGCCCGGTCGCGCGGACCATCTTCAAGACCGTGCTGAGGACCGCGAGCGCGGTGCCCGCGTTGAAGCGCGCGATGTTCTAGAAAAAAGTTTGAACCGACCTGGCGGCCTCTACGTGTGGTGTGCGTTGGAGGGCACTAGCCAGGAGGTTCGAGATGATCCGCAAGGGCGTTGCGGTCGTCGTACTGGGTTTGATCTCGCTCGCCGCGTGTGCGACCACGCCGGAGAGCAAGCCGGTCGCGCAACAGCAGGAAAGCGTTGTGGCGCTGAAGGTGGCGGAGATCGACGACCTGGGGCCGGTGGTCACCGATGTCAAGGGTTTCACGCTCTACCGTTTCGACGACGACAAGCCGAACCAGTCCACTTGCGACGGTGAGTGCGCCGCGACCTGGCCTCCCGCCACGGTCGCGGACGAGAACTTCACCGTCGAAGGACTGGACAAGGGGATCGTCGGGTCGATCGTGCGCAAGGACGGCAGCAGGCAGCTGACCGTCGGCGGCATGCCGCAGTACCGGTTCGCCAAGGACGAGAAGCCCGGTCAGACCAAGGGGCAGGGCTTGCAGGGCAAGTGGTTCGTCTCCGGCAAGGCGGGCGAACGCACCACGCTGGCCGCACGCACCGGCGTGATCGCGGGTCTCGGCGCGGTGCTCACGAACGACGCCGGCCTCACGCTCTACCGGTTCGACGGTGACAAGCCGAACGAGTCCACTTGCGACGGAAAGTGCGCGGAAAGCTGGCCCCCGGTCACGGTCGACGGCGAGCCGCGGGTGAAGGGCGTCGACCCGAAGCTGCTGGGGACGATCACGCGCAAGGACGGCAAGAAGCAGCTCACCGTGTCGAAGTGGCCGCAGTACACGTTCAAGAACGACACCAAGCCCGGTGAGGCCAAGGGTGTGACGGTGCCGCAGTGGTTCGCCACGGCCACCGACGGCAAGAAAGCACAGCAGAACAAGGCGATCGCGTTGACCAGCGCGACCGTGAAGGATCTTGGCGTCGTCGCCACCGACAAGGACGGGATGACCCTCTACCGGTTCGACGACGACTCCGCGAACCCGCCGACGAGCAACTGCTTCGGCGAGTGCGCGACGCAATGGCCTCCCGCTTACGTCAGCGAGGGATTCCAGGTGCAGGGCGTGGATTCCTCACTCGTGGGGACGATCGAGCGGGACGGGAAGAAACAGCTCACCATCGCCGGACAGCCGCAGTACCTCTTCTCAGGTGACAAGGTCTGCGGTGATGCCAACGGACAGGGCGTTGGCGGGAAGTGGTGGGCTACCAAGGCCGACGGAAGTCGCGCCGGCCAGTAAGAGGGGAGAGGCCCCGGCGGATTCGGGTCCGCCGGGGCTTCCACTTGTCTAGCGCAGGCGCAGCAACAGAGCCTGTTCCGGTTCCAGCACCGGCAGCTGGATCCCGACCGACGACAGCGCGGAACCGGGCAGTGTCACCGAGTCCCAGCTGTCCACCTGACGCTGGATGATCTTCGGAAGTCCGGCAGGAGCCTCGAACGACAGCGTGTAGGTGCGGGACGGGTCGAGGCCGGGCAGGCGCACCCGGCGCGGCTTGCTCTGCACCGACGTGGCGATCTGGGCGTAGCAGAACAGCGCCTCGGACTGGTCCGCCGCGACGATTCCGTGCACCCACGCGGCCGGGTCCGGGTGGTCGGAGCGGACGACCGTGCCGGTGTGCACCAACGCCCGGATGTCCTTGTAGTACTCGATCGCGGACTGCAGCCCGGCCCGTTCCTCGTCGGTCGCCGAGTTGATGTCCCACTCGATGCCGAAGTGACCGAACAGCGCCGTGGCCACGCGGAACGAGAGGTCGTGCACGCGTCCGGTGGTGTGGGACTTCGTCGGACCCACGTGCGCGCCCATCAGCTCCGGCGGCAGGAACACGCCGGTCCAGCGCTGGATCAGCTGACGTTCCAACGCGTCGTTGCAGTCCGACGTCCACACGCGGTCGGTGCGGGACAGCACGCCGAGGTCGATGCGAGCGCCACCCGACGAGCAGCTCTCGATCTCCACGTGCGGGTGCCGCAGCCGCAGTTCGTCCAGCAGCCGGTAGAAGGCTTCGGTCTGCGCGTGGACGCGCGAGCCGATCAGGTCGCGGTTGTGGTCCCACTTCACGAACGCGATGTCGTTTTCCGCCAAGACGGACGACACGCGGTCCAGGATGTACGCGTACGCCTCGGGGTGGGCGATGTTGAGCACCTGCTGGTTGCGCCACGACGGCGGCAGCACCCCGGGACGCGGCCCGAGCACCCAGTCCGGGTGAGCGCGGTAGAGATCCGAGTCGGTGTTGATCATCTCCGGCTCGAACCAGAGACCGAACTCCATGCCCAGCGCGCGGACGTGCTTGATCAACGGCGTCAGGCCGTCCGGCCACACCGTCTCGTCGATGTACCAGTCACCCAGGCCGGCGCTGTCGTCGCGGCGGTGCCGGAACCAGCCGTCGTCCAGCACGAACCGCTCGACGCCCACGGCGGCGGCGGTGTCGGCCAGCGACGTCAGCCGCGCCAGGTCGTGGTCGAAGTACACCGCTTCCCACGTGTTGAGCACGACCGGCCGGGGGCGCAGCGAGCGTTCGCGGAGCTGGCGGTGGAAAGCCGCGCTGATGCCGTCGATGCCCTCGGAGGAGTAAGCCGCATACACGTACGGCGACTCGTAGGACTCCCCAGAACCCAACGTGATCTCGCCCGGCAGCAACAGCTCGCCGCCACCCAGAACGGGCGACGAGTCGGTGAGGTTCTCCGCGTACGTGACGTGGTTGCCGCTCCACGCGACGTGCAGCGCCCACACCTCGCCCGCGCGGAACGAGAAGCCAGGGGTGCCCGCCAGGAGCCCGATGGTGGCGTCGTGACCGGTGCGGCCACGGCGGTTCTCCCGCACCCACGAACCGTAGGAAAGCGCTTGCCGCTGAGGCGACCGCTCGCGGCTCCAACGCCCGGTGAAGTCGAGGAGCTCGGAGGCGGAGGACGGGATCGGGAGAGCGGTCTCCAGGCCCTCCAACGCGTACGGCGTCGTGCCGTCGTTGCGCACGGAGTGGCGGAGCCGCAGCATGCCGGACTCGAGCAGTTCGACGGTGCCGGTGACGGTCAGCGAAGCGGCCTCGTCGACAGCCGTGTAGCGGAAGATCGAACCCTCGTCGACCGAGAACGACGTCACGGTCAGCGAAGGCGCGAAGTGTTCACCGCCTCGATGACCGCGCAGGCCGGGGCGGCCGGAGTGCCCGGCACCCGCGTCGGGCAGCAGGGTGAGCGCGACCGGGACGTCCGGTGAGTTGTGCGGGTTCGAGAACGCGACGACGCCGACCAGGCTGCGCAGTGCTGCCTGGTCGACGTCCCCGAGCGTTCGCCCCCAGTGGGTCACGACCGGCAGTCCGGTGCCCCGGACGTCGATCACCACGCTGGAGGTGTGGTCGTGCAGGTGCACGACCTCCGTGTTGTTCATGCGGGCCCCGTCCACATCAAACACAAATGAACATTGCGCCGATCCTGAGACGCGAGGCTCGCGATGTCAAGCGTTTGAACTTGTTGAGTTATGTCTGATTAGACAACCAGGCTGAGCAGTGCCGCGACCACGAAGCCGACGACCGACAGGATGGTTTCCAGCACCGTCCAGGACTGCAGTGTTTCCTTCACCGAGAGGCCGAAGTAGCGCGAAACGATCCAGAACCCGCCGTCGTTGACGTGCGAGGCGATGATCGAACCGGACGCGATGGCCATGACCACCAGCGCGAGCTGCGGCTGCGAGTAGTTCAGGTCCGCCAGCACCGGTGCCACGATGCCCGCGGTCGTCACGATCGCGACCGTCGCGGAACCCTGTGCGATCCTGATGACACAGCTGATCACGTAGGACAGCGCGATCACCGGCAGGCCGAGATCCGAAAGTTCGCCCGCCAGCGTCTTGCCGATGCCCGTCGCGGCCAGCACGGCGCCGAAGAACCCGCCGGCACCGACCACCAGCAGGATCATCGCGACCGGCCGCAGTGAGGCGCCGGCCATCTCCGCGACCTTGTCCCGCGTCATGCCGCGCCGGAAACCCAGCAGCCAGAACGCGAGCAGCACCGCGATCGTCAGCGCCACCGCGGGCGTGCCGAAGAACGTGGCGACCGAGTACAGCCGCGATCCCTTCGTCAGCAGGATCGAGCCGAACGTGCCCGCGAGGATCAACACGAGTGGCAGGCCGATGATCGAGAGCACCAGCCCGAGCGGCGGAGCGCCCTTCGAGCCGTTCTCCGACTTCGCCTGCTCGGCCGCGACCAGCATCTCCTCCGGCACCGGCACGTTGAGGCGCTTGCCGATCCAGTACGAGTACAGGACGCCGCCGACGAACCACGACGGGATCGCCACCGCGAGACCCATGATGATGATCCAGCCGAGCGACACCTTCAGCAGACCGGCCGCCGCCACCGGTCCGGGGTGAGGTGGCATGAACGCGTGCATCACCGAAAGGCCTGCCAGCAAAGGCATGCTGAACAGCACGATCGACTTGCCGGACCTCTTCGCCGCCACGTAGACGAGCGGTGCCAGCACGAAGATGCCGATGTCGAAGAAGACCGGCACACCGAAGATCAGACCGGCGAGACCGATCGCGACCGGCGCGCGCTTCTCGCCGAACGCCTGCATCAGCTTGTCCATCAGCACCTGCGCGCCGCCGGACGCCTCGAGAATCGCGCCCAGCAACGTGCCGAGCCCGATGATCGCGGTGATGTGGCCGAGGATGCCGCCGAAGCCCTTCTCCAGCAACGAGTCCGAGGCCTTCTGCGCCGACCCGACCAGCGTCTCCGTCGGCACGCCCGCGGCCAGCGCCACGCCCAGTGCCACGACGATCAAGGCGATGAACGGCTCGACCTTGAACTTGATGATGAGCAGCAGGAGCACCGCGATGCTGACTACCGCGAGGGTGAGCAGCCCTCCTGTTGAATGTTGCAACCAGTTGATCACGGGCGGCTCCTGAGTGAATGGCCTGGCAATGCGCCGGTGGCGGTTCCGTCGTCGATCACCGTCACCCCGTTGCAGAACACGTACGGGATGCCGGCGGCCTGCTGCCGAGGCTGGTCGAACGTCGCCGTGTCGGCGATCTTCGAGGCGTCGAACAGCACCAGGTCGGCCGCGTAGCCCTCGCGGACCAGACCCCGGTCGGTGAGCCGCAAACGCTTGGCAGCGCGGCCGGTGAGGTGCTCGACGCACTCCTCCAGGCTCAGCACGCCCAGTTCACGGACATAGCGCGCGAAGTAGCGGGGGAACGTGCCCCACGCGCGCGGGTGCGGCCGGTCGCCGACGAGCAGGCCGTCGCTGCCGCCCGTGTGCGCCGGATGCTTCATGATCGCCTGCACGTTCTCCTCGTGGCCCACGTGCATGAGGCAGGAGGTGCCCAGGCGTTCGTCGACCAGCGTGTCGAAGTACAGGTCGGCGGGGTTGCGCCCGAGCCGTGCCGCGGACTGGAGGACGCTCGCGCCGACCAGGTGCGCGTTGCGGTCGTTGCGGACGCCGTTGATCTCGATGGAGTCCCAGTCGACCGGCACGCCGTGGCACCCGTCCGAGCCGATCTCCTCGATCTCCTCGCGGATGCGTTCGCGGGTGTCCACATCGGACAACCTTGCCAGCGCCCTGTCCGGCCCGCCTTCCGTCGCCCACGACGGCAGGAGCGCACTCAAATACGTTGCCCCAGGCAGGTAGGGGTAGGTGTCCAGAGAGACGTCGGCACCCTCGGAGATAGCGCTGTCCAGCAACGCCAGCAGTTCGGGCGCGCGACCCTTGTTGACGGGGAAGTTCATCGTGGCGTGCGCGAGGTGCAGCGGACAGCCGGATCTCTTCGACACGTCCACCATCTCCGCGTACGCCTCCAGAGCGCCCGCGCCGTAGCTGCGGTGGTGCGGGCTGTAGAAGCCGCCGAAGCTGCCGACGACCTCGCACAGCTGCACCAGTTCGGACGTGTCCGCGTACATGCCGGGCGTGTAGGTCAGTCCGGACGACATGCCGAACGCGCCTTGCACGAGTGCCTGCGCCAGCTGGTCCTTCATGACGGCGATCTCGGTGTCGGTCGCCGCCCGGTCGTCCCAGCCGACCACCAGCATCCGCAGAGTTCCCTGCGGCACCAGGTAAGCAGCGTTGACCGCGATGCCCTGGTCCAGCCGGTCGAGGTACTGGCCGACCGAGCGCCAGTTCCAGTCGAAGCCCGGCGGGTCGTCGTTCCACCCGGCGAGCTGACCGCGCAGAGTCTCCAGCACCTCGTCGTTGACCGGCGCGTACGACAGGCCGTCCTGGCCGAGCACCTCGGTCGTGACGCCCTGTGAGACCTTCGCCAGGTGGTCCGGTTCGGCGAGGATGCGCAGGTCCGAGTGCGAGTGCATGTCGATGAACCCCGGTGCGAGCACCAGCCCGTCCGCGTCGATCGACCGGGTTCCGCTCAACCCTTCGCCGATCGATGCGATCACACCGTCCTTGATGGACACATCCGCGCGGTACGCGGGTGTGCCCGTGCCGTCGGCGATCAGTGGTCCGCGCAGGACGACGTCGTCCATCGGTGCTCTCCGATCAGAAGTAGGTGCGGATGAGGTCGACCACGGTCGTGCCTTCGACGACCGGGATGAGCTGCCACTTGTCGAACACCGTGCAGGGGTGGGAAAGCCCGAGCCCGACCCAGTCGCCGACCCTGACCGTGGCCTCGGCGCCGAGCTGCAGGAACGAGTGCTGGTCGTTCATCGCCGAGACCCGAGCCTGGGTCAGCGGCGCCACGGCACCGTCGCGGCGGCGCACCAGCTGCGGTTCCGGCAGACCCTCGTCGAACGACGCGTCGCGCTTGCCGATCGTCAGCAACGCCAGGTCGCGCTGCGGCCGTGACGTCACCTGGGCCCACGCGCGCAGTGCCGAACGGAACGGCTCCACCCCGTCGATGCGCGAGAACGGCGAGATACCGCGGTAGAAGCCGTCGTCGTGCGTGATGTACGCGCCACTGCGCAGCACCGGGTTCACCGGAATCGGCCACGGCTGCGTCAACGTCGCCGCCACCTGGTCGAAGTACGCGCTGCCACCAGCGGTGACGATCACCGAGTCCAGCTCGTCGAGCATCCCCGCGTCGGCCATGCGCAGCACCAACGTCCGCAGGTCGGCCAGGTACCGGTCCACAATGGACTGCGAGGACTCGGAAGCGTCGTGCGCCAGCGCGCCTTCGTAACCGGAGACGCCGGCCAGTCGCAGCACGGGGCTCTGGTCCACTGCCCGCGCCACGGCCAGCGCCGTCTCCAGGTCGCGCGCACCCGTTCGCCCACCGGGAGCGCCGAGCTCGACCAGCACGTCGACCGGCCGGGACGGCTGCAGCTCCTGCACCGTCTCGCTCATCAGCGCGACCCCGGCCTCGGAGTCGGCCCAGCAGCTGAACTCGAACCGCGGGTCGTGGTCCAGCTCGGCGACCAGCCACCGCAGTGCGGCCGGGTCGAGCAGCTGGTTCGCGAGCAGGATGCGGGACACCCCGAACGCCCGGTAGACCCGCAGCTGCGAGGCGTTGGCGGCGGTGATCCCCCAGACGCCGTGCTCGATCTGCCGCTGGAAGAGCTGCGGCGCCATCGTTGTCTTCCCGTGCGGCGCCAGCATGACGCCGTGGTTGTCACACCACTTGGCCATCGTCGTCAGGTTGTGCGTCAACGCGTCCGCGTCCAGCACGACGAGCGGCCCGACGAACTCGTCGGCGAAGAGGTCCAGCCGCCGGTCGGCGACCTCGCCGATGGTCGAACCGAACGTGCTCGACGGCAGGCCCTTGAACCGCCAGCTGACTCGTTCGGAACGAATCTCCTCGACGGCCGAGAGGTCCATCTCCATCAGATGTTGCATATTTTGCAACTCCCATTGCGCGATGTGATGCTGGAGTGTGTAGCATTCGGTAGCGCCGCCGTCAACGAACACCTCTGGAGCACGCATGCGGTTCGAACACGTCGGCGGTGTCGTGTGTCTCGGCGAGACCATGGTGATGATGGTTCCGGCTGAACCCGGTCCCGTGCATCTGGTGCGCACCTGGCACCGGGCCGTCGGTGGCGCCGAGTCCAACCTCGCCATCCACCTGGCGCGCCTCGGCGTCCGGTCGTCGTGGGTCAGCGCGGTCGGCGACGACTCGTTCGGGCTGGCTGTGCTCGACGCGGTCGGCGGTCACGGCGTGGACGTCTCGCGGGTGCGGATCGACCCGACCCGCCCGACCGGCCTCTACGTCAAGGAGGCCTCGCCCGGCGGCAGCCCGGTGCGCTACTACCGGCGCGGCTCGGCGGCGTCCGGCATGGGCCTGGAGATGATCGACCGGCTGGGTCTGGGCGAGGTGAAGCTGGTGCACCTCAGCGGAATCACGCCCGCGTTGTCCGATTCGTGCCTCGCGATGATGCGTGAGCTGCTGCGCAGGCCGAGGCACGGGTTCAAGATCTCGTTCGACCTGAACTGGCGGCCGGCGCTGTGGGTGGACCGCGACCCGCGCGTGCTGCGGGAGCTCGCGGACATGGCCGACATCGTGCTCGCGGGTTCCGACGAGGCAGAACTGGTGTGGGGGACGGGCGATCCGGCGAGGCTGCGCAAGCTGCTGCCCGGTCCGTCCTCGCTGGTCGTGAAGCAGGCCGCGGACGGTGCGACGCTGCTGGAAGGCGGTTCGTCGCACTTCGAACCGGCGCTGAAAGTCGAGGTCGTGGAGCCGGTCGGCGCGGGTGACGCGTTCGCGGCCGGGTTCCTCGCGGCTACCTTGGCGGGACAGACGCCGTCGGTCCGGCTGCGTGCCGGGCACCTGCAGGCGGCCTCCGCTTTGCTCACCGCCGAGGACGTCGGAGATCCTTTGCCGGACGACGTGACAGATCCGCTGCTGCACGCCGACCCGCAGACCTGGGCGTCCGCCCGCCTGGAGGTGTAATGAGCCAGAGCCTCGACCGCGCGCTCACGCTGGTGAGCCAGCTCGCGACGGGCCCGAAGACGCTGGACGAGCTGTCCGGCGTGATCGGCGTGCACAAGTCGACGACGCTGAGGTTGTTGCGCACCCTGGAGTCGCACCGGTTCGTGCAGCGCGACGGCGTCCACCACTACCGCCTCGGCACGGCGTTGTTCGACCTCGCCAACCGGGCCCTGGAGGAACGCGACGTCCGGCGCGCCGCCGAACCCGCGTTGCGCGACCTGAACGCCCGTCTGGGCCACACGGTCCACCTCGCGTCCTACGAGGACGGTGAGGTGATCTACATCGACAAGTACGAGTCACGGCACCAGATGCGGATGTACTCGCGCATCGGCCGCCGGGCGCCGTTGCACTGCACGGCCGTGGCGAAGATCCTGCTGGCCGACCTTCCCGCGCCGGCGTTGCAGAAGGTGCTGGCGACGATGGAGTTCCCGCGGCTCACCGCGAACACCATCATCGGCCCGACCGCGTACATGGCCGAACTCGAACGGGTGCGCGCCAACGGGTACGCCGTGGACAACGCCGAGCACGAGGACTTCATCCACTGCATCGGCGCCCCGATCAAGGGTGCGAGGGGTGAGGTGCTCGCCGCCGTGTCGATGTCGGTGCCCAAGGTGCTGCTCGACTTCGACGGGCTGCTCTCGCACCTCCCAGACCTGCTCGCCACCGCAGAAGCCGCGTCCATCGAGTGCGGTTACGTTCCAAGATAAGGGGAAACTCCGTTGTCCAAGGTTGAGATCAAGACCGCCGACGCGCCGCAGCCGGTGGCGAAGTTCTCGCAGGGTGTGCGCAAGGGCAACATCCTGCAGGTGGCCGGCCAGGTCGCGTTCGACCCGAAGACCGGCGAGATCGTCGGCACGACCGTCGCCGAGCAGACGCGGCAGACGTTCGCGAACCTGCACGCGGTGCTCGCCGCCGGTGGCGCGTCCATCGACGACGTGGTGATGATCCGCGTCTACCTCACCGACACCGCGCACTTCGCCGAGCTGAACGAGGTGTACGGCGAGTTCGTGACCGAGCCGGCGCCGGCTCGCACGACCGTCTACGTGGGACTCCCGGCCGGGTTGCTGGTGGAGATCGACGCGCTGGCCGTCGTCGACTGAGCAGGCTCATGAGACGGGCCGGGCGCTGTTCGCAGCGCCCGGCCTGATCACTCTTCGGGTTGCCAGCCAACGCTTTCAGGTCGCTCACCGTTGCTGAGGACGAAGTCGTGGACTGCCTTCCGCAGGTCAGCCAGTGGGATCTCGGAATTGGCCGGCAACTCGCGCAAGTGACCCATGTAGTCATAGGTCAGAGGTGGGCCTCCGATTGTGGAGACGTTCGCCGTCACGAACGATCCGGTTGAGGCGGTATGGGTGAGGACACCGCGATCGGTGTTGATGCCGACGTGGAGCACGGCCCATCCGTCAGGGTCGCGCCGGGAAAGCTGCATCAGCGGGGGCACTCGCATCGCGGCGCGATCGGTGGCCAGCCGCTCCAGCAACGCGTCCGCGTCGTCGGTGCCCGCGACGATGATCGGCTCGTCATCGTCGTCCGGGTCGTACCACGCTCTCAACGCCACCACGGTATTGCTCCTCCGGTGAACTTCTTGCGGTAGTTCGGGGCGTACACCGTCAGTGAATACCCTTCCGGCAGTATGACAGCCAACAGCTCGTCGCAACTGAGGTCGCCCTTGCAAGGGCGATTGTTGATGACCAGCGTGAGGTGTCGCATTCGCGGGTCAGTAGCGCCTTTCTCCCGCATGAGTGCAGCCAGCTTCAGTTCAACGTCGTCAGCGGCGCGCGCTGGCAGCTGAGGGCAGCCCTGCTTCTTCAACGCTTCGTTGACTTTGGCTGACAGATCATCCCGTCCGCTGATCATCGCCTGGGACGGCCCATCCGATGCGGTCCAACGTCCGTGCGTCTTCTGGCCGCTGCCTCGCACAACTGGAGGGGGTAGTTCGGCGCGCAACTGTTCGACACGCGTCTGCGGCGATGCTGAAAGGCCGGCCTCGCGGCTGTTGGCGTCGATGCTGCTCAGATAATCCTGTGCTCTGGTTTCCGCCACCGTCAGAGTCCGGCGGATCTCATCCATGCCGGTTCTTGCCTGTGCCAGGAAACTCAGCACGTGGTCGGCGTCTTCGTCCTGCGAACCGGCCACCGCCGTGGCAAAGATCTGGATCGCGTCGTCGAGCAGTTCCGCGGCCAGGACGAGTGCGTGGCGGGCCTGCTCGGACTTGTCCACCGCTCGTCGGATCGAAGCGGCTACCTCTCCCAGCGTCGCCACACGTTGCCCCCTTGTGTTGCCAAGTGTGGCGAGCCAGATCGCTGCCCGCCACGCCTGACCTCCGTCAGCCAGCTGCTTTGATGCTGTCGAGAAACGCGGTGAGCGCGTCGGTGGGGACGATCAGCATGTCGGTATCAGGACTCTTGGAGTCTCTGATGTGCGCCCGGCGGGGCGAGAAGGCGACTTCTACGCACGATTGCTCAGGAGCTGACCGTGTGCTTTTTCGCCACGAGAGATCGGTCATCTTCCCCTTACCCTGTCCAATATCTTCGAGATGAACGCGACCGAGTCATCTGGACTCAGCGTGTCGGCTGCCACGTCGCGCCACACGGCGGACAGCACGTCTGTGGTTTGCGAGTCCTCTTCAAAGATCGTCATGCCTAGAATGCCGTCGAGATAGGCGCAGTCTGGCTCATCGGACTCGGGAAAGCGGAGCAGCGTCAGCGGACCTGCATGAGCGCCGTGGTAGCTGCCCAGGTCGTCGGTGATCACCTGGATCGTCACGTTCGGCCAGCTGGATGCCTCGATGAGGTGGCTGAGCTGCTCGGTCATGACTGAAGGGCCACCCACGAGCTTGCGGAGCGCGGCTTCGTCGATCAACGCGTGAAGCACCAGCGGATCAGACTCACGTTGCAGCAACGACTGCCTGCTGGCGCGTTCCGCAGCAGCGTGTTCAGCCCAATCGGGTCTCGTGAGTCGAGGGGCTGACTTGAGTGCGCTGGCCTCGGCATACGCGGAGACCTGCAGCATGCCCGGAATCAGGATCTGGTTCAGCGTCAGCTCTTCCGACGCCTCGGCTTCGTCCATCCTGAAACGTAGGTAGTCGGCGGAGAGATACGGCGCGAACGGGATCTTGTTGGTGTCAACGTCGGCGATCGCGTGCAGCTCCTGAGCTTTGAGGATCTCGTCGCGGCTGGCACCGACCGCGAACAAGATCTCCAGCACACTCGCCCACTTGGGCAGGCTGTCTCCGGACATGAGCCGCATGACGGTTTGGCGAGAGGGGTCGACCCGCTTTGCGACATCAGTCTGAGTCAGGCCTTCCCGTTCAGTGATCGAGCGGACGTACCGGCCCAGCCTGCGCTTGCCCCTCGTACTGCCAATCGCCATGCGATCACCCTATCTGCGTTCGGTCATGTATCGAGATGCACACGTCACCCGTTCGAGCACAGCAGTTTGGACTGTACAAATGATACGTTGTTCAGGCTGGTGGGGTAGCAAAGTGCGTGTGCCTCCCGTCCGACCTGTCCAGGAGCGCGCGCACTACGCCACTGCTGCCTCATCGGCCCAGATCGGGAAGGTCGGGGTGATCCGGTTGTCGCAAGCCAAGCCTGCAGTTCCCTATGTCACCGCCTGGAGTGCGGAACAGGATCTGCCGTCCAAGCTGGTGGAGCGGTCCGGCGGCATTGGCCACGCCGATGAGCTTCTGGGTGACCGAGATGCCAACGGTGTCCTGTGGGTTCGGGCTGCGATGCGTGAGGGCGTGGGGCGACCTGAGTTCGGCAGGGTTCACCCGCTGCGGCAACGGCGGGCGATGAGTCTGTTGCTCTGTCAGGTTTGTGGGGGACCGGCGGACCGGTCGGATGACGGGGTTCTGTGGCTGCTCCGGGACTATCGCGGCGACTGGCCGCGCTGGCCCGAAGGCATGGCGTCTGTCGAACCGCCTATCTGCGGTCCTTGCGTTTCCACGTCATCGAAACTGTGCCCGGCGTTGCGGCGTGGCGCTGTCGTTGTCCGCGTTCGCGAGTTCCCGATCGCGGGCGTACGGGGAGTGCGGTACCGAGAAGGCTTGTTCGCGCCGCGAGCTGTGGAGGCGGTGAATCTGTCGTACGACGATCCTGGCATTCGTCGTGTGGTGGCCTCTGCTCTCATTCGCGAACTGCGAAGTTGTGTCGTCGTTCCCCTTGATGAAGTCACCGCGCGCTGTGAACGTGTCCAAAGTGGAGCGAGTTGACGACCTCGGAGGGCGCGTCGGCGGTCTTGATCTCAACCTTGGACAACGGCATCACCACTCTCAGGTTGAGATCAAGACCACCGACGCGCCGCAGCCGGTGGCGAAGTTCTCGCAGGGTGTGCGCAAGGGCAACATCCTGCAGGTGGCCGGCCAGGTCGCGTTCGACCCGAAGACCGGCGAGATCGTCGGCACGACCGTCGCCGAGCAGACGCGGCAGACGTTCGCGAACCTGCACGCGGTGCTCGCCGCCGGTGGCGCGTCCATCGACGACGTGGTGATGATCCGCGTCTACCTCACCGACACCGCGCACTTCGCCGAGCTGAACGAGGTGTACGGCGAGTTCGTGACGGAGCCGGCGCCGGCGCGCACGACTGTCTACGTGGGACTGCCTGCCGGGTTGTTGGTGGAGATCGACGCGCTGGCCGTCGTCGACTGATCCGCCTGCCGGACCGTCTCGGCGGTTCGAGTCGCGCACCGAGATCGACAGGTGCTTTGCTGGGGCACGCCTCCGTCCGGGGGCGTGCCCCTTCGCCTGTTCAGGAGGGCACGGTTGATCTCGGAGAAGGCCAACGTCCGGATGCGGGCGGCATTGCACGCGATCAGGCCGGGCGACGTGACGCTGCCGGTCTCCCTGGCCGAGATGGCCGCGAGGACCACCAGCCTGGAGATTCCGCGCCAGGACGAGCTGGCCGACCTGCTCGCCATCTCGATGGCTTATGCGCGAGCGTGTTTGCAGGCCGCCGACCGTCCACTCACCGCGCTGTTCGCCATCTCCGAGCCGTACGACGACGTCATTCCGGTGAGCACCAGCGTGACTTTCTCGGCGGAGGTGCCGGACCTGGTCGGGTTCGAGGACGACGAACTGCCGTTGATGCTGCTGAGCACCGAACCCACCGACTTCCTGTACGCGTCCAACGACGAGCAGGCGAAGGTCATGGCCGACACCACCGAGGCGCTGAAACGTCAGGGCCACAGCGAAGTAGACGCTGTGGCCCTGGTCAACGAGTTCTGGGCGGAACCGGGTCGCCGGTTCGCGTTGCTGTACGGCGACTGGATCGGTCAGCAGACGGGCGAGCACTGGGCCCGTCTGCTGACCCGGTAGCTACGACGTCTTGCCTCCGGTGTAGACGATGTCGGTGGAAGCCGAGCGAGCCGACATCGCACCGAACGAACCGCGGTAGGCGTAGATCTCACCCATCGGGTCGCGCCACGCCAGCAGGATGTCACCGCCGCGCAGGTTGATCATCGTGGTGTCGGTGCCGGCCTCGGTGAAGTCCTGCACCTGCCACGCGCGGAACGGCAGCGCGGGGTTCGGCTGGCCGGTCGTGTGCACCAGGCCGTTGGCACCGCGGACGCTCAGCTCCAGGCTGCCCGAGGCGGTGAACACGGCCGCGGGTGCTCCGGTGGCGACGAGATCGCCCACGGGCTGCCAGCCGGCGAACGGCTCGCGTTGCGTGTAGATCTTGTTGTCCGCGCGGCGAACCACCACCTGCACCTTGCCGTCCGCGTGGACGACGGCGGCGGGCTTGCCCACGACGTCTGTCCCGCCGGTGCTCCGCGAAGCCTCCAGCGTGGTGCCGTTGAACTTGCTCGCGCGCACCGAACCGTCGGTGTACCGGCCGACGACCTCGATCGCGTCACCGTTGCGCACAGCGGTGAAGTCCGCACTCAGCCCAGAGCCGCCAAGCGAACGCCACGCCCCGAACTTGCCCTGTGCCGGAGCACCCCACAGCACGAGCTGCTTGCGGTACCAGAGACCACCGGACGCGTCGACGGCGAACGACGTCAGCAGGTTGTCGCGATCCTTGACGATCACCGGGGCGCTCACGACGCGGCCGCCCAGGTCGTCGAAAGCGGCAGACCAGGACGACGTGTTCTTCGTGGTCTGGCTGCGGCTGCGCACGGAAGCGTCCTCGTAGCCGTTGGCCTGGACTTCCAGCTTGCCGTCGCCGTAGACGCCGACGCCCACCTCTCCGGTGAACTTCTCGTAGCCGGTGAGGTCCTGGTGGTCGACCAGGAGCAGGTCGCCGGTGTGCCGCTGACGGCCCTGGGTCAGCCTGCCGGACGAGTTGACGAAGAAGTAGTTCAGCAGGTTGTCGTCACCCTGGTACGCCGCGACGGGAGCGGTCGCGTTGGGCGAGAGCTGCGGTGTCGCGGGCGTGGGCGTGTAGTTCAGGATCGTGCACGCGTCCGTCGAGCCCTCGATCTGCCAGTCGGACGACCAGCCGCTGGCGATGAACTTGCCTGAGTCCGTGGCCCAGTTGCCCTCGCCGAGGTAGCGGTACCACCGCAGCTGGCCGGTGTCCGCCTTCAGCGCGTAGAAGATGCCGCCGCCGACGGAGGCGACGTCGGAGAACTGGCCCCAGCCGGACCCGCCGACCAGGCGCGCGTACTCGGTGAAGCGCTGGCTTTCCGCGTCGTACTCGTAGTGGTACAGCTTGCCGTCGGTCGTGCGGGCGAAGATCCCGCCGGGGCCGTTGGCGAAGATCATGTCGTACTTCGTGCCCCAGCCGGTGTCGATGATCCGCTCTGTCCACTTGCGACTGGTCTCGTCGAACCGCCACCAGTGCAGGGCGTTGTCCGACGGGAAGCCGTAGAAGTCACCCCTGGCGTCGATCGTCATCCGGTTCTTGGAAGCCGGGTCGCCCCAGCCGTTCCAGCCGGTGGCGATCTGGTCGCCCACACCGCCGTTGCGCCACCCGGACGAGGTCCAGACGTACTGGTAGATCTTGCCTTCCGGCGTGAACGCGTACGTGCGACCACCGGGGCCGGTGCGCATCTGGCCGTTCCACGCGAAGCCGATGCCGCGGTTGGTGGCCCAGACCGGGTTGCCGATCTCGGGTTCCTCGTTCGCCCGCAGTTCCAGGTTCGTGTTGGGCTGCCGCACGAAGATCGTCGCGGCGGACTGGCACCACAGCGCCGGATCGGCCGAAGCCGGCGTGGCGAGCAGCGGTGTGATCATGCTTGCGACGGCGGCGGTGACAGCCACGGCCGCGATGTGTCTTCTTCTCACCGATATCCCCATTAGGTGTGTCGTTTTCAAGACTGGGTCCTGCCGCCGCGGTAGACCGGCGTGTCGGCTGAACGTGCTGAGACAGAGCCGTAAGTGCCGAGGTACGTGTAGAGCTCGCCCAGCGGGTCGCGCCACGTGATCAGCCACGAGCCGTCGCTCCACGCCGTCGTCGACACGTCGGTCGCGGCCTCGTGGGTGTCGCGGACGGTCCACGTGCGGAAGCTGCCGTACTGCTGGTTCTGGCCGGTGGTGTAGACGAGGTTGTCGGTGCCGCGCACCACGGCCTCGATCGTGCCGCGCTGCGTCATGACGGCGGCGGGAGCACCGGCGGCGGTGAGGCCGTCGATGATCGTCCACGCGCCCGGCCAGCCCGCCGAGTTCTGCTTCTGCGTGTAGACCTTGTTGTCCGCCTTGCGCACCAGCACTTGCAGCGTGCCGTCGCCGGGGTGCAGGACGACCGCGGGCTTGCCCGCCGCGTCGGTGCCGCCGAGGTTCTTCCACTCGCCGAGCACGCCGTTGGTGAGACGGGCAGCCCGGACCGAGCCGTCGGTGTGCCGTGCGACCACCTCGAACGAGTCTCCGTTGCGGACCACGGTGAAATCGGAGGTCAGGTCGGCGCCACCGAGCGAACGCCACGCCGGGAAGACGCCGTCCGCCGCGATCTGCTTGCGGTACCAGAGCTTTCCTCCGGCGACACCGAACGACGACAGCAGGCCGTCGCTTCCCTTCACCAGCACGGAATCTCCGGCCAGGTGACCGCGGTGCGCGGCGAGACCGGCGCCCCACGTGCCGTTGACTGAAGTTTGCGTCTTGCCGCGCGCGTCGGCGTCGTCGTAGCTGTGCGCCTGGACTTCGAGCTTGTTGCTCACCTGCAGACCCGCTGCGGGTGTGCCGGTGAACTTCTCGTAGCCCGTCAACGGAGTGTGGTCCACGAGCAGCAGGTCGTCGGACCGGCGCTGGTGACCGTGGTAGAGCGTGCCGCGGTCGTTGACGAAGAAGTAGTTCGCGAGCTTGTCCGAGCCCTCGACCAGCGTCACCGGCGCGGTGAAGTTGGCCCGCACCACCGGACGTGGCGTGGCCGGGTAGCCGGTGAGACGGCACGAGTTGGTGTCGGCGACGACGTCGAGCTCGCCGTACCAGCCGGTGCCGACGACCTTGCCGAGGCCCGTGTTCGGATCGCCGGGCGCCCACGTGTTCGTGTCTTCGAGGTAGCGGTACCAGAGCAGTTGCCCCTGACCGTTCTGGCCGGGCCAGGTGCCGTAGAGGGTGTCGCCGCCGGGGGAGAACACCCGGTTGAACATCTGCCAGCCGTTGCCGACGTGCTTGCCGTACTGGATGAACTGGTCGGCTGCCGCGTCGTAGCGGAAGCGGAACAGGGTGCCGTCGGGCTTGCGGGCGTAGAGGACGCCGTCACCGGCCGCGACGATCAGGTTGTACTGGTTCCAGCCGGTGTCGAGGATCTTGCCGCCGCCGCTCTCGGCGCTCCACCAGCCGTCGTCGCCGCCCTCCCAGACGAACATCTTGAGCAGGCCGTCCGGGTTGATCTCGAACAGCCGGCCCTTCTCGTCGATCGTGACCTTGTTGCGGTGCTCGGCCTGGGAGTACCGGCCCCAGCCGCTGCCCACCACGCGGTACTCCCCGCCGCCGGGCTGCGTCACCCACTGCGAGCCGTTCAGCCGGAACCGGCGGAGCTCACCGGTGGCGCCGTGCAGGCTGTAGATCACGCCGCTCGGACCGGCGAGCGTGCGTCCGGTCTGCCACCCGCTGCTCGGGACGCTCTGCTTCGCGCCCCAGACGAAGTTGCCGTTCTCCGGTTCCTCGTGCGGGTAGGTGAACAGCGAGCCCGACGGCGTCACGCCGATCACGTTGGCAGCCGTGTTGCAGACGAGCGACGACGCGGCGTTGGCGCTTGGTGTGACGATCACGGAAAGGCCCAGAACTGCGCTGAGGCCGATTCTGTGCACGCGTGTAGAAGACATTCGAAGCCCCCAGTCCGGTGTGTCGAGCGGACCGTAACGCAGCATTCGCGAGAATTGCCAGAGCTGGTCGGACGGGAAAGTGTCCGGGTTCGTCCGGACCTGTCCGGGCATCGCGACCAGCCTTGACAGTGCCTCGAAGACCTGACGATGCTCAGCTGTCAGCGCTGGGACTGACGGCGATTTCTGGGGGTTCTCACCATGGCCAGGGGCCGTATTTGGCGTGCGCGCTTGCCGTTTCCGAAATCACGAAAAGGCAGAGTCGCCGTCATCGTCGGAATGATTTCCGTCCTGCTCGCCGGAACCGTCGGGCAGTCCGCGATCCAGCTGATTCCCGGATGGGGGCCCGGACTCGCGATCAACCCGAGCGACCTGGCACCGGACCAGACCTGGGGATCGGCCGAGGGGCAGCCGCACGAGTCCGAGGGCAGCACGCCGGCGAACCGCGCGATGCCGAAGTCCGAGCTGGCCAAGTACACCCAGCCGAACTTCCCCGCCGCGCCCACGCCGCCGCCGAACAAGGCGCAGCAGGTCGACGCGCCGGTCGGGTTCAAGGGCTACAACGCCGAGACCAGCAAGGAAGACGCCGGTAAGCGCGGTTCGAACTCGCGCACGTACACCAACACCGACGGCACCGAGACCACTGAGTACTCGCAGGCGCCGATCAACTACCAGCGCCCCGACGGCTCGTGGGCGCCGATCGACCCGACGATCGTCAAGGACGGCAACGGTTTCCGGAACGCCGCCGACTCGGTCGACACCCGTTTCAACGGCACCGCCTCGGAAACGCCGTTCGTGCGCATGAGCCTGTCCGGTGACCACGAGATGGCGTTCGGTTTCGCGGGCACGACCGCGTCGCAGGGCCGCGTCGAGGGCAGCCGGATCACCTACCCCGGCGTCGCCGCGCACACCGACCTGCAGCTCGACGTGACCTCGGGTGGTGTCAAGGAAACACTGCTCCTGGCGAACAAGGACGCTGCAGCCAGCTGGGTCTTCCCGTTGCAGCTCAAGGGCTTGCAGGCGAAGGTCGACAACGGGGACGTCGTGCTCACCGCCGGGTCCGACGTCAAGGCCCGCATTCCGGCCGGGCACATGATCGACGCCGACGGCTCGGTGTCGTCCGCGATCACCTACGAGCTGGTGCAGCACAACGGTGGCCAGGCGCTGAAGGTGACTGCCGACGCGGCCTGGATCCGGGACGGGGCGCGAAAGTTCCCGATCGCCGTCGACCCGACCGTGTCCGGCCCGAACGCGAGCGCCGCCGTCTCCACCAACGGCTCGTCCTCGATCCGGGGCAGCGAGCTGTTGTCCGGCAACGGTTACACCACCTACCTGAAGTACGACCTCGGCGCGATCGCCAACCACCGGGTGTTCAACGCCTCGCTCTACCTGACGAACTTCGACGCGCCGTCGTGCCGTCCGCAGCCGATCAGCGTGCACGGCGTGAACCAGGGCTGGGACGAGAACACGAAGTCGGTGCTGGCGACCGGTGGTGCCCTCGGCGGCGCGTCGTTCGCGTACGGCTACGTCGGTCTCGGCCAGTCGCACTCGGCCTGCCCGCCCCGCCCGGAGGCGATCGACCTCGGCGAGAGCGGCCGCGCGCTGGTGCAGAGCTGGGTGAAGGGTTCCGCGAACAACGGTTTCGCGGTCAAGGCCTCGTCCGGCTGGAAGAAGTTCGCGGGCAGGGCCACGGCGAACCCGCCGAAGCTGTTCGTGACGAGCACGCCGTACGACGCGAGCTACCGCATCGAGCGCGGTGTGCCGGAACCGCCGGTCCACCGCACCAGCGACAACCCGCCGGACCCCAACGCGCCCAAGCCGACCGTCCGCATCGCCGTGACGAACAAGAGCGGCCAGACCTGGACTCCGGGCGCGTACAAGCTCTCCTACCGCGCGTTCTCCTCGAACGGCCAGCCGAAGGACGCGCGGGTGGCGGGGGAACTGCCCCGCAACGTCGGCCCCAACGAGACGATCACCTTGGACGCCAGGGTGTTCCAGATGGAGCCAGGCGATTACCTGCTCGACTTCAGCATGGTGCACAACAACACCTTCTTCACCGACGAGCAGATCCCGCCCGCTCGCCTGTCGTTGACGGTGTTCGAGCTGCCGCCGATCGTGAAGGCGCAGTACCCGCCGGCCGGCCACTCCGCTCCGGTGCTCACACCGCAGCTGTGGGCCGACGCGGTGGACGTGGACGCGCCGCCGAACACGACGATCGACTACGAGTTCGAGGTCTGCCGCAAGAACGAGCAGACGGGCGAGGTCAACGTCGGCTGCCGCCTCTCGCCGCGGTCGAAGTCGCGCACCTGGACCGTCCCCAAGGGATGGTTGCAGTGGAGTGAAACCTATTACTGGCGCGCGTTCGCGATCGACCCGTCCGGTGCGCGCAGCGAGAAGCTCGAGTTCAGCGCGCTGATGACGGCGGTGCCGCAGCCGGACATCACCTCGCACCTCGGCGGCGCGCCGTACAGCGCGGGTGATCTCGACTTCGACCCGCAGATCGGCAACTACACCACCGGTGCCGTCGACTCGGCGATCGGCGTGGCCGGGCCGGAGCTGACGGTCGCCCGCACGTACAACAGCCTCGACCCGCGCAAGGACCTCGCGTTCGGTGCGGGCTGGACGACGCGCTACGACATGCGGGTCGTACCGGACAACGACGGCACGGGCAACGTCGTCGTGACCTACCCGGACGGCCAGTCGGTGCGGTTCGGCCGCAACGCCGAGGACGGCAGCTTCGACCCGCCGCCCGGCCGGTTCGCGACGTTCTACCAGGACACCGCGTCGGCATCGCAGAACTACGTGCTGGTCGACAAGTCCAACAGCGTCTACACGTTCCGCCCGTCCGACGGCAAGATCATCACGATCTACGACAACGCCGGACGGCTCGTCGAGCTCGACTACGGCGTCAACGGGCAGCTCAAGCGCGCGATCAACCGCACCAGCAACAGGACGCTGTACTTCACCTGGTCCGGCGCGCACGTCAAGGAAGTCCGCACGGACGCGCCGACTTCCGGTGGCACGCCGATCAAGTGGACCTACGAGTACTTCGGCGACCAGCTGAAGAAGGTCTGCGATCCCACCAACGCGTGCACGCAGTACGAGTACTCGAACGGCTCGCACTACCGGTCCGCCGTGCTCGACTCGAAGCCGGACTCCTACTGGCGCCTGGGCGAGGCCGGCGGTGAGCAGGCCGTCAGTCAGGTGCAGACGAACCTGGGCAAGGACAACGGCGTCTACCTCAACACCCAGCTCGGCCTGCCGGGACCGCACGACGGCAGCACCGACACCGCCGCCGGGTTCAACGGCACGAGCTCGATGGTCAAGCTGCCCGACGGCGCGATCAAGAAGAGCCGCGACCTGTCGATCGAGCTGTGGTTCAAGACCACGAGCGGTGGCCCGTTGATGGGCTTCCAGCACAAGCCGTTCGACCAGAACCCCGAAGGCGCCGTTCCCGTTCTGTACGTGGACAAGGACGGCAAGCTGCGCGGCCAGTTCTGGCACGGCAAGGTCTCGCCGATCACCAGCGCCACCGCGGTGAACAACGACCAGTGGCACCACGTCGTGCTCACCGGTTCGCTCGCGGTCACGACGATGTTCTTGGACGGCAACAAAGTCGGTGAGATCACCGGCGCCGAGATCGACGACAGCAGGCTGAACTTCGGCCAGATCGGTGCCGCGCACGCCGTCGCTCCGTCCGACTGGGCGCCGTACGGCTGGTGGCCGGGTGAGGGCAAGAAGTTCTTCAGCGGCCAGATCGACGAGGTCGCGCTCTACCAGCACCCGCTCGGCGAGTCGGCGGTCAGGGCGCACTACGCCGAGCGCGGCCACTCCGACCAGCTGACCAAGGTGACCATGCCGTCCGGCCGGGTCGCCGCGGAGCTGAGCTACGACACCGTCAACGACCGCATCTCGCAGTACGTGGACGACAACGGCGGCACGTGGAAGCTCGGCGTGCCCCAGGTGTCCGGCACCGAGGAGAAGGACTCCGCGGGCCGTTCTGTGAAGAACCTGGTCCGCTCGATCGAGGTCACCGATCCCGGCAACCGGTCGCACTTCTTCGACTACGACCCGGTCAAGGGCAGGATCATCCGGTTCGTCGCGCCGCTCGGCGTCGGCGTTCGTCCTGAGGACAGACCAGATCCCTCAGTCGTGCCGACGACTCCGACCGCCGCACCGCCGTGCACGGGCAACCCGACACCGAACCCGGACGGCAGCCCGACCTACTGCGGTGGCAAGACCGGCAACAGCCCGAACTGGATCGGTGGCCCCGTCCAGGGTGTCGGTGTCCGCTCGTACGACTACGACGAGAGCGGCTTCCAGCACGTCATCACCGACGAGAACGGCCACCAGGTCGAGCTCAAGCACGACGACCGCGGCAACGTGTTGTCGCGCAAGACGTGCCGCACGTCGACGCAGTGCGACACGGAGTACTTCACGTACTACAAGCCGGCTCCCGGCCACGTGAACGACACCGACCCGCGCATCGACAAGCAGCTCACCGCCCGTGACGCGCGATCGGCGAACGACGCCGACAACACGTACCTGACGTCGTCGGAGTACAACGAGCGCGGCGACCTCACCAAGCAGACGCTGCCCGACGGCTCGACCGTCGTGCACACCTACACCGCGTTGAACGACCCTGGTGAGGGCGGTGGAGTTCCGGCTGGTCTGCTGAAGTCCACAAAGGATGGTCGCGGCAAGGTCACCACCTACCGGTACTACGCGAACGGCGACCTGTTCTCCGTGACCGAACCGCCGCGTGCGGAAGGTGCCGCGGGCATCGTCACCGAGTACCGGTACGACCTGCTCGGCCGCAAGATCAGCGAGAAGCAGGTCTCTGACGCGTTCCCGGCCGGTCTGGAGACGAAGTACCTCTACGACGCGCGGAACAAGCCGCTCGAGGTGACCGACGCGGCCGTCACGAACGCGGTGACGGGCGTCAAGCACACCAGGCACACCAGGACGACGTTCAACGCCGACGGCCTGCCCGAACGGGTCGACATCGCCGACCTGACCGGTGGCGACGAGACGCGCACGATCGCGTACGGCTACGACGACCGCGGCCGGCAGAGCTCGGTGACCGACGGCGAAGGCGCCACGACCTCGTACTCCTACGACGTCTTCGGCAACCGAACGTCCGTTGTGGACCCGTTGGGCACCAAGGTCGAGTACGCCTACACCGCCCGCAACAAGCTCGCCGAGGTCCGCCTGCGCGGCTTCCACGGCAAGGCGATCAGCGGGGGCGCCGGAGCCGGTGAGACGCCGGACGACGGGCAGCTGCTCGTGCTGGAGTCGTACACCTACGACCTCGGCGGCCGGTTGATCTGGCAGACCGATGCCATGGGCCGCAGGACGATGTACGACTACTACCAGAACGGTCTGTTGTTCAGGACCCGTGCCGAGGTGCGGGCCGCCGACGGCTCGAAGTCGACGAAGCTGCTGGAGGAGAACAGCTTCGACGCGGCGGGCAACGTGCTGTCCCGCAAGGGCGCGGGCGATCGGATCACTTCGTACAAGTACAACCGCAACAACCAGATCGAGGAGGTGGTCGCCGATCCGGGCGCGGGCAAGCTGGCGCGCACGACCCTCTACACCTACGACCAGAACGGTCTCGTCAAGCAGATCGTCAACTCCGGTCAGGGTTCCAACACCGGCACGATGAACGCGGCCACGAGCGAGGTCGTCGACTACACCTACGACGACACGGGCAACCAGCTCACCGAGGCCGTCAAGGTCGGCTCCACGGCGCTCACCACGTCACGCCAGTACGACCGGCGCGGCCTGATGGTGGCGGAGACCGACCCGCGCGGCTTCACGACCGAGTACTCCTACGACGAGCAGGAGCGCCAGGTCCGGGTGAAGCAGCCCGCCGTGGCCGTCGAGACCAACGGCGGCGCACCGGTCAACACCAGGCCGGAGAACGTGGTCGGCTTCAACACCTTCGGCGACGAGGTCGAGACGAAGGACGAGAACGGCCAGGTCGCCAAGAAGTTCTACGACAAGACCGGCCGCCCGCTGAGGGTGGAGCTGCCGGACTACGTGGCACCGGGTACGACCACCCCGATCAAGGCCTCGACGTCGACCAAGTACGACGCCGCGGGCAACGTGATCGAGGTGACGAACCCGCGTGGTGCTGTGACCCGGTACCGCTACGACCAGCTCGGCCGCATGGTCGAACGGCAGGATCCCAAGGCGGACAACCCGACCGATGTCGGTGGCGTGTGGAAGTACACCTACACGCACAAGGGCGAGCAGCTCTCGGCCACCGATCCGACGGGTGCGCGGGTCGAGTCGACCTACGACGACCTCGGCCGTCAGGTCACGTCTTCGGTGTTGGAGCGCAAGCCCGTCGCGGCCGCGTTCACCACGACGTTCGAGTACAGCGACGCCGGTGATCTGGTGAAGGCCACCGCGCCGAACAACGACGTCAGCCGGTTCGGTTACGACGCTCTGGGCCAGCGGACCACGTCCACCGACCCGGCGAACGTGACGACGAAGTTCGGCTACGACGGTGCCGGGCGGCAGGTGTGGCAGCAGGACGCCATGGGGCGCACCAGCTTCGTGCGCTACGACACGGCTGGCCGGATGAACGGCCAGTTCAGCCTCGACGGTGCCGGTGCGATCCTGCGCAGCACCAAGTACACGCACGACGCGGCGGGCAACGTCGAGACCGCGACCGACGCGCTGAACCACACCGCGCGGTTCACGTACGACGCTTTGGGCCGGTTGACCCAGCAGGTCGAACCGGTGTCCGACACCGAGAACATCACGACCTCGTTCGGTTATGACGCTTCCGGTGCCCGGACTCGCTACACCGACGGTCGCGGCAACAAGTTCGTGACGACGTACAACTCGTGGTCGTTGCCGGAAAGCGTGGTGGAGCCGTCGACCGACGCGCATCCGAACGCCGCCGACCGGACGTGGACGACGTCGTACGACGTGACGGGCAGCGTCGCGAAGATGGTCGCTCCTGGTGGTGTGACGCGGGAACGGCAGTACGACAACCTGAACCGCCTCGTGCGGGAGACAGGTGCAGGAACCGGAGTGGCGTCGGCCGAGCGGAACCTGGCCTACGACGAGACCGGCAGGCTGCTGGAGTCCGGTGCTCCTGGCGGCAAGAACGTGTTCACCTACAACGACCGCAGCGGCATGCTGTCCGCCACCGGTCCTTCGGGTGACTCGTCCTTCGAGTACGACGAGCTCGGGCGGATGAAGACGCGCACCGACGTGTCCGGCACCGCGCGGTTCACCTACGCCCAGGGCCGTCTGCGCACGGTCGCCGACAGCATCACCGGTACCGGCCAGGTGTTCAGCTACAACGCGGCCGGTCAGCTGTCGCGGATCCAGTACGGCAGCAGCCGCAACCGCGACCTGGACTACGACGGCCTCGGCCGGATGAAGTCCGATGTGCTGAAGGACGCGGCTTCTTCGGCCGTGGTCTCGTCGCTGAACTACGAGTACGACAACAACGACCGGTTGACCCGCAAGGTGACCACCGGCCTGGCGGGCTCGGGCGACAACACCTACGGCTACGACTACGCGAACCGCTTGAAGTCGTGGTCCGTTGGCGGGGTTACCACTGCTTACGAGTGGGATGCCTCCGGCAACCGTGTGCGTGCCGGTGACAAGACCGCTACCTACGACCAGCGCAACAGGTTGTTGGCGGACAGCGACTACACGTACCGGTACTCGCCTGCCGGCGCGATGCTGTCGCGCACGTCGTCCGGGTTCGAGGAGAAGTTCTCCTTCGACGCGTTCGACCGCATGATCGGTGTGGGCAAGACCACCTACGGCTACGACGACTTCGACCGCGTGGTCAGCCGCAACACCAAGAAGTTCGCCTACGCCGGTACGGACATCGACCCGGTGTCCGACTCCGATTCCCTTTACGGGCGCGGAGCTTCCGGTGAGCTGTTGTCGATTGCTTCGGGTTCTGAGAAGCGTCTCGCGCTCACGGACAAGCACGGCGACCTGGTCGGCGGCTTCGACCCGGCTCAGTCCGGCATGCAGGACTCGACCGCGTACGACCCGTTCGGCAAGCAGCTGGCCTCCTCCGGTTCCAAGCGTTCCGTTGGCTACCAGGGCGACTGGACCGACTCGGAGACCGGTCAGGTCAACATGGGTGCCCGCTGGTACCAGCCTGGAACGGGTGCTTTCGCCTCCCGTGACACGGTTTCCGCTTCCTCGGGTGCCTCGGTTCTGTTCAACCGCTACACCTACGGCGCAGGTCGACCGTTGGACATGATCGACCCCGACGGTCACTGGCCGAACTGGGGCGCGATCTGGAACGGCGTGAAGACCGTCGCCAAGGTCGGCTTCGAGGTCGTCAAGGAGGTCTCCGGATACAACGACATCGCGAACTTCATCCGCGAGCCGAGCTGGGGCAACTTCCTGTGGGCCGCGTCGAACTTCGTGCCGTTCGGCAAGCTCGCCAAGGGTGCCAAGTACCTCGCCAAGTACGGCGACGACCTGATCGGCGGCGCGCGCAGGTACGGCGACGACGTTGCAGGTGCTGCCCGCAGGTATGGCGATGACGTGGGCGGTGCCGCGCGTCGATATGGCGATGACGTCGCGGGTGCCGGGCGCAGGTACGGCGACGACGTGGCGGGCCTGGCTCGCCGCAACGCCGCGGACATGGCCAAGTCGGCCGCCCGTTCGGCAGCTCAGGCGGCAGCACGCAAGGCAGCCGCGGCGGCTCGTGCGGCAGCCGAACGCCTGGCGCGCATGAAGGCGGTCACGGCCCGTGCGAAGGCCGCGATCTCCCACGCCGTCAAGAACAACCCGATGCCGATCATGCAGGCCGTGCTGAAGCCTCGGATCGCCATGAAGGACCTGGTGTCCTCCTCGGCGAACCTCCCGGCCCGCATGGTCGCGGCGGTGGCCGAGAACGTCCAGGACGTCAACAAGGTCTGGGACACCATCAAGGCCACGATCATCAAACCCGGCGTCTCGGTGATCCAGGCCGTGGGCGAGCAGATGGTCTCGGACTTCGCCAACAGCCAGGTGCCCGGCCTCGGCGACCTGATCTCGCTGTTCGGCCCGAACCGCAAGCGCGGCAACGACAAGGCGAAGGACTCGGGCGCGCACGGCCGCAACGAAGCCGGTGCCGCGTGCCCGATCCGCCGGAGCAAGAACAGCTTCACCGGCGACACGACCGTGCTGATGGCGGACGGCTCGCGCAAGTTCATCCGGGACCTGCGGGTGGGCGACGTCGTCCTGTCCACCAACCCGCTCACCGGCAGGACCGAGGGGCGCAAGCTCACCGACGTCCGCTCGTACCTGACGGATGCGTCGGTGCACCAACTGGAAGTGACGTCGGGTGCGGGCACCGGCAAGATCTCGGTGACCGACGAGCACCCGTTCTGGGTGCCGGATCTCGGGCGCTGGCTCGGGGCCGAGGACATCAAGCCCGGCTATCGGTTCCTGACCGCGGACAACAAGCCGGCGACGGTCACCGGCACACGGACGTTCTCGGGCGGCAGGCTCGTCTACAACCTCACGGTCGACGGTCTGCACACCTACTACGTCGGTGCTGGTGGTCCTGGAAAGGCTGCCGCCGCTGATGTTCTCGTCCACAACGACGACCCCACCGCGTGTGGCACTGGTGGTGACGACGACCTCGTCGATCTCTACCACGGCACGGACAAGGGTGGTGCCACCAACATCCGCAACAACGGCGTGGATCCCACCTTCGGCAAGTTCCGCGATCTCGACTTCGGCGTCGCCTTCTACACGACCAGGAGTCTGTCCCAGGCCCAGGAGTGGGCAGCCGGCAAGAAGGGCGGCGAGGTGCTGCACTTCCGGGTTCGCCAGAGCGACCTCGACAGTCTGCGCAGCCTGACCTTCGACAAGGGAGATCCGACGCTCACCACGTTCCTGAGGATGAACCGTGCGAAGAAACCCGTCGACCACGACCTGGAGATGATCGAGGGACCCATGCTGCGCAACCTGAAGTCCTTCAGGAACGGCGCTCCGCCTCGCCTGGACGGCAACCAGATAGCGTTCTTCGGTGATCGGGCCGCCCGCATGCTCGACGACGGGCTGCAATGACGGAGGTGCGTGTGTTCCTCGCGACCGGTGACGACGAGATGATGGAACTCCTGGCCGACACCGCCGCCGTGATGGTGTCCGAGCTCGGAATCTCCCGTGCCGAGGCGGTCGCGAGGATCAACGAGTACTGGTCGACCCGTCAGCAGCTGCTCGACAACTGGATGGCGGGTCATGAAGCCGCGGAGTACTGGGCGTTTTACATCTACTTCGCCGAGGACACCCCGGTTCGGGAGTGGCGGACCGCCGACCGGTCGTCGTGGGTGCCGGACCCCGCACCACCGCGCTCGTCGGGGTTCTGGACGGTCTGACGACCGGGTGGTGCAGGTGATCATCGACGGCTGATGGGTCACGTGGCAGCATCCGCATCATGAAGTGGTACGCGGACAGACCGGCCAGGCTCACGCGTCAGCTGATCGCCGACCTTCTCGCCGTGGCATGGGTGGCCATCTGGATCTGGGTGGCCACCACCGCCCACGACTGGGTCCTCGAACTGCGAGCACCCGGCGACGGCCTGGTCAACGCAGGCGGCGACATCCGCGACGTCTTCACCAACGCGGCGGCCAAAGCCCGTGACGTTCCATTGGTAGGCGATGATCTGTCCGGCGCGCTGGGCAACGGCACCAAGGCCGGCGAGACGTTGATCGGCGTCGGCAACACGCAGATCGGCGTGGTGCAGGACACGGCTTTCTGGCTGCAGGTCGCGCTCATCGCGGTTCCCTTGTCGTTCCTGCTGATCACCTGGCTTCCCCTGCGGCTGCGGTACGCGTTCAAGGCCGCCAACACCGCCCGGCTCCGCACGAAACCCGATCTGCTCGCCTTGAGAGCGCTTACCTCGCTCACCCCGCGGGAGCTCTCGAAGTTCGACGGCGACCCCGCGGTGGGGTGGCGGACCGGCGACGTCGACGTGATCGAGGAACTGGCCCGGCGTCAGCTCGCGTCGGTGGGGGTGCGGGCATGATCGCGCTCTCAGTGATCGCCGCCGTCGTGGCCATGTGCGCCGTGGCCATCTCTCTTTGGCAGGCGCGGGAGGCTCGGAACGCCCAGGACGCCGCTTCCCAGGCCCAGGACGAGGCCCAGGCCGCGCGCAAGGCCGTGGAACAGGCCGCTGCCAGTGCGTTGCAGGCCAAAACCGCGCTGGAGGACGCGCGGAAGGCGTTGGAGGAGACGAGGAAGGCGGCTGCGCAGGCTCAGGAGGCGGCCGAGGCGTCCCGGATGCTCGCCGACGAGGCCCAGCTCACCGCGCAGCAGGCGGCGCAGCAGGTCAGCGACCTGACCGAGAGCCTCAACGCCGAGCGGCTGAGGCGGGGCATGCCGACGTTCGCCATCACGCCCGGCGCGCCCGACGAGTTCTGGCTCACCTACTTCGGCGGGCCCGAGGTCATCGAGCAGCTCACGGTGTCCGTGGTGCCGGGCAGCAGGGTGCTCGGGCTCTCCCAGCACGACGAGCCGCCCGTCGAGCACCTGGAGGTCGGTCCGCTCTACAACGGGTCGGCGATCACGTTCCGGGCCGCTACCGGGCAACGGGCGAGCGCGGTGTTCCAGATCAGGGCCGAGCCGTGGGAACCGGTCGTGGTGCGAGCGGACCAGTAGTGGAGCGCCAGGCGGCACGGTTCGAGGGCACGTGCGGGACCTGCGGCGCCGCCTGCACGGGCTGGGCCGAGCAGTTCGTCGAGAAGGACGGGCTGCGCTGGGCCTTGGACCTGGAGTGCACCTGCGGGACTGCCTCGTGCGACCGGGGCCGGGGAACTGCTCAGGCGGCGGTGCGCGAGGAGATCCTGGCGCGGCACGGCACGTATCGGCTCCAGGCGGAAGGTGCCGTCGTGCTGAAGGCGATCCGGAGCGCGTTCGGGCTCTCGATCGCCGAGGCACAGCGAGCCGCGCGAGCCGGGTACTCCGGCACTCTGGTGGAGGTGCGGCTGCTGGCCGAGCTGGTGCGGCGGGCCGGGGTGCCCGCCGCCCTCGACCGCGACGATCAGTAGACGGGACCGGTGTACTTCTCGCCCGGACCCTGGCCCGGCTCGTCCGGCACCACGGAGGCCTCGCGGAACGCGCGCTGCACCGACTGCAGGCCGTCCTTCAGCGGCGCGGCGTGCGGGCCGAGGTACTCGCCCGACGCGGTGATCAGGCCGGCCAGGGCCGTGATCAGGCGGCGGGCCTCGTCCAGGTCGCGGCGCGGCGAGTTGTCCGGGTCCGGGTCGGCGAGGCCGAGGCGTTCCGCGGAGGCGGACAGCAGCATCACGGCCGCCCGGCTGATCACCTCGATGCTGGGGACGTCGCCCAGGTCACGGACACTGTCTTCAAGCGGCTCTGTCACGCCTGACATTCAAGCAAGCCGACGTCACACGGCCTCGATTCGGGGGTTGACAACGGCGTCTGCTAGTATTTCGGACGCGACCAGCTCTCGTTAGTGCGAGAGCGGCAAGTGGAGCCCCGCTCCCACCCGCGTTCACCGCCTCAACAAGGTGGCCGGGTCCGGTCCTCCTGAACGTCAGGGCACACGGGTGCCCAGCGTGCCAGGTTTGTGATCGGTCGGAAGCGGGCCCTGTCGTCGACATCGACGACGGGGCTCTTGTCTTTGGCGCAAACGAGTCTCAAAGGACGTGAATGACAAGTCCCTCGAACCGAGGTGCTCCTGTGAGCACCGAGCCGCGCATCAACGACCGCATCCGCGTGCCTGAGGTCCGTCTGGTCGGGCCGAACGGTGAGCAGGTCGGGATCGTTCGCATCGAGGACGCGCTCCGACTCGCGCAGGAAGCGGATCTGGACCTCGTCGAGGTCGCCGCGCAGGCTCGACCGCCGGTCTGCAAGCTCATGGACTACGGCAAGTTCAAGTACGAGACGGCGCAGAAGGCTCGCGAGTCTCGTCGGAACCAGCAGCTGACTGTGATCAAGGAGCAGAAGCTCCGGCCGAAGATCGACCCGCACGACTACCAGACGAAGAAGGGCCACGTGGCCCGCTTCCTCTCGCACGGGAACAAGGTCAAGGTGACCATCATGTTCCGCGGTCGCGAGCAGTCGCGCCCCGAGCTCGGCTACCGGCTTTTGCAGAAGCTGGCGGAGGACGTCGCGGAGCTCGGCTTCGTCGAGTCCAACCCCAAGCAGGACGGCCGCAACATGATCATGGTGTTGGCGCCGCACAAGAACATCAAGCCGCGCGTGGTCAAGCACGACGACGATGCGCCCGAGGCGGATGACACCGCTTCGGAAGAGGCGTAGGACGCACCCCCGCCCCCGACCCGGTGGGTAGCACGAGACGAGGACGGAAATGCCGAAGAACAAGACGCACAGCGGGACCTCGAAGCGGTTCAAGGTCACCGGCAGCGGCAAGATCCTCCGGGAGAAGGCCGGCAAGCGCCACATCCTGGAGAAGAAGTCCAGCAAGGTGACGCGTCGCATGAGCGGCACCGCGGTCGTGTCGGAGAACGACGCCCCGCGCATCAAGAAGCTGCTCGGTCTCTGACCCGCTTCGACACCCCCTAGCTAATTCGGGGGTTCGGGCCCCGACCCCGAGCCCCCCATGAGATCGACAGGATGGACCCGTGGCACGCGTCAAGCGGGCTGTGAACGCCCAGAAGAAGCGCCGTACCACCCTCGAGCTCGCCAGCGGTTACCGCGGCCAGCGCTCGAGGCTGTACCGCAAGGCCAAGGAGCAGGTGCTCCACTCGCTCAACTACGCGTACCGCGACCGGCGTGCGCGCAAGGGCGACTTCCGCAAGCTGTGGATCCAGCGGATCAACGCCGCTGCCCGCGCGAACGGCATGACCTACAACCGCCTCATCCAGGGTCTGCGCCTGGGCGGCGTCGAGGTCGACCGCAAGATCCTCGCGGACCTCGCCGTCACCGACGCCACCGCCTTCACGGCCCTCGTCGAGATCGCCCGCGCGGCGCTCCCGGCTGACGTGAACGCTCCGGCCGGGGACCAGGCCTGAGCCAGCACGCTCGAGCGAACCGACCCGAGGCAGCTCCGTTCACCGAACGGACGCCTCGGGTCGTTGCTGCTCGCCACCTGACGCGCCGCCAGGGCCGTGACAAAGCAGGGCGTTTCCTCGTCGAGGGAGCCCAGGCCGTACGGGAAGCGCTCGCCTGGAAAGGCGGCCGAATCCACGAGCTCTTCGTCACGGCGATGGCCGCGGAACGCAACCCCGAGCTGCTCCAGACCGCCGCGAGCGAAGGCATCCGGATCAGCGAGGTCGACGACAAGGCCGCTGCCTCGCTGTCGGAAACCGTGACGCCCCAAGGCATCATCGCGGTCGTCGACGCCGTGCCGCAGCCGCTCGACCAGGCGCTGCAGGGCACCCCGAAGCTCGTCGCCGTGCTCTACGGCGTCTCGGACCCCGGCAACGCGGGCACCGTCACGCGCGTGGCGGACGCGGCGGGAGCCGACGCGGTGATCTTCGCCGGCGACACGGTCGACCCGCACAACGGCAAATGCGTGCGCGCCTCCACCGGCTCGCTCTTCCACCTGCCGATCGCGCGTTCCCGTGACGCCGCCGAGGTTTTCGCCGCCTGCCGCCTAGCAGGTCTCAAGCTCGTCGCCGCCGACGGGTACGCCGAACGCGACCTCGTCGAAGCGAGTGTCGACGGCGACCTGAAGCAGCCCACCGCATGGGTGTTCGGCAGCGAGGCGCACGGCCTGCCCGACGAGGTCGTCGCGGAGCTCGACACCTCGCTGAAGGTGCCGCTGTACGGGGCCGCCGAGAGCCTGAACCTCGCGACGGCCGCCGCTGTCTGCCTCTACGCCTCGGCGCGGGATCAGCGCAGCTGAACGGGAAGTGACTCGATCCCGCGGGTCATCTTCCCGCCGCTCCACTGTGGACGGAAGCCGGTCTCGAACGCGTAGTCCGGCATCAACGTCAGCACCTCTTCGGCGACGATCCGCATCTCCAGCAACGCGAGATGCTCGCCCACGCACCGATGCACGCCGTACCCGAACGCGAGGTGCGGGTTCCGGTCACGCTCACAGCTGAACTCGGTCGGCTCCGAGAACACCGCGGGGTCGTGGTTCGCCGCGTTCAACACCGCCAGCACCCGCCGCCCGTCCGGCACCCTGGTCCGCGCGATCCCGACCACCGGTGCCTCGATCCGCAGGCACTCGTCGACCATCCGCCCGATCAGCGACGCATCGGCCAGCACCCGAGCACGCAACCCGTCCACGGACGCCAGGAACCACAGCATCGCGCTGAGGCCGTGCACCGTCGTCTCGTGCCCGGCGATGATCAGGAACACGAACATCCCGATCTGCTCCTCGGACGTCAACGGCCGCCCGTCCACGGTCCCGTCCGCGATCGCCAGCGCGACGGTGTCCGCTCCGGCCGCGCGCTGCCGGGACAGCTGATCGGCGATGTAACCCTTGAACTCGCCCAAAGCCACGTCACCGGCCGCACGATCACCCGTGCGCGCGGCCAGGAACAGCCTGTCCAGCCACCCGAGGAAGAGCGTCCCGTCCTCCGGTGGCATGCCGAGGATCAACGCGATCGCGGCCGGCGGCAGGTAGTGCGCCAAGGAAGGAACCAGATCGAAGGAGCCCTGCGCGACGAGCTCCTTGATCCGATGCCGTGTCAACGTCCGCAACGTGTCGTCGTACTGCGCCACAGCGGTACGCGTGAAGTGCCGCTGCAGGATCTTGCGGTACATCGTGTGCAGCGGCGGGTCGAAGTCGACGGGCGGCTTCCCGGTCATCGTCAGCCGCGGAATCGCGATGCCGTCCACCGAGCTGTACGTGGAGTGGTCGCCGAGGATCTGCTTGATCGTGTCGTAGGTGAGCGCGGCCGTGAACCCGCCGTGCGCGGTGGAGTCGATGACAGGGCATCGGGAACGCAGGCTCGCCAGCACCTCGTTCAGCGGGTTGGCGAGCTTCGGGTCGATGTGGTCGAACTGCCAGTCGGGGTACACACCAGCAACCACGCCGAAAATCGGCTCGCGGTTCGCAGCGCGTCTCGTATCGTGTGCCGGTGCGCGAACCAGAGATCGAGCTCCTGTGCTCCCAGCTAGCCTCCTACTACGTCTTCCCGGACACGGCCAACGAGATCGCCACCGTCCTGCGCACCCGTCTCGAGGAAGGCGCCTACGCGGACGCCACCGACGACGAGGACTTCGCGGCACGGGTCACCAAGGACCTGCAGTCGGTCAACGGCGACAAGCACCTCCGCCTGCTCCACAGCGAAACCGAGGTTCCCGAGACCGGGCAGGAGTCGGCCTGGGACCCGGTGGCGTACAAGAAGGAAGCCGAGCTCGACGCGTTCGGCCTCCGCAGGATCGAGCGCCTGGAAGGCAACATCGGCCTGCTGGAGTTCAGCCTCCTGCACGACGCCGAGGTCGCGACTCCCGCGATCGTCGCCGCGATGAACCTGATCGCGCACACCGAAGCGTTGATCATCGACCTGCGCAAGAACGGCGGCGGTGACCCCAACACGGTCGCGCTGGTCTGCAGCTACCTCTTCGACGAGCAGGTGCACCTCAACGACATCTACAACCGCCCGGACGACTCCACCCAGCAGTACTGGACGTTGCCGTTCGTGCAGGGCCCGAAGTTCGGCGGCACGAAGCCGGTCTACGTCCTCACCAGCAGCCGCACGTTCTCCGCCGCGGAAGAGCTGAGCTACAACCTGCAGCAGACCGAGCGCGCCACCCTGATCGGCGAGACCACGAAGGGCGGCGCCCACCCCGGCGACCGCTACCGCGTCGGCCCGCACCTCAAGTCGTCGATCCCGAACGGCCGCTCGATCAACCCGATCTCCGGCACGAACTGGGAAGCCGTCGGCGTCGTCCCGCACATCGCGGTTCCGGCCGACGAGGCCTTCGAGGTCGCCTACAAGAAGGCGACCTCGAAGAGCGACTAGTCGAGGCGAGCGGTCAGCTCGCGCACCAGCGGATCGGTGCCGGACGGCTTGTTCTGGCGCCGCAACGCTTCCGACAGCACCGAGAGCACGTTCCCGACCTGGTTGTCGTCGGGCAGCAACGACGCTGCCCGGCGCGCCTCGGCCTCCGCCCCCTCGGCGTCGTCGGCCCCGAGCAGCACGTGTGCCGCCCGCAGCACGATGAACACCCGCCAGCCCTCGTCGCCCAGCGACGCCACCAGCGACTCGGCGTCGCGGTAGCTCTTCATCGCCAGGGCGAACTCGCCGGCCTGCCCGTGCACCCACGCGCGGATCGCGGTGATCTCCGCCTGCCGCCGCGTCACCTCGGCCGGGTCGTCCAGCGACGGCAGCAGCGCCTCTGCCTCGTCCACGGCCGCCCGCGTTTCGAGAACGTTGTCGTCCGGCAACGCCGACGCCAGCTCGATCAGCGAGCCGACCGCCTCCGAGAAGTCGGCGACCTGCGTCCACAACAGGGCGGCCGCGCGCCACGACGCGATGGCCTCCTCGTGCTTGTGCGCACCGGACTGCACCGAGGCGAGCGCGTCCAGCAGGAACGCCCGGCGGCCGGCTTCCTCTGGCGGCAGCAACTCCAGGGCCTCGCGCAGGTTCCGTTCCGCGGCAGGGAGCTCGCCCAGCTTGCGGCACACCTGCCCGAGCCGGAACACCACCTGCAGCCGCAGGTCCTCCTGTCCCTCCTGCAGCAGCCGCAGCGACTCCTCCAGCACCTCGGCGGCCTCGACGAACCGGTCCGTCTGCACGTACCCGCCGCTCAGCGCGAAGCAGAAGTGCGCGGTGTGGCCGGGGGTGAGGTGCACGCGCGAGATCGCCACGGCCTCGCGCAGGTCGGCGAGACAGGCCCCTTCCTGGTCCAGCTCCTGGATCGCCGCGACCTGGTACCAGCGCGCCTCGGCGCCTTCTGGCAGCGGGAACGCCGTCGCGTACGTGCGAGCGGTCGCCATCGCGTCGTCGACCCGGCGCAGCAGGGTCTCGAGCCGCAGCTGCACCCGGAAGCCCTCGAATCGCGCGCTCGGTGGCAACGAGCCCGCCATGGCCGTCAGGACGTCCGCGTACGCGCCTTCGAGATCCTGTTGCCGGGCACGGTGTTCCGCCGACTCGACGAGCACCCGGCCGCGCAGCTCCGGAACGTCCAAAGAGGACGCCAGTGCGAGCATCTCGGACGCCCGGTCGTGCGCGTGCGCGTCGTCCAGCAGCTCCGCCAGCGTCAGCGCCGCCACCGACCGGGTGAAGTCGGACTCGGCTTCCGCGAGGCACCGCTCGGCGATCTCCAGGCCACCCTCCTGCCGGGAGGCGATCCGTGCCCGGAACCGCAGCGCGAGGTCGTTCGGCAGCCCGGCGAGCAGCGTCTCGAACGCCTCCGGCTCGAACGGAACGAGTCCCGACGTCATCCGCCGGATGCCCGCGTGCGCCGCGAGATCGGGCGGCAGCAACGAGTCCATGTCCGCGGGCAGCGAGTCGAGCATCCGCCGCGCCTTCACGAAGTCGCCCTGGTCGTACAGCGTCACCATGGCCTCGGCGATCTCCACGGGATCGCCGAACACCACCGACTCCTCCGCGACGGCAACGGGAGGAGCCGTCGGAACCGCCAGCGGCACGGGGGAGTGGTCGGCGTGCTCCAGCGCCTCGGTGACCCGCGTGACCCACGCCGAGGACCCGTTGCGCGCGTCGAACGCCCGCGCCAGCTCCAGGGCCCGCGACGACAGACGATCGAGCAGCTCGGCAGCCGTCAACGAGCCCAGCGAAGGCACCTCGAACACGGTGTCGGCGGGAATCCGGCGCAGCAGCACGGAAGCCGACTGCGCGAACGACATCTCGTCCGCGGGCAGCTGGACCGCGGTCACCTTGTGCAGTGACCGGCGCAGGATCTCCTCGCCGCGCTCCACGTTGCCCGTCAACGCGCAGAACCGGATGTGCTCGTGCACGTACGACGTGATGTCGTCTTCCTTGATCAACCGGTACGCCGTCGTGTGCGCGTGCGCGGCCCGCTCGACGTCGCCGATCTCCAGCAACGGCCACAGCAGCGCCGTCAGAATCCCCTGCGGCTGCGTGGAACAGCCGGTCTCCCCCGACAGTCCTTCCCAGCCGTGCGCGGCGGCTTCCTGGAACCGTCCCAGCCGCGCCAGCAGCCAGACCTGCTCCTCGACCACGCACGCGGCGCAGTCCGCCATCGGCCCGCGTTCGGTGGCCAGGTACTTCCCGAGGTGCTCGGCGACACCGGTCATGTCACCGACGTGGTACGCGTGCTCGGCGCGAGCACCGTGCACCGGCTGCACCGAGTACCCGCGCTGCCCGTACCGCTCGGCGAGCTGCGTGATCACCGACTGCAGCTGGTCGAGCGAGAACCTGGGATCGCGGCGCAGCCCGCTCGCGATCCACTTGTGGGACCAGTCGAGCGAGTGCCTTTCCCTGTCGTCGAACGACTCCGGGTCCTTCTGCTGCGCGGTCAGCGCCCAGGCGAACGGCGCCAGCATCAGGTCGTAGCGCGACAGGTAGTACGCCGAGTCGAGCAACGCGATCCGGCACGACACGCCGAGCGGCAGGTGCCCCAGCGCGTCCGCCATGCGCCCGGCCCGTTCCAGCGCCTCGTGCTTCGGCATGCCCGTGGGCATGTTGTAGGCCTCGATGAACGCTCTTTCGGCGTCCTCGTTGGTGAAGTCGCTCATCACTTGCCCCCCACAGCACGGTCCAGCAGTTCCAGGAACGAGCGGTTGAGCGCCGCCGTGTCCTTCGGTCGCATCGCCCGCCGAGCCTGCAGAACGGCGTGCACGTAAAGAGATTCGAGGGTCAGCTCGACGAGCGCCGGGTCGTTCAGCCGCGCGAGCCGCTGCACGAGCGGGTTGCGGCAGTTGAGCACCAGCTGCTCCGGTCGCGCGGACGTGGAACCCGCCGTGAGCTGACCGAGCAGCTCCGCCCACAGCGGGTCGCTGACCTCCTCGGCGGTCTGCTCGGTGTCGAGCTTGCGCTGCTGCTCGGCGTTGCTGATCAGCAAGGCGGGCAACGAGACCGGGTCGAAGTCGCGGATCACCGCGTCGCAGTCGTGCCGGTCCAGCGCCGCCTGGCCCTCGGACAGCCGCAGCCGCAACGCGGTCTCGATGTCGGGTTCCGGATCGGCCAGTGCCGCCAGGAGTTCGGAAGGCGCCACCCGGCGAGCGATCGACGGACCGTCCAGCGCGCTCAGCCGGTTCAGCAGGTCCAGGTCGTAGGCGTAGCCGGCGTTGACCAGGCCCAGGCCCTGAGCGGCCGCGACCGGTGCCAGCTGGTGGAACTCGTCGACGTCCGGGATGTAGAGGATCGCGCCGTGCTTGCGCCTGAACTGCCGCAACGGAATCGCGCCGTCCGTGGTCTCGAACGGCAGCCACCGCTCGACCAGTCGCAGCATCTCGTCGTCGGACCGCGCCAGCGACTTGATCCCGAGGTGGTGCGCGGCCAGCAGCTCACCCGCGCGGCGCGGCTCGATCGCGTCCAGCCTGATCAGCCAGTCGCGGATCTGTTCGCCGAGCTCCTCGCGCACCGCCAGCAGCATCTCGTCCTGGTACAGCGACTCGCGCGACGCCGTCGGCCGGATCGCGGACGCGTCGACCACGCACCGCACGAAGTACGCCCAGTCCGGCAGCAGCCCTTCGACGTTGTCGCCGACGAGCATCCGCTTCAGGTACACCCGGTGCGTCTGCCGCGTCCCGGGGTGCACACCCTCCGGCAGCACGAACGCCACCCCGGTCAGCCCCGCGGCCTCGACCTCGATCGGGATCGCCTCGAACGGCTTGAAGCCGAAGATCTGCTCGCAGTAGTCCGAAAGCTCAGCGTCCTCGTCATCCCACGGCCGTTCGCCGCGCGTCACCACGGCGCCGTCCACCGTCACGGTGGCGGGCAGCAGATCGCCGTAGTCCGTCACCAACGGCCGCACGACGTCCGCTTCGAGCCAGTGCTCGTTGCCGCGGGAAGCGCTCAACACCACGGTCGTGCCGATCGGCACCTCGCCGTCCACAACGGAAACCGTGTAGTTGCCCGAGGAATCCGCTTCCCAGCGCACCCCGGAACCACCGCGAGCGGACCGCGTGATGACCGTCACCGAGGACGCGACGAGGAAGCACGACAGCATGCCGACGCCGAACTGACCGAGGAACCCTTCACGGGCGAACCCCAGCTCATCGCGCTTCGAGGTGCGGCCGAGCGTCGACAGCAGCTCGTGCACCTCGTCCTCGGTGAGGCCCACGCCGGTGTCGGTGATCCGGAGTTCCGAGCCGCAGGTGATCGTCACCTCGGCCGGGCAGGACGGGTCGAGCTCACGCCGTGCCGTGATCGCGTCGACGGCGTTCTGCAGCAGTTCGCGCACGTAGACGCGCGGGCTGCTGTAGAGGTGGTGGCTGAGCAGGTCGATGATGCCGCGCAGGTCGACGCGGAAGGTGTGCGACATGGTGCCGCCCATCCTAGAGATCCGCGAGGGGCCGCTGCCGCTGTTTATGGCGAACGGCGGAGGCCGCGCAAGGGGCCGGTAACGGAACGGGCGCGAGCGGTCAAGAGCGCACCCACTAGGATCGGTCTGTTGATTACCGAGTAGTCCGTGACGGGAGCTGTAGTTCAACCATGTCCGGAGCCAACGACCCGTACGACCCCAAGGAGGTCGCGGCGCTGTCGGCCGAGAACCTCGACGCGGCCGTGACGAAGGCGCGCGAGGCGTTCGCCGGAGCTGCCGACCTCGAGGCCCTGGCGGCGGTCAAGCCGGGCCACCTGGGTGACCGGTCGCCCGTGCTGCTGGCCCGCCGCGAGATCGGTGCACTGCCGCCCAAGGCCAAGGCCGAGGCCGGCAAGCGCGTGAACGAGGCGCAGTCCGCGATCAAGACCGCGTTCGACGAGCGCCACGCCGTGCTCCAGGTCGAGCGCGACGAGCGGGTGCTGCGCGAGGAGTCCGTCGACGTCACGCTGCCCTGGGACCGGTTCCCCCGCGGCGCGCGCCACCCGATCACCACCCTCGCCGAGCGCATCGGCGACGTCTTCGTGGCCATGGGCTACGAGATCGCCGAGGGGCCCGAGCTCGAGACCGAGTGGTTCAACTTCGATGCGCTGAACTTCGGCAAGGACCACCCCGCGCGCTCGATGCAGGACACGTTCTACATCGCGCCCGCCGACTCGGCGCTGGTCCTGCGCACGCACACGTCGCCGGTGCAGGCCCGCACGCTGCTCGACCGCGAGCCGCCGGTGTACGTGGTGTGCCCCGGCCGCACGTTCCGCACCGACGAGCTCGACGCGACCCACACCCCGGTGTTCCACCAGGTCGAGGGTCTCGCGGTCGACAAGGGCCTGACGATGGGCCACCTCAAGGGCACGTTGGACGCCTTCGCGCGCGCCATGTTCGGCGAGGACTCGAAGACCCGTCTGCGGCCTTCCTTCTTCCCCTTCACCGAGCCGTCGGCCGAGGTCGACGTGTGGTTCCCGGAGAAGAAGGGCGGCGCAGGCTGGGTCGAGTGGGGCGGCTGCGGCATGGTCAACCCCAACGTCCTGCGCGCCACCGGCGTCGACCCGGACGTCTACTCCGGCTTCGCGTTCGGCATGGGCCTCGAGCGCACCCTGCAGTTCCGCAACGGCCTGCCCGACATGCGCGACATGGTCGAGGGCGACGTCCGCTTCACCCAGCCATTCGGAACGGAGGCCTGATCCGGTGCGAGTCCCGGTCAGCTGGCTGGTCGAACACCTCGGTTTCGACGAAGTCCCCACGCCCGACGAGCTCGCCGAGGCGTTCACCCGCATCGGCATCGAGGTCGAGGAGGTGAGCCCGCTCGGTCCCGTGACCGGCCCGATCGTCGCCGGTCGCGTCGTCGCGATCGAGGAGCTCACCGAGTTCAAGAAGCCGATCCGCTACTGCCAGGTCGAGGTCGGCCCGGAGCAGGTCAACAACGTCATCTGCGGCGCCACGAACTTCGTCGAGGGCGACTCGGTCGTCGTCGCGCTGCCCGGCGCCGTGCTGCCCGGCGACTTCAAGATCGCCGAGCGCAAGACGTACGGCCGCGTCTCGCAGGGCATGATCTGCGCCGCCGACGAGCTCGGCATCGGCGACGACCACTCGGGCATCCTCGTGCTGCCCACCGGCACCGCGCAGCCCGGCGACGACGCGCTGGAGCTGCTCGGCCTCACCGACACGGTCATCGAGCTCGCGCCGACCCCGGACCGCGGTTACGCGTTCTCGGTCCGCGGCCTGGCCCGCGAGATCGCGTGCGCGCTGGAGGTGCCGTTCGGCGACCCCGGCGTCGTCGAGATCCCCGAGGCCGAGGGCGAGGTGTGGCCGGTCCACATCGAGGACCGCACCGGCTGCTCGCGGTTCGTGGCCCGTCGCGTCACGGGTGTCGACCCGACCGCGCCCACCCCGTGGTGGATGCGCCGCCGGTTGATGCTCGCGGGCATCCGGTCGATCTCGCTGCCGGTCGACGTCACGAACTACGTGATGCTCGAGCTGGGCCAGCCGCTGCACGCGTTCGACGCGGCGTCGATCCAGGGCGCTCTGAAGGTCCGGCGCGCGGTCGCGGGCGAGAAGCTCACGACGCTGGACGACTCGGTGCGTGCGCTCGACCCCGACGACATCGTGATCGCGGACGACTCCGGCGTGATCTCGCTGGCCGGTGTCATGGGTGGTGCCTCGACGGAGGTCCAGGACTCGTCCTCGGACATCCTGCTGGAGGCCGCGAACTGGGACCCGGCGTCGATCGCGCGCACGGTCCGGCGGCACAAGCTGCCGTCCGAGGCCGCCAAGCGCTTCGAGCGCACGGTCGACCCGGCTCTCGCGCCCGTGGCGCTGGAGCGGGCCGCGAAGCTGCTCAACCACTACGCCGAGGGCCAGATCAAGCCCGGCCGCACCGACGTCGGCGTGCCGTCGCTGCCCGAGCCGGTGTCGATGCCGATCGACCTGCCGGACCGCGTCGCGGGCATCCGCTACGCGCGGGGCGTCACCGCTCGCCGTCTCGGCCAGATCGGCTGCCAGGTCTCCGTGACCACGTCGGAGGAGGGCCAGACGATCGTCACGGCCGTGCCGCCGACCTGGCGCGCGGACCTCGTGCAGCCCGCCGACCTGGTGGAGGAGGTGCTGCGGCTGGAGGGCTACGACACGATCCCGTCCACGCTGCCGCCCGCTCCCGCCGGTCGTGGCCTGACCGAGCAGCAGCGCCGTCGCCGCACGGTGTGGCGCACCCTGGCCGAGGACGGCTTCATCGAGGTCAAGCCGTTCCCGTTCATCGACCCGTCGGTGTTCGACGCGTTCGGGCTCGCGGCTGACGACGTCCGCCGCAACGCCGTGGGCGTGCTGAACCCGTTGGAGGCGGACAAGAACGTCCTCGCGACGACGCTGCTGCCGGGTCTGCTGGAGACGTTGCAGCGCAACCTCGCCCGTGGTGCGAAGGACGTCGCGCTGTACAACGTCGCGCAGGTGACTCTGCCGCGCGCGCAACAGGTGCCAGTACCGGCGCTGGGTGTGGACCGCCGTCCGACCGAGGCCGAGGTCGCCTCGCTGCTGGCGTCGCTGCCGCAGCAGCCGTTGCACGTCGCGGGTGTGCTCACGGGCCACCGCGAGCTGGCCGGTTGGTGGGGCAAGGGCCGCATGGCCGAGTGGTCGGACGCGGTCGAGGCCGCTCGCCGGGTCGGTGCCGCGTACGGCGTTTCGCTGCGCATCGTGGCGTCGGACCTGCTGCCGTGGCACCCCGGCCGTTGCGCGGAGCTGCGCGTCGGCGACTGGCCCGTGGGCCACGCCGGTGAGCTGCACCCGAAGGTGATCGAGGCGCTGGGCCTGCCCAAGCGGACCGTGGCGTTCGAGCTCGACCTGGACGCGCTGCCGCTGGACGACCACCGCCCGGCTCCGATGGTGTCGGCGTACCCGCCGGTGCTGCTGGACGTGGCGCTGGTCGTGGACGCCTCCGTGCCGGTGCAGTCGGTGTCCGAGGTGCTCGGTTCGTCGGCCGGCGACCTGCTGGAGGACATCCGCCTGTTCGACGTCTACACGGGCGAGCAGGTGGGCGAGGGCCGCAAGTCGCTCGCGTACTCGCTGCGGTTCCGCGCGCCGGACCGCACGCTGACGGTGGAGGAGGCGACGTCGGCTCGCGACGCCGCCGTCGCCGCCGCGGGCGAACGTCTGGGCGCCGCTCTCCGCGCCTGATTTGCTGCTGACGGCGGTCACGACGAGTCACTATCGTTGTGACCGCCGTTTTTGTTTCACGCGGCTACTTGCAATTCCACGCGTGACGGCGCAATCTTGATACAGACGCAGTGACAAATGCATTGCTCGCTTCAATGCGCGTCCGAGCTGTTACACTGGGTGAGGCCCGAGATTCGTCGAAGAATCTTGGGCCTTTCGCGTAAGGAACGCTCTGACCTCCAGTCCGCGTACGCGAATAACCGATCCATGCCGGGTGACAACAGTGCCGCGAGGGCCCTTCTTCTGGTGTCTTGTGCACGCTGTGTAGTGATTGAAACTTCTCCAGACTTGGTGCCGTACCCACCGAGCACCACCTCAGGAGAACCAAATGCGCAAGCGCACCGCAGTCATCGCAGGAATCGCAGTCCTCGCCATCGGCGGCGGAGTTGCCTACGCCGCGTGGTCGAGCACCGGCTCCGGTTCCGGTTCGGTCGGCTCCACCACGAGCGCCAACTCGACCATCAGCGCCGTCGACGGAGCAGGCGGCCTCTACCCCGGCCACACCGTCAGCTACCAGGTGACGATCAACAACCCGAACAGCTACCCGGTTCGCGTCACCGGTATCTCCGCCGGTTCCTCCACGCTGGTCAACGGCTGCGCCGCGGGCACCGTCACCAGCCCCGCCGTGACCAACCCGGCCGGCACGATCGCCGCGGGCCAGACCGGCACCTACACGCTTCAGGCGACCATGAGCGCGGACGCGACTGACGAGTGCAAGAGCCAGTCCTTCACGATGCCCCTCACCGCCACGCTCGAGTCGGCTGCCTGAGCCATGCGCCGCGCCCTGATCGTGCTCGCCGTGCTGCTGGCGCTGTCGCCGGTGTCGAACGCGGCGGACAACCCGGCCAAGGCCTTCACGATCGCGGACGTCGGCACCGTGACGGGGTTGGTCCCCGGTGGGACGGTGACCCGGAAGGTCCGGGTCACCAACCCCAACAACCAGGACATCAAGGTCACCCGGCTCGACACCTCGGTCGGGCGGCCCTCCCCGAACTGTCCGGCGAACGCGGTCACCGTCGACGCCCTCGCGGCGCCGTTCCTGGTCGCCAAGAACGCTTCCGCCGACGTACCGCTGACCGTGCGGATGACGTCCTCGGCGCCGAACGGCTGCCGAAACCTCACCTTCCCCCTCACCTACTCGGGAACGGCCATCAAGCCATGATCAGCTTCAAGGAACTCGTCCGCCGGCGGTACGTCCGCCGAGGCGTCATCGTGTTCGCGGTGATGACGGCCGCGCTGGGCTCGGGGGTCGCCTACGCGGCGTGGACGAGCTCCGGCACCGGCAGTGCCACCACCAAGGCGGGCACCGCTCAGGCTCCGGTGGTGTCGGGCGGCGCCGTCACCACCGGCCTGCTCTACCCGACGGGCACGGCCATCGGCACCGCGGTCGTCACCGTGCAGAACCCCAACCCGTACGCGGTCGTGGTCAGCTCGGTGGCACCGAACGGCGCGGTGCCCGCGTCCGGCTCGTGCCCGGCGAGCACGGTGAGCTTCACCGCGCAGGCCCCAGGCACCCCGATCGCCGCCGGTGGCACCGCCACGATCACCATGGCGAACTCGGTCGCGATGATCGCGAACGCGGCCAACGCGTGTCAGGGCGCGGACTTCGCCATCCCCGTGACCGTCACGATCGTGAGCGGGTCATGAGGGTCGCTATCGCGGGAGCGGCGGTGCTGTGCCTGGTCGCGGTGCAGCCCGCCTCGGCGGCCTGGCAGACCTCCAACCAGGGCAACGCGGCCGCGAAAGCGGTCACCGCCTCCGTTCCCGGTGGGCTGACCTGTGTGAAGTCCACCGGAGTGATCTCCTGGACGGCTGTCGCGGGCGTTCCCGAGTACGAGGTGTACTGGAGCGACAAAGACCAAGGCGGGCAGGGAACCTTCACCGTGGTCACCGGTGTCACCACGACCTCCTACACGGTCACCGGTAAGGTTCCGCTCCGTGCGAAGATCCGCTCCGTAGCCGGTCCCTGGACGAGCACCCAGTCGGCCGAGAAGATTTGTTCCTGATAATTCGCTCGATCGGCTGAGTCCCGGAGATCGGGATTTGGGATCAAACCAGCAGGTGGTAGCCCTGCGTAGCTGTCAAGGTGCCAAAAGTCCCTCATTACAGGGGGAAATCGGCGCCCGTCAGACGCTTGCGCAGTACGTGAAGCTTCTCCAAGATTGTCGACGCGGCCCGCTGGGGCCGAGGGGCGAAGCGATGAACCACCGGGCGAGTTGGTCGCCGGTCCGGTGGGGAGCTAGAGGCGAACCCACCGCCTGGAGCAACAACTCTGGAGAGTTGCGCCATGCGTAGTCTGGGTCCGCGCCTTGAGATCGCCGTGTCGTTGACGATTCTCATGGTCGGCGCGGCCGTCGTGGCCGCCATGCACCTGACGTGGCCTGCGCCGAACCAGCCGGCCATGGCGTATTCCGTGAGCTCCGGCGAGTCGGACATGCAGCAGCTCAAGCCGTTTGAAATCAACGACATCTCCGGCGCTGCGGTGGAACTTCGACCGGGCGCCGAGGGCGAGCGCAAGGTGCGGCTGTCCAACCCGAACTCGGTCGACATCATCGTCGAGAGCCTGTCCGCGGTTCCCGGTCAGCCGCTCGACGCCACCCAGCAGCGCGTCGCGGGGTGTCCTGCCGGCGTGCTGACGGTCGTTCCGCTCACGGACGTCGTGGAGATCCCGGCCGGGGGAGCGGTCGAGGTCACGATGAAGGTCCAGGTCGCGCAGGACGTCCCGAACGAGTGCGCCGAGCTGGTCTTCCCGCTCACCTACTCGGGTCGCGCGAAACACGGCTAGTCAGCCGTTCCCGCGCCGCAGGCCACTCCGCAGGCACCATCGAGTAGACCGCCGTGTCCCGCTGAGATCCGTCCGGCCGCGTCACGTTCGCGCGCAACACTCCGTCCTTCACAGCGCCGAGCTTCTCGATCGCTCGCTGCGACCGCACGTTCTGGACGTCGGTGTACCAGGCCACCCGCAACGCGCCGCGCGCCTCGAACGCCTCGGTCAGCAACAGCAGCTTGGCCTCGGGGTTGATCGCCGTGCCGTGCCACTCGCTGCCGACGATCGTGTAGCCGATCACCAGCTTGCGGTGTTCCGGCACCACCTCGTAGAACGACGTCGTCCCCACGACGCGTCCGGTCGCGACTTCGATCTGCGCGAACGCCTCCCGCGTGCGCACCGCCTGGTCGATCCACGCCCGCATGTCGTCGACGTTCCGCGGTTGAGCGCTCAGCAGCCACGTCCAGATGTCCGGATCACGCGTGACCTCGAACAGTCCCTGAGCATGATCGAGTGACAGCGGCTCCAGCCGCACGTGCTTCCCCAGCATGAGATCGACTCTAGAGATGTTTGAGCGCCTCGCGCCGTGAGAGCGGCGACAGTCCCGGCCGCGCGTCCACGAACGACCGGACCCACCCCGGCTCGGTCTTCGCGAACTCCCGCAGCGCCCACCCGATCCCCTTGCGCAGGAAGAAGTCGCGGTCGTCGACGTTCGCGTCGATGCACGTCGTGAGCAGGTCGACGTCGGTCGCGCCCTTCGAGCCCAACTGGCAGATGATCGACGTCCGCCGCCGCCACTTGTCCTCGTCGGTCGACCACTTGAGCATCTGCGGCCGGATCACGTCAGGGGACGACCGCAGCAACGGTCCGATCAGCCTCGAGGCGATCTCGTCGACGAAGTCCCACCACGCCCCGGTCACGATCATCTCGTCGAACCACGGCATCAGCGACACGTCCTGGAACCGCTTGTCCGCGCTCAACGACAGCGCCACGTACCGCTCCTCGCGATACGTCGCCTCCCGCCACAGCGTCCGCACGACGTCGAGCCACTCGTCGCGGTCACGCAGCTTCGGCAACGACTTCAGCAGCGTCACCCGGCCGGGCTTCTGCACGCCGATGAACGGCATGTCGGACTTCATGTACGCCTGCATCTCCGGTGCCTTCACCGGATCCGCCAACTCCTGCAACCCGGTCCGAACTGCGGCGACGAACTCGTCCTTGGGAGTCACGCGACGACCGTATACGCTGTCGATCGAGCCGCCGCTGAAAACGTTTGCAGTGGAGGCTGTGATGGTTGGTTCCAGGCGAACCTTCTTCAAGGTGTCCGGACTCGTAGCAGCAGGAATGCTCGTCCACGGCACGGCGCAAGCAGATCCGTGGGACGAAGTGGACGCCATCCTCGCCCGCATCAAACCGCCGTCGTTCCCCGCGCGCGACTTCGACGTCACCGCGTACGGCGGCAAGGCGGACGGCAAGACCGACAACACCTCGGTGTTCAAGAAGGCGATCGAGGCGGCGAACGCGGCCGGCGGCGGCCGGGTCGTCGCGAAGGGCGGCACGTTCCTCACCGGCGGCATCACCCTGCTCAGCAACGTGAACCTGTTCGTGGACAAGGGCTCCAAGCTCCTGTTCAGCCCGGACCCGAAGAAGTACCTGCCGATGGTCGAGACCCGCTGGCAGGGCATCGAATGCCTGAACTACCAGGCGTTCGTCTACGCGAACAAAGCCACGAACATCGCGATCACCGGCGGCGGCACCCTCGACGGCCAGGGTCAGACGTGGAAGCCGTGGGGGAGCGGCGGTTCCGACTGGTCGCAGCTGCAGAAGTGGGGCTCTGACGGCACCCCGGTCGCGCAGCGCAAGCTCGGCGAGGGCCACAAGCTGCGGCCGAACCTGATCCAGTTCGTGTCCTGCGAGAACATCCTGATCAGCGGCATCACCGTCGAGCGCCCGCCGATGTGGAGCGTGCACCCGGTGAAGTCCCGCAACATCACCGTCGAGGGCGTCACGATCAACTCTCGAGGCGGTGGTGGCAACAACGACGGTGTGGACCCGGAGTGCTGCACCGACGTGCACATCAAGGACTCGACGTTCAACACCGGCGACGACTGCATCGCGATCAAGTCCGGCCGCGACGTCGACGGGCGGCGCGTCGGCATGCCGTCGCAGAACATCGTGATCGAGAACAACAGGTTCGTGTTCTCGAACCGCGGTGCGATCTGCATCGGCAGCGAGGCGTCCGGCGGCGCGCGCAACATCTACGCGCGCAACTGCGCGGTCAACCAGGCCAACACGGCGGACCAGCTCTGGTACGCCGTCTTCATCAAGACCAGCAAGTACCGGGGCGGGATCATCGAGAACGTCCACTTCAAGGACATCACCGCGAACAAGCTGACCAAGTCGCCGGTCTTCATCACGTTGAACTACAGCGGTTCCGGCAACTCCGGCCCGGTCGTGAACCCGGTTGTCCGCAACATGACGTTCGAACGGCTCATCGTTGCTGGCTCAAAGGAGTACGCCGTTGAGATCGATGGCCTATCGGCGTCCAAAGTGACCAACATCATCGTCTCGAATTCGAAGTTCACCGCGATCTCCAAGGGCGGCAACAAGCTAACGAACTCGCAAAACATCACTTTCCCCGGCACCAGTGTGAACGGAAAGCCTGCTTGATCCCCGTACCATTCGTGTTCATGCGTGTGCTCATGGTTGTGGCGGCGCTCGTGCTCACCAGCATGGGCGTCACCAAGGCGGACGCGGTGGACTACCTGGATCTGCCGCTGTCCAACGGAAACGGCGAACTGCGGGGCGGGGTGCACCCGGATCTGCCGTACGACCGCGCCGTTCTGGAAGCCGCGCTGAACCGCCATCGCGCCAAGGGCATCGCGCCGGCGAGGTTCAAGGCGTTGCTGTGGCAGTACTGGATCGTCCGCGCCGCCGAGGACGCCGGCGTCGCGCTGTCCGAGTGGGACCCGCAGCGCTCCGCCGAGGCGAACCGCTCGGTGATCTTCGCCGTCTACGACTTCTACGCGAAGCTCTACGTCCAGCACCCGGACACGTTGCGGTGGATGGGGTTCGCGAACATCGGCGCGCCCGCGTTCGCCGCCGGCATGCTCGATCTCGGCACGGTGCCGGAGCTGCGCTGGTTCTCGTCGATGCTGATGTCGATGCAGAAGCACATCTTCATGGACCTCGGCGCGATGCACGCCGCGTACCTGCACGGCGGGATCAAGGCCGTCGAGGAGATGCGCGACGCGGGGATCATCGACCCGGACACCACGGCGGCGTGGGCGGATCCGGCGCAGGCGGTCATGGAGTTCTCCTCGCGCGAGCAGAACCTGGTGATCGCCGACCAGTTCGACCGGATGCGCTCCCGGCTGCTGCCGCCCGGCGAGGTCGTCACGTACGCGATCACGGTCGCCGGTCCGATGCCGGTGCCGGGTGGGAAGACCCCGGCGCAGTACCGGCCGTTGTTCGGCGGTCCGTTGCCCGCCTTCAACTACGCGGATCGCGTGGCCCGCTGGGACTTCCTCAGCAACGACACGGTTCCTGCTTATGAACGGCTGTCGCGCGACACCGTGCACAAGATCGTGCAGCGGCCGTTCGCGGACCGTGTCGCGGAGTACCGCGCCACGGCCCGCCTGCTCGACCTGATCATTCCGTTCAGGAGTGACGAACCCCAGAACGGAGTTCGCTGAGCACGGTCAGCCTGTCCTCGTCGTGGATGCGCTTCGTCGTGACGCGGTCGGGGTAGCAGCGCATGAACATGTTCGTGAAGTGCGTGCCGTAGTGGATGACGTCGTCGCCGTGCGGGTCGTCGAGCGGCCGCACGACGGCTTCGAAGTTGGGCTCGTGGAAGTACGCCATGGTGAACCGCTCGCGCGTGTTCAACAGGACCTTGTGCGGCGTGGAGAGCAGCTTGCCGCCGGTGAGGAACTGCAGGATGTCACCGGGGAACACGGTGAAGACGTGCTGGACGGGCTCGACGAAGGTCCAGCCCTCCGCGTCCTGGAAGCACCCGGCGGCTGACTCGTCGGGCAGCCAGTTGCGCGGCCGTTCCTCGCCCTCGATCGGCGGGCGGACGTAGAGACCACCGACGTCGTCCTGTGCGGCCAGGACGAGCATGCCGTAGTCGGTGTGGGCGCCGATGCCGCGGTCGACCGTCTCGGACTTGGTGGGGAACCTGAGCACCCGCATGTGGTGCCAGCCGTCCGCGGTCAGCTTGGTGAAGGTGTCGATGTCGAGCCCGAAGCCCAGTGCGGTGAGCTTCAGGATCTTCTCTCCCGAGTCGCCGAGCATCGCCATGAAGTCCTTCATGGCCTCGCGGTAGAGGTTGTCCGGCCACGGCACGGGCCCGTGACACGGCCACTTGTCGACGACGCGGGAGTCGTCGAGCGGAACGTCCTTGCAGACGGTGAAGATCTCCGAGTAGTCGGCGACACCGTCGGTGACCTCTTCGCCGGACGCGATGTACCCGGCGTAGGTCAGGTCGCTGACCAGGCGCGACTTCTCCTCGAGCGACAAGCCGTGGAAGAACCTTCTGCTGGCTTCCAAGGCTTCTTCGGTGGTTCGGTCCTGCACCGCGTCCGTTGCGATCTGCAGAATCCCGTCGGCCTGCCACGCCGCGATGAGCTGGCGGCCGAGCTCGACGTCGTCGTCCGAGCCGGTGACGATCTCGGGCAAACGGAAGGTGCGTAGTTCGGTCATGGCCCAACGAACGAACATTCCGTTGAACGGGTTCATATTTCGTTCAGAGGTGGAATCGAATCCGTCTCGGTAGGCTGCTCGGCATGACGTCGTACGACTACGACCTGATCGTGATCGGCTCTGGCCCAGGAGGCCAGAAGGCTGCGATCGCGGGTGCGAAACTGGGCAAGCGCGTGGCCATCATCGACAAGCAGGAGATGGTCGGCGGCGTCTGCGCGAACACGGGGACGATCCCCTCGAAAACGTTGCGGGAAGCCGTGATGTACCTGACGGGCATGTCGCAACGTGAGCTGTACGGCGCGAGCTACCGCGTCAAGCAGGACATCACGATCTCCGACCTGATGGCCCGCACGCAGCACGTGATCGGCCGCGAGGTGCAGGTCGTGCGCGCGCAGCTGCACCGCAACGGTATCGACCTGTTGAACGGCTTCGGTCGCTTCGTCGATGCGCACACCGTTGCGGTGGAAGGAGCTCATCGCGGCGACCACACGACGATCTCCGGCGAGTTCATCGTCATCGCCACCGGCACGACCCCCGCCCGGCCGTCCGGCGTGGACTTCGACGAGGAGCGGATCCTCGACTCCGACGAGGTCTTCGCGCTGACGGAGATCCCGTCGTCGCTCGTCGTCGTCGGCGCCGGCGTGATCGGCATCGAGTACGCGTCGATGTTCGCCGCACTCGGTTGCCGCGTCACCGTCGTCGAGCAGCGCGAGAAGATGCTGGACTTCTGCGACCCGGAGATCGTGGAGTCGCTGAAGTTCCACCTGCGCGACCAGGCCGTCACGTTCCGCTTCGGCGAGAAGGTCGTGAACGTCCAGGTGTCCGAAGGCGGCACCGTCACGCAGCTGGCCTCCGGCAAGCGCATCCCCGCGGCCGCCGTCATGTACTCGGCCGGTCGGCAGGGCACCACCGAGAAGCTGGACCTGGCCGCCGCCGGTCTGGAGTCGGACAACCGCGGGCGTCTCTCGGTCGACGAGCACTACCGCACGCCCGTCGAGCACATCTACGCCGTCGGCGACGTGATCGGTTTCCCGGCGCTGGCCGCGACGTCGATGGACCAGGGCCGCCTGGCCGCGTACCACGCGTTCGGCGAGCCGGTGCACGATCTGACCGCGTTGCAGCCCATCGGCATCTACACGATCCCGGAGATCTCGTACTGCGGCGCGACCGAGACCGAGCTCACCTCGTCAGCGATTCCTTACGAGGTCGGCATCTCCCGGTACCGCGAACTCGCGCGCGGCCAGATCGTCGGCGACGCGTACGGCATGCTGAAGCTGCTGGTGTCCACTGTGGACCGCAAGATCCTCGGCGTGCACGTGTTCGGCACCGGCGCGACGGACCTGGTGCACATCGGCCAGGCCGTGATGGGCTGCGGCGGCACCGTCGACTACCTCGTCGACACCGTCTTCAACTACCCGACGCTGTCCGAGGCCTACAAGGTCGCGGCCCTCGACGCCACCAACAAGATCCGCGCCCTGGACCGCTTCACGACGCAGTGATCACTTCGCCCGGTGATCGCTTCACTCAGCGATCACCGGGCGTGATCACGACCGGGTCAGCCCGGCGTCGTGGGCCACGATGGCGGCCTGCACGCGGTTGGCGCACTCCAGCTTGGGCAGAATCCGGCTGATGTGCGCCTTCACCGTGCCGGTCGCCATGAACAACTGCTCACCGATCTCGGTGTTCGACAACCCCTCACCGATCAGCTTGAGCACGTTGCGCTCGGTGTCGGTGAGGGCGTCGATCTTCTTCCTCGCTTCCGCACCGCTGTCGGGCGCGGCGAGGTGACGTTCGATCAGACGCTTGGTGATCTGCGGGGCGAGAATCGGTTCGCCGCTCGCCGCCTTGCGAACCGCGTTGATCAGCTCTTGCGGCGGCGTGTCCTTGAGCAGGAAGCCCGTGGCGCCGACCTTCATCGCCTGCGCGACGTAGGAGTCCTCACCGAACGTCGTGAGCATGACGACGTTCGCCGACTTGGCGATGTGCTCCGCGGCTTTGAGACCGTCGCCGCCCGGCATGCGGATGTCCAGCAGCGCAACGTCGACCTTGTGCTTCAGGGCGAGCTCCACGGCCTGCTTGCCGTCGCTCGCTTCGGCCACCACGGTGATCTCCGGGTCGTTCTCCAGGATCAGCCGGATGCCGGCACGCATCAGCGTCTCGTCGTCGGCGATGAGGACTCGGATCACGTGGGCCACCCTAGGCGCTCACGCGCTCTGCGGTGGTGCTGTTGGCTGGGTCGGTTGCGGTTCCAGCGGGGTTGGTCGCGTTTTGTGGTTGGGCTGCGGTTCCAGCGTGGGCGCGCGGGTCAAAGACCTGACGGGCTTTGGTTGCGTCATCGCCGCTGGCGCGTCGATTGCGATTGGGGCTTGACTTCGGGTCCCTTGCGAGGCGCTGTGTCGGGCGGAAAAGGTCGGATGCTCCGCACCCGCCCGATCCGAAAAGGGTAGCACCTCGCACCCAAAGTCAAGCCCCAATCGCTTTGCGTGCGTGGTTGCGTTTTGTTGTTCGGGCGGCGGTCATTACCGGTGTTTCGCGTTGTTGTGCTCTCGTTCGGCTCGGCTTCGCCATCGCCGCTTGCCTTCGGCTTCGCGGGGGTGTTCTGGGGCTGGGCGGTTCACACGATGGTGTTTTGTTTTTCGCGTTATCTGGTCGTGATCTTGCGGTAGAGTCGAACATGTGAGCGACCCCCGACTTCTTTCCTCCGACGAGCTCTTGCAGAGCGTCGCCGATGATGTGAAGGAAATGCGGGTGCGCGAAAACTCGGCGATGCGGAAGATCGCCGAGTTGGAGCGGCGTGGCGCTGCGGCCGAGTTCGGTTACAAGAAGCTGTCGCAGGTGCTGCGGGACGCGGTCCGCTGGGACATTCACGTCGCCCAGCAGTGGGTCGCGAATTCCGGGTTGTTGAGCAGCGAGATCACTCCGACCGGCAGTGAGTTGGCTCCGGAGCTTCCGTTGGCCGCCGAGGCTGCGGCCGAGGGCGAGTTGTCGATCGCGCACGTCGCGGAGATCGCCAAGGCGATGAAGAAACTGCCCGCCGAGCACGAGGCCACGGTCGTCGAGTACGCCCGGCAGTTCGATCCCAAGACGGTGCGCAAGCTGGGCGCGAGGCTCGCTTACTCGCTGAACCAGGACGACCCGGAGCCCGCCGAGCCCCAGCCAGAGCGGCTGGTCAATCAGCACCACAGTCGCTGGCGCAAGGACGGCGTGCTGGAGATCCGGGCGTTGCTGGACAAGGTGACGGGCGCGGCCTACGAGGCCGCCCTGTCCCCGCTGGCCAAGCCCCGTCCGGACACCGGAGAAGGCCCGGACCAGCGCGACCGCTCGGAGCGTGAGGGTGAGGCCTTCGCCGAGCTGGTCAACCTGATGGTCCGCGCCGACCAGCTCCCGGAGCACGGCGGCGAACCGGTCACCCTGACGCTGACGATGAGCTACGACGACCTAGCCGCGAAGACCGGCCAGGCCCTGCTGGACAACGGCGAGCGCATCCCGGCCGACCAGGTCCGCCAGCTCGCCTGCAATGCGGGTGTGATCCCGCTGATCCTGGGCGGCCAGTCGTAGCCGATGGACATCGGCCGCAAGACCCGCACCTTCCCGGCTGGAATCCGCAGAATCCTGGTAGCAAGGGACCGAGGCTGCGCCTTCCCGGGCTGCACGAGACCGCCACGGCACTGCGATGCCCACCATGTTCGCTACTGGGCCGACGGCGGCGATACATCGGTCGGCAACGCCGTCTTGCTCTGTCGCCATCACCACACGCTGATCCACCAAAGCGAGTGGGAAGTGAAGCTGATCCACGGCATACCGACGTTCTATCCGCCGCCATGGCTGGACCCGGAACGAAAACCCAGACGCAACCAGCTCCACACCGCCGCCTGAACCGCCAGGCGAGTGACCATTGGGAGTCGGGCTATTGGGCGCCGGGTCGTTTTCAGCCGGGCCATTGTCAGCCGGGCCGTTGTGCGCCGAGCCGGGAGCCAGCCACGAGCGGACAACGTCCCGCGCGGCACGCGCGGCCATCCCGCAAAGCCGAAGGCAAGCGGCGATGGCGC